>ONRQ01000037.1 GCA_900320285.1 uncultured Eubacteriales bacterium
AATTTCAGCGGGCTCGATGATAGTTACTTCAGAATAGCGGTCCGGAACCATAATGATAACGAAGAACTGATAAACATTCTCGGTAAAGTCCTTTGAGCAAATTACAAACAAAGAAAACAATCATGATAGAACATGTAAAACCTGGTGATATAGAAGCCAGAAGCTTTGAAATAATAGCAAAAGAGCTTGCAGACAGGGGAATAGCGCTCGATGCCGAAAAAGATCCGGTTATCAGGAGGGCAATACACACCTCGGCTGATTTCGATTACGCTCATACACTCTGCTTCTCACATGATGTGGTGCGGATCGCGAAAGAGCTGATACGCGCAGGTGCGGATATCGTAACAGATACCAATATGGCACTGACCGGAATAAACAAGAAGCGCCTGGCTGTTTATGGCGGAAATGCACGCTGCTACATGGCGGATGAAAGTGTTGCTGCGGAGGCTAAAGAGCGAGGCATCACCAGGGCTTCAGTGAGCATGGAGCATGCTGCGCGTGATGCAAAAGCGTCGGGAAGAAAGACCATCTTCGCAGTAGGCAATGCTCCGACAGCGCTTATAACACTCAGGGAAATGTACGATGAAGGAATCTTTGTACCTGACTTTGTCATAGGTGTTCCGGTAGGGTTCGTCAATGTGGTAGAGGCAAAGGAACTGATTCTTGATACTGATATACCGCATATAGTCAACCGCGGCCGCAAGGGCGGCAGCAATGTCGCAGCAGCTATTGTGAATGCTCTGTTGTATACGATGGAATAGAAATAATGGATAAAAAGCTCAGAAGCGGATTCACGACCGGGAGCTGCGCTGCTGCCGCTGCAAAGGCGGCCGCATGGATGCTCCTGACCGGGAAAGAGAAAACGAATATCTCGATAATCACACCGAAAGGTGACGCTTTTGATGCGCAGATTCTTGATATACAGAGGGAACCGGACAGTGTGAAATGCGCTGTCAGAAAGGACGGCGGTGATGATCCTGATGTCACTACAGGAGCCCTCATTTACGCCGAAGTAAAGCTCTCAGATGCCAAAATAATAAACCTGGATGGAGGCGAGGGTGTCGGCAGGGTGACCCGGCCGGGACTCGACCAGCCTGTTGGAGAAGCCGCGATCAATTCAGTACCACGCTCAATGATAAAACAGGAAGTCGCGGAAGTTGCAGAAGTGTACGGCTACGATGGCGGTTTTGATGTGATCATCTCAGTTCCGGGCGGTGAAGAGATAGCTGCCCGTACATTCAACCCGAGACTCGGCATCGAGGGAGGCATATCCATCATAGGAACCTCAGGCGTTGTTGAACCTATGAGCGAGCAGGCAATACTCGATACCATAAAAGTCGAGCTTCGGCAGCAGAAGGCTGAAGGATGTAAAGTTGCCTTTACATCTCCCGGGAATTACGGATTGGATTTCATGAAAGAAAACTATGGCATGGATCTTGACCGAAGCGTTAAGTGCAGCAATTATATCGGGCTGACTGTCGACATGATAAAAGACCTTGGATTTGAGGGCATGCTGTTGACGGGTCATGCAGGTAAGCTGGTAAAGGTAGCAGGCGGCATCATGAACACTCACTCACGTGAAGCTGACTGCCGCATGGAGATAATCGCGGCGGCTGCAGCGAAAGAGGGTGCAGACACGGAGCTCATACTCGGAATACTTGACTGTCTGACTACCGAGGAAGCATTTGCAAGGCTCAGAGAGGCGGATAGCGTACTTGCAGAACGCACAGCTTCGAGACTTATGGACGGCATACTAGACTGCCTCAACAGACGCTCGGGAGGCGGACTGAATATAGAATGCATCATGTACACAAAGGAAAATGGACTCATCTCGGCTTCTGACGGAGCCGAAGCGATGATAAGGGATAACAGGGAGCAGTGGAATGGATAAAAAACAGGTTTATTTCGTAGGTGCGGGACCGGGAGCAGCCGACCTCATAACGGTAAGAGGCGCGAAGCTCATAGCTGATGCGGACGTCATCATTTACGCTGGCTCACTCGTGAATCCGGAGCTTCTGAACTATGCGCGCGAAGGCGCTGAAATACATAACAGCGCTTATATGACGCTCGGAGAGGTGCTCGATGTAATGAAGAGTGCAGCTGCAGATAACAAGACAGTGGTCAGACTCCATACAGGAGACCCAAGTCTTTACGGTGCTGTACGCGAGCAGATGGATGCTCTTGACGAGCTCAGGATAACATATGAATCGTGTCCGGGCGTGTCTGCTGCTTTCGGAGCTGCCGCGTCTATGGATCTCGAGTATACACTGCCGGGACTTTCACAGTCCCTGGTGATAACACGCATGGCAGGACGCACGGCTGTACCTGAAAAGGAGAGCATTGAGAGCTGGGCTGCACACGATGCGACCATGGCCATTTACCTCAGCACAGGCATGCTCGAAGAACTCAGTAGAAAGCTGATCGCCGGAGGGTACAAAGAAGATACACCGGCTGCCATTATATATAAAGCTACGTGGCCTGATGAAGAGTATTACTATTGCAAGGTAGCTGATCTGGCTGCAGTGGCTGCGGAACACGGCATCACAAAGACAGCACTCATTCTTGTGGGTGATGCGATCGGCAGATCAGGATATGAGAAGTCAAAATTATACGATGAAACATTCTCGACGGAGTTCCGTAAGGCGAAAAGGTAGGCTATGAGGATAAAGATTCTTTACTTTACAGATAAAGGAAAAGCGTTAGCTGAAAGACTGAAGGCAGGGCTTGCTGAACATGATGCAGTGATAGTGCCAAAAGGAGTACCGCTTGCCTTTGTGTGCGGTGATGCCTTCGCAGATAGTGAGGCTCTTGTGTTTATCGGCGCGACAGGAATAGCTGTAAGAGCTATTGCTCCGTATGTGCGTGACAAACTAAAGGATCCTCCGGTCATAGTTATGGATGAAAACGGCAGTTTTGTCATTCCACTTCTCTCCGGACATGTAGGAGGTGCCAACAGCCTTGCAATTGAAATTGCTGAAGCCATAGAAGCCCAGCCTGTCATAACGACGGCTACTGATGTCAGCGGGACATTCTCTGTCGATCTCTTCGCAAAGGAGAATGAGCTTAGAATAGCCAACCGCGATGGTATAGCAAAGGTATCATCTTCCGCGCTTGAAGGAAAGCCTGTGACCATCTGCATCAAGGATTACCCTCCGAAAGAGCCGGTAGATGTGCTGATCGCAGACGAAGAGGCCGCAGAAGGACTGAAGGACCCGGCGAAGATCGTACTTTGCCCTAAGAGATACGCGATAGGCATGGGATGCCGCAAGGGGAAAGCATTCGAGGATCTAAGGGTATTTGCAGAAGAGGTGCTGCATGAGAATGGAATTGATATCAGCGAAGCAGGCTGCATCGCGACGATAGATGTAAAGAAAGACGAAGAGGGACTTAAACGTCTGTCGCAGGCATGGCGCATGCCTCTGATCACCTTTGAAGCCGGACTGCTGGCAAGGACAGAGGGAGACTTCAGCCATTCCGATACAGTCCTGGAAAAAGTAGGCGTAGATAATGTATGCGAGCGCGCAGCGGTTCTTGCCGCAGGAAAGGGCTCACAGATCAGAGTCAGTAAGACTGCCCGCGATGGGATGACCATTGCTGTGGCGGAGAGGAAATAAACGAAAACTATGGAAATGAAAAACAGCTGTAAAGGTCGTATAGCAGTTGTCGGCATGGGTCCCGGCATGGAATCCATGATGACTATGCAGGCACTTAAGGCGCTGGATGCCGCCGACGTTATTGTCGGATATACAGTATATCTGGATCTGCTTGGAGATAGGTTCAAAGACAAGGAGCTGCTTTCCACTCCGATGAAACAGGAGACGGAGCGCTGCAGGCTTGCATTCGCAGAGGCAGCTAAAGGCAAAAGTGTAGCCATGGTATGCAGCGGAGATGCAGGTATATACGGCATGGCATCGCTCATGTTTGAGATAAAAGAAGAGCTTGGCAGTGAAGCCGCGGATGTGGTCATAGATGTGATCCCCGGGATCACCGCAGCTTCGAGTGGAGCAGCAGTCCTCGGAGCTCCGCTTAATCACGACTTTTGCGTAATAAGTCTTTCCGATCTGCTCACTCCGTGGGAGCTCATCGAAAAGAGGCTGAGAGCAGCTGCAGAGGGCGACTTTGCCATCGCTATCTATAATCCATCAAGCAAAAAAAGACATGATTATCTGCAAAGGGCATGTGATATCCTCCTTGAAACAGAGGAACCTTAAAGAGCCTGCGGCTATGTCCGCAGCATCGGCAGGGATGGAGAAGAATTCCATACATGCACATTGGCAGAATTAAGAGATACTGAAGTGGATATGTTCACGACAGTATTCATAGGCAATTCACAAAGCCGTATCATAGGTGACAGACTTATCACACCGAGAGGTTATAGATTATGAAGAAACCGTTGATTTTTTCAGGTACAACAGAAGGCAGACTGCTCTCTGAAAAGCTGACCGCATCCGGCATAGCACACATCGTATGTGTGGCTACCGAATACGGCGAGCTTGTCATGGAGCCAAGCGAACTGGCCGATGTGAGAACGGGCCGCATGACTGCTCTGCAGATGTACGATCTGATGAAGTCTGAGGCGGATAAGGTCTTTGATGCCACTCATCCTTATGCTGCAGATGTCTCACACAACATACTTACTGCATGCCTGGCAGCAGATAAGGAATACGTAAGGATTCTGAGAGATACAGACAGCGATCTGTTCCCTTCTGATGCAGATATACATGACTTCAAAAGTGCTGAAGATTGCGCGAAGGCACTTGCAGAGGCCGAAGGCAATATTCTCCTTACAACAGGCAGTAAGGAACTCGGCATTTATGCATCTGACGAAGATCTCCGCGGAAGGCTTTATGCCAGGGTACTACCTTCACATGAAAGCATTTCACTTTGTGAGGAAGCAGGCCTCAGCGGCAAGCAAATAATCGCGATGCAGGGACCGTTCAGCATGGAGACCGATCTGGCGATAATACGCCAATTCAACATAAAGACGCTCGTGACTAAATCCAGCGGATCAGCCGGGGGCGCACCGGACAAGATAAGAGCAGCCGTAAAAGCGGGCATCCCCGTGTATATAATAGGGCGTCCGGCGGAAGAGACCGGCTTGTCGGTTGGTGAGGCGCTGGCGAAGTATTTTGGCATACGGAACCGCATGACGATCGACCTTGTGGGTATCGGGCCGGGAGGAAGAGGCCTTCTTACAGCTGATGCGGCTGAAGCAATCGATATGGCAGATATACTGTTCGGAGCTTCGCGCATGATAAAAGGCTATGAAGGCCGCAAGGTATATCCATACTATAAAGCTGATGACATTATCCCTGTTCTCGAAAAGGAGATTCCTGCAAGAGCTGCAGTATTGTTCTCGGGAGATACCGGGTTCTACAGCGGAGCCGAAAAACTGGCTCCGGCACTCAGAGAATGGGCATGCGAATCCGAGACAGAATGCGACATCAGGATCCACCCTGGCATATCTTCATTCGCTTATCTGGCCGCAAAAGCCGGAGTGAGCTACCAGGACGCTAAACTGGTAAGCATACATGGCTGCTCCGGCGATAACAAAGCAGCGGCAGAGCTGCTTAGCTCAGTCAGATACAACGCAAAAACATTCGTGCTGCTCTCAGGCGCGGATGATGTAAAGCTGATTGGAGATCTGCTTAATGCAAATGGCCTCAGCGGAGTAAGCATCATACTGGGTTATCAGCTGTCGTATCCTGAAGAAATAGTCGGAGTGATACGTGCTGAGGACTGCGGCAAAGTCACTGAGCCCGGCCTCTATACAGCAATAGTGATAAACAGCAGGCCTGAAGAAAAGAAAATACTTCCTCTGATAAGCGATGATGAAATGATCAGGGGCAAGGTGCCTATGACAAAGGAGAACATCAGGCATCTCAGCGTTATGAAACTCAGGCTTACAGAAGGCGCATCAGTTTACGACATCGGAAGTGGTACAGGTTCAGTGGCATGCGAGATCGCTGCTCAGAGCAGCAGTATCAGAGTATATGCAATAGAGAAAAAAGAGGAGGCCTGCGGTCTTATTGAGCAGAATGCTGCAAAATTCGGCCTCCCAAATATACAGATAATACATGGAACGGCTCCTGAAGCCCTTGCCGGACTCGAGCCTCCGACACATGCATTTATCGGCGGCAGCTCAGGAGAACTGAAAGAGATACTCAACGCACTGAGTGATATGAGCAGCAGTGTGCGTGTCGTCATAAACGCAGTGAGCCTCGAGACCATGGCAGAGATCCATGCTGTACTGAAGAACTTCGCTATAAGTGACCTGTCAATTGAGCAGGTATCGGTCAGCAGGGCAAGAGAGCTGGGCAATTATCACCTCATGAATGCTGAAAACCCCGTAATGATAGCTTCATTCACGCTCGGAGGGAAACTATGAAACTGCCGCGCGTTATGATAGCTGCGCCTAAGAGCGGCAGCGGCAAAACTTTGATAACATGCGGCATTCTTGAAGCGCTGAAACGCAGGGGTACAGATGTAAGAGCATATAAATGCGGTCCGGATTACATTGACCCGATGTTCCACAGGAGCGTGCTCGGCATACCTGGAGGAAACCTCGACACCTTCTTCTCAACAGAAGACGAGATAAGACAGACTCTTGCAGGCTGCGGCTCGGAAGCTGCAGTGATCGAGGGCGTGATGGGCATTTACGATGGAGTCACCGGAATGCAGGGCAAAGGCTCATGCTACGACGTTGCATCAGCTGCTTCATCACCGGTAATACTTGTTGTCGATGTTAAAGGCATGGGACAGACAATGTTGTCGGTCATAAAAGGTATACTCCTTGACGACAGTCACTCTCTCATAAAAGGCATCGTACTTAACAGGATATCCAAAGGGTATTTCAAACAGACAGAACCGTTATTGAGTGAGGTGCTCAGTAAGATATCTGCTGAAAGAGGAAGCGAAGTCAGACTGCTGGGAGGAATACCTTCAAGCAAAGACATAAATCTTGAAAGCAGGCACCTAGGGCTTCTTATGCCGGGTGATATAGCCGGACTGAAAGATCAGCTGGCTCATGCTGCAGACCTTATAGAAGAGAGTCTGGACATGGACGCTCTTGCCGAGATAATGCACGAAGCACCCGGATTTAAGGAAGGTGCTCCAGGACAGAAAGATTCCGGCGAAAAGAACGGGCCGTGTCTGGCTGTGGCAAGAGATGAAGCTTTCTGCTTCTACTATGAGGAGAACCTCAGGATGCTGAAAAGTGCCGGAATCAGGATCAAGGAGTTTTCCCCGCTGCATGACAGTTGTGTTCCTGAAGAGGCTGACGGACTGTTGCTGGGAGGCGGCTATCCGGAACTGTATGCGGCAGAGCTGAGCTCCAATACCACAATGACCGGATCCATAAGAGACGCAATTGAGGCAGGCATGCCGAGTCTGGCAGAATGCGGCGGCTTCATGTATCTGCTCGAAGAGCTTGAGGACAAGGACGGCAAGGTCTTCAGTATGGCAGGAGCCATAAAGGGCAAATCCTCGTGGACCGGAAAACTCTCGAGATTCGGCTATGCAGAAGTAAGCGGAACCACAGAGGATACACTGCTCAGCGGACTGAGCATAAAAGCCCACGAATTCCATTACTACGACAGCAGCAATAACGGAGCTGACGCGATCGCCGAAAAGCCGGGCAGCGGAAGATCATGGGAATGCATACATGCAGGCAGCGATCATATCTGGGGGTATCCGCATCTATGGTATCCTTCATGTCCTGAACTGATTGGGAGATTTGCAGAAGCTATGAAAAAATACAGAGGGAATAGACAAGATGGATAATTCAGATAGATTCTTTGCGAACAGGGACTGCAGGTTTTATCCCTGCCATGAGGGCATAGAAGAGATGAACTGTCTCTTCTGTTACTGCCCGCTGTATCACCTGGAAAACTGTCCGGGAAATCCTGTTTTCAGGGAAAAGGACGGCAGGATGATAAAGGTCTGCATAAACTGCACTTTCCCGCACAGGGCAGAGAATTATGATGCAGTGATAAAGAGATTAAAGGTAAGGGACGAAAAATAACCGGAAATCTATAGATATTTAGAGAGGATCAGAAAATGCAAATGACTGAAAGACCGCGCAGGCTTCGTTCCACGCCGGGGCTGCGCAAAATGGTAAGAGAAACAAGGGTGGATGCGTCGTCGCTTATTTATCCTATGTTCGTGACTGACGGAAGCGGCAGGGTAGAAGAGATAGAGGCTCTTCCGGGACAGAACAGATACACTGTCGACATGACAGACAAAAAGATAGAACAACTGCTGAATGCCGGTGTCAGCAGCATCATGCTTTTCGGTATACCGGAGCACAAGGACGAGCTTGGCACTCAGGCATATGCAGAGGACGGCATCATCCAGAGAGCGGTTTCTCACATAAAGGAGCACTATCCTGAGATGTACGTCATAACAGATGTATGCATGTGTGAGTACACATCGCACGGCCATTGCGGCATGCTGCATGAGTGCTGCGGTCACTATGATGTGGACAATGACAGTACGCTTGAGCTGCTGCAGAAGGTGGCAGTTTCACAGGTCAGGGCAGGCTCGGACATGGTTGCTCCTTCGGATATGATGGACGGCAGGGTCAGAGCCATAAGAGAGTCTCTTGACGCAGCGGGATTCTCCAACACACCGATTATGTCGTATGCCGTCAAATACGCATCGTCGTTTTATGGACCTTTCCGTGAGGCAGCCGGCTCAGCTCCTGCGTTTGGTGACAGAAAGAGTTATCAGATGGACTTCCACAACAGAAGAGAGGGAATAAAGGAAGCTCTGCTCGACGTTGAAGAAGGTGCAGACATCATCATGGTAAAACCGTCGATGGCATACCTCGACATGATCCGTGAAATAAGAGATGCAGTTAATGTTCCTGTGGCATCTTACAGCGTAAGCGGCGAATATGCCATGGTGAAAGCTGCTGCTGCAAAAGGATGGATAGATGAAGCATCGATCATATGTGAGATGGCAGTGGGAGCATACCGTGCCGGAGCACAGATCTATGAGACATATTTCGCGGAAGAACTTGCCGGATATATCAAAGAGGGCCGGATAGGATAGTCAGTAAAGATGACGAAAGATAAAGCATTTAAAAGAATAGTAAGGATCGGAAGCAGAGCCAGCAGACTTGCCGTACTCCAGTCTGAGATAGTGATGCGGCAGATAGAAGAATCCTGTCCGGACGTCAGGGTGGAGCTGATCACCATGAAGACTACCGGCGATAAGATACTCGATAAGACGCTTGATCAGATCGGGGGAAAAGGCCTTTTTGTGAAGGAACTTGATGAGGCACTGAGAGCCGGAGAAGTGGATATCACTGTGCATAGCCTCAAGGACCTCCCGGGGGTCATTCCTGAAGAACTTCCGCTTTCAGCATTTTCACACAGGGAGGATCCACGGGATGTGCTGGTGCTTCCTGCCGGAAAGACAGAGATAGACGTGTCTCTTCCGGTCGGTACTTCAAGTCTGAGACGTTCACTTCAGATAAAAGAGCTGATACCCGGAGTTACTACCGCGCCAATAAGAGGCAATGTGGAGACGAGACTCAGGAAGCTTGATGAAGGGCAGTATTCGGCGCTTGTGCTTGCTGCCGCCGGCCTTAAGAGGCTCGGCCTTGAGGACAGGATAAGCAGGTATTTCAGTCCTGAAGAGATGATACCGGCGGCCTGCCAGGGAATACTGGGAATCCAGACAAGGGCAGATGCTGATGCTGACCTTATAGCGAAAATAAACGATAATAACGCCAGGAAATGCGGGCTTGCGGAGCGTGCATATGTAAAAGCGATAGGAGCTGACTGCGGATCGCCGGATACCGCCTTTGCACAAATCGACGGCGATAAGATGATGATCATGGGACTCAGATATGATACGGAGAGAAAAACCGTTGTGAGAAACAGTATCTGCGGTCCTGCATCAGATGCTGAAGCGCTCGGGAGAGAGCTGGCGTACAGGATGATGAAAAATGAACAATAAGAATGAATGCGTTAACATAAAAAAGGGCAAGGTGTGGCTCGTCGGAGCAGGTCCGGGAGAGATGTCACTCATTACGCTGAAAGGCAGAGACGTTCTTGCTGATGCTGACGTGGTTGTCTATGATGCTCTGGTCAGAGGCGGAATGATGTCGCTTTTACCTGAAGGGGCTGAGCTGATATACGTTGGTAAACGTGCCGGGAATCATACAATGAAGCAGGACGAGATAAACGCTCTTCTGCTTGAAAAAGCACTCGAAGGGAAAAAAGTCGTCAGACTCAAGGGCGGAGATCCATTTCTCTTCGGACGCGGCGGAGAAGAGCTCGAACTGCTGGTGAAAAACGGTATCGATTTTGAAATAGTACCGGGTGTAACGAGCGCTTTCGCAGCTCCTGCATACGCAGGCATACCGGTGACCCACAGGGACTACTGCAGGGGAGTATCAGTAATAACCGGACACAGAAAAAGTAACGGCTGCCTTGATGTAAACTTCAAAGCTCTGGCAGAGACAGGCAATACGCTCGTATTTCTTATGGGAATGTCCACAAAAGAAATAATAGTGAACGGGCTTCTTGAAGCGGGAATGGCAGGAGATACACCTGCAGCTATAGTAGAGAAGGGAACGACCTCATCCCAGAGAGTTCTGACTACGGACCTCGTTCACCTTGTGGAGATTGCTGAGGCAAATCATGCGGAAGCACCTGCTGTTATAGTTATAGGA
This sequence comes from uncultured Eubacteriales bacterium, assembly GCA_900320285.1. GTDB lineage: Bacteria > Bacillota > Clostridia > Peptostreptococcales > Anaerovoracaceae > Crickella. Next base: position 10,685 of record ONRQ01000037.1, read on the forward strand.
CATACAGCAGGACTGGCAGAGAGGCTAAAATGGCGGGACAGCTTGCCGCTGAACGGTGTCAGAGCTGTAGTCACAAGACCTAAGGAATTGTCTTCAGGACTTGCCTCGATGCTCCGCAAAAAAGGAGCCGAGGTGATAGAAGTCCCTGTAATAGGTATAGAACCTATCCCCGATAACGACAGGCTGAGAGATGCGATCAGTCTGCTGAAAGAGGGTGGCTATAAGTGGATCGTACTCACAAGCCCGAGCGGTGTCAGAGTGTTTTTCGATGAACTGATGAAGACCGCGGATGTAAGAGCCCTTGCAGGATGCAGAATAGCTGCGATCGGCAAAGGCACAGAGACAGAGCTTGCAAAAAGAGGCCTTCTCGCAGACATGATCCCATCAAAATTTGACGGCCGAACTCTGGGAGCGGAGCTCAGCAGATTGCTTGAGCCGGGGGACCGCATACTCATACCAAGGGCAAGTATAGGAAACAAGGCTCTCAACGAGGAACTCTCAAAAGTAAATGACATCATTATTGATGACATAGCTACATACGATACTGTATATCGTGCAGCGGAATGGTTTGATGCGGCGAAGGAACTCGCTGATCCTGAGACCTTTGCACTCTTCACAAGTGCTTCAGGGGTAAGAGGATTTGTCAATGCCTATCCTGACATGGACCACTCCATGGTAAAGGCGATATGCATAGGGGCTATGACCGCTTCAGAAGCAGAAAAACATGGGATGAAAGTGTGGGTATCTGAAGAAGCCATGCTGACATCTCTGGCAGACAGGCTTATGCAGGCAAGTAAAGAACTCTCAGATAATGAAGGATAGATAAGCTGAGACAGGAGAGACATACATGGATGATAAAAAACAGAAAGGCATTGCATATGGTGTAGGCGTAGGCCCGGGAGACCCGGAGCTGATGACGCTGAAGGCTTGCAGGCTGATCCGTGAGAATGACGTTATCGCGGTGCCGGGAAAAGTCCCTCAGGATTCTGTCGCATATAAGATAGCTGTACAGGCAGTACCTGAGCTGGCTGATAAGGAGCTTATTCCTGTTTACATGCCTATGGTGAAGGACAGAGCCGTGATCAGAAAGAGTCATGCTGAAGCGGCGGCTTTGCTTGAGAGCTATCTCGATACCGGCCGCAATGTTGTGTATCTTACACTGGGTGATTCGACGATTTATTGCACATTCAGTTACATACAGCATATACTTGAGGCAGACGGTTACGGTGTGGAGCTGGTCAGCGGCATTCCGTCATTCTGTGCGGCTGCGGCAAGACTGGGCACTTCACTGACAGAGTGGAACGAGTCTCTTCACGTGATGCCTGCTCTTCATAATACACATGAGGGGACTCTGGAATGGCCGGGCAACTATGTTCTCATGAAGTCGGCAAGCAGGATGCCCGAGGTAAAGAAGATGCTCTCGGCATCAGGCTATGATGTGATAGCGGCAGAAAACTGCAGCATGGAGAACGAGAAGCTCTACAGATCGGTAGATGAGATACCCGATGGCGCGGGTTATTTCACGCTGATAATCGCAAAAGAGAAAAAAGAAAGCAACATTTAATGATAGAACTGCGCGGACTGACAAAGAAATTCGGTGATTTCACCGCTGTCGACGGACTCTCCTTTGAAATAAAAACGGGAGAGTTCTTTGGATTGCTCGGGCCGAACGGAGCCGGAAAGACTACAACGATCAGCATGCTGTCTACCGTTCTGCTTCCGAGTTCGGGCGAAATATTTATCGACGGCACTAAACTGACAAGAGCTGCTTCTGAGCAGAAACGTAAGCTTGCCGTCATTACGCAGGAATACTCGATGCGCCAGGATATGACTATGGATGAGGTCATGGAATATCAGGGGCGCCTTTATTATATGCCACGCAAACAGATAAAAGAGCGTTCGCAGCAGTTGCTTGAATTTGCGGGGCTCTCTGATTACCACAGAAGGACGGTCAGGCATCTCTCAGGCGGAATGAAGCGCAAGCTCATGATATGCCGTGCACTTCTCATAGAGCCGGAGATACTTCTTCTGGATGAGCCTACAGCAGGCATGGACGCGCTGTCCAGACGCCAGATGTGGAATCTGCTCAAGCAGGTCAACAACAGGGATATGACCATACTGCTTACGACTCACTATATTGAAGAGGCAGAAGCACTGTGCGACAGAGTCGCCATGATAAACCGCGGCAGACTGCAAAAGCTTGATTCTCCGCAGGCGCTCATCAGGGAACTGGGAGAATTCACTGTGGATGAGACGGGAGAGGGAGACCTTAAGAGCACACATTTTGCGACAAGGGAAGAAGCGATCCGCTATCTCGAAAGCACGGGATCAGGGTCGGTACTCAGACAGACGACGCTTGAAGATGTATTTATAGATGTTGCAGGACGCAAACTGCAGTAAACAGACAGAAGGATATGGGCATAATTACAGTACTCTGGGAAAAATGGGTCGAGTTCAGGCGAGACTTCTATAAGATCACCGTCGCGGCGATGATCTCTCCTTTGATGTACCTGATAATCTTCGGCCTTGGGATCAGAGTCACTTCCCATGGGCAGCCTTATATACAGTTCCTCGTACCGGGCCTTGTGGCAATGTGCACCATGACGGGCAGTTTCAGCGCGATAGCTCAGAACATGAGCGTACAGAGGCTGTATGAAAAAGCGCTTGACCAGGTGATGGTATCGCCGACTCCGCTGTGGCAGTTCATTCTCGGGCAGATAATCGGCGGAAGCCTCAGGGGAATGTACGCGGCCTGCGTGATACTGATTCTTACGACGCCTGTAAGACATGGGCTGGTATTCAACGGTCTGTCATTTCTTATAATGCTTCTTAATGGCATGGTGTTTGCAACACTGGCGCTTGTTCTGTCGTTTTTAGCTAAAACATACTCGGATGCTCCGAGATTCAACACATACATAATCATGCCGATGACCTTCCTCTGCAACACCTTCTTTTCAACTGAGGAAATACCTGACGGCTTCAGGCAGGTCATCGAGATCATACCGCTTTCGCAGGCTAGCGGCATGATCAGAAGCATAGCAATGGGTGAGGCACCGGAACTGACAGGCTTTGCGGTGCTTATCGGATGGCTGGTGATCCTCGGATCGATCTCAGTAGTGTTTATATATCGCAAAAAGAACCTTTAATGATGAAACGCATAGCAGCAATCGCAGCAACATTAATACTGACTGTTGTGATCCTCATGCCGTCCGGCATGTGGGACGTTTTTGCTGAACCCGTAGTCCTGAAGGATTCTTCAAGAGGGATAGGCGTAGAAGAAAGTGGATCTGCACCTGAACGCGACAGAAGCCTGCAGGACGGAACTCTGGTGTACAGCATGACTCCGGTATACCCTGAAGATGTTCAGGAAGGCGACTATGAGCCGGATGTTATATCTGACTCCCGCTTTTTCAAGATCATCCACTCTGACCTGACTAATAAGGACGGAAGGATGGAAGCTGTCATAACCATATCGAGTACCAGTTACGCATATGTATTCCAGGGTACAGCAGAACAGGCAGCTGCCGCTGACAGCAGCGAATGGATTGCTGCGGATGAGAAAGACGGATACGGCAGTTTCAGCGTCTCTGTCGAAGCATTCAACAAGGAACTGCCGTGCGCAGCTTACAGCAAGAAGAAGCAGAAGTGGTATGACAGGAACATCGTTTTCCTGGCTGACAGTCTGCCGGATGGCGCTGTTATGATAGAATTGAACAAAGAAGGCGGCACCATAGCAGATACCCAGGATGCCGCCTTACAGGTGATATATATCGCGCTGGCTATAATAGTAGTGGGCGGCATACTCAATCATTTCGTGAAAAAGAGGTACTACGAATGAGTCTGTATTTTCCTATGTTCATGGATCTTTCAGAAAAGAATGTGCTTTTTGTAGGTGCGGGTCATGTCAACGCGGGCAGGATAAAAACCATGCTCGACTTTGCCGGCAACATTAAAGTCGTCTCACCCGAGGCTGATGCATCTATCGTTGCATTGGACGAAGAAGGGCGTATCTCGCTGCACCGCAGGAGATTCGATGAGAGAGACCTCGACGGCGCAGACATTGTGATAACTTCGACCGGGCATGCGGGTACGGATGTGCGGATAGCAGGTATGTGCAGGCGCCGCGGTATTCTGGTGAATGCCGCAAGCGATAAATCATTATGCGACTTCTATTTCCCGGGGATAGCAAAAAAGGGACCTCTTGTCGTAGGTGTAACATCATCCGGAGAAGATCACACTCTGGCGGCAAAGGCATCAGCGTACTTCCGTAAGATTCTCGGAGACAAGAGAGATGACTGAAGATACAGGCATCAGAAAAAATGAAACAGAGCTGGAAGCACTGGCCGCGGACGTCCTGGAGATAGCCAGGGGCAGGCTGCTTGTAAATCTCAGATATATGGATGTTGCTCTGACATTTCATGAAAGAGAGGTTTATCACGGCAGCTTTTCTACAGACGGACGCGTCCTTTACTATGACCCGGTTTCTGTGCTCAGAACATATCGCGAATCTAAAGAAAAACTGACGAGAATATACCTGCACCTGGTGCTGCACTGCGTGTTCTGCCATCCTTTCATTGGTCCTGACGCAGACAGGAGGCTCTGGGATCTGGCCTGCGATATAGCAAGCGAGTCGGTCATTTGCGAGCTTGACCTTCCGTGTACAAGATCGGATGATGACGGACGCAGGCGTGACACGCTGAGAAAGATACGGAGAGAGACCGGGTTTCTGACAGCCGAAAAGATATACAGTGCTCTGCGAAAAGGAGAGCTGGGCTCTGTCGATACAGTAGAAAATCTGGAACAGCTTTTTATGTCTGACGAGCATTCAGCCTGGTATTCAGATGATGTGCAGCCACCTGCTGTACAGACAGTATTATCAGGTGAACCCCAGCCTGAGATAGATGAAATGAGTACTGAAAGCGAATGGAAGGAGATTGCCGGACAGATCGAGATGGAGATCGAGACGTTCGCAAAGGTGCGCGGCAAATTCGCTTCATCGCTGGTGCAGAACCTCAGGGCGGTAAATCGTGAGAGGTATGATTACACCGGTTTTCTCAGAAAGTTCGCTGCCGTCAACGAAACTGTAAAAGTCTCGGATGATGAATTTGATTACATCTACTACAATTACGGACTTCAGCATTATCATAAGATGCCTCTTATAGAGCCGCTGGAATACCGCGAGGACAGCCGGATAAAAGATTTCGTGATCGCGATAGACACTTCCGGATCGGTAGCAGGTGAAGAAGTACAGACATTCCTTCAGAAGACATACAACATACTTAAAAGCCGCGAATCGTTCCATAACAGGATAAATGTGCACATCGTTCAGTGTGACGCACAGATACAGTCCGATGAGGTCATCACTTCCTCAGAGGATTTTGACAGATATCTCGAAACCAAGGAGATCCGCGGACTCGGAGGCACGGATTTCAGACCCGTATTTGACTATGTCGACAGGCTTCTGAAAGAAGGGGCGTTCGGCGATCTGAAGGGCCTCATATATTTCACCGATGGTCTGGGCGTCTATCCGCCGTCAAAACCGGCTTACAAAACAGCCTTCGTATTCGTGGAAAGCGGATACAATGTGCCGGAAGTACCGGTCTGGGCAATGAAAGTCGTACTGCGCCCGGACGAATTATGATAACATTGGGCCGTGAAAGATTAGCTTCGACTCAGTAAGGAAAGCGATATGAACATCAGCAAAGCAAAAGAACAGATAAGAAATGCCATCACGGCATATCTCACAAAGGATGATCTGGGCAACTATGTAATACCGGTCGAAAAGCAGAGACCGGTGCTTCTGATAGGTCCTCCGGGAATAGGAAAGACTGCTATTATGGAGCAGCTTGCGTCAGAGCTGGGTATAGGACTCATCTCCTATTCGATGACACACCACACACGCCAGAGTGCGATCGGCCTCCCGTTCATAAGCCGCAAGGTTTATGGAGGAGAGGAATGTGATGTGACCGAATACACTATGAGTGAGATCATCGCGTCAGTATATGATCTTATGGAGACGACGGGCGTCAGGCAGGGCATTCTATTCCTTGATGAGATCAACTGCGTTTCAGAGACACTTTCACCGCTCATGATGCAGTTCCTGCAGTACAAGGTGTTCGGCGGACACAGACTGCCGGAAGGATGGATAGTCGTCACGGCAGGCAATCCTTCTGAATATAACGATTCGGCGAGGGAGTTCGATATCGTAACGCTTGACAGACTTAAGAAGATAGAGGTTGAACCGGATTTTGAGGCGTGGAAGGAGTATGCTTCTGCAGTACAAATGCACCCGGCGGTCATGTCGTTCCTTCAGAGCAAGAGGAACCACTTCTATCACGTGGAGACCACTGTCAGCGGCAAGTCCATCGTAACCCCGAGAGGCTGGGAGGATCTCAGCAAGATGCTTCAGCTCTATGAGAAAAACGGAATAGAGGCTGATGAGGATCTCATTGTTCAATACCTGCAGAACAGGAAGACAGCAAAGGAATTTGCAGTCTATCTGGATCTTTTTAACAAATACAAAGAAAAATACCCTGTAGATGCGATACTCGAAGGGGAGATCCCTGATGAAATGGCTGAAAGAGCTTCCGGCGCGGGATTCGATGAAGTATATACACTTATAGGCCTCATGCTCAGCAATGTGAAGGACGATGTGCATGAGCGTATGGAAGAGCGCCGTCTGTTCGAATCCGTGAAGCTTTGCATCAAAGAATATAAGGCGGCAGAGTCCGTAAACCCGGAGCCGGCGGACAATATGAACCAGCTTATAGCCCGGATCGAATCAGGACGTGAAGCAGGACTGAAGGCACATTCGCTTACGCGTGAGGAGTCAGACCGCATGCTGAGAACGGTATCATGTCTGTATGACATGACAGATCTTGTGAAAGATGCTCCGGACTATGAGTCATCTTATGGATCCATTCGCGATGCATACGGAAAACTTGTTGCAGCTCATAATGAGAAGGCAGAGCATACAAGGAGCAGAATGGACAATATGTTCAGATTCACTGACAGGTGCTGGGGAGAAGGGAAAGAGATGCTGATGGCAGCAACTGAGCTTACGGCAGATCCCGACAGTGTTTCATTCATCAGCATTTATGGCTGTGATGAATATTTCAGGCACAACAAAGGTCTGTTGCTTGATGAAAGAGATATAGAAATAAAAAAACAGATAGAAGAACTCGGACTTTAATAGCAAAAGGAAAGGGCGTCCTCTTAAACGAGGACGCTCTTATATTTATGGGGCTATGAGCCCCGTCGAGGGCGCAAAGCGTCCGAGACAATCAACCACCCGCTATGCGGGTGCGCAGTGAAGGTTAAACCAATAGACTCC
>ONRQ01000075.1 GCA_900320285.1 uncultured Eubacteriales bacterium
AGGTCAGACTGTAACATGGGAAAAGCTGGATCCTAAGTACGAGATGTACAAGATCCGTACTACCAAGGCTCCGTCTGCCGGAGACAAGTACGGCTTCTTTGCACAGGATGAAGTTGAATACGAGGTCCATGTAGAGAACACCGGTAACATCGAGATCACAATGGATGTTACTGACCAGTTCACACAGAATCCTGAGTACTTTACAGTTCCTGTACTGAAGGATGTTAAGTTCACCGGCAAGGGAACTTGGAACAACAAGGGCAAGGATGACAAGGTCGCTAACATCACTCTGAATGTTGGAGAGAAGGCTACCGTCACTTACACGGCTGTTGTAAAGGATGAAGCGAAGGCATACCTCGCAGCCAATGCCAAGGATTCCGACTCTCTTGATGAGAAGAACCATGACACCAACATGGCATACCAGAAGAACAAGACCGACGATAAGGATGGTTACTGGAACACTGCTGAGTGCGTGAACGTGACTTATCCTAACCCTGAGAAGCCTGAGGAACCAGGCAAGCTTGAGCCGAAGAAGGACGTAGCTCAGACACCTGTTCAGAAGCCTGCCATCGGAACTTCTCTTGCTAACGGCAAGGGTGACAAGACTGTTGCTGCAGCTAAGGATACACAGCTGATCGATACCATTGCATATGTTGGACTCGATACTTCCAAGTGGTATGTATTCGAGGGAACGCTGATGGTAAAGGACAGTGGTGATCCGCTTGTTGAGCACGGCAAGCCTGTCACAGTTATGAGTGAACCATTCAAGCCGGCAAGACCTGACGGCACAGCCAAGGTCAGCTTCATCATCGACACAACAAACCTTGACGGCAAGGAACTCGTTGCATTCGAGAACTGCTACAGACTCAATGAGTTCAAGAAGGGCGATGATGTATCCAAGGCTGATAAGACTGTTGTTGCTGACCATAAGGACCTGAACGATGAGGGTCAGACTGTAAAGGTATCCAAGACAGCAAAGAGTGTTCCTCCTAAGACAGGCGATAACACAATGCTGTGGCTGTACGGAGGACTCTTTACTGCTGCAATGGGCAGCATGCTGTTCCTTGTAGCCAGGGAGTATGCCAGAAAGCGCAGACAGGCCAAAGAGGATGCCGAAATATTTGCCTGATAACTGATTAATTCAATGGCACCGGGAGCGGATGCTTAACAGCAGCCGCTCCTTTTCTCTTTCAGATAACAACGGAGGAAGGAACAATGATTCATGAAGAAAAGAAACTGAACACAGAAATCGCAAGGATGTGCGGCACCAATGCCGGTGTAATCGCAGCCCTGCTGTGGGAACTGCAGGCCGATGCCGATGCAGTCAGATATATAGATGGATATCCCTGGATGAGAGCTTCATATAAAAGGATGACGGTATATCTGCCATTCCTGACGGTGCATATGGTACGAACAAGCGTGAAGAAACTACTGAAGGAAGGAGTCATCAAGGTCGGTGTGTACAACGACAGCAGATTTGATCATACACACAGTTATGCCTTCACCGGCTATGGCATTGACCTGATGAGAGCATAGCGATGGGTTATCTATGGGAATATCCGAAGCGGAAGTGTCCTGAAAACTGCAGATACCGGAGCAAACTTGCACCGTTTTGCGGGTACTGCATGAAAGAAATACTGGAGAAGAAAAACACAGAGGAGGCAGATGATGGAGAAATCGATAAGAACCCTGCTGGACAAGCTGGGGAAGAAAGGCTTTGATACCGAAAGGAAAGTAAATGCTATCGATATGCAGGTTGCTTACGACAGTGGCCTTGCTGATGAACTCGGCGGGATCCTTGCTCTACAGAAGGCAATCAAGAGCCACAGCACATATGCATTTCTGATGGGCGGAGCAGATCAGAAGCCCGAGAAGAAGGAGGTAAAACGCAATGCAGATGATGATAGATCCACAGGCACCGGAGTACAAACCGAGACATATGAGACCGGTGGCTATTGAGGTTCAGGGACTCGAGGGACTCAGAAGATTAGTTGATCAGTTACCCGATGGGACTGTTTATTCAATAGATCTGGAGGTGGTGTCTGATGGGCAGGAAAAGAAATGATGAGAAAATCCAGGTCGTGAATATCCGCATGGTCAAGGAGCCATCCATATACAGCGAGAGCAGAATATCCTGCCCGGAGGATGCAGTCAAGGCAATAGCAAAAGATATGGCGACCTATGACAGGGAAGTATTTGCGGTCATGAACCTCAAAACAAACGGACAGATCATAAACCTGAATATCTGCAGCATGGGAACTCTCGATGCTTCAATGGTCAGTCCGCGAGAGGTTTTCAAGTCAAGTATCCTGAGTAACGCTGCATCATTCATTGCGATCCATAATCATCCGAGTGGGAGTCTGCAGCCAAGCCAGGAGGACAGGGAGGTTACAAAAAGACTCCTGGAATGCGGAGACCTTCTGAACATAAAGATGCTGGATCATATCATAGTTGCCGGTGAATCGGCACATGTTTACAGCTTCAGAGAACACGGAGAACTGGACATGCTGAAGCCGAAACACAAAGCTTGGGAAAGATAGAAAGGAGAAAATGTATGACAGGAAACAACAGAAACAATAACGGTGAGATAACATTTGAGATTGTTGAACATATCGGAGTCATTGATGTCATGGACAATCGAGAAGAAAAGTGGACCAAGGAAGTGAACCTTGTGGCATGGAACGGCGGTAAGCCGAAAATCGACATAAGGGACTGGAACGCCACCCATGAGCGCATGAGCCGTGGCATCACTCTCACCGAAGAGCAGGGCGAGAAACTCGTCAAGGCACTCGGCCAGAGAATGCTGGATAAGCAGAAAGCAAGATCCGAACGAGATTCATACGAAAGATAATGTCAATTTGACATAGCAAGAATAGCGGCATCCTGATGTGTAATAAGGATGCCAGATACATTGTGCAGGAATCGGCAATGTCAAACGTTTCTTGCTTTACAGGTTTTGCAAGTG
>ONRQ01000004.1 GCA_900320285.1 uncultured Eubacteriales bacterium
GCAGACCGACTTACACGTTGCACGTGTCACGCGAGGAATGTAAGGGCTATGCCCGTATAAAGAACAACCCCGCGTTAGACGCGGGGATGTGTTTTTATTTACCGGCACGTTTAGCAATAATGCGCTTATTATGGTAAAATATAAATAACTATGGGCAAATCGCAAAACTCCAACAGAATAAGAGCGATAATGAAGAAGGCCGGCAAGGCGGCAGGCAAGATAAAAGCCGCGGTCAGGGACTTCCTTGTTAAGGTGAATCCGGGCCCATAAAAATCTGTTATTACACCACGGGATAATTAAACTGTCAATGAAGAAAAGAATTCTTATACTTGGCGCAGGCAATGCGCAGATTGATGCAATCGAATACTGCAAGGCTCACGGATACGAGGTAGTCGGATGCAGTTACACTACAGTGGACTGCGGGATCCCTCATCTCGACATCTTTGAGCAGGTAGACATAAAAAGCATAGAAGGAGTAAAAGCGCTTGCTGAGAAGTACGGCGTGTCAGCCGTCTATTCAGTCGGTTCGGACCTCGCGATGCCTACTGTCATGAAGGTGAGCGAGCAGCTGGGTCTTCCTCACTTCATTACTGCGGAAGCGGCTGAGATATGCCATTCCAAAGGCAGGATGCGGGAGACTCTGGGAGAAGGCTTTGAAGGCAATGCCGCGTTCAGGGTGTGCAGCACGCTTGAGGAGGCTCTTGAGTACAGCAGCTTTCCGGGCATGATGAAACCTGTCGATTCCCAGGGGCAGAGAGGCTGCTTTAAGGTTGAATCGGCTGAAGATATCAGGGAACGCTTTGCCGCGTCTCTCGATTACTCTTTCGAGGGCAAGGTGATCATCGAGGAGTTCATCGACGGGCCTGAAGTATCAGTCAATGCATATATGCAGGACGGAAAGATGAAATTCGCGTTAGTGAGCGACCGCTACGCTTTCGATGAGCTGCCGGGCGGCATAATAAAGGAGCATAGGGTCCCGTCGTCATTCGCTGATGAAGAGGCACAGGCTAAAACGGTGGATCTGGCAGCAAGAGTTGCGGCTAAGATCGGCATAAACAACGGTCCGTGCTACTTCCAGATAAAGCTCAAAGACGGAAAAGAACCGGTAATCCTTGAGGTAACGCCTAGACTTGACGGCTGCCACATGTGGAATCTGATCAAACACTACTGCGGAGCCGACCTGCTCGAGGCATGCTTCAGACAGCTGCTCGAGGGAGAATCGGTGCTCGATGGCGAATACAGCATGCCGCGCGAGGAGTACAGCCTCATATTCATGAGCAGGGAGCCTAACACAAAGTTCTCGAAAGCTGACTTCGATACCGAAGGCGCGGAATACGTATGCTACTACTATAACGACGGCGACAGAGTTCTGAAGATCAACGGCTACATGGAAAAATGCGGATACATCATCCGCAAAACAGGCCGCACTATCTGACTTGGAGGAGAAAATGGGCATTCAGAAAAAGCTTAAAAACGTATATACAGTCTGGTACCTGCTGACACTCAGAAGAACGCTCGACGGTGATCCGAAGAAGATCAAAGCCGACCAGAACCGCAGGATCCACAGGCTGATGAAGAAGGCATATAAGATACCTGTGTACAGGGAGAAGTTCGAGCAGTCGAGAACGACTCCGGATGATTATCATTCGGCAGAGGATCTCGCGAAGTTCCCTACTCTCACAAAGCCTGAGCTGCGTCTGTGGATGCAGAAGGAGTGGGACGATCATCCTGAGAAGCATGACGACATCAACATACTCAGCACGAGCGGATCGTCGGGCACGCCTCTCAAGATGCTCTACACTCAGAAGGAGCAGGCCTGCAGCGACGCCAACTGGGCGAGAGCACTCAAGGCAGCCGGATACAAGCCGTTGTTCGGCAAAATGTATTCGTTCTCGACGAGCCATAAGGGCCCGCGTAAGAAGAACAGAGACTCCATCATCCAGAAGTTCGGTCTGATGCGCCGCAAGGTAGTAGGCGAGGATCACATCGTCGGAGACGGAATTGCGGATCTGATCGCGGACATCAATGATTACAAGCCTGACCTCATCTGCCTGCGCCGCAACGTAATGGTGCGCATGGTGCAGTATGCTGAGGATCACGGACTTGAGATCCATAAGCCGAAATTCTACGCACCTATCAGTGAGATGGTAGACGGCGTTACGCGCAGGATGCTTGCAAAGACGCTCGGCGACGGACTTATCGATGCATACGGAGTATCCGAGATGGGAAGCTTCATCTATGAGATTCCGGGCAAGCCGTACAGGCTGGTCGCGAACGACATCGCAGTTGCCAACGTTTATAACGACAAGAACGAGCTCGCAGACGACGGACGTATTCTCGTTACATCGCTCTACAAGCAGACATATCCGCTCATCAACTACGAGACCATGGACCTCGGAAAGTCTTTCGTAAAGGACGGCATCCGCTACTTTACGGACATCGAGGGACGTGTAAACGACCTTGTAAAGCATGAGGGCGGTGCTGATTCCTCGGCTCTGCAGCTCATGAGGATCGCGAACCACACGGTCGGACTCTCGCAGTTCAGATTCATAGAAGAGACATATCACGACATGAAGATCCAGCTTGTTGCCGATCCGTTCAACGAGTCGATGACAAAAGAGGAGATCGAGGACCGCTTCATTACCGAGGTCACCAAGCTGTACGGGGACGAGTTTAAGATCACTATAGAGTGGCTCGATGAGCTTCCACCGGATCAGACAGGAAAGCAGAGATGCTTCGTCTGCAAAGTTAAATAAAAAAGTTAATTTAAAAAAGGAGAATCAAAAAATGAAATTATTCAGAAGGTACAGAAGATCACTTTCGGTATTGCTGATGGCGGTAATGCTGTTCACAAGCTTCACGGTCGTATCGTTCGGAGCCAGCGGCACAAAGAAGACGACGCTCTACAACGATGTTCTTGTGAGCGGCAGCTACGCATATTGCTCCGTACCTACGGGCATCTACCGCGTTAACCTTAAGACAAATAAAGTACAGCGCATCGTAGACAACTCAGAGACCTATGAGATCACCGGAGCTCTGTTCGGAATGAAGATACATAAGAAATATCTGTATTATATGGGTACTGGTGGTACAGGTAGCCCTCTTTGCAGAGTCAGGAAGAGCGGAGGAAAAGCAAAGCATCTTGACTCTGTGTACAACTACGCGATAAAGAACGGCAAGATATACTATGAGTGCTATGATTACAAAACAGAAAACGACGCAAAAAAAGTCATGAAGCTCAACGGAAAGAGCAAAAGGAAGAGCTCATACAAGGTCAGAGCTAAATATAAAAATACAAACAAAAAAGGCTACAGTCTCAGGTACGTGAATACCGGCAAAAGGGAATATTACGCCGATTATGAGGAATACGTGCCGGTGGTAGAGTCATACCTTGTGAGGCCGGGAAAAAGCAATGTGTTAATAAACAGATACTATGATGTAAGCGAAATTTATTAGAAAGCCCGAGAACTACAGAAATTGAAAATAGCAGTAACAGGTGCGAGCGGTTTTATAGGTACAGAGCTGCTTGCTGTATTGAATAAGAGAGATGATGTCAGCGTTATTGCGCTCACAAGAGACGCTTCGGGCCATGAGGATTCCGAACGCTGTGAGTGGCGCAGCACGGGCTATTCGTTTGAAGGCCTTGTGAGCGCGCTCGAAGGAGCGGATATAATAATCCATCTTGCGGGCGTGCGCGGCACCGAGAACGATCCGGTGAAGTTCCTGGTCAACGAGGTGATGACTGACCGCATAGTTCAGGCGATGTGGAGATGCCACGCAAAGCGCATAGTTTTTGCGTCGACCATGTCTGTCTACAACGATGACAGTCAGATGCCGTGGACAGAGGATGCGCCGCTGAAAGGGCGGTCATGCTACGGCGATTCCAAGGCAAACTGCGAGCGGACCATCAGAGAATACGCTGAGAAGCACGACATAACCTACGGCATTGCGCGCATAGCACAGGTGCTGGGTGAGGGCGAGAAGCGCCGCGGCATGATGAACGTGTTCCTCGACACAGCGCGCGACCACGGTACCATAAAGGTGATGGGCAAAAGTGTGCTTAAGAAACAGTACATCTACGTAAAGGATCTTGTCGAAGTGCTCACCATACTGGCGCTGGGCAATGAGAATTACAAAGCTGACAGCAATATAATCGTTAATGTCGGCATGCCTGAAGCTTACAGCAACCTCGAGGTAGCGCAGATAGTAAACGAAGTGTACGGCAACCCGACTCCGATAGATTATGATGATTCATATCCGGAGAAGGGCAGACCGTTCCACATGGATATAAACAGACTCAGGAAAGAGCTGGGCTACGAGCCGCTGGACATGAGAGAAGCGGTGACAGCATTCAGAGATCACAAGGCGTAGGGAAGAAGCGCAAAAAGGACGGTATGAAGAGAAGGATCGCAGCATTATTAATAATCGCAGCCATGCTCATAGGCTGCATGCCGCTAATGGTAATGGCGGAGGATTCCGCTGCACCGGCGGCAGCAGGGACAGGCAGCACGGCTGAACAGAAAGCGGCACCTGTGACGAGACAGGTCCACCTTCTTATGGTAGATAACCGCAAGGACAACAAGCGTGTCGTCAAGGAGTTCAAGAAGGTAGGCGTAAAGGTCACTACCGTATACAGCCTGAAGAAGGTCGATCCTGATAAATATGACGGCCTCATTATTCCGGGCGGTCACAATATCGATCCGAGGATGTACGGCGCCAAACGCAGCAAGTACACGTACGGCACCAGCATAAAGAAAGACAGGATGCAGGTTGAGGCGGTGAAGAGATTTGCTGAAGCGGGCAAGCCGGTACTCGGTCTGTGCAGGGGATGCCAGCTCATCAATGTCGCGTTCGGCGGAACGATAAAGCAGCACATCAAGTGGCACAAGGGCTACCGCAAGGTAAAGAACGTCAAGGGTTACTGGATGTACAGCATCTACGGATCAAAGCGCAAGACCTACCACTTCCATCACCAGTGCGTGAAGAAGCTGGGCGAAGGCCTGGTCGCAACATCATATGACGTAAAGAGCAAGCACATCGAGTCCATACAGCACATATCACTGCCTATATATGGCGTGCAATGGCATCCGGACTGCAATACAAAGAAACAGGGAAACAAGTTTTTCAAAGAATTCAAGAAAGTCTGCCTTGAAAATATGGCTGAGCAGCAGGCTAAAAATGAAAGCGCCGGTCAGAAAGTCGAATAGGATCCCGGGTAATGGAAAAGAGAAGAGCAAATAAGAAAACACTTATAACATTGATAATAATCATGCTGTTGCTGGTTGTAGCCGCACTGGCATGGATACTTCATATGGGCAAAGCGGATAAACCTGCCGCAAAGCCTGAGACCACGCAGGATGAGCAGGCTGCCCAGGAAGATGAGCAGAAAAAGGCGGAAGAGGAAGCTGCCCTTAAGAAGAAAACAGAAGACGAGAAGATAGCTTCACATGTGTACTCCCACCGCGGATCAGCCGGCCCTGAGGAGCATTCTTTCAAGGCTTACGATGCCGCGATCGAAGCCGGTTCGATAAACATTGAGCAGGACGTAGTCATGTCATCAGACGGTGTGCTCTACGTTTCACACGACCTCAATGCTGTTACCATGACCGGATATAACGGCATGTATGAGTACATAAGCTCCGAGACAGTCGACGGACTCAAGACTGAGGCGGGGAACAAGATACTCCGTCTGAGCGAAGTGTTTGATCACTATGGCAAGGACGTGAATTACATAATCGAACTCAAGGACAACAGCGATAAATGTCTCCTGGCCTTTGAACAGCTGGTGGATGAGTCCGGATTAAGCGATGTCATAACGGTTCAGTCGATGAAGGCGGAGACGCTCGAGATACTCGATAAAAAGTATCCTGACATGCCTAAGCTGTTCGTTTGCTGGAATCAGGGAGATTTCGATTATGTGCTGGACAAGCCTTATGTGGATATCATCTCGGTAAGAGCAGAGGTTGAAACGGGCATACTCACTGAAAGCAACTGCAAGGCGGCTCATGAAGCGGGTAAGAAGTTCAGCGCGTGGACGCTCGATACAGAGGACTCGATCAAAAAAGCCATCGACATGGGTGTAGACACATACTTCACCAACGATACGCCTCTTGCGCTGGAAATCGAAAGAGAATATGGGTTGAAGGTACGCAGCGGGAGCAATGATGCAGAGTAGGTATCATATATGAACATTGATAAGGCTACTATTATAGAAGCAATCAAAAGCCATAATGAACTTGCAACAGATCATTATGCTGAAGTAATGGCAGAAAAAATCGTCAATGAGCTTGATGAGCGCCTTGAAAAAAATTTAATCGAATGGGTCAATAATGAGGAGATTTCCGATCTCTGGATAGGCACATACTGTGTCAACGCAATAATGGCTATTCGCGGGGACAATAACTTCCTCGATGCTTTGCTGACTATGAACCTTTATCTTCAGGATGAGGACAAAGGAACAAGAAGGATCTGGAGAGGAAGAAGATGAGCTTCTTAGATAGAATGCTTAACCCCGGATATGGGAATCATCCTACAGCCTACGGCCAGCTAAGCGACAGAGATCTGTTTGGAATGTACAGAGGCGAAGTGTGGAGTGGACTCAACGAGAGTTCCCGGCGGCAGCTTCTGCAGGAGACTGTAAACCGGGCAGCTGCATCAATGGGTGAAAAAGGTTCATGCGAAGTAAAATTTGCAGATATGAGCCCCGATACTTTCGGCCGCCAGCATGGAAGTGTAATAGAAATCAATAAAGATATCTTTACAAACGATATGCTGCACGCTAATGTTTGCGGCCAGTCCATCGATGTTCCTTTTAAGGATTCAAATTATAAAGCTCTCGAAACTGTACTGCATGAGAATATACACGCCTGGCAAAACCAGTGTGTTGATGGCACTATCGATCATCCGAACAAAGAACTCATAGATGAGTATCGGGCAAACGGCTTCACGCCTTCGGAGGTTACGGATAAGAATGGTGTTCAGAGAAATGGTTCTCAGTATCTTAGCGGTCTGGATCCTGATCATGGAAATCATCTTTATTATTTCCAGTCAACGGAAAGGGACGCGCATAAGTTTTCGGAAATCCAGACACAGGAAATAGTCGATCAGAATCTAAAAAACTTCGGACCTGATGAAACAGCAGATGCCTACAAAGCAGATGTCGAGGAAAACGGCTTCCAGGCAACCTGGAATGAAGCAAGAGAACAATTCGGATATGATGATTTTGAGAAAGATATTAATAATACTCTCAAGAACAGCTACAACGGAACAGATATAGAAGTAAATCCGGAGATGGAAGCTCTCGTTCATAACGAAATGGCTGAGAGCTATGACGAACAACATGGCATCCGAGCAAATGAAAATCAGGCTGTTGAAGAGAATCCGGAACAGAATGGTGAACAATCAGAAGGGGACAAAGAAATGAGAGGACGCAATCCCGAAACATGGCCTGAACAGCTTGATCTTACAGATCAGCCAGAGACCTATGGAGAAGATTCTCCGACTGTGGAGGACCCGGAAGTCGAAAAATGGCAGCGGCTGAGTGAAGTTCCTTTCGCCGGAGATCAACGGAATAGCGAGACTGAAGAGAGCCCTGATGAGCTTGCTCCACAGCAGGCATCAGAGCAGGCGCCACAGCAGGCACAAGCTGCTGAAGAGTCGCCAGCCGAGCTTGCACCGCAGCAGGCATCAGAGCAGGCACCACAGCAGGCACAAGCTGCTGAAGAGTCGCCAGCCGAGCTTGCACCGCAGCAGGCACAAGCTGCTGAAGAGTCGTCAGCCGAGCTTGCATCGCAGCAGGCACAAGCTGCTGAAGAGTCGTCAGCCGAGCTTGCATCGCAGCAGGCATCAGAGCAGGCACAAGCTGCTGAAGAATCGCCGGCGGATCTGGCCCCACAGTATAATCAGCAGGAACCTTCGACAGCTCCTTCAGAGAATGAATCTGAAGACGAAGAGAGAAGACAAGGATACTCATACTAAATAGGAGCTTGAACCATGGCAATTGTTAGAAATGTCAATTCAGAGATGCCGATATTCGGAGATCATCTTTCTGATAGATGCGACTATAAAGATAAGAATCCTCTGTATATGATGCCAGGAACCAATATACGTGGTGAGTCGTTATTCATCCCTATCGGTGAAAAGCTCCTGTCAAGGCATATGCTTTTCCTGGGCGGTATAGGCACGGGAAAAACCAATGCGATGAACTGCTTCATCAGAAACACAAGGCGCATATTGGGCGAGAACGATGTGGCGATCATCTTTGATACAAAAGGTGATTATTATAAGGAGTTTTATGCACCCGGTGACATTGTAATAAGCAATGACGAAAGAGCAACCGGTGAATCCGGGGTCAATTATTGGAATATCTTCAATGAGATCTCTGCGGATGACAGGATCGAGGAAAACGTTTCTGAAATCACAAAATCCATATTCGCAGAGAAGACAGAAAGATCAACACAGCCTTTTTTCCCGAATGCTGCCAGAGACCTGTTGTATGCACTTATACTCCACATACTCAGGACGGAATCTCTGAAGGACAGACGCAACAACAAGTCTCTGCGGGCTTACCTTGATATGATGACGCCGGGACTGATGAAGGGAGTGCTTGAGCAGCACAAGGATCTGAAGGCCATGCAGTCATACATAGATGATGAGACATCTGGTCAGACTCTCGGTGTGCTGTCTGAACTCCAGCAGGCAGTCAGAGAGGTATTTGTAGGAAACTTCAAGAAACCCGGGACGATCTCCCTTCGTGAAATCGTAAAGAACAAGGGCGGCAAAGTTGTATTTATCGAGTATGATCTCGGCCTCGGGGAAGTCCTTACACCTATCTACAGGCTGCTGATAGATCTGGCGATAAAGGAGGCTCTGAGCCGCAAGGAGAATGAAGGAAATGTTTATTTCTTCATAGATGAGTTCCGCCTGCTCCCAAAGCTGACACACATGGACGATGGCATCAACTTCGGCAGGAGCCTGGGAGCAAAATTCTTCGTGGGAATACAGAATATCAACCAGGTGATCGCTGCATACGGAGAGGACGTAGGCAGAAGCATGCTGTCGGGATTCGGTACTACATATGCTTTCAGGATAAATGACAGCCTGTCGAGAGAATTCATAAAGAATCTGTCTGGGAAAAACATAAAAAAGCAGACCTTTATGTCCAGCGTTCAGAATCAGGGTATTTCTGAGCAGCTGAGAGAAGCATATGTTATCGAAGATGCAGATATCAATAACCTGAGGATAGGAGAGTCCATAGTAACAACTATAGCAGGCGAACCGTTTGTCTTCAGATTCAATGAATATATAAGGGCGTAGTATCACTGCTGTTATAAGGAGGTCATAATGTTTTGCGAACATTGCGGTAAGGATATTGGGAACGCGAGAGATTTCTGCCCTCACTGTGGAATGCCTATTGAGAGTGAGCCGGCAGCACCGGTCCGGAATGAAAGGCCTGCGGTAAACAGGATGAGTTCCAGCTCAATAAGCAACTCCGATATGCGCGGAACATCCGGCGCTTATTCAGCATCAGTAGCAGGTAAAGTAGACAATATCGTCCTTGCCGAGGGGGAAATCGTTGTAAAAAGATACAATTGTGTTGATGTCAAAGGCGTAAAGGGTTATCTGACGGTTACAAACAAAAGAATGATGTTCAATTCTTTTGGCGCAAACAGTCGCTACAGTCAGGAAGTGACGCTTTCATCTGTATCGGGCCTCAGATGCCACAGAGGCATAAACTTTGATGCCGGAAGAATAATACTTGGAGGCATAATTATACTCATCGCACTTTATCTTATGATTTCTCTGGGAAAGTACTCAAGCAGGATGATAATGATCGGGGTCTTTGCTATCGTAATAGGAGCAGTGATTATATATTCAGGCATAAAGAAGACTTTTCTTATCCGAGTATTTGCAAAGGATGTCAGTTCGTCACCGATAAGCATCGGTCAGGGGCCACGGTCACTGTGGGGCAATTCAGCACTGTATGCATTTGAAAGTGAGCCTACACCGGAAACAGACGTAATGCTCAATGAACTGGGGGCAATGGTACAGGATCTTCAGACGATGGGGGATCTGGCGATCGATAAATGGCAGAACATGGTAAGCCAGCAGGAGTTGCCGTCATTATAAAAGGAGATCTTTATGGCAAGCCGATTTGAAATATTATACAAACTGGATCAGCAGACTTACTCTGTCGGACTGCCGGTGGTGATTACAGGAGGCAATCTGCTTCAGGATAATTACAACGGAAGACTGTTTGCCCAGCTGAAACTTAAGAGCATTTCATTCAGACAGATTTCTGCGGTAGAGGTCATGATCCAGACGATGGATAATTACAACAGGCTGGTTGAAACCATTGCATTTGTCTATGACAATCTGCGCCTGTACCGTGATAATACTGCCGGAGATGATATTAGTATTCCTCTTGAGGATAACAGGGGAAAAAAGTTGAATGCCGTTGTTACCGCTGTGGTGGATTCTTCAGGGAATGAATGGCGTGAAAACGCCCCTAAGGTGAGTGTCATTGAAGAAGCAGCACCGCTTGAAAGCCGTCTGGACGGAGATAAACAGCTTGCAAAGCAGTACCGCCTGAAATACGGTTTTGAACATAATTATGCACCGACAGTAGGCGAGGGCATCTGGACCTGCTCATGCGGTGCGATCAATCTGGATGAAGAGGATGCATGCCATTCATGCGGATTTCTCAGAAAAGAGATAATGAATCCAGACTTTAATGCGCTTGAACAGGATAAACGCCAAAGACAGAAGAAGGAAAAAGAGCACACTCGCAATATTATTATTATCGGAATCGCAGCTGCTCTTGTTCTTGCTATTGGCATAATAGTTATATCTGTAATATCGCCAAAGGAAACCTTCGAGGATGAGTATTATGACGAGTCATATGAAGAAGAGTATCCTGTTGAAGAAGCCGCGGACGAGGGCTACGAAGATCCATATTATATTGTTGATGAAGTGTATTATACCCAGGCGGTGCTTAAGGTAAGGGAAGGTCCGGGCAAGGACTATAGACAGCTTACCCGTGATGAACTCGCAGGTGAAGATTATTACAATTCTGAAGATTATCCTGATGCACTGCTGAAAAAGGGCAGTCCTGTCGTATGCCTTGAGATGTCAGGCGACTGGATGAGGATCGAATCAGGCTGGATATGCGTCAGGGATGGTGACGAAACGCTGGTAGAATAAGCGGGAGAAAGAAATGGCTAAGTATTGTAAGTATTGCGGAAAACAAATAGGTGATGATGCTCAGTTCTGCAGGTTCTGCGGAATGAAATTCGATGCTGCCCCTGTGCAGGAGGATTCTATAGGTCTGAACACCGGAAATGAAAAAGTACAGGAACCGAAGCCTGTGACTGTGGAGCCTGAAAGAACAAAAACTGTATATGCTCCTGCTTCTTATAAAAAGCCTGAACACAGGGAACAGCTTTATACTCCGCCTGAAGCAACTGAAGCAGCTGCTTCAGATATTACTTCAGGAAACAAAAGAGTTCTGATCATTGCAGCAGCAGTAGTTTTGATAGCAGCTATCATCGGAGGAGTTGTGATCGTGCTGAACCTGCACAAGGACAAGGTACCGGCTGTTATCCCGGAATCTGCCATTGAATTCGAAGGAAGACACTATGAGGTATATAATGAGTCCATGTCGTGGAATGCTGCAAAGGACGCCTGCGAGGCAAAAGGCGGTCATCTGGCAACAATAACGAATGCAGATGAGCAGGCGTTCATAGAGGTGCTTCTTGAGGACAGCGGGCTTAAGAAGTACCACTATTGGCTCGGCGGTACGGACCGCGAGCAGGAAGGTGCCTGGAAGTGGTTGACTGAAGAGGATTTTGCCGGATATACAAACTGGGAACAGGGAAAAAATACACAGCCTAATAACAATGAGAGCAATGACCCTGAGCATGGAGAGGATTATATGGAGATCCAGACCACTAAACCTGTGGACAACTCAGGCGAGTATATGAAATGGAATGACATATGCGAGAGCGGCAATTCCAAGAGCAATCAGGGATCACCGTGGTTCTATTCGCAAGAACATTTCGGATATATCTGTGAGTGGGAAGAGTGATATTTTATGACAGATAAAAGAGCAGGCAGAAACAGGATACTGACCGCTCTCATAGCACTGATGCTGATAGTGATAGCTGCGATTGGCGGTTATCTTTATGGCCACGGCAAGACAGCAATATCGGAAGAAGAGGAAGTGATCCCATCAACTGAAAGGGCCCCGGTCGCTGTCATATGCGACTACGATACAGAGGATGCGGAACGAGTTCAGCAGTATATGAAAAAAGCGGGGTTTGATGTTGAAAGGATCGGTCTTATCGAAGATCTTGATGTCGATAAATACGATGCGATTGTAATACCCGGCGGCCACAGTGTGACACCTAGCATGTATGGAGCGGAGAGACACCCTAAGACAAAGGATACGGATGTAGATAAGGACAGGTTCCAGTTTGCCGCGGTACAGATGTTTATTGAAGCGGAAAAACCGGTCCTTGGCATATGTCGCGGAGAGCAGCTTGTCAACAATGTGCTTGGAGGAACGACCATACAACACATGGATGAGGGCTGGCATAAAGAATACAGAACAGTAAGGATAGCAGAGGGAACCTGGCTTTATGACCTTCTGGGCACCGAAGCATCAACATATCATTATCACCACCAGTGTGTCGATGAACTTGGCGACGGACTCTATGCTACACAATGGGATCCTGAAACCGGTCACATCGAGGCATATGAGCATAAAAAGCTTCCTGTTTACGGACTGCAGTGGCATCCTGACTCAATGGATGATGCAGGAGTAGAAGTGTTTAAAGAATTCAGAAAAGTTGTTGAAGAATATATGAGAGGCGAAAGTAACTGAAGTGAGTAGTAAGACAGAATATTCAATAGTAATACCATGCTACAAATCATCGCATACGATCAGGGCGGTGGTCGAAGAGACCGCGGCTGAGATGGAGAGGCTGGGAAAGACGCCTTTCGGATTTGTGCTGGTCGATGACTGCTCGCCTGACGGCGGGGAGACGGCCAGGGAGCTGAAAGCTCTGGCTGAAGACCATGATTATGTAACGGCAGTTTGCCTGGCGCACAACGGCGGTCAGCACAATGCCCTCATATGCGGACTGAATTACGCGGACGGCGATGTCATAATCTTTATGGATGATGACGGGCAGACGCATCCGTCCCAGCTCGAGACCATGCTGGGAGGACTCGATGACGATCACGACGTCGTTTACGGTTACTATGACGACAAGAAGCATTCGGGCTTCCGCAATTTCGGCTCATGGTTCACTCACACGACTGTAAGGATCCTCATCGGCAAGCCGAAGGACATGAAGACTTCGAGCTTCGTATGCATGAAGAAATATGTAAGGGACAGCATCATAACATACCCTGCGCATTATACTCAGATGCAGGGGCTGATCCTCAGAACGGTCACTACCGACCGCATCGCAAGCGTGCCTATTCAGCACTTTGACCGCGCTTACGGACAGTCAGGTTATACGCTCAAAAAGCTGCTGAGCCTGTGGTCCAATATCGCCGGATTCTCCGTAGTGCCGCTGCAGATGGCACAGAGATTCGGAGTGTTCACAACGGCATGCGGAGTCCTGGGACTCATATGGCTGCTGGTCCGCAAGATAATCAGCAAGACGAAGATCGCCGGCTGGACATCCACGATGATGACCATGATCATTCTGGCGGGCATCATAATCCTGACCCTCGGCATTGTCGGAGAATACGTCGGGCGGGTGTTCCTGACGATGGGCAATTACCCGCAGTACGTTGTCAGGGAAGTATACGGTGAAAAGAAAAAGCAGGAAGGAGACAAATAAATGCTTATATCAATAGTAATCCCCTGCTACTATTCCAGGAATACGATCCGCAAGGAAGTCGAGATGATACTCGAAGAGTTTGCGAAGAACGACGGCTATGACTGCGAATTCGTGCTCGTAAACGACGGGTCAACAGACGGAACATACGATGAGATCAAGGCTCTGCACGAGGACTATCCGTGCGTTAAAGGCGCCAATCTGATGCACAACTTCGGTCAGCACAACGCTCTCATGGCGGCGCTCAATTTCGCTGAGGGCGATTACGTGATGGGAATGGACGATGATCTGCAGACACACCCGTCGCAGATGTTCAAGCTGGTACATAAGATAGAAGAAGGCTATGACATGGTGTACGGTGTATATCCGGTCAGGCACAATTCACCTATAAAGAATCTCACATCGAAGATCAACAAGGTCACTTCGAGAGTGATGCTCGAGAGGCCTAAGGAGATAGAGTCCAGCAACTTCTGGATCATCACAAAGGCAGTAAGGGACGAGGTCATCAAGTACGACACATTCAATCCGTACGTGGACGCGATTTTCTACAGAGTCACGCACAATATCGGAATGGTGGAGATCGAGCACTTCGCGCGCGAGACCGGACATTCGGGCTACACATTCGGAAGACTTCTCAAGCTGTGGCTCGCGTACTGGAACTTCTCGGTGGTGCCGCTGAGGATATCGTTCTTCGTAGGAACGTTCTCATTCATAGCGGGCATACTGTTTATAATTTACATAATCATCAACAAGATACTGTCGCCTGATCTGCCTGTAGGCTGGTCATCGACGATGTGCGTCATGGCCCTGTTCTTCGGAATAGTGCTGATGGTGCTCGGAATCGTGGGAGAGTATCTGGGAAAAATAATACTTATACTGAACAAAACTCCGCAGTACATAATACGCGAGACTGTGGGGTTCGATGACAAAAAAGGGGTAGACTGATGAAGAAGATCATGATACTCGGCGCAAGCGTGTATCAGGTGCCGCTGATAAGAACGGCTAAGCGCATGGGACTTTATACAATAGTTTCGAGTATACCGGGCAATTATCCGGGGTTTTCGGATGCAGACAAGGTCTGCTACATCAACACAATAGACAAGGAAGCCATCCTTAAGGTCTGCAAAGAGGAAGGTGTAAGCGGAATCTGCACTTCAGGCACAGACGTAGCCGTTGCTACGATTGGTCATGTAAACGAGGCGATGGGCCTCGCAGGCATATCCGAAGAAGCTGCCGTCAAGGCCTGCGACAAGTACGAAATGAAGAAAGCCTTCGCAGCCGGCGGAGTTTCGGCTTCGAAATTCATTAAAGCCGAGAGCCTCGATGAGGCATATGCCGCAGCTGAAGAGATAGGATATCCGGTAGTCGTTAAGTGCGTGGACAGCTCGGGAAGCCGCGGTATCAACGTGGTGGATTCCAGGGAAGAGCTGAAGGAGGCTTATGAGGCGGCCGTGGGATACTCCCACAAGAGCTATGTGCTCGTTGAGGAGAAGCTTAACGGCAAGGAGATAGGCGTCGACGGCATGGTCAAGGACGGCGAGGTCATGCTCATCGCTCCTCACACGAAATACACGTACAAGTTCAAAGGCGCCACGATCCCGGCGGGGCATTCGTTCCCGTACCGCAACAGTGAAAAGGTGCTTGCGGAGATCGACAAGCAGGTGACTCTGGCGGTAAAGGCGCTCGGGCTCAATAACTGCGCGTTCAACTCTGACGTGTTTGTGGACGGAGAGAATGTATATATCATCGAGATGGGCGGCAGAGCCGGTGCTACGGGCATCCCTGAACTCATATCGATCTACTACGGCTTCGACTTCTACGAGAAGATGATAGAGAATTCTCTCGGTAAAATGGACGATCTTGGCATATCCGATAAGAGGACTGCCTGCATGTCCAAGCTGCTGATGAGCCCGGTTGACGGCACCATAACTTCTATAGACGAAGATGCCATTGACAAGATAAGAGCCCGCGGTTATGATATCGTTCTTGACTACAAGGTGGGTCAGACTGTTGAGCAGATGCACAACGGCACCACCAGGATAGGACACCTGATAGCGCGTACTGACGATGAGCAGATCGTGAACGGTGTCATGGACGAGATCTACGCAGCGATCTGCGCTGACGGGACTCCAATGAAGGATTTATGGAAAAAGTAAAGACATACGGACTTCTTCACTTATGCATAATGGTGTTCTCTTTTACAGGCGTATTTGCCAAGGCGGCCGCCAACGCGTATAACGCAGGCGGCTTCACCAACCCGCGCCTGTATCTTTTTGTGTTTGCAATGCTTATGGTGTGCGTAGTATACGCGCTAGCGTGGCAGATAGTCATCAAGAACATCAGCCTGCATGTCGCCTATGCAAACCGGAGCGTTTATCTGATCTGGGGGCAGATCTGGGCGGTTACCATATACAGTGAACATCTCAACCTGAAGAACATTATCGGACTTGCAGTAGTGCTTCTGGGAGTAATAATAGTTACCCTCAACACGAACTATGACGAGGAAGGGAGGGAGACAGCATGAACATCTACTTGCTGATGCTTTTCATCGCGACCTTCTTCTCGGCGGGTTCGCAGGTGCTGCTCAAGCAGAGCGCCAAAATGGAGCACAAGAGCTGGATCTACGAGTACCTCAACTGGCGCGTGATCACGGCTTACTTCATCGCGTTCTCCGTGCTCTTCGTCAACACATGGGCGTTCACGAAGGTCGACATGAGGTATGGCTCGGTCATCGACACATTCACATACGTATTCGTAATGCTGCTGTCGTACTTCCTGCTCAAGGAGAAGTTCAACAGAAAGCAGCTGATAGGCAATCTTATAATCATTGCCGGCGTATTGATTTATACGCTATAAAGCGATAAAAGGGCGCAAGCTGATGCCGGAAACATATCCCACCCGGTATCAGACGCTCATCGTTTTATGCTACCTTTTGTTAGAGCTTTAGGCAGTTACTTTATTATAGAGCGATAATATTGCTCAAAGTCGACATTCCGCTCGAGTCGGGTAGGATATGTTTCCGACCGCTTGCGCCGTATTGTTCAATACACTAGATAACACAATGGAAGATAATAATTACACGGAAAAACACAGTGCAAATAACGCTGTAGAAACAACTGCAGAAAAGAAGAAGAACCGCGCATGGGCATTCTGGCTGATTTCGATTGCCGTCAATCTGGCGATCCTGTTTGCTGTGCTGCACTTTGCGCCGATGTATTACGAGACAAATGATGACTACTCAATAGCCTGCAAGATTGCCGAGGGCTATCCGTACGTAGGCTTCGTCAATTACTATCTGTGCCGTGTGCTCATAGTGCTGCAGAAGATGTTTACCGGTGTGAATATATTCATGCTTTCACAGATAGTAATGTCGTGCATAGCGTTCACTGCTGTGTACAGGGTACTCATCGAACGAAGCAGGGAGGTCACCGAGTGGCTGCTGGCTGCTGTAGTGATAGCTTTCTTCTCTTTTGATCACTACAGTGCCATACAGTTCACCAAGACTTCGGCTCTGCTGATGGCTTCCGGACTTCTGTATGTGGCTGATGCCTATACAAGACGTAAAAACATTCTGGCGTATATTGGCGGTTTCCTGCTGTATTTCATCGGAGTGTCATACAGGCAGATGGGCATGTTCCCGGCACTATCGTACATATGTCTGTTCATGCTTGTCTGGTGGATACTTAACGGAAAAGAGTACTTCAAGGGCAAAAAGCCGGTACTGGAGATTGGTCTGATCCTGGTAATAGTCGCTTTGCTCGTAGTGCCATATCCTTTCGACATGCAGTCAGACCGCATGAACGCATCAACTCCTGAGCTCGCTCTGGCAAGGGAGTATCAGGCGGAACGCATCAAGATCACGGATTATCCGCTGGTCGATAACTACGAGAAATTCAAGGATGAGTATGACGCGGTGGGTATCAGCGAGAACGACATACTCACTATCGACAGGTTCGTGCTCGACTATGACGGAGCCGCATCGCTTGAGAATCTAAAGACCATCAACAAAATCAACGCGCCGGCTCTTTCAACGTATATGACGGTGGAGAAAGCCGTTAAGAAGTTTGTAAAAAAGACACTTAAGGCTCTGAAGGAACGCAGCTTTACCGGCATGCATATCATAGCGCTTGCGTTTATATGCGTATTCATGCTGCTGGCTGTAAGACCTAAGAGCTGGATATACATACCGCTCATAGGCGCGCTCACGGTCGCCCTCTACATAACTATTTACTACATGCAGAGGACCAATTACCGGGCGTTCTATGTGGCCGATGTGAGCGCGACGTTCTGGCTGCTCTACGTTATTATGGCTGAGGGCAAGGAACCTGAGAGAAAAGCGTGGCGCAAATGGTCAGGACGCCTGCTCTGCATACTTGCGGCCGCGGCGCTGCTGACGCTCTTCCCTAAAGCTGTAAAGATAGAAGAAGCGAAAGCGGCTCATAATATAGATACAGTTGCGAGCGAAGAAGTCACAGCTTATCTTGAGAGCCACCCTGACAAGTTCTATATCATGCCTACACCTATTCAGAAATGGCCTGCAACATATCTTGACCCGCTGGCCCCTGCAAAGATGCAGGACAACTGCACCAACACCGGCGGATGGGAAGCAATGACACCTTCTAGGCTTAACTTTCTTGCGGAGCACGGTATGAGCAACCCGGTGAAGGATCTCATAGACAATCCGGATGCGCTCATGTTCGGAAAGTACAAAAAAGACATGCTGCTTGAGTACTACAATAAGTGGTACGGAAGCGAGGATAAAACTATAGTTTTCGAGCAGGTCGATGAGGTAACAGATATACCGATTTACAAAGTTGTCTCGGTTGACTAGCATCTTTATTAATTGATATAATATCTTTGTTTAACATCTGTTAATATTTACAGAACAATCGTTATTACTAAAAAAGAAAGAGAAGGAATCAAACATGCGTAAAAGAATTCTTGCGATCCTTATGGCATTTGCTCTCTTCGTTGTGATGGGTCCTGTCGAGATGTTCGCATTTGCGACAGACGACGAAGAAGCTGCTGAGGGCACAAAAGTCGAAATGCAGTCTGAAGAAGCAGACGCTGAAAACGGTGAGGCAGGAGATGCTGTCGTTGAAGGCGAAACAACTCCTGTAGAAGAAGCAGTAGAAGAAGCTGCTCCGGCTGAGGGAGAAGCAGTAGAAGAAGCTGCTCCGGCTGAAGGAGAAGCAGCCGAAGAAGCTGCTCCGGCTGAGGGAGAAGCAGCTGAAGAAGCTGCTCCGGCTGAGGAAGAAGTAACACTTGAACAGGCTAATGTAGCGAGTCTTACCATTACGGTAGGCGCTGTAACAGCAAGTTCTGTACAGATGTCATGGGCAGAAACGCTTGATGCCGGAGAGACTCTTACAATCAAATATGCCGGTGGAGAACTGGCGGGCGTTACAGGCAATTCCTGCACAGTTTCAGGCCTTACTGCAGCAACTGATTATACATTTGAGTTTTTCTCAGGCAGCAACAAGGTTGGTCAGGCAAAAGCCACAACAGCTCCTGGTCAGGTTCCTGCATTCAGAAAAGTGTCCAGCTACAAGACTGTAGTCCTCAAATGGAATGCAGTTCCTGGTGCATCCAAGTATGAGATCAAGGTAAATGGTGCATTATACGGCAGCACAAGCGGTACCTCACTGACACACAAAGTCGGCTCAGAAAAGGATATCATCAATCTTTTAAACAAAGGCAAGGGCGAAAAGTACTCCGGCAACCTTGACGGCAAGGACCGCTTCACCTATACGATCAGTGCAAAGGACGCAAACGGTAAAGTCCTGGCTGAATCAACAACAACAGGTGATATCGTAAAGACTCTGTACTACAAGCTCACTTTCAAGGGCGGCGCTACACTTACCAGCCACTCCGGCGGCAA
Organism: uncultured Eubacteriales bacterium; assembly: GCA_900320285.1. Lineage (GTDB taxonomy): Bacteria > Bacillota > Clostridia > Peptostreptococcales > Anaerovoracaceae > Crickella. The sequence continues at coordinate 19,732 of ONRQ01000004.1, forward strand.
GAAGAAGATCAATATCAAGAAGGGCGCAGTAGTCTATGCAAGAGGCTTCACAAATGGTAAGTACATCTTCGACTACCAGTGCAAGGATGGCAAGGTCAGAACTTTCCATACAATGAAGATCAGAGTTAAGGCTAAGCTTTCACCGCATATCACTGCTATCAAGAACAAGAGAGGTGAGAATACACAGCCGGCTTATACTGTTGAAGAGGCAGAGCAGTATGCAAATGACCGTGGTATCAAGAAGGCAACTTCAAAGTACATGATCTGGGTCAACCTGTTCTCGCAGAAAGAGTATATCTTCAAGAAGGTAAGCGGCAAGTGGAGAATTGTGACTGCAAACGGATACGGCCTCAAGAACAAGGTAATGGCTGCACTCCCTGTATCAACAGGAAAGGCTTCAATGCCTACAGCTACAGGATCCACAAAGATCAACCGTAAGCTCAAGAGCCAGCACGGAACACCACTGTGGAATGTCACAAAGTACTTCTCGGTACACGGTGTACAGAAGAGATGGCCGAAAGTCGGCTGGCCTGAATCAGGCGCATGCGCAAGAAACCAGATGCCTAACGCAAAGTGGATCTACAATAAGATCCCTAAGTACACAAGGGTATTCGTACACTAATCATTAAGTAAAATAAAGCAAAGAAGCGTCTCCAGCGCGGGACGCTTCTTTGATGTATATGGCAGACATAATTAATAGCTGAAACGATGAACGGACTGAAGAAACTGTTTGTAAATTCGAATAATATAATGCGCGACAGCTACATCTGGAACACGATGTCGGCATTTCTTTTCGCGCTTCAGTCTGCCATAGTCCTTCTGGTGATTACCAGAACCAACGGGCTCGAGGATGCCGGTGTGTTTTCGATCGCGTATGCAGTCGGAAGCCTTATGTATTACGTCGGAGAATACGGCGTGAGAAAGTATCAGGTGAGCGATGTAAACGAGGAGCTCAGCTTTACTGACTATCACTCGCACAGAGTAGTTGCCTGTGTCATAACAATTATCGCAAGTGTGATCTACACTGTAGTCTGCTTTAAATGGCGCGGCTATTCGGGCTATAAGGCATACATAGTGTTCATGGTCTGCATGGTAAAGGTTGTGGAGGCTTATTCGGAAGTATACTTCGGAAGATACCAGCAGGTCGGAAGACTTGATGTTTCAGCAAAGACCAATCTCTACAGGACCTTCATAGGCATGGTGGCCTTCATGATCGCGCTCGCGATCACTCACGACATGGCGCTCTCGATGACAGTATGGCTTGTCGCGGTGATCATAGCTTTCCTGACTTCCAGCCTTGCGGTCATGAAAGACTTCGCAGAGCTTGAGTTCAGGTTCAACTGGAAAAATATACTGAAGATATTCATCGATTGCTTCCCGCTGTTCGCAGGCTATTTCATGCTTCTGTATGTAAGCAATGCGCCGAAATACGCTATCGATGCCTGCATGACCGACACTGACCAGGCCTGCTACAACTTCATATTCATGCCTGTATTTGCGATCGGCCTTTTCGCCAACTTTATCTTCAATCCGATACTGGTGGATCTGGCTCATAAATGGGAGGATTCAGAGATAAAGGGATTCACAAAGATCGTAGTCAGACAGATCTTTGTCATACTGGCGATCACTCTGCTGGCTATAGCTGTGGCTCTCACGATAGGATGCCCAGTGCTGGGGATCATGTATCATGCAGATCTTTCGGCTTACAAAATCGACCTGGCGATACTCATGATAGGAGGCGGCATGCTTGCTCTGGTCAACTTCTTTGCCGTAGTCATCACTGTCATGAGATTCCAGAAGCATCTGACCGCGGGATACATAGTGCTTGCAGTACTGGCCGGACTGACAGCAAACAGAGCTGTTTCAGCTTATGGCATAAGAGGCGCCTGCGTCCTCTATACCGTGCTGCTGGCAATACTGTCGTTCGTATTTGCGATCATGACATTCTATTTTATAAAGAAAGCGCCGTCCCATGCTGAGGACAGCGCTGGTTAGAAGCTGTTATGTATCTGGTCAGAAAGCTTTTTACTGTCTGACTTTGTAAATATCCACGTCTTTGTTGGAGAAGACCTTTTCATAATCTGCCGAGCTCAGATCAGGAGTTGGGTAGATTTTTTGTGTCACCATTACATAATCAACTCCGAGTTCGCGGGCGTCGTCTCCGCGGGTTTCGCTTTCAGGATCATACAGCTTGTCTGTATTCTTTATCATTTCACGGCGCTCTTCGGCTTCGACATCGGTAAAGGTGTAGCCTGAGCCTTCCAGATAGAAATTCCTTATTGCGTATGCAGCATACATGAAGTGGCAGTGGTGCCATCTGTTGACGATGGAATAATCCTTGCCGCCCATGGACTTGTACATCTGAGTTGCGAACAGGGCATCCTCAGGGGTGTTCTGCTTGATCCACTTTGTTGCTTCGTACTCTTCAGCCGACAGTGTCTTGTACTTGTCGTAAGTTGAGGCCGGGTCGGCATGCTTCATCACAGCCGGCAATGTGTCTCTGTAGCACATCGCGAGGGTTGCTGTCGTCAGTATGAGCACGGCGAAGAACCATATCTTTGAGAGAACAAGAAGCGCAGAAATAAACTTGCTTGTGATCTCCTCCTTATCCTCAAAGAACCAGAATACTATCAGAGGAGCGAATATGAGAGTCGCGACACCGAAATATACCTGGCTGTGGCCTGAGTACCTCAGCAGCATCATCGCTACGAATCCCACGAATGCCGACGCATAAACAGTTACCTTCGCGAAGTCGTAATCCTTATCTCCCTTGATGACAAGTATGAGCTCGCGGAGATATCCGATCGCGAACGGCAGAGCGTAGATCGTAAAGAAGACGATCAGGAAGAGTACCAGGATAATCATAAGTCTAACTGTGGAAGGAATACCCATTCCCTTGAGAATCTTTGTCACGTCGGACTTCCAGAAGCATACTCCGACGATCTTTCCGAAGGCGAAGATCGAATCACCGCCGACTCCGTTGGACCCGTTCAGCGCAAGCAGGAACTGGTACACGAAGAAAAATCCTGCTGACGGGAAGAGTGTAGGCATAAGAGCTTCTTTAAAGGAGACCCTTCTGAGTATGATTCCGAGAAGGAATGTGCCTATAAGGCCGCCTGCAAGCACAAGCCCGAGTGGGGCCTTGATGCCTGTGAGCAGCATGGTCAGTACAGTCAGCAGCACAACGGAACGCACCTTTTTAGTTCTCTCCGGCTGCCGGAAATATACATTCAGCACGATGACAGCAGCAATTATGCAGGCTGCCGAGAAACCGGCGTAGTTCTCGTTGATGAAAAGCATCCTGAACATGTATGAAGTAGAAATGCTCCTGCCTATGAATACGTTGGACAGAAGGAAGGAGAGCGCATACACACCGGCTCTGTCCTGCCTTCTGCAGAAGCATTTGAACATTGCGTACATGGAAATGCCCATGAGCGCAGTCGTAAGGTATGGCGTACACGACATGACCAGGAAGTCCGGAGCCATGCCGAAGAGTATGACCGGGACTGCCAGCAATATCTGCGAGAATATATGGTAGTGGACTATCCTGCCCGCCACGAGCGGATCGACCAAAGGGTATCCGTGCGAGAGGGAGCCGATGAGGCTCATCTGATATGCCTTGTCGAGGCTGACATGGACGTTCTGTGCGTATTCAGGCGACATGTACTGGAACTGCGTAAACATGAATACATAGGCCATGAGCAGAGCCATAAACAGATAGAATGCCGCAGGAATGTCAGTAAGAGATACCTTGCGGATAAGAAGAGGACCTCGTCTTCCTCCTGCTATAAGACATATATACAGAGCGGAAAGCACGGGGCCCAGGGCATAGAGCATGATCCTCGGGCCGGTTGCCTGAGTGATGAAATACTCTAAAACGACAAGCGACCAGCCGGCAAAGAAAGATACCAGCAGATCAGCGGACGCGTGACCGGAGCTGAATCCGGCCAGACGGACGATAAGCAATCCCGGAAGCAGTACGTAGAACGCGATGAACGCGAAAAACAGAAGCAGTCCCGGAACGCTTGTGTGATATACAAAAAGCGAAACAAGTACCATCGCGAGCATCGCAATGGTACTTATGATTCTTACTGTATTTGAGAGACCTCCGGAAGATTTCAAAGACGGCCTCCTATTGCTTCTTGGTCAGAACTGTGTAGATTGGATCTTCATTATCGGTATCGATCATCATCAGATTGCCGCCGCTGCTGAATGCAAGGTCAAAATTGAAGATCTCATTATTCATATGGAGATGATCTCCCTGGTCTTCCCATGTGCCGCTGAGAGGTTCTTCTGTGATCTCACCTTCCCAGGTTCCGTCTTCCTTAACGGTTATATCGATGCTTCCGTACAGATAGTGTGCCTGATCGGAAGTGGCTTCCCACTCACCGTAGTAATCGGAAACCTCTTTCTTTACTGTTTCAACTACTGCGCCGTCACCTTCCTCGTCGAAAGCAATGCCATTTCCTTCTTCCATCTCCTGAAGCTCGAAATCATCGGAATCTGTCAGATCGTTAGGATCAGCTTCTTCTTCGACAACGATTTCCGTGGAGTCGTTGTGCTTTGTTACGATAAATGCGCACATAGCTGCTATAAGTGCAAGTGCTATAAGAAGGAATATGATGTATTTTTTCTTCATTCTTTTTGCCTCTTTTTTACTAATCCGCGCTGCGACATGCCTGAGCGATGCCGTATGCGCCGTATCAATTGAAAATATAAGTGTAATTAAGTATAATATATTGAATGTTTTTTGTAAATTCAAAGGAGTGCTGATAATATGAAAATCCTCGTTACCGGCGCAGCCGGATTCATCGGAAGCAATTTCGTTTTTCACATGCTCAAAGAGCATCCTGATTATGATATCGTAGGTCTCGACGCGCTTACTTACGCGGGCAATCTGGAGACACTCGCACCGGTCATAGATGACCCTCACTTCAAATTCGTGAAGGCGGATATTACAGACGCGGAAGCGATCGACAAGCTGTTCGCGGAGGAGAAGTTCGACATTGTAGTCAACTTCGCCGCTGAGTCGCATGTTGACAGATCGATTGAAGATCCGGGCCTGTTCCTGCGCACCAACATCCTCGGCACACAGGTGCTCATGGATGCGTCGCTCAGGTATGGAGTGAAGAGGTTCCATCAGGTCGGTACTGACGAGGTATACGGTGATCTGCCGCTCGACAGACCTGATCTCTTCTTCGTAGAGACAATGCCGCTGACAGCTTCGAGTCCATATTCCGCATCGAAGGCTTCGGCAGACCTGCTGGCTATGGCATATCACAGAACATTCGGACTGCCGGTAACCATCAGCAGATGCTCCAACAACTACGGACCTTACCAGTTCCCTGAGAAGCTGATCCCGCTCATGATCGCGAACGCAACGGCTGACAAGCCTCTTCCGGTCTATGGTGAAGGACTCAATGTAAGAGACTGGCTCTACGTAGAGGACCACTGCAGAGCTATCGACCTTGTGATCCACAACGGCAGAGTAGGCGAAGTATATAACATCGGCGGACACAATGAGAAGGCAAATATCGAGGTCGTAAAGATCATCCTCAAGCAGCTCGGCAAGCCTGAGAGCCTGATCACATACGTGACTGACCGCAAGGGCCACGATCAGAGATACGCGATCGACCCTACAAAGATCCATGACGAACTCGGCTGGCTGCCAGAGACAAAGTTCGAGGATGGCATCAAAAAGACTATTCAGTGGTATCTGGATAACGAAGACTGGTGGAAGAACATCGTCAGCGGTGAATATCAGCAGTATTACGAAAAGATGTATGGAAATCGCTAAATCTGCGCTATTTGCATAAACTCCGTCCGCTAGCGCTCCGTCGTCGTGAGTCTCTGTTCGTCCGGCTTTGCCGGCTGGAGAGCTGTGTCGACGCGCTACGCTTGCGACCGGTCAGCTCTTAGCCAGCCGCCTGCAGCCTCCTCACGAGACTCATAGCGACTCCTACGCGGCGCGTCCTTCGCTTATGCAAATATCGCTTATTGAATCATTTAATTAATACAAGGAGATTAGAGAAATGATCAGTTTCAATGTTCCTCCGTATATTGGCAAAGAACAGGATTACATTATGGACGCCATCAATGCGCATAAGATCTGCGGCGATGGACAGTTCACCAAGAAATGTAACGCATGGATCGAAGATAAGATGGGTGCGCACAAGGCGCTGCTTACCACATCGGGTTCGACCGCGCTTGACATGGCTGCGATCCTGACTGATGTGGGCCCTGGCGACGAGGTCATTCTGCCTTCGTTCACCTTCGTTTCGACTGCGAACGCTTTTGTGCTCAGGGGCGCGAAGCTGGTCTTTGTAGACATAAGACCTGATACACAGAATATCGATGAGAAGCTGATAGAAGAAGCGATCACGGATAAGACTAAGGTCATCGCTCCTGTCCACTATGCCGGCGTAGGCTGCGAGATGGATACCATCATGGATATCGCAAAAAGGCACAATCTGCTTGTTGTCGAGGATGCCGCTCAGGGTGTCAATGCGTTCTACAAGGGAAGAGGCCTCGGAAGCATAGGCGATTTCGGCTGCTACAGCTTCCATGAAACCAAGAACTACAGCATGGGTGAAGGCGGAGCTCTGCTGATCAGAGACGATGACAAGGCTGAAAGAGCTGAGATCATCAGAGAGAAGGGTACTGACAGGAGCAAGTTCCTGAGAGGTGCTGTCGATAAATACACATGGGTGGACATGGGATCGTCATATCTGCCGAGCGAGATGAACGCTGCGTATCTGCTTGCTCAGCTCGAAGAAGCGGACATGATAAACGAGAACAGGCTCGCAAGCTGGAATGCTTACTATGAGCTGCTCAGCCCGCTCGCTGATGAAGGCCGCATCGTTCTGCCGGTAATACCGGAAGAGTGCGCGCACAACGCCCACATGTTCTACATCAAAACAAAGGACATCGAGGAGAGAACGGCTCTCGCGTCATTCCTCAAGGAGAACGGAATACTTGCCGTGTTCCACTATGTACCTCTTCACAGCGCGCCTGCAGGATCTAGATTCGGCAGATTCTTCGGAGAAGACAGATACACGACCAATACTTTCGAGCGCCTGCTGAGGCTGCCGATGTATTACGGTCTGAAGCCTGAGGAAGTCGAATATATAGCAGATAAGATCAAAGAGTTCTACGCTAAATAGGAGTCTTTAATGGCCGGAAAAGCACCTCAGCCTTGGATAGGGCTGGTCACTAAAAAAATAAAAGAAGAAAACGTCTGCATGATAGTGAGCGGTCTTTGCCTTACCAGGTATAAAAATGCCAAAGGCCCTCTCGACACCCGGGAACTGCGCATCATCACGCAGAACAATGATGATGCCATAAAGATCAGCTTCGGAAAAAGATATGGTCTGCCGGGACCGAGATCCTTCCGCATGAACACCTACAGGATGGAGATCGATCTCAGCATAGCTGCCGGTTTCGACATTCAGAATAAGCTTATAGCGCTCTATAAGGATCAGTACGAAGGCTTCGTTGCGTATGAAGTAGCGGACAGGCGAGTCGGGCAGAACAGAAACGGCCCGCTGTTCGTACATGACGGCATAACATTCTATCTGAGGCAGAACAAATACAACAGGGCTGTACTGACGGTACGTGATACAAACAGATATGACAGTCCTGAGGAACAGGCAAGGCTCGAAAGGGCTGCAAAGAACGCAAAAAAGCTGAAGGACCTCGACATCATCTTCATGTACGAGAAGCACTGCGCGAAATACGAAGAGAGCGCGTCGGTGCTTTATGAGAAGCTGATCGACATGGGCTATGACAACGCGTATTTCGTTGTTGACACGTCCATACCGACAGTCAGGGACCTGCCTGAGAAGTATAAAAGGAACCTCATCGAGAAGGACAGCGACAAGCATCTTGAGTACTTCTTCGCGAGTGAAAAGTTCATCTCGACTGAGACGCTGGAGCATGCTCTGCAGCTCCGCGTGGCCAACAAGGCCGCGATGGACAAGATCACGAAAGAGCCGCTGTCATACGTTTTTCTGCAGCACGGGCCGACTTACATGATCTCGCTCAACAAGGAGAACAGGAGCGGTTTCCTCAAGAAACCGTGGATGAAGCTCCACAAGACAGTTGTTTCCTCTGAACTCGAGGCTCAGCACTTCATCGAGCTCGGCGGCATGGAGAGAGATGATCTCTATATAACCGGCATGGCCAAGTTCGACAGGGCGTTCAGGCACGAAGGAGCAGACCGTGTGGTCATCATGCCTACATGGCGCAGATGGGAGCTCAACCAGGCCAGGGAAGATATCACGCAGACGAATTACTACAAAATGATGCGTCTGATGTATGATTCAGTGCCGGCAGACCTTAAGGACAAGGTCATCATTCTGCCGCATCCGCTGATGGCTGAGAGGTTCGCGGATATCGCCAGGACCGGAGCTGCTGAGGACGCGGAGATGTGCAAGAGGATCGTGGTTCCTGACAGCTATGAGGGTGTACTCAGGGACACTGAAGTGCTGATCACCGATTACTCGTCGATATCCTATGACGCTTTTTACCGCGGTGCAAAAGTCATATTCTACTGGGCGGAGAAGGATGAGTGCATGACGCATTACGGCGAAGGCACAAAGCTCATGCTGAATCTTGATAACGTGTTTGGCCCTGTGGCGATGAATGGCGAAGATATAACCGCGGCAGTAAAAGAAAACTACGGAGCCCCGCAGAGGCAGGACTACCTTGAGAAATACAGAAAGATTATTGAGTTCCATGACGGAAGGAATACGGAGCGCATAATCGAACATCTGAAACAGGATGGTGTAATCTGAAAAACTGTCAAATGTTTGGAAAAGCAAGCATTAAAAGAATAACAGCAATACTTCTCACCGTGATGATGGTTTTTACTGTGCCCGGATTTGCGGAAGCTGCGGATGCCGCACAGGAAAACACCGCTTATTCAGATGAGTATGCTGCTGAACATGCTTCGGAAGCAGACATGACGGATGCTTCTGCCGACGATATGAACGGGGATCCGGCTGATCCGGCTCCGTCGGATCTGAATGCTGACGATAATACTGAAACTGAAGGCGCTGCTGATAATGCAGATAATAATGCAGATACTGTACAGCTGGAGGCAGCAGAAGCCACACAGGAAGGGGAAACACCTGCTCCTTCAGAGGAGGAAGCGCTGCAGGAGATAAAGATCTATGCGGCAGGCGAGGACGGCTCAATAACCGTTGTGTGGTCAGCGGTCGCCGGCGCAGAGTATTATATTGTGCGCCTCGATAACAATGCTGTCGGAACAAAAGTTACAATTTCCGGAGGCACCGCGCTCAAAACAGTCATAAAAGCTCCCACCGGTGCAGCTCACAGCATCACGGTAGAGGCATACCGCAGCCGGCCTGAGGCTGAAGGCGGAGATCTCATTATCGGCAAAGGAAAGCTCGATAATATCAGACCGTCAGCCCGCAGCAGGATCACAAAGAAAACCGCATCGGCGCTGGGCCTGGGCATCAACCTGAGAAAAATGCTCGGGGAACCTTACAACGGGTATGCTGTTGTGCAGGGCGGATGTACCGACGGAACTTATGCTTACAGCCTGCTGGTATCATCGGGCAATCAGAAGGGAAGGATCCTGAAGAGCCGTGTCGGAACAGGCACTGTCGTTGCGAAGTCAAAAGTCATCAACATCTGCCACGGCAATGGAATGACGCTGAACACAAAGGACAGGAAGCTTGTCATAGTTGGCAGGGAAAGCCGCAGAAACCAGCTCACGATCGTTAACGCGGACAATCTTTCCGACGTTTCCTATGTGAATGTAAACTACAGTAACTCCGGTTACTGGAACAAGACCAAGGGTAACGGACTTTCGTGCATTTCATACATACCTAAGTATGATTGCTATGTTGCCCTGCAGAGGAAGACCCACGAGCTGCTCATACTGGATAAGTACTTCAGAGTGATAGGCCAGGCGGGCACTAAGATCACTGCGAAATACCCGGGTGTATACCAGGCGATGGACGCGGACGAAAGGTATGTGTACCTGCTTCTGAGCTATCACAGCAGCAGACAACCTTACAATATAGTACTTGTACTTGACTGGAACAGTGAAAATCTTCTTGATGTCGCGAACGGCAGCAAGAGTTACATAAATAAGAGATGGCTGTGCAACAATAACGGCAGCGGCGAACCGGATACCGTTATACGCATCAATACTCCACACGAAGCCGAGAACATCTATCACATAGAGCAGGGAAACGGCACTTCGAAGTTCTACCTGTCTGAATACTATAACAACCCTAAGTACAAAAAGGTCAAAAAGACCAAGACCGTAAAGGTCAAGTGGAAAAAGGTTAAGAAGAAAGTAAAGGTCAAGTGGAAGAGAGTAAAGAAGAACGGAAAGTGGAAGTGGAAATATAAATATAAATGGAAAAAGGTCTGGAAATACAAAAAGAAAAAGAAGAAGGTAAAAGTCAAAGTATTCCAGTATTTCAACAGGGCCGGTTATGTATATGACCTTGGAACCTTCTAAAGGCCATTGACTGCAGTAAAAAATGTTAGGAACAAATTATTACCTTGCCAAAATAATAGAAGCGCTTGTCATCAGTATCGTGGTCGCGTTCGCGACTGCTCCGCTTAGCATACGCATAGCGCACAAGCTGGGAGTTATCGACAGGCCTAAGGATGCCAGGCGTGTCCATAAGAAACCTATACCGCGTTTCGGCGGAATGGCGATCTTTCTGGGCTCCATGGCAGCCATGCTGATACCTGCCGGGATGAATGAAAAAATCAAGATCGCGATGATAGGCGGTCTGCTTATGTATCTGCTCGGAATAGCCGATGACATAAAGAATCTGAAACCGGCAATCAAGTTCCTGGGACAGTTTCTGATCGCAAGCATTGTGTATGCGCTCGGTATAAGGATCACATTCATAAGCAACTACTTCGGGGCGAGCGTAACTGATTCGCACGCAAATGTCATACTGAGCGCCGGAGTCGCGTATTTTATAACTGTGCTGTGGATCGTAGGCATCACCAACGCGGTGAACCTGATGGACGGACTGGACGGTCTCGCTGCCGGCTCGGTGGCGATCATGTCGCTCTGTCTTGCATACATAGCTTACATTCACGGAGTCAGACTCGGATCCATGCCGGTCTGCATAGCACTCGTAGCAGTGGCAGGCGGATGCATCGGATTCCTGCCGTACAACTTCTCGCCGGCGAAGACGTTCATGGGAGACGGAGGAGCTCTGTATCTCGGATACATGATAGCAGTGCTCTCGGTGATATCACCGCTCAAGCGCGCGACTGTAGTCGGAGCTCTGATCCCTATGCTGACCCTGGCAGTGCCTATCTTCGATACGGCATTTGCGATGCTGAGACGTGTGCTCAGGCATGAATCCATAATGAAGGCTGACAAAGGCCATCTCCACCACCACCTGATGGCGGCAGGATTCGGCCAGAGGCGTTCAGTACTCATAATGTACGGTATCGTGGGCATCATGGGAGAGGTCGCGATACTGATTAGCAGAGAGCTGTATAAGGACGCGATCCCGCTCTTCCTGATAGCGCTCCTTTATCTCGGCATTATCATAGTACCAAAGAGATCGAAAAAGGGCATAAAGAGGATCATAACGCAGGATACGAGCGAACTCGAAAAGGAATATTTTACAGAGTATCTCAACTATGAGCGCGAGAGGCGCAAGGAGCTGCGCGAGGCAGCAAAAGCCGCAGCTGAGGCTCATATAGATGAAGAAGAAAAAGGACCGGAAGATAAACTTGAGTAATACAGAAACAAAAGCTAAAAGAGAAAAGAAGATGCCGGTGGATAAACACGGGAGAGTAATGAAAAGGAGAGCATTCCCGCGAAAACCGGTGTATATAATCGCGATACTGCTTATGGCTGTCGCAGCCATAGTATTTCTTGGCATGATGATAATTGCCAATCTGCTGCCTTCTGATCTTACGATCATCGTTTCGGTGATCGTGGTCGTGCTGCTCATGCTGACATGCTTCATGCTGTCGAGCAGATACAGGTGGAAAAGGATAGTAGGCATAGTAATAGGCCTTATATTCGTTCTTGTTCTGGCTTCGGTCACGGGCTTCATGAAGAGCACATATGCAACGATGAACCAGATAAGCGCTGCAGGAATCAGCGCTGAAGGGCCTCATGCAAAGAGTGTGGATGTCACGGGTGAGGCGTTCAACATCTACATAACGGGCATCGACCAGTGGGAAGAAGAGAAGGGCTACGACCTTGAGCGAAGCGACGTCAACATGATAGTGACGGTCAATCCGGTCACAAAGAAAGTCCTGCTCACATCCATACCGCGTGATTCGTACGTTAAGCTCCACACCGCTCAGGCGATGGACAAACTGACGCACACCGGAGTCTACGGAGTGGATGAGACCCTCAATACTGTTGAAGACTGGCTGGGCGTTGACCTGAATTATTATGTAAAGATGAACTTCACCGCGGTGAGAGATATCATCAATGCCATGGGCGGCATACGCGTGTATTCGCCTGTGGAATTCGACAGCAGCCTGAGACCTTATCACTATAAAAAAGGATGGAACGATCTCGGAGGAAGACAGGCGCTGTTCTTCGCGCGTGAGAGACATGCTTTCGAAGGCCAGGACGCCATCAGAGTCGAGAACCAGCAGAGAGTCATGAAGGCGATCATCAAGAAGATGACTTCGTCCACCACACTGCTGACCAGTTACGATGATGTAATGGCTGCCGCCGGAAAGAACCTGTCAACCAACATGTCCTCAGGAGACATGACCGAGCTGGTCAAGATGCAGATCACCGATCTCGCGGAGTGGGACATCCAGTCGCAGAAGATCACCGGAGAGTACGGAGAAGACTATGTAGCTTCGCTCTCGCAGAAGAATAAATACTCCGTTTATTACACCGATGCCGCGTCGGTCAAGAAATGCGTCGATGCCATCCAGGCTTTACAGAATCCTTCTGTCAGAGAGAAGGAAGAAGCCCTCAAAAGCACGAGCAAGAGCTTTGTGATCAACTACCTGAACATGGTCGCAAATAAAATAAAAGAAGGTAAAGAGGATACAGATAATTAAGTGAAACGTATTTTCAGTAAAAACTCAATCAGGGCCATAGTTTTTCTATGTATAACGGTCCTGCTTATAGCGGGCTGCAGTAAAGTCTTCGGCTTTGCGGACCCGGACCGCACAAATACCGTATTGGACCAGTTCTATGAACTTGAGGACAATACGGTTGAATGCGTCTTTTTTGGATCAAGTGTTGCGCAGAGAGCCTACGTAACACCGGTCGCATATCACGATTACGGAGTGCCTGCATACACGCTTGCAACAGGCACTCAGCCTTTTGTGCTGACAAAATATCTGATGAAGGAAGCTCTGAAGACCCAGACACCGAAGCTCTTCGTAGTTGAGCTTAAGGGCGTCAATAAGAGCGCTGACTGGGTAGGGGATATCCATATCCGCAGGGTAGTCGACAACATGAAACCGTCTCTTAACAGGTTCCAGGCGATCAGGTCAGCCGTCACATTTGTACCTGAAGGCGCAAATGACGTCGATTCAACGGGGCTTTCCTATTACTTCCCTATCATCAAATATCATTCACGCTGGAATCCTTCAAAGCGCATCAAGGCTTATGAGGATGTGGATTACTACAACGGCTGGTCGCCAAATGCCGGCTACACCTTTAAGGTGAAAAAGATAACTCCTGTCCCATACGATGATCATACTCAGCAGATAGATCCTCCTACAGAGGAGGTGCTTGTGGACCTTCTGGATTACTGCGATACGCTTACGGACACAAAGGTTCTGTTTGTTATGCCGCCATATCAGGCAAGCGAAGAAGGCATAGGCAAGATGAATTACGCAAAGAATATAGTGGAGTCGAGAGGATATGAAGTACTCAACATGCTTCCTGCCGAAGCCCGCGAGGGAATCGGACTCAACGACAATTCTTGCTATTACAACAGAGAGCATCTGAATTATTATGGATCTCTCATATATACGAAATTTTTCTTCAATTACATCAAGGAACACTATGGTATTGAGGATCAGCGCGACAAACCGGGCCATGAAGCCTGGGAGAAAGAATACGACAGGCTGATGAGTGACCTCGAAACGAAATATCAGGTCAGATACATAGACATGATGGCTGATGTAAACAAGGTTGAAAGGGGTGATAAATAATGTCATTTACTTCTTTCGCTTTCCTGGTATTTGTAGCCATTGTTGTTCTGGCATATTACATCACACCTGCAAAATATAGATGGATCGTACTCCTTCTGGCGAGTTACGGCTATTATCTGCAGGCGAGTCCGAAGTCGTTCATATTCATACTTACCACGACAGTCGTAACTTTCTACGGCGCTAAGAAGATCGACGAGGAGAACCTGCTGCAGAAGGCATATCTGGCCGAGCACAAAACCACTCTTTCACGTGATGAAAAGAAGGCTTACAAGGAGTCAGTAGCCAAAAGGAAGAAGCGCGTTCTGGTGCTCGCACTGGTGATAGACTTCGGTATCCTGATACTTCTCAAGTACTTCAGATATTACCTCGACGTTCTGGGTATCGGACTGTTCAAGGGAGACATCCTTATACCACTGGGTATCTCGTTCTACACATTCCAGTCGACGGCCTACCTGATAGACGTATACAGAGCTAAATACGGGGCAGACAAGAATCTCGCGCAATTCGCATTGTTCGTATCTTTCTTCCCGCAGATAGTGCAGGGACCTATCGCCCGCCACGACCAGCTTGCGGCTCAGCTTTATGAAGGCCATAAGTTCAGATATGAGAACCTCGCGCACGGCGCGCAGCTGATGCTGTGGGGATTCTTCAAGAAGCTCGTCATCGCGGACAGGATAGGGCTGCTGGTAGGTGAAGTCTTTACGGACTGGAAAGATTACAGCGGATGGGTCGTCATTCTAGGCGCACTCTGCTATTCCATCCAGCTTTACATGGACTTCAGCGGAGGCGTTGACATAGCCCGCGGAGTTGCCCAGCTCATGGGCATAGACATGACGCGAAACTTCAGAAGACCTTACTTCGGCGACAGCCTGGAGGAGTTCTGGCACAGATGGCATATCTCGCTGAGCTTCTGGACTCGTGACTACATCTTCTTCACTGTAGCGCTGTCAAAGCCTATAGGAAACCTGGGCAAGAAGGCGCGCAAGGTGTTCGGAGACCGCATCGGCAAGATGGTTCCGGTGTTCATAGGCAACTATCTCGTATTCCTGTGCATCGGTATGTGGCAGGGAGGCGAGCTGCAGAATGTATGCTACGGTCTGTACAATGCTACGGTCATCTGCCTGGCTGACCTGCTTGCGCCGTATTTCGTAAACTGGAAAAAGGCGCTGCATATAAAAGACGGAAGCAAGGCATGGCATGTGTTTGCGATGATAAGGACTTACTGCATCGTTTCGTTCGGAAGGATCTTCTCGAACGGTCAGTCGTTCCGTGCCAGCATACACATGATAAAATCGCTGTTCATCCCTTATACGGGCGGCTTCATGACTGCCTACAAGGGCTTCGAACTTACCAAGTATGACTATCTCGTTCTCTTCGTTGCTATCGCGGTCGTCTTCTGGGTGAGCGTGAAGCAGGAGAGGATGTATAACGAAAAGATGGCCAGAAAGAGCTCCGGAGGCGGCATCATCGAAATGGCCGGTGACGACGAGGGAGCAGGTACTGACGCTGAGATGAGAGAGTACATCGACACCAAGTCAACTCTCGTCAGATGGTGCCTCTACCTGGCACTCTTCCTGGCGGTGCTCATCCTGGGCGTATACGGACCGGGATATGACGCTTCGGTCTTCATTTACAGAGAATTCTAGACAAGGAGGTATCCGTATATGATAAGAAACGCACTTGAATATCTTGAGATCAGCGCGAAAAACTATCCTGACAAGATTGCTCTTGAGGATGAACACGAGAAGCTGACTTACACGGAATACATAACCAGGGCGAAGACTCTAGGCACATACCTTCTCAAAAACGGTCTGGAGGAGTACAGCAATAAGCCGGTCGCAGTCATAATCGACCGCAACATCCGCTCCATAGTCGCTTTCATGGGAGTGCTGTACACAGGGAACTTCTACGTGCCTATCGACTACAGCCTGCCGGCAGAAAGAATCCAGCTCATATACGATACCCTCGATCCGATAGCTGTCATAGACGCCCGTACCAATACCGGGAAAGCCGTGGAAGGAGCAATAGACTTCACTGAGGCTTCGACAGGGATGGAAATAGATGAGGAGCTTCTGAAAAAAGTCAGAAGCGAGGCCATCGACACCGACCCGATCTACGGGATATTCACATCGGGTTCGACAGGCGTGCCTAAGGGTGTAGTTATATGCCACCGCGGAGTCATAGACATGGTGGAGGCGTTCGCTGAGACCTTCGGCTTCGATGACGGAATGGTGCACGCGAATCAGGCTCCGTTCGACTTTGACGTATCGGTCAAGGATATATATAACGCAATGAGGAACGGCGGTTCCATAGTCGTGGTTCCGAAGAAGCTGTTCCTGCTGCCGAAGCTCCTGCTTGAATTCCTTGTAAAATACAAGGCGAATACGCTCATCTGGGCTGTATCGGCGCTCAGAATAGTTTCGGACTTCAAGGCGTTCGGTGCGGTCGATGAAAAGCCGCAGATGAGATACATAATGTTCTCCGGAGAGGTTATGCCTATCAAGGCGCTCAATTACTGGATGGACAACATACCTGAGCCTATGTACGTCAACCTTTACGGACCGACGGAGATCACCTGCAACTGTACCTACTGCATCATAGAGGGCAAGCAGGACGAGCTGAAGGCTCTGCCGATAGGCAAGGCTTTCGTAAACACAAAGGTTGTGCTTCTTGACGAGAAGAGAGAAAAGCCTGTAACGAAGCCGGGAGATGTTGGCGAAGTATGCGTAGGAGGTGCGGGACTTGCGCTCGGCTACTGGAACAACCCTGAGAAGACTAAAGAGGCGTTCTTCCAGAATCCGGCCATAACGGAGCATCCGAGCCTGCTTTACGGAACCGGAGACATGGCATATTATAATGAAGACGGAAATCTGGTATTCGCGGCCAGGAGAGACTTCCAGATCAAGCACATGGGCCACAGAATAGAGCTCGGTGAGATCGAGGTCGCGCTCAACGCGATACCGTTCATAGATACTTCGTGCTGCCTCTACGATGAGGAGAGAAACAAGATCGTCTGCTTCTATCAGTCGCAGAGCGATGACACAAAAGCGATAATCAAATTCCTGAGCGACAAGCTGCCTAAATACATGTGGCCGAACATATTCAAAAGATATGACAGGCTGCCGATGAACAAGAACAGTAAGATCGACAGGGTAAAATTAAAAGAAGAGATCAGAAAATAGGAGGAAGCAAAATGGAAGAACTGCTTAGGATCATGAGTGAGGTAAGGCCAGACATCGACTTTGAGACAGAGACCAGACTTATCGATGACGAGATGCTCGATTCACTTGATATCGTTGCGATCGTAACGGATGTCAATGATGAATTCGATGTTGAGATCAATGTAAACGACCTGCTTCCTGAGAACTTTAACTCGGCCAAGGCACTGTACGAGCTCATCCAGAAGCTGCAGTACGAATAAACAATACGACCTAAATAACGGGTACAGCCGGGACATATGCCCGGCTGTCTGATTGTATAAACATTTTTCAGGGACATGCAGAAGAAGCGCTCAATAAACAGAATACTGCTGATAATAATTCTGCTGCTGCTTTGCGCCTGCGCCGCAGCCGTGGCGTTCCTGCTGAGACACGCTGATACACTGAAAGAGAATGAAGCGTCAGAAAAAGCTGAAGCGGAGGCAGAAGCTGAGACAGAGATGGATACTGATGCCAATGCGGTCATCTTTGCTGCGTCGGATTATCAGGCTGATTCTCATTTCGATGATCCCGGAGATAATCTGGACAGAATACTGTCAGCGGTGGATCATGACGGCGTGCATCCAGACGCGGCCATCATCTGCGGTGATTATACAAATGACGCAAAGCTTCACGACTACCAGCTGAGTCCCGAAGAGTCCATAGAAGAGATCCGGAGTGTGATAAACAAGGACGCTCCTTTTGTGAACGAAGGTAATATCATCTTCGTGCAGGGCAACCACGACAAGCTTACTGAGCCTATCTCGGAAAGCGGTCTGCACGAGTTTGATGATTATCTGGTCTACGTGCTCAACACCGAGAACGACTTCCCGTGGAAGCAGGGCAAGGTCCAGGGGTGTCATTTCAAGGTAAGCAGGGCAGCTTCCGAGATGAAGAAGTGCTTCGATAAACTCATTGAGGAGGGAGAGACCCGCCCGGTGATAATCGCGGGACACGTTCCGCTTCACTATACCGCGAGGACCTCTTCAAAGCACACGACAGGCGACAACCTGTACTCGTCACTCATCTTCGATGTGGTGAATGGAGCAGCGTCCGATCTGGATATCATCTATCTGTTCGGGCATGATCATTCAAAGGGATGGGACTGCTATATGGGAGGAAGCTGCGTGTACAAGGCTCCCGGAGATAAGATCATAATCCCGGAATTCGATGATAATGACATCGTATCTGACCGCTTCACCGAGCGTACTCTGGGATTCACATACATGAACGCGGGATATACAGGCTACTACATGAACTGCGCGCCTGATGAGTACAGCAGTGATCCGGATTCACAGTACCGCGCGGCTGACGAGACGCTTACGGGCAGCGTGATCGAGGTCTATGACGACAGGATAGAGATCACCCGCTATGATGAAAACGGAAAGCACGCTCTCGGTTCGGCCGGAGAGGCAGATCCGTACAAAGGCGGGATAGACGACGGACTTATAGGATCTCAATATTACAGCAAGCCGGCCGCGAGCCCGGCGGTAATAGACCGCAAAGCTCCGCAGGAGCAGGAAGAGCTGCCGGACGCAGCATAGGAATTGTCCTTGAAACGCCAGGGATGATATGGCAATCTATAATAAGCAGCAGCTTTCATTAATACATACAGAAGCTGCAGATGAATTGACAGGGAGGACCCAAAGTGCAGGAAAAAACTATACAATCAATATTTCAGGCTACAAAGAAGATAGAAGCCGAAATAGGAAAAGTAATCATAGGAAAAGACGATGTGATCCACAAAGTGCTTATGGCTATTCTGGCAAACGGACATATCTTGCTTGATGACGTACCGGGAGTTGGAAAGACATCGCTTGCAGTAGCTCTTGGAAAGACACTTGGGCTCGAATATAACAGAATTCAGTGCACACCTGACGTGCTGCCTTCAGATATAGTCGGTTTCTCAGTGTTCAACAGAGAGAGCGATTCCTTCACATATATGCCTGGCATTATAAACAATACGAACCTGCTTCTTGCGGATGAAATAAACCGTACATCGAGCAGGACTCAGGCTGCTTTGCTGGAGGCCATGGAAGAGCATCAGGTGACCGTAGACGGCATTACACATGCGCTGCCTGATCCGTTTATCGTAATTGCTACAGAGAACCAGGTAGGTGCTGCAGGTACGCAGATGCTGCCTCATGCCCAGATGGACAGATTCCTCGTCAGACTTACTGTCGGTTATCCTGACAAGGAAAGTGAGATCGATATTGTCCGCGGAAGACAGACTGAAGATCCATATGCAGGACTGAAAAAAATAGTGACTACTGCATCGGTAAAAACCATGCAGAGGGCAACGCTTATGGTCACCATAAAGGATTCCCTTGTAGGGTACATAGTTGACCTGTGCGAAGCATCGCGCGTAAGTCCGAGCACAGAGCTTGGCATAAGCCCTCGAGGTTCCATTGCCGTGAGCCATATGGCAAAGGCATCAGCTCTTTTACATGGCAGGGACTATGTAAATGAAGAAGACATCAGAGACGTCTTCTGTGATGTGTGTTCTCATCGTATCATCCTGAATCAGAGAGAGCGCGCTGCCGGCACTCAGACAAGGGAAGTGCTGGAGCAGATACTCAGCAGCGTAAAGGCGCCGTACAACGTACAGTAACAGGAGCAGCTGATGCGCAGAAACGTTATAGTCTGGGTATTACTTATATTATCCGCGCTCATCCTGTATCTGTTTTCGAACGATACTGTGACGCTTGCGCTTCTGGTGGCGCTGATTGCAGCGCTGCCGGCTTCTTATGCCTTGCTCAGGCTTACTGCAGGCAAAGTTGAGCTGGAACTGAAAGACGCAGGCCTTAAGGATGAGCACAGGCTCTTTGAGCTGAGTTTTAAAAACAAAGGCGTGATCCCGGTCGCTTTAGTGGAGACGATGGCACAGTGCACAAATCTCCGTACCGGAGAAACCGAATCCTTTGCGATAAACAAAAGCCTGGGGCCTAATGGAACAAAAACAGCTAATCTCGAAATAATACCGGGGCATGCGGGCAGATATGAGCTGTCGGTAAGCTCCGCAGTCGTAAGAGATCCGCTCGGAATATGGAAAAGAAAAATAGAATTTGACGGACATGAGGGTGTGACCATAATGCCCGAACTGTTTGTAATGAATATCGTTCCGGCGGGTGTTTCTGCCATGCCTGAGAGCGATGCGGAGTCAGCCAAAGTCAGAGGATCTGTCTCAGGCGACATGATAGATATAAAGGAATATGTACCGGGAGATCCGGTCAGGAACATACACTGGAAGCTTTCGGAGAAGCTGGATAAGCCTCTTGTCAGAGTGCTGGGCAGCCCTGTATCTGATCAGTATCTTATAATACTCGACAACCCGGCAGAATTGGCACACGATCCGGCCGCGCTCGATACGGTAGCTGCGGTCTATGCATCTCTGATACACACTCTGAGGCTGAACGATATAATCTGCCACACAGGATGGACGGACCCTGATACAGGCAGGGCTGTCATAAGAAGAGTAGCTGACGAAAGCGAGGAGGCTGCAGCAGCAGACGAATATCTGGCTGTGCCGGCATACATGCCAAGCGCGTTTTCCAGGATCAGCAGGGACATAGCAGATGCCAGATATGCGCATGTAGTCATAGTCAGTTCACACATTCCGCGCAATATGGATGTGCTGGCAAACGGATGTAATGTAACTATTCTGAAGTACGGCGACCATGGCAGCTTTACAGAGGGCAGCATAACAGTCGTAGGATTCCAGGCACCGACTTACAAGAGCGATACGGCCGGAATGGAAATATAGACCGGCTTTGTGATTGAATGAAAGTAAACTTAAACATAAAAGATAAAATCAGAATAAAAGAGCTTGTTAAGAAAGGCAAGGGACTTCACTTCAGGCGCAGAATCAAAACAAGTGAAGGCAGTGCTCCTGCGAGCGAAAGCTTCGGGGCGAGGGTGTATTCATCAGAGCCTATACTGAAGATGGAAGAGCCGAATAAACAGGCTGCCTGGAAGACTGGCCTTGTCAGCAATATTGCGTGCGCGATTCTGCTGACGACGATACCGGCTCTGTTTTGCATGAGCATAGACTCACCTGAGTTCATTCCGTTTGTCCTGACATGCCCGGTAATAATTATGGTCATTGCGACCATAGATTCCGTGAAACCGGGAAAAATCAGATGGATAGCGTCTGCCGTCGCTGCGGTGATACTGCTGGCTGCGGCTATTATATGGCGTACTGAGATCTTCGGAGGTTTCAGCATGCTCGTCAACCGCTTTTATGATACTGCCGAGGAGGCCCAGGCGTATTTATATGACAGACTTCCGGCAGGATACGATGCAACTGATGGCGAAGCAAAGGCCGGACTGGCATGGGCGTCAGCCTTTTTAGGCCTGATAGGAGCTCTTCCACCAGCGAAGATGAGGCGCGCAGTAAGCGGAGCGATCGCAATAATAATAATGCTTGTGTTTGCATATTATGGCATTGTTCCTTCCGCGATCTGCATCGCAGTGATGATAGCTGCCCTGATAACAGCGGTAGCGCACGGAAATATGCTTTCCTTCATTCCTGTCATACTGGCGGCACTGGTCCTGTTCGGAGCAATAATGCTTGTCGATCCGGGTGAGAACTACGGTATTTCGCGTATGAACGAGAACTTCAGAGACAGGTTCGCGTTGGATTCTGCTCTCCTCGAAAGTGATTACTCGCAGTATGACGATATGGAAGAAGACTATGACGAAAGCGAGTACGATGAAGAGGAAGATTACGAAGAAGATGAACCGGAGATCGTCACATATGCTGTTATCGGCTTCATAATTCTGGCGGTGGCAGCTTTAGGAGCGGCGGCATACCTGCTGTACAGGCGCATTTCGAAGAAGCGTGCTGAAAACAGAAAGGGCATAGACAGCCCGGATGCGCGTGAAGCTGTTACAGCAATGTTCCCTTATGCGGTCAGGTGGCTCAAAGGCTATGGCATCGAACAGACAGAGCCTTCGTTCACGTCAATGGAGCCTGCGCTGAAAAGCGTGTTTTCCGAAAGCTATGCGACGCTCTTTATGGATATGTACAAAGTATGGAGCGAAGCTGCATACAGCGATCATGATGTTACGGACCGGACAAGACTGGTCATGGAAGCATTCACCAGAGATACAGTTACTCAGGTAAAAAATAAGTGCAAACTCAGGGACAAGCTGAGACTGCATCTGCGATACGCACTTTAACGGGAGCTGAAAATGAAAAGGAACAACAGATCGAAAATTTCAAAAATAATGATACTGTTCTCAGCTGTTGTGCTGATGATGCTTTTATGTGGCTGCCGCACAAGGATTTCGAACAACACAGAAGTGGTCGGAGTGGTGCATGACGACAGCGGAATGCTGCAGGAGTCATATCAGGTGCGCAGAGATGAGCTCGGAATCCCTGTTGCTGAGCCTCCTCTGTTTCCGGGATCAGAGTCCGAAGACGAAGACTACGACTACGATGAGTATGATGAAAGCAACGATGACTTCGACAGTAACGAACAGGAAAGCCCTGTCGAGGACGAAACTGTACAGGAGAAGGACGAGAAAGACAAAGATAAAACTACAACTACAACCAATACGACATCAAACAGTACAACTCAGGGAAACAATAGCACAAGAACAAGGACTACTCCTGTGAAAAGACCGGTAAGTAAACCTTCCGCAACACAGACTACACAGGTAAAGGTTACTCTTAATGTTAATGGTGAAGGGGCGAAATGCAGTAAAAAGACGTTAGTAGTTAAAAAGAATTCGACTTACGGCGCGCTCCCTACGCCTACAAGAAGCGGGTACGACTTCGATGGCTGGTATACCGCAAAAGAAAAAGGCAGCAAGGTGACTGCAAAAACAAAGGTCACGTCAAGCAAGGCGCATACTTTATATGCGCACTGGAAGGAGATCGAAGCCAAGACATACACGATCACGTTTGACGGAAACGGCGACGGAGACGAGGTCGAGCTGAGCAGCACCGAGATGACGGTCAAGGAAGGCGGTAAATATGAAAGCATGCCTTCCGCAAAGAGAGAAAAGTACAAATTCACCGGATGGTTCACCGAACCGTCAGGAGGTAAGCAGATAAAGAGCGGTGCAAAGTTTACAGCCAATGAAGACCAGACGCTGTACGCTCAGTGGGAAGAAGATCTCCTTAACTGGTGGAAAAATGAAGTCAGCGTTGCTGCAAATGATGTCCCGGATAGCGTTGATGTCGTAATATATGGCGGAGCGAGCACGTCAAAGAAAAAGGTAATAGAAGCCTGCAAGGGAAACGTCGTAAATGATGTTACGGATGACAGCATTGTCATTAAATTCCTGAAAGACTATTCAGAGGAAACAGCGGCAGAAGAAGCTGAAAAAATACATGAGGAGCTTAATGGCACGCCTGAAGACGGCGGGTCGGAAGAGGAAGGCTCCGGAGAGGAAGGCTCCGGAGACGAAATAAACCCTACGATCATCATTGTTTCTAATGATGCTGTGGAAGGTAGTGACGGACAGAAGCTGGTTTATAAGATAACATTGCTCGATGTACTGCACGGAGGATCAGGCCTGGACTATGAAGCGGCGGCTTCTGATCTGGATGTCGATATCTATTATCCGTACACATATTAGCAAAAATAGAAATGAAGCAAAGAATATACAGATACGACAACATAAAGGCATTCCTTATATTCCTGGTAGTGCTGGGACATATGACGACGGACTACGTGTCGGATTCCCATCTTGTAAGATGGACGACACTGTGGATATACACGTTCCACATGCCTGCCTTCATATTCCTTTCTGGACTCGTACACAAGCACTACATCACTGAAGAGAGAGCTTCACTTGGGATAAAGGGCGAGACGCGCATGCGCTGGGATAAGTTCCTTGGATTCTTCCTCTGCGGATACGGTCTCAAGATATTCCTGCAGTTCACCAGAACTCTCATGGGCCAGCATCCGCTGTGGCACTGGATAGAGGAGCCGGGGATCCCGTGGTACCTCTTCGTTATGGCCGAGTATGAGCTGCTCTTCTATCTTATGCGCAGGATCGACGCAAAGGTGAAGCCTTGGATGATGATCACGGGAGCCTTTGCGCTGAGCGCGGTAATCGGATACTTCCCGTCTGTCGGCGATGCATTCTGCCTCTCGAGAATGATCAACTTCCTTCCGATATACATGATCGGATACTACCTCGATATGGAGAAGGTCAACGAATTCCTGTCAGGCAAGAGCTGGCTTAAGATCGCCGGCTGGATAGGGATCATCATATCGCTGGCTGTATGTGCTATGGGAGACTGGGGCATGTACAGCTGGAGGAAGTGGTTCACGGGAAGGCGCTCATATGAGTTCCTGAATCATTTCTTCAGTTATGCCTATGACAACGGCTGGTGGATAAGGCTGGCTGTATGGGCAGTAGCAATTGCGATCACTTTGTGCATAATCTCGGTAATACCGGATAAGGATTTCGGATTTGTCACGACCGTCGGATCGCGCACACTGAACGTTTACTTCTGGCACAGACCGCTGTGTTATTTGTTCCGCAACTGGGCAGTGCTGCCGAAGCTGTTCGTACTCTTCGGAGGTACATACAACGAGGCTGTTGCAGGGCAGGCGAAGGGGCTTGCGTTCGCGGGGCATGATGGATCGATGCTGGCAGCATATGCGGTGTACATACTGATCGCGGCAGCAATGACAGCATTATTCAGCCTGAAGGTATTTGAGCATCCATGCAGTGATTTGATGAAGCTCGCAGCAGGAATATGTGGAGGAAGGAAAAAACAGGAGGCATAAAAACGGCGTTACCTGCACGCTTTTAATTGTGGCTGAAATAGTATACATGCTATAATCATAAGGGTATTATTGCGATACAGCGCGGGACATTTTGCCCGGCGCTGTTGCTTTTTTTAAACAAAAAAACAAATTGCCGTGGAAAGGATAAGAGACATGGAGAAGAGCAAGAGACTTCTGGCGATATTGTTATCGGTAATAATGATAGCAACGTATATGCCGACCATAGCATTTGCGGCTGCAGAGGACGGAAGTGACAATAATGAGGGTGATGAACTAATAACAGAAGAACCTCAGATGACATTAGACGAGTCAGATGAAGGTCTTATGTATGCTGCAGGTGAAGAAATTCCGACGGCTTACAGTGGAACCTGGGGGAGCCTTAAGTGGGGTTTGACATACGACGGTGATCTCATCATTAGTGGTATCGGGCCTATGAAGAGTGATAACTGGAACGGCAGTGCAAGCAGCAGCTCCTATCCATGGCGGAGAGACCACAATAATGAAATCAAACATGTCATAATCGAAGAAGGCGTGACAAGTATCGCGAGTTCCGCCTTTATGGACAGCACGGTTGAATCTTTCAGCATTGCAGATTCCGTAAAAAGCATTGACACATATGCATTCAGAAACTGTGACAATTTAACAGAAATAACTGTTCCTGCCAGTGTCCTGTCTTTTGGAAATAATGTGTTTTCAGACTGTACCGGACTGACATATGCGTCACTGGAAGAAGGGAACGTCGAAGTAGGCAAAGGTATGTTCTCAAGCTGTTCGTCACTCAGTAGGGTCAGCCTTCCTGAAGGCCTGAAAACGATACAGGACTCTGCTTTCAGTAGCTGCACATCACTCACAGACATTAATCTTCCTTCGGGGCTGGAAACAATAAAAGGGAGTGCTTTTTATAACTGCTCATCGTTGCTCTCTGTTTCAATTCCTTCGACGACCACTTATATTGGAGCAGGTGCATTCTTTTCCTGTAAGAATCTCGAGGAATTATATATACCGGCATCAGTTGAAGAACTTGGAGGGGCTCTGTTTGGCGGATCCGGCTCCAGCGGCAAAAACTGCATTCTGAAAAGGATCACTGTAGATGGGAAGAATGGGAATTACAGATCTGTAGATGGTATCGTTTACAATAAATCTATGACTAAACTGATTGAATGTCCGGTGAATATAGAGAAAGACTCTTTTACTGTTCCGGCTTCAGTTAAAGAAATTGGAAGCAGTGCATTCTCCTGTAACAATACTCTGAAATCCATTTCTTTCGAATCAGGCAGTCAATTGAATACGATTGGAGGCAGTGCATTCTGGTATGCAGATATCAGCCAGATAAGTCTTCCTGAGGATCTGGAAATAATAGGTGATCATGCTTTCCACTTCTGCAATTCACTTGAAACGATAGTGATCCCTGACAAAGTGACCAGTGTCGGATATGAAGCTCTGAGAGATTGTAAAAAGCTTAAAGAAGTCTATTTCGGGAAAAATGTAGAAACTCTTGGGGACTGGTGCTGCAGCTATTGCCCACTCCAGAAGGTGGTGCTGCAAGAGAACATAGAATCTATTGGTACTATGAGCTTCTATGGTGATTCAGCCTCCTGGAATGTACAGGTCTATATAAAGGCAATGGTAGCACCTGCGATCACCGATGCGATGCTCGCGGAAAGACGGTACGGGTCCATGGCATTCCATGTTCCGGTACATTCAGTGGGATATAATGAAGGAAACTGGAAGCCATATAAGGAAAATATGCGATATGACCAGGATGATATTATTTATCACACTAATTCCGGCCGAAAGCTGACTGAAGATGATCTTTATGGGGATTACTACAGTTTTCTTAATAATAAGGAATACAACAAGAAAACCGAGCGGTTGTGGGGCGATATGAATGCCATTAATGCTGAACGAACAAAGATAGATAATGGAGGCGCAATCTTCATCAGCAATATGAAGCAGCTGGCTGCGAGCAGTGTTATCAACAGTACGATATCCCTTGTAACGGGTAAATATTATAACCAGGATGAATTAGAGATGGCTGTGGCGCTGAACTATATTCAGACTCTCAGCGAAGATGAGGATATTTCTGCTTATAATATTTCAAAAGTCAAAAAGAAATTAAAAAACTATAAAAATGTCAATACTATTATTAAGTCCGGAATAAAGAATAAAGAAGAACGGGACATGCTTGCAAAGGCCCTTGAAAGCGACTTCTGGTCTGAAGAAGAGGCCAGGGATATTATACGTTCAACTGAGGATAACTGGGGGGAGATAGACTCAATTTTCAGTGCTGCCGGAGAGACGGTCAATGCGGCAGAGGTAGCAGCAACAGTTGTTATCACATCCAGTGCGAATCAGCAGCTGGTCAGTGATCTTATGGAGGTCGTTGATCCGGATACAGCATTATATCGAGGCCTGAAGAGCATACAGAAGATACAAAAAAGTAGCAAGGGAGGAGAAATTATAAAAAGGCTTATCATAAATCATGGATTTGACGAGATTTCATCATTTATGACAAAGCAAGGCATAGGAAGGCTGTCAAGTCTCATTGCAGGTACAGGGGGCATAGAGGTTGGCATGGCTACTGCAGTTGCAGGTCTTGGTTATTGGGTAATAGGCTCTATTGCTGACAATTTCTATGCTAACTCCGATGAAGTAGTGACCTCGATAATTGCAGTATCGAATCAAAGTGCTTTAATGTGTTCTGTGACAGATCTCCGTCAGAAAATGATCGAAGCAGGAAGCGGAGCACCTTTCAGAGAAGAATATACACTTGCTTATAAAGCGTATCTTGTATCGCTGAAAAAAGGGGTGGATGATGTATTGTCTGCGGCTAAGGAAGGCAAGGCAAAGGAAAAGCTTGAAGCTGACAGTGCAGCTCTCGAGGATGATCTTACATATAATAAGTACATAAAAGCCTGCCTTAAGGAGGCAAACAAAGATCTGAAATACACAATAGTAAAAAACAATGCCATCATTCTCGGAATCAATAAGGCAGATGAAAGTAAAAGAGACAGTGCTCAGTCTGCAATATCACTAAAGGCATCAGCAATAACCTCGGATACAGATTCGGGTGATGAGGAAAGCGATAGTGAAGGCCTTATATATGTGGATATCCCGGATACGATTGACGGAAATGAGGTTACGGGAATTGGCAGCAAAGTATTTGAAGACAATAATAGTGTTCTGGAAATATATGTTCCGGACAGCGTAAAAACTATAGACGAAGAGGCTTTCTCAAATTGCTCCAAGCTTAGAACAGTACATCTTGGCAGTGGTATACAGACGATAGGAGCTAAGGCTCTTCCTGATAATGAAGGTCTGCATATCATAACGGATGATACTGACAAAATTCAGTCGGTCATTCAGAACGGTGAATATCAGAATGCGGACAGCATGGTAATAGAGGAAGGTGAAACGGAGCTATCGGAAATACGTATTTCTAAGAATCCTGAAAAACTGGAGTACCATATGAGCGAAATCGCAGAGCCTGATGCGGAAGATATTTCCGAGGGAAGGTACACTGCAGCTGACCTGACAGGGCTTGAATTGACAGCTATATACAGTGACGGCTCTGAAGAAACAGTAACTGATGGCTTTTTAGGTTACTTTGACGAAAAGAAGATAGGTGAGAACACAATTACTGTTTATTATAAGGACAAGTCGGTTTCGTATTCTGTCCAGGTGGATGCAGATGAGTGCCCGTATGAGATTTCATATGTTGATAGCTTTGGGGATGATATTGCCGAAAAAGTACGCGGTACAAAACTTGCGGGCGATGAATTAACTATTGAGGTTCCTGAAATCAGCGGTTATGATCCGCTGGATGAGCCACACACTGTGACAATCGCTGCTGACAATAATTATAAGGTGCACTATTCCATACATCGCAAACCGTCGATATGGGATGCAGTAATCACTTTATCAGGAAACAGTTTTAAATATACGGGAAGTGCCATAATTCCTAGTGTGAGTGTAGTATACAATGAGATAGTCCTTGAAGAAGGCAAAGATTATACGCTTTCTTATCAGGATAATATTGCCCCGGGTACTGCTTCGGTAGTTGTTAAGGGCTGCGGAGATTATGTTGGAAAAGAGACAGTAAATTATGTGATTGAAAGTCCTGCTCCGAGCGTCAAACCTGTTGTTACTCCGCAGAGCTCAGAAATAACCGACCTCAAGCCTGTAAAGATATTGAAGCCAAAAGCCGGCAAGAAGTCCGTCGTGGTCAAGTGGAAGAAGCTCAGCAAGTCTAAACTCAAGAAAATCAAGAAGATTGAGATCCAGTATGGTTTGGATAAGAACTTCAAGACAGGCTTTAAATCGACATTTGCCAGTGCAAAGAAGACTACAAAGAAGATAAGCAAGCTGAAAAAGGGCAAGAAATACTATGTACGCATAAGAGCGTATACAAAGTCCGGAGGCGTGGTGCACGTTTCAAAGTGGACAAAAGCAAAAGCATTCAAAGTAAAATAAGTCAAATCCCAAATAAGAACAATGACTTTTCTTAACTGAACCTCATTTTACATTTCTCATTGAGACTATTGGCACTGACGCTTGCGGCGCTTTTGTAGCACATGATATAATCGGTCAGGTAATAAAAAGTTGGCAGCACGGGGCTGATCGCTCCGCGCTGCTGTTTATGAAAGAAGAAAGCATGTTATTTCAGAAACTGAACAAACTTAATTCAATGAGGAAATCCACCGCAGCAATACTGGCAGTTCTGCTGGCCGCTGCGTGTATCGCGGATGTATACCAGACACGCCAGGCAGAGATTAAAGCCATGCAGAATCAGGGCGTCGCGAAGATGAAGGAGTCTGTAGATACTGAAGCATACAGAGAAGCTGAACGCAATGAGATAGAGAAGATTTTCGAAAGCACAGAGGCTGCAATACGTGAGTCTAAGGACCAGGAGGAGATTGACGCCCTGGTCGAAAAGGCTGTCGAAGAAACTGCCGGTTTCAAGACGGACGCAGTCTACGCGAAGGAAGAAGAAGGTATCGCAAAGCTTAAGGCGGCAGTGGATCCGGATCTTTACAGAGAAGCTGAGCGGAAAGAGATAGAGAAGATCATCGAAAGCACAGTAGCGGCGATAAGCGAGTCTGAAGATCAGGCAGAGATAGACGCGCTGATCGAAAAGGCGACCGGTCAGTTCGCGGAGTTCAAGACAGACGCGGAATATTCACAGGAAGAAGCTGCGGCAGCTGCAGCGGCTGCACGTAAAAAGAGCAAGAAGAAAAAATCTTCAGGCAGCAGGGGCTGCGTAGGTAATAATGCAGATCTCTACAACTGATACAGTATATAAATCGGAAAAAGGGCAAACTGAGGGATTGAGAGGCTCAAAAAAACGGGTCTCTCAATTCTCGTATATAAAGACAGCGGCATGCTTTGCCATAGTAGTGCTGCACTGCTACAACAACGCCAGAGTCTATCATTCCGAGGTGCTGACTGAGGGACAGATCACGACGGCATATGCGGTGTGCGCTTCGCTTATGTGGGCTGTACCGTGCTTCCTGATGGTGACAGGGGCACTGCTTCTCGACAGAGAGCGGGTGATCCCGCCTTCGAAGCTGTTCGGTAAGTACATCATGCGCATGGTCGTCGCGCTGGTGGTGTTCACCGCGATATTCACCGTGATAAAGCACGATCCGTCCTCGGGCACAAGTATAATCAGCGAGTTTGCTGAAGGCATCATGTTCAACCACTGCATGGCATATCTCTGGTACCTTTACATGATGATCGCGATATACCTGCTGATGCCGCTTTTCAAAGCCATAGTCAACAGGGCGACAGACAGGCAGCTGGCGATACTGACTGCGGTGCTCCTGATAATCTGCTCCGTACTTCCGCTGGCGTCATATCTGGGCGTAGACGCGGCACTTTACATCCCTACATGGATAGTATACGGAGCGTATCTGTTTATAGGGTTCCTGCTTTACAGGCACAATATGGACGAGCGCTTAGCGGCGGTTCTGCTGGTGCTGTGCACCATAGCGCTGCCTCTCATTACAGTAAAGCTAGCACCTACAGAGATCGATTCTGCGGGACTGACTTCATATAACTCGCCGCTCGTGGTGATGCAGTCTGCGGCTGTATTCTCCCTGATGCTGAGGATAAAGCGTGAAGCAGGCAGGCTGATCGAAAGCATCGACCGGTGCTCATTCGGCATCTACCTCATCCACATGATATTCATAAGACTTACGATGAAGGAGCTGGGATTCAATCCTTTCGACTATGGTCCGGCAGGATTCATTGGCGCGGCCGTAGTGTTCTTCTCGGCGTCATTCGCGATAACCTACATTTTCAAAAGGATAAAAAGGAGTATTGTATGAAAAAGAAACTTGCCGTTCTGATCGCAGCAGCGATACTCATCACCTCGATGCCTTTTTACGCATTTGCCGGTGATGAAACAGGTACGGATGCAGAAAACCAGCTTGTAAGTACAGGAACCGTTGAGGAAACGGCTCCCGCACCTGCGACCAACCAGGTCATAATGGTAAACGGAAAACTCTGCTATTACAATGCTGCAGGGCAGCCTGACATGTCTGATGGCTGGAAGAACGCTTCGAACGGTACGTACTTTGTGCGCTCAGGAGTCATCGCCACTTCGCCGGTAATGATGACCGGAACACAGACGGTCACAAAAAAGGTGAAGGTCTATTACAACAAGAAGAAAAAGAAATGGCAGACCAAGAAGATCAAAGGCGCCAAGACAAAGTATAAAAAGAAAAAGGTCACTGTCACCGGAAAGCAGCTCTATATGTTCGGCAGCGACGGCAGGCTCATAACTACGAAAGGACTCTTTAAATATAACGGGAATGAGTACTACGGGCTTGGCGGCGGAGTGATCAAGACAGGATGGGCCGCGATCAAAAACAATGCCATGTACTTCGATAAAAAGACCGGCATCATGGTCAAGAACAAGAAGGTAGGTTACCTGAAGATACCTAAAAGCGGAAGACTCGGGAAAGCTTACGCGCTGGGAGTAAAGCAGCTGGATAAAAGCGGCTGGTCGCTGAAGAAGGCATACAAGTTCTCGTATAAGATCAGATATCAGGGAAGATGGTACAGGGCAAAGAACTCAGAAACGTACGCGATCAAAGGCTTTACCAAGAAGAAGGGAAATTGCTATGTAATGGCTGCGACTTTCTATATCATGGCGAAGCTTCTCGGCTACGATGTGCATCAGGTTGCAGGCAAGGTCGACCTTCCTCATTCCTGGACGGTGATTAAACAGAACGGCAGAGAGTGGGTATACGATCCGAACTTCAGAAACGAGACCGGACGCAACGGCTGGAAAATTTACTACGGCAAGAAGGGGACCTGGAAATACAACCACTACCATAAGATGAACTAGCTGAGTATCGACCGCAATGCTGAAAATAAGTAAAAAAAGTATTGCATTTGCATAGTCGATTGAATAAAATATATGGGCGCGTCATATGGGCGCGCCCTAATTTATTACTTTCTGCGCAGGGCAAACCTGCGCCAAAAAGACCACAGGAGGTGTCAACATGAGAGATTATGAACTTCTATTCGTGCTTGATCCAAGCCTGGACGAAGAGACTAAGGCAAACCTCATTGAGACAGTAAAGTCTGTTATCAATGCTGGCGGCGAGGCCGGTGAAGCTGATGTTTGGGGCGACAGAAGACTTGCTTACAACATCAACAAGAAGAACACAGGATACTATGTAGTACTCCCGTTCAAGGCCGAAGCAGATCTGCCGAAGGAACTCGACAGAAGACTCAGGATCAATGAAAACGTTATGAGACATATCATCGTTTGCCAGGACGAAGAGTAATCAGAAGGGAAGGTAAGTTATGAACAGTGTAATACTTATCGGAAGACTTGCCAGAGACCCTGAACTCAGCTACACGCCGAATACCCAGTCCGCGGTATGCCGTTTCACTATCGCAGTGGACAGACCGAGAAGACAGGGCGAAGACCAGGGAGCGGATTTCATCCGTATCACCGTCTGGGGCAGACAGGCTGAGACTTGCGACCGTTACCTCAACAAGGGAAGACAGGTCGCCGTCATGGGTAGGATCCAGACAGGAAGCTACAAAAACAGAGAAGGTGTCACAGTCTATACGACTGACGTCGTAGCCGACAGAGTAGAATTCCTCGGCAGCGGCAATGGTGGTGGACAGGGCGTAAGCCGCGATACGTTCACCGGCAGAGAGCCGAACTTCGGCGGCAGCATGACACAGGACACCGGCTTCAGCGCACCGCAGGATGCCTTCACAGGCTTCGACGACATGCCTGATACATTCCAGGCAGCTGAAGATGATATTCCATTCTAAGAAAGGGGAGAGCACGAATCATGGAAAGAAATTCAAGACCTAAGCGCATGAATACAGGCATCAGAAGACGTAAAGTCTGCCAGTTCTGTGCTGACCAGGACAAGAAGATCGACTACAAGGATGCAGAGACTCTTAAGAAATACATCACAGAGAGAGGTAAGATCCTCCCTAGAAGAGTCACAGGCACATGCGCAATGCACCAGAGAGCAGTTGCGAAGGCTATCAAGAGAGCCAGAGTAGTCGCGATACTGCCATTCGACGCAGATCAGTAAAAAATTAAGGGATCCGCAGGATATGATCCTGCGGGTCTTTTTCTAATTCCAATATAAAAGGGAATATGCCGGACAATACAGCAGAGAAAGTAAAAAGGACCTTAAAGAGGACTGCCGGAGAAGGCAGACGCAAAAAGCGCATAAATCTCAGTCCCGCCAAGGCACGCAGATGGCGCTGGTTCTTTTCTGTTGCCGCTGTTTTGCTCGTTGCATACCTTGCCCTTGCAATAGTGATGGCAGTCAACCACTATAAGACCTATCCGGGCAGAGTCGAGAGAGACTCCATATGTTCCCCGGGCAGAGGTGCTGACTACATCGTCATCGGCTGGGACGAGGCGCATAACGCGAAGAAGTATAAGGTCTGGTATAAAGAGAACGAAAAGCCTGAAGAGAAAAAGAAACCGGCTGCAGCAGAGGAGCCGGCAGAAGAAGATCAGGCTGCAGAAGAAGCGGCTGAAAAGGAAAAAGAGGAAGTCGTGATCGATGACAGCTGGACAGCGCTCGAGACCAAAGTGCCTGAAATCACTGTAAAAGATCTGAAAAAGGACACATCATACTCCTTTATTATCCGGGCCGACAGCAAGGAGAAGGAAGGAATTCCGACAGAGCCGCGAAGCTTCAGCACCAAGAAATCCCAGATGATAAAGGTCAGCAAAAAGATAACCAAATTCACGTTCAGTGAGCCTTTCAGATTAAAGGCAGACGCTCAGACCGATCTCATGTATGAGTCCAGCGATCCTGAAGTCGCGGTGGTCGATCCTGAAACGAACGAGATAAAGGTCACCGGCGAAGGCGATACAGAGATCACTGTTACAGCAAAATCGACAGTCGAATACGAGAGCACCAGCAAAGTGGTGGAACTCAAGGTAATTGATTCCACGCCTGTGAATGCCGGAGGAGCATCGCCGCGCATCATTTATCATCTCGACCCGGACAACTGCGAAGTGGTCAAGAGGATCACAGGTGCCGGCGGAGCTGTCATACCTCAGGGACTCGCATATACGGGGGACAAATATATTATCTCTTACGGCATGGGAAGTCCTAACCGCATTATAAGCTTTGACGTAGAGGGCGACGGCAAGGATGTCAGTGTGCCTAAGATATCGATGGGCCATCCAAACGGATTCACATACGCAAATGAGAACGGAATATGTTATTGCGTGAAAGGCTGGACATCGAAGGCGTTTACGTATGAGCCGACTTCAAACAGTTATGGAACGATCAACCTGTCGTACGGATGCTCGGGCATCGGCTATGACAGAAAAGAGAAACTTCTCTACACCTGCTCGCGTACCGCGATGGTTGCGTATGACATCAGCGACGGCTACAGCGTCAAGTACAGATGCGGAGTGGTAAAGCACAGCGGTACTGTATATACTCAGGACTGCGGAGGCCATGCGGGCATAATGCTCAGATGTCTGTCCGGAAGCAGCAAGCACGGTACCAACTACATCGACCTTTACGATATGAAGAACGGCCGTTATCTCGGTACGTTCTCCTGCGACCTCTCTGAGGTGGAGAGCTGCATAGTCGATAACGACGGCTTCCTTGAGATACTGGCCAACAACTCCGGCAGTGAGGACTATATCTGGAAGACGGATCTGAATATCGAAACGCTGGGAGAAGGACTTTAGTAACAGCCTGAAATCTGATATCCTTATGTCAGAAATCGGGCTATTTCTTTGATAAAGAGGAACATAAAAATGATAAAAACCGTAGGCATTATAGGCGCGGGCTCAGTCGGCAGCGCCCTGATGTATGAGATGTATAGCAGAGACCCTGAGAACGTTTACCTGCTCGCAACAGGGGAACGTGCCGAGCGCCTCAGAACAAAGGGAATATCGGTCAATAACGAGGTCTTCAATCCTAAGGTCTATTCGGATCCTTCGCAGAACATCCATATCGACCTTCTGATCCTTGCCGCCAAGACATACAGCATGGATTCGGTAATAGAAGATATCCGTCCGCTGATCGACAAAGACACTATTCTGCTTCCGATCGAAAACGGCATCACAACTTCGACCCGTCTCGAGAAGGAATTCCCTGAAAACCGCGTTTTCTACGGAGTAGTGCTCAGGACCGATGCTCACAGGATGAGCCGCAGGGTCTATTACCGCACGCTTGGTGAGATGCAGATCGGCTATGCGGAAAACTACGATCCTAAGCCTGAAGTAACGGAAGCATACGAAAGACTCAAAGAGCTTGGGATAAATGTAAAAGTGTATGAAGACATGCGCAGGGCAAAATGGCGCAAGTGGATGCTGAATACCGGCGCCAGCCAGACGGCAGTAGAAGTTCAGGCGGAATGCGGATTCTTCGGGCAGGTCGAGGAAGTCAGGGCTCTGATGAAGATGCTCATGGACGAGATCCTCGAGATCGCCTGGGCAGAAGGGGTCAACCTTACAGAGGAAGACCGTGATGACATCATAGAGATCCTCGTCAACTTCCCGCCGGACAAGAAGATGTCCATGCTTCAGGACTATGAGGCCGGCAGACCTATAGAGATCGACGAGTACGCCGGCGAAGTCGTGAGACTGGGCAAAAAGCACGGTATACCTACACCGGCTAATGAGATCCTCTATCTGGCAATCACCGCGCGTCAGAAGATCTCAGAGCTCCGCAAGGGCTAACATCAAATAAGATACTAAAAAAGGAGCAACGGCGTTGCTCCTCAGACTGTAGACAAAGTCTCGATCGAAAGGTCGAGGCTTTTCTATTGACGAAAAAAATTTCGAATCTGCCGCACCCTTTCGCATGAAGCCGGAGCG
>ONRQ01000003.1 GCA_900320285.1 uncultured Eubacteriales bacterium
AGAGTGTAAGACGCTGAATCTTAGGACAAGGCGCAGTTCTCTGTGAAGCAGGAATCCCCCACCTCTAAGCATTCATGCGTAGGTGGCGGGAACGTTCAAACTATTCTATCGGAGGAGCCCAGCCTAAGAAGAGAAATTGTTTAAACCTTGCGCTGACACCGTTTCAGGCGAAGTTTTATAAAATGATGAATCAATTATAGCATATTATTTACTACCAATAATGTGTTATACTTTTAAGGTAAAACTTATGGTTTCATATTTCAGAATCGGAGAAAAAGCTATGAATAATAAAAAAGGCGGATTTGGTGCTAAGTTACTGTTGGTACTTATTCTGATGATTGCTTCTGCTGTCGGTGGAGCTTACGGCTTCCGTGTTTTCGACGGCAAGATGGCTGCCCGCGATGCGACAAAGGCGATCGAGAATGTAGACATCACAGATTACGACACTGCTGAGCAGAGTGAGATCCAGGGCTATGTCGATAAGGCAAAGAAAGATCTCGAGACGGCCAAGACACGTAAAGAGGTCTATGAGGTCATCAGTGAATTTATAGCTGATGTCGACAAGGTGCCGACTGCAAACGAGAAGAAGCTCGAGGAAGCCCTTAAAGCGGCTGAAGAAGCGAAGCAGAAATACAACAATAACAATAGCAACAACAACAGCTATAACAACAATAACAATAATAATGATTACAATAATGATTACGACAGTAATCAGAGCCAGGATCAGTCATACAACACTGATAATTCGGATGACGACAGCGGCAATTACAAGAGCAACAATCTGAACACCAACAACGAGACAGAACAAGATAAAGAGGGCGGATTCCTGAACAGTCTGCTTGGCGGACTTGCCAACGGATCTGACGGCAACTAAAGAAAAAGGAGAAAGGCTATGAAAAAAAGATCTCTTATCGTAATGCTAGTAGTGGCTGTTCTTGCTGCGATGTGCCTGACTGCATGCGGCCAGAAGGAGCCTCCTACTCTCGAATCCTACCTTAACGATCATCCAGATCAGAAGACCCAAATCGATGAGCAGCTCGGCGCCAATGATGAGTTGAAGGGTGTCACTGTTGAATTCAGCGGCAATGACATGATCTATACATGCGATATGGCAATCCGTGGAGGTATCACTGAAGAAGATGCTAAATCTGCTGAAGTAAAGGAGATGCTCGATACAGGTCTTGCAACTCAGGCTGATGCTTTCAAAGGCACTGCAAACACAGTTCTGGAGGAAGTGCGTAATGATGGTGCTGAGATAGAACAGGTAAGGATCATCGTAAACTACAATTATGGCGATTATCAGATCACTACCGCAACCTTCGAATCCGATCCGGTCGAATAGCATTCCGCCGGATCCTGCTAAAAGAGCAAAACTTAACCCCGCGTCAGCGGGGTTTTCTTCTTAAACAATAACGGCTGCGCCGGTGCGCAGCCGCTTTAATTTGCTTTTACTTGGTTTCGATGATGACTTTGCGGTAAGGATCTTTTCCTTCGCTTCTTGTCTTTACGTTCGGATGGTTCTGCAGTGTGCAGTGGATAACCTTTCTCTCGTAAGGATTCATCGGTTCGAGTGTCGTCGGTCTTCCGCTTCTCTCAACCTTACCCGCGAGGCGGTTCGCAAGGTTCACGAGAGTCTTTTCTCTCTTTGCTCTGTAGTTCTCGGCGTCGAGGATGACTCTGATGTATTTGTCGGAGTCCTTGTTGACCACGTAACTTGCGAGGCACTGAACTGCGTCAAGTGTGGATCCTCTCTTGCCGATGATCGTTCCGGTGTCTTTTCCGGTGATCTCTACAAATACCAGCTCATCGCTTGCCTTTACGCTGAAGTCGAGATCTATTCCCATCTGTGTGGCAATGTCTCTCAGGAACTTCTCGAGCGGATGATTCTCAGCCGGATCGAGCTTCTTCACTTCGTAAAGCATTGTGTCTTCGAGCGACAGATTATATTTCTTCTTGGACTTGCGGCTCTTCTCTTTGCTGCGGGCCTTTTCTCTTGCTCTTGCGTCTTCCCTTTCTTCTGCTTCGAACTTGTCGTAATCTGCTCTTACTTCGTCAGGCAATTTCTGTGCGGAATTCTCCGGCAGACCTGCGAGTATTGCGTCCAAATCGTCAAAAGATGCTTTCTTAGCAGCTGCAGGCTCTTCTTCCCTGGCGGTTACCCTTACTCTCGCCAGCTTGGAGCCAATTCCGAGGAATCCGTTCGATGATTCTTCGAGCACCTCGATCTCTGCGTCCTCTCTACTGATTTTGAGTTCCTTAAGCGCGAGATCTACGGCAGTGTCGACATCGACTCCCCATTTTTCTGAAGATCTCATTTATTAATAACTTCCTTTCATTCTAGCTCTCTTCTTCCTTGCGAGCTCCTTCTCTGCTCTTTCAACGAGCTTCTTCTTTTCTTTCTCAGCATTCATCTGATCCTTGATCTTGTTGATCCTTATATTAAAGAAGATCTGCATGAACTGACCGCCGGCCCAGTAGATCGCAAGTCCTGCAGGATACGATCTTGCCAGCCAGAGGATACTCAGCGGGAAGAAATATTTCATGATCGCGTTCATTGCCTTCTGCTGGCCAGGGTTTGCTCCCGGCTGCGTCATGTTCATCGCGCTGTTCATGCTGAAAGCAAAGAACGTTGCGAGACCTGCCGCGATAGGCAATATCCAGAGGTCCGGCTGTGCGAGGTCCTTGATCCAGAGGAAAGACTCGTGGTTCGCGAACATCAGTGTCGGATCATCCGGCATGTACTTCATCGGATTTCTGAGAAGTGCGAAAAGTCCCATGATGATTGGGAACTGAATGAGCATCGGAAGGCAGCCGCTCATCGGATTGAATCCGGTCTCGGCGTACAACTTCTGCATCTCTTCATTCATCTTTTCTTTGTCGTTGGCGTATCTGTTCTGAATCTCTTTCGCCTTTTCCGACATGTCGGACATGTTTGCAGTCGACTTGATCTGCTTGGCGTACATCGGATAGAGAACGAGCTTAACGATGACCGTGAGGATGATGAGAGAAATTCCGTAATTGCCCACCAGTCTGTATATCAGCGCAAGCAGATATCCGATAGGTTTTGCAATAATTCCCATTTAATTCTCCGTTCTTGTAGTAAAACTCTGCATTTATGGTACGGGATCATAGCCACCCGGGCGGCCCGGATGACATCTGAGTATTCTTTTGATACCCAGCCAGCTTCCTTTGAGCGCGCCGTACTTTTCCACAGCCTGTATGAAGTATGCGCTGCACGTAGGAGTATAACGGCAATGAGCTCCGATGTACGGAGATATGCCGATCTGATATGCCCTTACCAATGCTATGAGTATTCTTTGGATGATTGTCTTTTTACTTTTCATTGTTGCTGCCTGTGAGGATCCCGGCGCTTTCAAGCGATTTTTTCAGTACCTTCTCTACTTCAGGTTCTTTGCATCCTGTTATTGATGCGCGTGCCACAAATATTATGTCGTACCCTTTTTTAATATTCGGCTCTACAGCTCTGTATGCTGCTCTCATGAGCCTGCGGGATCTGTTTCTTTCTACTGAATTACCGACTTTCTTACTTGCAACGAATGCAGTTCTGGTAAACTTCAGCCCGTTTCTTCTGTAAAGAATCACCGCAAATCTGCTGCCTCTGGACTTTCCCTGTTTATAAACCCGGGAAAAGTCACTCTGTTTTCGCAATGTGAGTTCGCTGTGATCTCTCATTCAGACACCAATTCAATTAAGTAAATCAAATAAGCAAATTAAACAGTCAGAGATTTTCTGCCTCTTGCTCTTCTTCTCTTGAGTACTTTACGTCCGTTAGCTGTCGACATTCTCTTGCGGAAGCCGTGCTCTTTAAGTCTCTGCCTTTTCTTAGGCTGATAAGTTCTTTTCATTTTCTTACTCCTTTATCTAGTTATACTAATGTAGATTATTATTCGTGTGCCCTCTGAATTCCATGAGCACATAGACCAAAAGATTATAGACTACAATATATAAAAAGTCAACAAATCCTGAAATATCAACGAGATCGTAAATTTATATGAAAAAATAGCCGCGCGCCTGAATATATTTTATCCGAAACGTGCGAAGTATAACGGAGCTATTATATTTACGAATACATTTAAAGTAACGGCCCTTAAGCTTATACCAGCTCTCGAAAGCTTATGAGCATAAGTAACTCGGATGAAATATGTTCAGGGGTAGCTGCGGCTATTTCACTTACTTTTTTATTGTCTACATTTGTATTTTTAAATGATTTACATTCATTATTTTGTTTACAAAAACAAGGATAATTATTGATAATATTTTCTTTAACAAGCGTTTCTAAATTTTATACAAAATCTATCAAAAATTGGGTTATACACAATATGTAGTGTAAGCTCTAAGTTATTAACAACTTTATCAACAACATGTGGAAAACTTATTTTTTGAAAGTCTCCTATTAGCTGATTTTAACTCTTT
This sequence comes from uncultured Eubacteriales bacterium, assembly GCA_900320285.1. GTDB lineage: Bacteria > Bacillota > Clostridia > Peptostreptococcales > Anaerovoracaceae > Crickella. The sequence goes on from ONRQ01000003.1 coordinate 4,435, forward strand.
TTTGACCTTTGCATATGTGGAAAACTTTATGTAAAATGTGTTCACAAGGACGGAGTATACTAAATTGGATAAGAACAAGATATGGGGGACTACCCTCAGTTTTCTTAAAGATAATAATACGAGTCTAAGTTACAATACCTGGCTGGCTCCTCTCACCATTCATCACATTGAGGAGAATGCCGGTATTATTTATCTTGCATGGCCAAACCAGGCCAAACTTATCACTCATATCAATGACCATTATCTTCCTCAGATCGAAAATGCTTTAAACAGCAGCACAGATAAGAAGTATAAAGTAGTCATAAAGCCTGATAAGGAATACGAGATAGCCAAAATAGACACTTCAAGGATGAAAAACACCTTCAATCAGGAGAAGCTTTTCAATCCTCGTTTTAACTTTGATAATTTTATCGTTGGAAATTCCAATAAATATGCTCATGCCGTATCCGTTGCAGTAGCTGAATCTCCTGGAGACATTTATAATCCTCTCTTTATTTATGGTGGTTCAGGCCTTGGAAAGACTCATCTTATGCAGTCTATCGGTGTCCAGATAATCCGTAATAATCCTGAAACCAAGGTTCTTTATGTTTCTTCGGAAATGTTCACAAATGAGTATATTACGGCTATCAAAGAGAATAAAACCAGAGTTTTCCGCAATAAATACCGCAAGCTCGATGTTCTTCTGATCGACGACATTCAGTTTATTGAAGGTAAGGAGCAGACTCAGGAGGAATTCTTCCATACTTTCGAATCTCTTTACCATAATAATAAACAGATCGTTATTACAAGCGACTGCCCTCCTGTAAGTCTTAAGGGTCTTGATGAAAGGCTCCGTACGAGGTTCAGCTGGAACATGATCGCGGATATCCAGCCGCCTGACTATGAAACAAGAGTTGCTATCCTCAGAAATCTTGCCGAAAAATCGGATATTGAAGTAACCGGCGAAGTAAGTGATGTTCTGAGTCTTATCGCTGACCAGGTAAAGGATAATATCCGTGAGCTTGAAGGAGCTTATAACAGAGTAGTTGGTCTTTCGCAGCTTCTCAATGAACCTATAAATGTTGATAATGCGCGCAGCATTCTGAAGGATATCATTAAGGATAATGAACAGGCTGTTGCTCCTGAAAGAATCAGATCAATAGTTGCAAATCATTATAAAATCAAGATCGCTGACATGGATTCTCCGAAGAGAAATGCTGAGATCACTCTTCCGAGACAGGTAGCAATGTATCTTTGCAGAGAAGAAACTGATCTTTCTCTTCCTAAGATAGGTAAGATCTTCGGAAACAGGCATTATTCAACAGTTATACATGCCGTTGAAAAGATTGAAGAGCAGCTTAAATATGATGAGATTCTCTATGAAAATGTGGAGACTATCAGAGGGAAACTGCAATCCAGAAAAAGATAACCAGGGCGCATCTAACCCGGACATATTCCATCCGGAGTTAGATTGCTCATAAGCCTGCGAAAGCTGGTATAAGCTTAAGGGCCGTGAATATATAAGCATGCGATAAGTAATGGCTGCGTTATAGTCCGCACATTCCGGATGAAATATGATCCGGCGTGCGCCCTTAAATACATATTTTCTTTTATTAACATTTTAAAAATGGCTTTTAAATAGACTTTTCATCATTTGAAAACGGCCTTGAAAGGCTCAAAAATCAATGTATTGAAAAGTTATCCACATTATCAACAAGCTATACTACTAATACTAATAAAATATATATAAGAATAATCAGATCTGAAGCTGTCATTCATTGAATGACTATAAGTAAGTCGTAAAGAAAGAGGATCATTATGAAAATTTATTGCAACAGAACAGAATTGAATAAAGCTCTCAATAATGTATCTCATTCAGTTCCTGTAAGAACAACATCAAGCATTCTTGAAGGAATACTTGTAAATGTAGAACAAGGAAAGATGTTCCTTACAGCTACTGATACAAACATGACTACTGAAACAGTCATCAATGTAAATTCAGAAGGAATATGTGAATTCGTTGTTCCTGCAAAGCTGTTCAGCGCTATCATCTCCAAGCTTCCTGAAGATGAGATGATGATCGATTATGACAGTAACAAATCAAAGATCAATATAAAGTGTGCCGGATCCAGCTCCGAAATAATATGCTTCAGGGGAGATGAATATCCTAAGCTTTTCATCGATGAAGGTGAAAGGGAGATATTCCTGGATAAGGAAGATGTAAAGAAGCTCATTAAAAAGACTGCTTTCAGTGCTTCCACAGATGAATTCAACAGAATCATTACCGGAGTTCTTCTTGAAATCAAAGACGGATACATGAAGATGGTCGGAGTAGATCCTTACAGGATAGCTACTTATAAGATCGATGTTGAAAATAATGAAAATATAAGTGTTATCATTCCGGCTAAGCTGATCATTGAAGTTGCCAAGTTTATTGATGATGACGGCGATTCAAAGATGAGCTTAGAAATAGTTGATAACAAAGTTATCCTTAAATTCAATAATAATAAGGTAATAATCAACACTTATTCCGGCAAATTCATAGACTATGAGAGAATTCTTAATAAAGAAGGAAATATAAATGTAAGAGTTAAGAGAGATGATCTTCTTAAGAGTACAGAAAGAGCATCACTCCTGGCTTCAGTTCAGAATAATAACCTGATCAGATTCAATATTGGTAAGGATATGATATATATCACTTCTCTGAATGAAGAGGGTAATATTGAGGAAAAGGTTGAGATAATAAATGATGGCGAAGATCTTAATATAGGAATCAATTCCAGATATTTAAAGGATGCTCTCAGTGTAATAGAAGATGAAGAAATTAATATCAACTTCAAAGACAGTGTTAGTCCTGTAATTATCAAACCACTTAAAGGGGATAAATACACTTATCTGATTCTTCCTATCAGAATGAATTAGAAAATTATAATAAATAGAAAAAAGAGGCTAAAATATATTCGCAGTCGACCGGCTCTCGCTATATTTTAGCCTCTTTTCTATTGTATCTATTGTAGTGTATCTATTGTAGTTATATTGAATTAACTTCATTATTTATAGAATTTTTGCAATGTTTTATTATTTTTAATGATAAAAATAGTTAAAATATTGAACTATTTTGATAGTTTTGGACAATTTAACAACATAAATTGAGAAATGTATTGTCGATTCTTTAAATTTTTAGAAATTTTTCAATATTTTTTATAAATTTAATAGTAATTTTAAAATTATATTATAAAAATATTGTCAAATTATATGATTTAAAGAGAAATGTTCAATACTAATCTGTAGCAAAGGATGTTATCATTTGAAATTATAAAATTTTTAATAAATAAATAATTATTATCTTAATTATCATATGTAAATATTAATTAAAAATTCATCCCCTAAACTTGCGGGGATGAATTTTATGAGGACTTATTTTAATTACTAAGATTATTCTTATAAGTAAAAATACTTAATAAGAATTATTAAAATGGCTAAATTTATATATTATTCTTATATTTTTTAGGTATGTAATGATTTGATTTGCATAATTCACAGGCTGTTTGTGCTGCTATTTTAGCATTATTGAAGACCAGCTTTATATTTGATTCGAGGCTGTCTCCGCCTGTGATTTCTTTTACTTTTGCCAGCAGGAAAGGTGTTGTTTCTTTTCCTTTTATTCCCAGCTTATTGCATTCATTGATTGCTTTTTCTATTGCAGGATTTATAACATCCGGATCCATTGCATATTCTTCTGGAATTGGATTTCCTACCAGGATTCCGCCTTTCATTCCGAGCTCCATATGAGTTTTGAAGAAATGTGCGAGTTCTGCAGGTGAATCCACTTTGTAATCTACTTTAAATCCGCTCTTGCTGGTATAGAATGCTGGCATATCTTCTGTGCCCATTCCTATGACAGGAACTCCTTTTGTTTCAAGATATTCAAGTGTAAGTCCTATGTCGAGAATTGATTTGCATCCTGCGCATACTACCATTACAGGTGTCTGAGCGAGCTCCTCAAGATCGGCGCTTATATCCATCGTAACTTCTGCTCCTCTGTGAACTCCGCCGATTCCGCCGGTCGCGAATATGTTGATTCCTGCCATATGAGCTATCATCATGGTAGTTGTTACTGTGCAGGCTCCATCGAGACCTTTGGCGCAAAGCATTGCAAGATCGCGCCTTGATGCTTTTGTAATTTCAGGACCTTTCTTTCCGAAATATTCAATTTCGTCCGGAGTAAGTCCGGCTTTGAGTCTTCCGCCAATAATCGCTATTGTTGCCGGAGTTGCGCCGTTATCTCTGATGATCTGCTCAACTGCGAGAGCTGTCTCAACATTCTGCGGATACGGCATTCCATGCGAAATAATTGTGGATTCAAGAGCAACTACAGGCTTGCCGGCACTGAGCGCTGCTTTTACTTCTTTGCTGATATCCAGATATTTATTCATTTAAGTATTCTCCTTCTCTATTTTATTCTTTAATATTCTCTCTTTTTATTATTCTTAATATTCACCCTCTCTGTTTTATTATTTAAATATTATTTCTAATATTATCTCTCTTTATTATTCTTAATATTCACCTTCTCTGTATTCTTCTATTTCACGAACAGTCACATTGTGTTCTTTTATTTTCTTTTTTATGAGTTTATCGCTCATTTCAGGATGTATTGTGGCATCTACTGAAATAGTTGCTGAAGCTGCGGCGTTTGCAGCTTTGGCAGGTGCGACCAGTCCTTCACCCTCTTCATCTTCATTGAGTGTTGACCAGACTATTGCGGCCATTGCAGAATCGCCCGCGCCTGTGGTGCATCTTACTGTTACCGGATACCTGTCAACCATTATTGCGTGATCCTTATCTGCGGCTATCATTCCGTGAGGACCCATTGAAATGAATACTCTTCTGACTCCCTGATTTATAAGGGCGCGGGCTGCTTCGAGACAGTCATACTCGCTCTCTATTATCATGTCGGTCAGAAATTCCGCTTCGAGCAGATTCGGCTTGAGAGTATCTATTCCATCCAGATGACCTTTGATTTTGTCGGCATGAGAAACAGATACCGTATCCATATAAATAGGAACTTCGCAGATTTCCTTTAGCTTCAGGATAGACTCCTGCGAAAGATTGCAGTCTGCAACGACAACTGCCGCGGAATTGATAACGTCTTTGATTGATTCCAGATATTCAGGAGTAATATGTTTTACTATGTCAACATGTGAAAGAGCCAGCTCCATCTCACCTTTTTCATCATTGATGAAGAGGTAAACCGAGGAGGATCCGCCCGGCACAACAACAGACAGGCTTGTGTCCATACCTGTGCCTTCACATCTTTTGAGCATCTCCATTCCGAGAGTGTCATCCCCTGCAGCGGTAACAAATTCTACATCAACTCCAAGCATGGTCAGATTGTGAGCTATGTTTCTGGCAACTCCGCCGTAGCTCATTTTGATTACGCCCGGATTTGAATCTCCCTGGATGAGAGGTTTATAAGGAGTTCCTCCGATGTCTATATTGGCTGCCCCGATGACTACCGCGTATTTCTCATCTTCCATATCGCAAAACCCTATATTTACAGTCTTCTCAGATAAGCTTTCGATTATTGTCCAATCAACAAATGAAAATCTTTAATTATTTTTTGATTGTTCCTTGATGCGCTGCTTCCAGCATTTATGGCACATCGCAGTGTATCTGTCGTTTCCGCCAAGCACTACCTGGTCGCCTTCTGTGATTATGCGGCCTTTGTCATCAAACCTTGCGTTTACAGTTGCTTTGCGTCCGCACTCGCAGATGGTCTTGATCTCAGTTATTGAATCTGCGAGCTCCATCAACCTTTGTGCACCAGGGAAGAAGTGTGTCTGAAAATCTGTGCGAAGTCCAAAGCATAGAATTGGAATATCTTTTTCATCGACAAGCCATCTGAGTCCGTCGATCTGCTCAGGTGTCAGGAACTGCGCCTCATCAGCGATGATAACGTCAAAATCTCCTGCTTCGTGATAAGCCTTTACGATGTCGTCATCAGGATGGATAACCTGAGCTTTATGCTGGAGGCCTATGCGGCTCCTAATGATGTCGGCTCCGTCGCGCGTGTCAGTGCCCGGTTTAATGAGCCAGACTGTCATGCCCTTTTCTTCATAATTGAATTTTGTGGTCAGAGCCTGAGCTGATTTAGAAGAACCCATGGCTCCGTATTTAAAGTAAAGTTTGGCCATATCGCACCTCCGTGAAAGAGTGTTGGAAAAATGCTCCTATGATGCAATTTTTTAATTTAAAAGAGCGTTGGAAAAATGCTCTCAATGATGTATTTTTTAATTTAAAAGAGCGTTAGAAGAATGCTCTCAATGATGCAATTCTTTTAATTAAAAAGAGCGTTGGAAAAATGCTCTCAATGATGCATTTTTTAATTTAAAAGAGCGTTAGAAAAATGCTCTTATGATGCAATTGAAAACAACAGTTGACTGAATTAAAAAGTCTCATTTTTTAAGGAGTAATGTCCGCTGATTCAATTGAAAAACGTAAACAATTAGATTTTTTCCACAACATAATTATACATCCTAATAATACAATAAAACCTAAATCGTAAGAAAAGGAGTTTCTGAAAAAATTCTACACAATTGGGATTTTTTGGGCTTATTTGTAGAAAAATATTCCTTATCTCTTTCTATGCATAATTATTAGACGGTTAATAACCTTAATTCATCATTTATCGTAAAGTCTTTTGGTTAACAAATAGGCAGATTTGATATATCCACATTAATTCACAGTCCATCATAGCTGAAAAGGTCATTTTTGAGATTGGTTTTTCTACATAATCGTCATTATTTGGGCGATTTTTCAGAAAAAAATATTGAACTCCTTTTTTAGCCTGAAATATGGCTAAATCTTATGCATTATTGTGGTTATTTATTTTTTTGGAGCCACACGGCATTTTTCCTCCTTACTATAAGCTATAAGGCAGTGAGGATGAGTTTACGATTACTTAGTGTATACGGGTTATCTTAAACAGATAAGGAAGGATATACGACGATCTAAAGGAAGGATATATGACAATCTACAGGAAGGATATAAGGCAATTTAAAGTCAACGTTTATAGTCTTTTGAGAATTGTATTGTTAACCTGATGCTTCAGGTTTTTTTTTAAAGATATTTAGTTTTTAAATCCGTTATACTATAATTACTCCGTAGGGATCGACGGATTCCAATATCTTATTATCACTCTAAAGTACTTTAGGAGGATTGTAATGAAGAAATTTCTTGTTTTACTCCTCGCAGCTCTGATGGTATTCTCATTTGCAGCTTGCGGGGGCGGCGGTGGCGGCGGCGAAGAAGCTGCAGATGATGGCGCAATGAAGGTAGCTATGGTTACTGACTATGGTGACATCACTGACCAGTCCTTCAACCAGACCACTTATGAGGCATGCAAGGCTTTCTGTGAGGAGAATGGTATCGACTTCACATATAAGAAACCTGCATCCGATTCAACAGCTGACCGTGTTTCTTCAATCGAAGAAGCTATCGAGGAAGGCTATGGCGTAATCGTAATGCCTGGTTACGCATTTGCGGACGCTATCTATGAGGTAGCTCCACTCTATCCGGACACAAAGTTCGTAGCACTCGACGTAAGTGAAGGCGACCTCACTGCATACGGCGAGAGAGAATTCGACGGACCTAACGTATTCAGCGCTGTTTACCAGGAAGAGCTCGCAGGCTACATGGCTGGTTACGCAGCAGTTAAGCTGGGATACACAAAGCTCGGATTCCTCGGCGGAATGGCAGTTCCTGCAGTTCAGAGATATGGCCATGGATTCGTTCAGGGCGCTGACGCTGCAGCAGGAGAGGCTGGCGTTGACGGCGTAGAGATCAAGTACGTATACGGCGGACAGTTCTTCGGCGATGCTGATATCACAGCTGCTATGGACACATGGTACAGCCAGGGAACAGAGTGCGTATTCGCTTGCGGCGGCGGAATCTACACATCCGCAGCTGAGGCTGCTGCTAAGGTTGGCGGCAAGGTCATCGGCGTTGACGTAGACCAGGCCGGAATCATCGACGGAGCATATGGCGAAGGCATGACAGTTACATCCGCTATGAAGGGTCTCGGAGCAACAGTTAACACTCTGCTCGGAGCTATCAAGGATGGCAACTGGGATGAGTATGCAGGACAGATCAAGAACCTCGGTCTCGTTTCCGAGACACCTGCTGACAACTACGTACAGCTTCCGGAATCCACACAGTGGGCTGACGGATTCCAGCAGGCTGACTACGAGCAGCTCGTTAAGGAGCTCTTCAGCGGCGAGAGAACAGTTTCTGCTGACACAGAAAAGATCCCTGCAGTTTCGAACATCAAGGTTGATGATCAGGGAGCTATCAAGGGCTAATGCAAGGCTCTGATACAGGTCAATAAAAGGCGGTTCCGGACGGAACCGTCTTTTTTCTGTACTCTTTTATAGCGAAAGATAGTATAATTATTATGTATATTGTCACTTAGGTAGAAAGACGGAGGAATACGGGATTATGGATGCACCTTATGCCATAGAAATGGTGAACATCACCAAACGGTTCCCCGGCATCATAGCGAATGATAACATTACGCTGCAGCTGAAGAGAGGCGAGATACACGCCTTGCTTGGTGAAAACGGTGCCGGTAAATCGACCCTCATGTCTGTCCTATTCGGTCTGTATCAGGCTGAAGAAGGCGTAATCAAAAAGGACGGGAAAGAGGTAAAAATCAACAATCCTAACGATGCCAACGACCTGGGCATCGGAATGGTACACCAGCACTTTAAACTAGTTCAGTGCTTTACCGTACTCGAGAACATCATCCTCGGAGTTGAGTCTACAAAGAACGGAATACTCCAGATGGACGAGGCCAGAGCAAAGGTAAAGGCACTTTCCGAAAAATACGGACTGCAGGTCGATCCGGACGCCAAGATCGAAGACATTACTGTAGGAATGCAGCAGAGAACTGAGATCCTCAAGATGCTCTTCAGGGACAATGAGATCCTCATCTTCGACGAGCCTACTGCCGTACTTACGCCGCAGGAGATCGAAGAGCTTATGGAGATCATGAAGAACCTCAGAGCTGAGGGAAAATCCATTCTGTTTATCACTCATAAACTGAATGAGATCAAGGCTGTTGCTGACAGAGTAACGGTTCTCCGCCGTGGTAAGTACATCGGAACTGTAGATGTTGCGAATACTTCGAAAGAAGAGATGAGCCGCATGATGGTAGGCCGTGATGTAAACATGGTGGTCGACAAGACGCCTGCAAAACCGAAGGATGTCATACTCAAGGTCGAGAACATGACAGTCGCTTCCAAGATGCACTCCAACAACGCTGTTAAGAACGTAAGCTTCGAAGTCCATGAAGGCGAGATCGTCTGTATCGCGGGTATCGACGGCAACGGCCAGACAGAGTTCGTATACGGACTCACCGGAATGGAGCCTCTCGTAGACGGCAAGATCACTCTTTGCGGTGAAGACATCACAAAGGAATCGATCCGTAAGAGAAGCAAACTTCTGAGCCACATCCCTGAGGACAGACATAAACACGGACTCGTTCTTGACTATCCTCTCGAGTACAACATGGTACTCCAGAGATATTATCAGCCTGAGTTCACATCGAAGGCAGGTTTCCTCAAGAGAGGTGAGATCCGCGCTTACTCAGAGAGACTCGAGAAGGAATTCGACGTCAGATCCGGACAGGGTCCTATCACGATCGCAAGAGCGATGTCCGGCGGTAACCAGCAGAAAGCTATTATCGCCCGTGAGGTAGATAAGGATCACAAGCTGCTCGTTGCGGTACAGCCTACAAGAGGTCTCGACGTAGGAGCTATCGAGGGTGTTCACAAACAGCTGATCGCTGAGAGAGATGAAGGCAGAGCGGTTCTGCTTATCTCACTCGAGCTCGAAGAGGTTATGAACGTACCTGACAGGATCCTCGTTATGTACGAAGGCGAGATCGTCGGCGAACTCGATCCTAAGAAGACTACAGTCGAGGAACTCGGTCTCTACATGGCCGGCGCCAAGAGGAACGTTACGATCGATGCCAATACGGCAGAGATCGAGCCGTCAGAAGTCGTTGATACAGCAGCAAGGAAGGAGGAAGCGTGATGAAAGAGAAGAAAAGCTTACTTAAAAATCCGTCCTTCCAGTCGATACTGACATCGCTGATCTGTATCGTACTCGGTCTGTTCATCGGATTCATCGTACTTCTCATGATCAATCCGGCAGGCGCAGGTGTAGCAATCAAGACGATCCTGCTCAACTTCCTGACACGTGCTTCCGCAGCAGCTCAGATGAAGGCTCTCGGTAACACGCTTGCCAAGACAGCACCGCTCCTGATGTGCGCGCTTTCAATCTGCTTCTGCTACAAGGTCGGACTGTTCAACATCGGAGCTCCGGGTCAGTATGAGGCAGGAGCCTGCATAGGACTCTATGCAGCTCTTGCATGGCACTGCAACTGGGTCATCTGCCTGCTGCTCGCTGCAATCGCAGGAGCTGTCGTCGGATCAATTTCCGGAGCACTCAAGGCTTACAGAAACGTAAACGAGGTTATCTCGGGCATCATGCTCAACTGGATCATGCTTTACCTGACCAACATGGTGCTCTCCGGCAAGAAGGTTAAAGACCCTGCCAGCCCGTACACAATCAAACTGGCTTCAGGCAACAAGAGTGCGCTGATCCCTACAGCAGGACTCAACAAGCTCTTTGCTAACAACACAACGGTTACGATAGCGATCCCGCTCGCGATCCTCTTCGCGATACTCATCTGGATGATCCTGTCGAAAACCAAATTCGGCTACGAACTGCGTGCTACAGGTTTCAACAAGGAAGCTGCAAAGTATGCCGGAATGAAAGAAAAACAGAATATTATCGTAACACTGGCTATCGGCGGAGCGCTCGCCGGAATCGGTGCTGCATTCCTCTTCCTCACAGGATATCAGGAATGGTCAACAACCCAGACATCCGTACCGGGCATGGGATTCAACGGAATCGCTGCTACATTCCTTGGCGGACTCCATCCGATCGGGACGATCTTCGCATCGTTCTTCATCCAGTCCATCACGGACGGCGGCGCACTTATCAACAAGTCGGTATATCCTTCGCAGATCTCTGACCTGATCTCCTCGATCATCATCTACCTCTGCGGATTCGTACTGTTCTTCAAGTTTGCTATCAACAACTGGATCAGCAAGAAAGACAAGGGCGGCCCGAACGTTAATGACGTGCCTGTCAAAGATGACGCTGCAAAAGCGGAAGGAGGTGAGAAGTAATGGTACTGTTACTGCAATACACTATTATATTCGCCTCGGTACTTTGCCTCGTGGCACTCGGAGGATGCTTCTCAGAGCATTCAGGCGTTATCAACCTGGGTCTTGAAGGAATCATGGTAATGGGAGCTCTCGGCGGAGCTGTAACGATGTTCCTGCTTCCTGCCGGCTCAGCAAAGATCGTTATCGTACTTGCGACAACTCTCGCTGCAATACTTGTAGGTATGCTCTTCTCCTGCCTGCTGGCAGTTGCGTGCATCAACTTCAAGGCTGACCAGACCCTTATCGGTACTGCGATGAACCTGCTGGCTACAGCTGCTGCAACGGTATTCGTAAGAGCGATGAACACATCGATCAACCCGGATAACGTTTCGACATCGATCCAGTACATCCAGCCGAAGAAAGCATTCCTGAAATACTTCGGAAAGTTTGAGTTCAACTGGTTCATGTTAATGGCAGTCATACTGCTGATCGTATCGTACATAGTTCTCTACAAGACCAGATTCGGTCTGAGACTCATGGCCTGCGGTGAGAACCCACAGGCTGCTGACTCGGTAGGTATCAACGTATACAAGATGCGCTGGGCAGGCGTACTCATCTCGGGCTTCCTCGGCGGACTCGGCGGAATCGTGTATATCACGGCCGGCGTATCCGAGTGGAAATTCGAAATGGGCGTCGCGGGCTTCGGCTTCCTGGCTCTGGCTGTAATGATCTTCGGTCAGTGGAAACCGACCAACATCGCGCTCGCTGCACTGCTGTTCGGACTCTTCAGAGCTCTGTCCAACGTATATACAGGAATCCCGTTCCTGGCTGCGATGAACATCCCGAGTACGGTATACAACATGCTGCCTTACATCATCTCGCTCATCGTTCTTGCATTCACATCCAAGAACTCCAGAGCGCCGAAGGCAGAAGGAATACCTTACGACAAGGGCATGCGTTAAATCATGTTATAGGACAAAAGCGGAAGCTGCGGCTTCCGCTTTTTATATTGCGCCCGCATCTTACCCGGATGTCTCCCTCGCGGAATAGATTGCGGGTGTCTGGCGAAAGATAGGAAAGCTTAAGGGCTGTGACGTAGAAGCATGCGGCCTTTATTGCTGCGATGAAACACCGCAACTCCGCTCAGGAGCACATCCGGCGTGCGGGCGCTATAAAGACAAGCGTTATTGCCGGCTTGCTCCTTATTTCTTGTTAAAGGATAACAATCTATATTTGTTTCGTAGTATACTTATGTTGTAAAAATATGCTTTATCAGCAGGTATTGGAATAGAGCCTGGTTCAGGCAAAGGAGCTCAGATATGGAAACAAAAGACATTCTTAAGTACGTCGACCATACTCTTCTCGCTCAGACAGCGAAGTGGGACGACATCAAGGCACTTATCGATGACGGCATCAAGTATGAGACTGCAAGTGTATGCATCCCGCCGGGGTATGTTGCACAGGCAAGAGAGTACATCGGAGCAAGACTTCCGATCTGCACAGTCATCGGATTCCCTAACGGTTACAACACAACAGCAGTCAAGGCGTTCGAGACAAGCGATGCTCTCGATAACGGAGCAGACGAGATCGACATGGTCATCAACATCGGCTGGGCAAAGGACGGCAGATGGGACGATATAGAAAACGAGATCCGCACACTCAAGGAGATCTGCGGCGATCACATTCTGAAGGTCATCATCGAGACATGCATGCTGACCGATGAAGAGAAGGTGAAGCTCTGCGAGATCGTTACATTCGCGGGTGCTGACTTCATCAAGACATCGACAGGTTTCGGCGGAGGCGGAGCTACATTCGAAGACGTTGAGCTGATGGTAAAGAATGTCGGTGAAGGCGTAAAGGTAAAAGCTTCGGGCGGAATCAGCGGACTTGAAGACGCAGAGAAGTTCCTCGAAATCGGAGCAAAGAGACTCGGAACCAGCAGAGTCGTAAAAGCTGCAAAGAATGCGGAAAAGCAGATAAAAGAGACTGATAATTCGCAATATTAAGGCATTTTCATAATATATCTATATTTTTCTCAATAATATTACAGAAATTTGACGAGATTATTACAGAAATAAAGAGGTGTCATTATGGTAGATTACACAGAAGGCGCAGGCTATCAGTATCATGTAGGACTCAGACCGGGTGATGTAGGTGAGTATGTAATTCTCCCTGGCGACCCGCACAGAGTCCCTAAGATAGCAGCATATTTCGACAATGCGGAGAAGGTTGCAGACAGCCGTGAGTATGTAACATATACAGGCTATCTTGACGGAGTAAAAGTAAGCTGCACAAGCACCGGAGTGGGAGGCCCGTCGGCTTCCATAGCTCTCGAGGAGATCGCAAATGTAGGCGGCAAAACCTTCATCAGAGTCGGCACATGCGGCGGCATGGACATCGATGTAAAGGGCGGAGATGTTGTAGTTGCGACAGGCGCGGTCCGTATGGAAGGAACTTCCAAGGAGTACTGCCCGATCGAATATCCGGCTGTTTCGGATGTAACGGTATCTGCTTCGCTGGTGAAGGCTGCAAAGAAGCTTGGAGCTGACTATCATGCAGGCGTAGTTCAGTGCAAGGACGCATTCTACGGACAGCACATGCCGGAGGCTCTGCCAAACAGTCACGAACTGCTGAACAAATGGGACGCATGGCTTCGCATGGGATGCATGGCTTCCGAGATGGAATCCGCAGCCCTCTTCATCGTAGGCGCATACCGCAGAGTCAAAGTAGGCTCGGTATTCCTGGTAGTAGCAAATCAGGAGAGAGAGAAGGCCGGATTGCCTAATCCTCAGGAGCACGATACAGATCTAGCTATCCGCGTAGCTATCGAAGCGATCCGTCTGATGATTGCCGAGGAAAAGAAAGAAGGTAAATAAATGGGCAAGAGAGTATTCTGGATAGTGCTCGACAGCGCAGGTATAGGCGGAGCTCCTGATGCAGCGGATTTTGGCGATTCCGGAGCTGATACTTTTGGTACCTGCTACAAGAGCGGTGAGCTTGACGTGCCAAACATGGCAAAAATGGGCCTTTACAATATCGAGGGCACTTCGTTCTATGATCCAAAGGAAGAGATAGACGGATGCTTCTGCCGCATGCATGAGAAATCGCGCGGCAAGGACACAACAGTAGGCCACTGGGAGATGGCGGGTATGGTATCGCCGAAGCCTCTCCCGACATACTATGAAGGATTCCCGCAGGAGATACTCGACAAACTGTCTGAGGCAACAGGCAGAAAGATAGTCTGCAACAAGACATACTCGGGTACAGAAGTTATAAGGGATTACGGAAAGCACCATGTAGAGACAGGTGATCTTATCGTATATACGAGCGCGGACAGCGTAATGCAGATCGCTGCTCATGAGGGGGTCGTTCCTATCGAGGAGCTATACGAGATCTGCCACAAGGCAAGGGATATAATGCAGGGCGAGCACGGTGTAGGCCGTATCATCGCTAGACCTTTCGAAGGAGAGTGGCCTTTCCAGAGAACAGTAAGACGCCACGACTTCAGCCTGCAGCCGCCAAAGGAAACAGTTCTGGATGCCTTGAAAAAAGAGGGGTTCCAGACTATAGGCGTTGGAAAGATCTACGATATCTTCGCAGGCAAGAGTGTCATGTTCAGCTACTCCAACAAGGGTAACGAAGCTAACATGGTAAGGACTATTGACCTCGCTGACGCGGCCTTTGAAGGACTGTGCTATGTGAATCTGGTAGATACAGACATGATCTACGGACACAGAAGGGACATTCCTGGCTATACAAAGGCTCTCAACACCGCAGACAGACAGTTCGGCGAACTGATGGAGAAGATGGGTCCTGACGACATCCTGATGGTAACAGCCGACCACGGCTGCGATCCGGGGTACAAGGGAACTGACCACACCAGAGAGGATATTCCATGTCTCATCTGGGGACCATCGCTCAAGAAGGGTGTTGATATCGGTACGCGCGATACATTTGCAGACATGGCAGCTACTATTGCTGAGTATTTCGGCATTGAATACCGCGGCGACGGAACATCGTTCCTCAGCGAGATCACCGAATAAGATCACTGAATAAATTCACCAAATACGACACCGAATAAAAGGAAGGTATCAGTAAAACATGGCAGACACTATTGCTGCGATTTCAACAGCGCCCGGTGAGGGCGGAATAGGAATAGTAAGAGTCAGCGGACCGGAAAGTAAGAGCCTCATGAAGAGGCTCATGCTTTCGTGCCCTGAAGAAATAGAGCCAAGGCACGCTTATCTGGGCAAGGTCGTAAAGGACAGCAGTGACGCCAAGTCCGAGATCATAGATGAGGCGATATTCCTGTACATGCAGGAGCCTGCTTCGTATACGGGTGAAGACATGCTCGAGATACAGGGCCACGGAAGCAACGTCTCACTGAAGGCTATACTTGCCGCCGTGCTGGACTCAGGGGTCCCGGGCGTTAGAATGGCAGATCCCGGAGAGTTTACCAAGCTTGCGTTTCTGAACGGAAAGATGGACCTTTCGCAGGCCGAAGCTGTCATTGATATAATCAAGGCAAAAACGGATCTGTCCCTTGAAATTGCTGAGGGACAGCGTGCCGGTAGGCTTAGCGAAAGAATAAGGGACATAAGGGAATCGCTGCTTGATGTGCTTGCGCAGATGGCGGTGGATATAGACTATCCGGATGAGGATTACGAGACGGACTCCTATGAAAGGCTGATCGATCAGCTCAGATGGGTGCACGCGGATGTGGAAGAACTACTGGACACCGTATCCATCGGCCGGATTGCCCGTGAAGGCGTAAGAGCAGTCATCGTAGGCAAGCCGAATGCCGGCAAGAGTTCGCTCATGAACGCGATACTCGGCGAGGGGCGTGTCATAGTCACGGATATCCCGGGAACAACGAGGGATACTGTCGAAGAGAGCGCGTCGCTTGGCGGTGTGCCTATCGTACTCGTTGATACTGCCGGACTTCGCGACTCTGAAGATAAGGTGGAGAAGATCGGCATCGAGAGAACTACTCAGGCGATCGCGGGCGCAGACCTTGTGATCCTTGTGATCGACGGCAGCCAGGACCTCAATGACGAAGATGAAAAAGTGCTCTCATTTATTGAAAAGATGAGCACAGACCACATGCTGGTCGTCATGAACAAAGAAGATCTTGGGAAAACTGTCACTGAAGAGGCGGTTCTGGCCAGGTTGCCGGGAGTGAGGATCATCAGCACTTCGCTTGTGGACAAAGGCGCGCTTGAGGCAGCTAAGAAAGTTTCCGAAGCAGTCGGAGAGATGTTCGACCTTAGCGGCATCAATGTCAGGGAAGCCAACATTGTTACGAACGAGAGGCACGTGCATCTTCTCAGAAAGGCATCGCTGGATATCGACGAAGCCATATGCATGCTCCAGAACGGCGAATCTGTTGAAGTTGCTGAGCTTTCGGCACATTACGCCTATGAATCTCTGGGTAAGATAATCGGCGAAGAAGTAGGCGAAGAGATACTCAATACCGTATTCAGCAAATTCTGCCTGGGCAAATAAAAAAGAGCTGTGAACAGCTCTATAAAGATAATTCGTGGATCAGTTCATGAGGTAAAAGCGTCCTGACCGGACAGCTCTCAAATAGTTCCTGATCACGTGTAATGAAGTAATCGCAATCGCTTTCGATGGCACACTGTATCTGAAGAGCGTCTTCAAGGTCAGATGTGTATCCGGAATCGATTGCTTTTATTATGTTTTCAGAGGAAACCGCCTGAACTGTGCATAATGCGCAGAGATTCAGGATTATCTGATTTCGCTCCGCAACGGAAAAGCTCTTTCTGAGCGCATAAAAGATATTTGTCAGCGAATGAGCTGCAATGAACAGGGTGAGCTTAAGATCCAGGGATGAGTCAAAGATGTATTCTGCGGCAGGAGCTTCTTCACCTCTGAAGAGGATATAATCCATCAGGATATTTGTATCCAGAAATACTTTCGGAATATTATCTGCCGTACTTTTCATCTATATGCTTGTCTCTCTCTGCTCTGTAGTCTTCACCTATGATGTCTGAGCTGCCCCTGTGTGCGTTGCGTATTTCAAGGAGAGCTTCCAGTGCAGCCCGTTTCTTGTCTTCAGGAGCATTCTTACGTATCATCAGAATACCGTCAACTACGCTGATTTCAACGGGATCGTTCACACTCAGGGAAGCTTCCCTCAGCAGCTTTTTCGGGATATACAGACCCTGACTGTTTCCCCAGGCCCTTATAATACTCTGCATGGCGTTCTCCTTTTACAAATGTATATACATAATGTATATACATTATACCTGACAATCTGGCGTTGTCAAGCGGACAAAAGCGCTTTTCACTAAGTAGCACTTTGGAATTACGTGTGGTAGAATGTCTGTGGCATTTTTCAGACGGAGATCAGAACATGAAAGAAGCAGCTACTAAAAAATACGAAATAATCGTAATAGGAGCAGGTCACGCGGGATGCGAGGCCGGTCTTGTTTGCGCGCGTCTTGGAATGGAGACCGCGATGTTCTGCACGGATATAGACTCCGTTGCGATGATGCCATGCAATCCGTCCATAGGCGGAACGGGAAAAGGCCACCTCGTCCGTGAAGTCGATGCGCTTGGCGGTGAGATGGGTATCAACATCGATAAGACCTTCATACAGTCCAAGATGCTCAATACTTCCAAGGGGCCTGCTGTGCATTCTCTCAGAGCTCAGGCAGACAAGGAAAAGTATCATCAGGAGATGCTGAAGACCATTCGCGGGCAGGAGCATCTGGAGCTTATAGAGGATGAAGTTACGGAATTGCTTCTCTCAGAACGCAGTGACCGCAAGGAGTCCGGCAAAGCTGTGGAAAACTTTGTCAGGGGAATCAGGACTGCATCGGGCAAGGTATATGAGTGCGATGCAGTGATATTCTGCACCGGAACATTCCTCGCGGGAAAGATCTTCATAGGAGACGATGTCCGCATATCCGGTCCGTCTGGGCTCAGACCTGCGACGAAGCTCGGTGACAATCTCAGGGAGCTTGGATTCCCGATCAGGAGGTTCAAAACGGGTACTCCGGCCAGGATGCACAAGGATACCCTCGACTATGACGCGATGACCGAGCAGAAGGGTGACGAGAAGATCGTTCCGTTCAGCTTCCTGAACGAAGATAAGATTTATGATATCGACCAGATCAGCTGCTGGCTTTCGTATACCAACGAAACAACGCATAAGATCATTCTGGATAATATAGAAAAGTCGGCCATGTACTCCGGAAACATTGTCGGAGTCGGGCCAAGGTACTGTCCGTCTATCGAGGACAAAGTATCGCGTTTTAAAGATAGAAAGAGACATCAGCTTTTCGTTGAGCCTGAAGGCCTAGACACAGATCTGATGTATATTCAGGGCATGAGTTCCAGCCTTCCGGAGGATGTGCAGCATGCTTTCTATGCTACCATTCCGGGACTTGAACATGCTGAAATTCTAAGCCCGGCTTACGCAATCGAGTATGACTGCGTAGATCCTCTTTCGTTAAAGCCGAGCCTTGAAAGCAAGCTGGTTGAAGGCATGTTCTGTGCAGGCCAGTTCAATGGAAGCTCGGGCTATGAAGAGGCTGCGGCGCAGGGACTGCTGGCCGGGATAAATGCAGTCAGCAAGCTCAAAGGAAACGATCCTCTTGTGCTCAGGCGTGACCAGGCATACATAGGAGTTCTTATTGACGATCTCGTTACCAAAGGTACAAACGAGCCTTACCGCATAATGACTTCAAGAGCCGAATACAGGCTTCTGCTCAGACAGGACAATGCCGACAGAAGGCTTACGGAGATCGGCTATAAGTACGGTACGGTCACTGAGGAGAGATATAAAAGATATCTTGAGAAGAAGGAAAGAGTCGACGCGGAGGTCGCAAGACTCAGGACCAAAAGAGTCGATATAGACACTTTCAGGAGCTTCCTTTACGAGCACGAGATCCGCAGAGCAGAAGCTGCATGCGCAGACGATCCAGTGAAGCTCGAGCAGCTTGACAGAAAGAAAAAAGAACTTGAAGAGACTGCAAATCAGTGCTTTGCAGATATTTTAAAGAGACCTGCCATTTATTACAGTGACCTCGAAGATATAGATGATAAGACCAGGCCTTCCCTTACGGAGAGCGAAAAGACCGAGGTCGAAGTCATTCTTAAATATGACGGATATATCCAGAAGCAGATCAATGAAGTAGAGAAGCTCAGAAGCCTTGAAGACAAGAAGCTGAGCGAAAACCTTGACTATAATTCTATCGGCGGTCTCAGGCTGGAGGCCAGACAGAAGCTTTCGGATATCCGTCCTATAACAGTCGGTCAGGCAAGCCGTATTTCAGGCGTCTCCCCTGCTGACATAAACGTATTGCTCGTATATCTCGAAAAAGAGATGCGTTCAAGGAATTGACTCCTTAAGATTCAGGCAAAATGAATACTAAATTTGATCCGGCAATAACAGAACAGCTACAGACGAAATTTGGCAGGCAGAAGGCGTCCACCCTCCTCGCCTACCTTGATCTTGTTCTGGTCAGAAATGAGCATATAAATCTCACTGCTGTAAGAGACCGTAACGAAGCTCTGGTAAAGCACGTACTCGATTCTCTTGCGATAGTTGATCTGCCTGAGTACAAAGAAGCGCAAACGATAATAGATGTGGGGACAGGTGCAGGATTCCCGGGCGCATTGCTTGCGATAGTAAGTCCGGAAAAAGAATTTACACTTCTCGACTCCACTCTCAAGCGGCTCAGAGTTATTGACGAGTTCGCCCAGACTCTGAATATTAATAATCTGAAAACAGTTCATGCCCGCGCGGAAGAGATATCCAGAAAGCCGGAATACAAAGAAGCTTTTGATATCTGCGTTTCCAGGGCGGTCGCAAATCTTGAAAAGCTTTCTGGCTGGTGCCTCCCTTTCGTCAGGAAAGGCGGCTG
Source organism: uncultured Eubacteriales bacterium (assembly GCA_900320285.1). GTDB lineage: Bacteria > Bacillota > Clostridia > Peptostreptococcales > Anaerovoracaceae > Crickella. Next base: position 24,545 of record ONRQ01000003.1, read on the forward strand.
CTTCATTGCCTATAAAGGTGAGAATTATGAAGAAGAACTTCAGCAGGCTGCAAAAGTTCTGAAAAAGAATAAGGCCCGCCTCTCCTATGTAGAATCCTATAAAGACATTCCGGAAGAGATCTCCGGACATGTCCTCCTCATTATTTCAAAATAATAAAAATGTTTCATGTGAAACATCCCAAAATATTTACAATGTGAACAAACAGGATTCGAGATTTGACGCAAGTGCGCTCGCTTAAAGATTCCGGAATGTTTCATGTGAAACATTCCGGACCTCTATATGTTGTGGTTAGATTGCTCATACGACACAATTTGCATCTTGCACTTATTAAAGGCCACTAAAATCAACAAATCTTCACATTTTCAGCACTTATTAAAGTAGAAAACCTTCACCGACTTGTCGTATAATACACGGAAGTGTTTAATCGGGAACTATGTCCCGCAGGAGGTAAAGTTAATGGGCAAGGCTATTGCTATTTTTAATCAAAAGGGCGGCGTCGGTAAAACGACCACCAACATCAACCTGGCAGCATGTCTGGCGCGCAGGGGTAAAAAGGTCCTTATGGTAGACATCGATCCGCAGGGCAACACGACCAGCGGTATCGGTATACGCAAGAGGACTCTGAAGTCTACTCTCTACGACGCGCTTATAGATACCGAGTTTGACGTTAAGAAAGCCGTTCTGCCAACAAATACGGAGAACCTCTTCATCATCCCTGCAAGTGTTGATCTTGCAGGAGCAGAAGTAGAACTGGCTCTGCTTGAAGGCCGCGAACGCAGACTCAAGAGAGTCATTGACGCAGTAAGAGAAGATTACGACTACATTCTGGTCGACTGCCCTCCTTCACTGGGTATTCTGACCATCAACTCGCTCACAGCCGTCAACAGCGTTCTCATCCCTATCCAGTGCGAATTCTACGCGCTTGAGGGAGTCAGCCAGCTCATAAGCACAATCGAAAAAGTAAAGGAAAGACTGAATCCGGGTCTTTATATAGATGGAGTCATACTGAGCATGTTCGACGGAAGAACGAATCTGTCCCAGGCAGTTGTTGCAGATGTCCGCAACTTCTTCGGACCTGCAATGTACCACACGATAATCCCTCGCAATGTAAGACTTGCAGAAGCCCCGAGCTTTGGAAAACCGATCATAGATTATGACCCGAAAGCGCAGGGCGCTAAGGCATACCAGGAATTCACCAAGGAATTTCTGGCCAGAGAAAGAGCAAGAAAGAGAGCGAAGTAACAATGGCCAAGAAAGCAGGACTCGGGAGGGGACTGGACGCGCTCTTTGCTGACGCGGCTCCGGTAGACGAAATAAGGAGACCCGCTTCCTACGAGGGAGAGCCTTCAAAAGAGGCAGATGCAGAAAGCGAAGACAGGGTCCTTTATGTCGATATAAACGACATCAGACCAAACAGCGCACAGCCTCGTAAGAATTTTGACGAGGTAAAGCTCGGCGAGCTGGCAAGCTCCATAAAAACAAACGGCGTCATACAGCCTCTCATCGTAAGAGAGAGTGCCAACGGTTACGAACTGGTAGCCGGTGAAAGAAGATGGCGCGCAGCAAGGATGTCGGGACTCAGGACTGTTCCGTGCATCGTGAGAAACTTCGACGACAAGCAGAATGCGATCGTCGCCATTATCGAAAACATGCAGAGAGAGGACCTCGATCCTATTGAAGAGGCTCTCGGACTCAAGTCAATGACTGAAAAATACGGCTTCACGCAGGAACAGGTGTCCGCCTCGCTCGGAAGAAGCCGCACATATATCACGAACAGCATCAGGCTGCTCAAACTACCGGAAGAGATACAGCAGTACGTGTCCAGCGGACAAATGTCCGCCGCTCACGGAAGAACGATCATAAACATCCCTGACAAGGCAAGGCAGAAAGAGATCGCGGAAAAGATCATACGCAATGACCTGTCCGTAAGAGCTACCGAAAGACTTGCCGAGAAGGTCAAGGACGAACTCAGACCTGAGCGCAAGAAACGCAAAAAGGCTGCTGAGGCAGACAAGGCGAAATCCGCTGAGATCACGGCTGTCGAAAGAGAACTCATGACTCTGCTGGGAACAAAGGTGAACATCACCGGCGATGACAGCAAGGGAAAGATAGAGCTCGAGTATTACAGCCTCGATGAACTCAACAGGCTTATCGATGCTCTGAGGGATGCCTTCAAGTAGAGAGGAGAAGTCATGGACATTCAATACATCAGGACGCTTCCTATACCGGCCTGTGCGGTTGACCCCGATGGCAAAATATCCGGTGCAAATCCGCTCATGAAGAACGTATTCGTCTACGAGGACATCGTAGGGACGAACTTCTTCACAATGACCGGTTTCAAGCGCGACCAGCTCATGCAGGCCAACAAGGAAGAAAAGGTCCTTGAGCGTAACGGTAAGCTCTTCAAGCTCTGGATCAATGAGGATGCGAAGGAAGACGAGGACATAGTCGTGTTCTTCGACGAAGCGACTGCAAGAGAGTCTTTCAAGAGCAAGCTTGAGAGCGAACGTGCGGCCATCGTGTACATCAATATCGATAACTACGATGAGCTGATCGCAAGCTCTCCGGAGGATCTCAGAAGACTGATCCCGGCACAGATCGATGGTCTGCTGCGCAAGTGGGGAGATTCTTTCGAGTCGCCGGTAATCAGCACCGGGGAAGACAGATATGTCATGTACACCACAAGAGGGCAGCTGGACCGCATGATCGAAGAGAATTTCAGCATTCTCGATGAGGTGAGGAACCTCGAGTCCAGGATAGATTTCCCGGCATCCATCAGTTTGGGTATCGGAATCTCCAACGAATCGCTGATAGAGTCAACGGAACTTGCGGAAGCTGCTCTTGAGCTCGCGCTTGGACGCGGAGGCGACCAGGCTGTTGTAAAGACAGACGACGGTACGCGCTACTACGGCGGAATTCTGCAGTCACTCGAGAAAAACAACCGCAGCAAGCCTAGAGTCATTGCTCACGCGATGAAGGCTCTGATAAAAGATGCCGACAAGGTGTTCATCATGGGTCACAAGTGGCCTGATATGGACGCGTTCGGATCGGCGCTCGGAGCAAGCTCCATCTGCAGTTTCCTCGGCAAGGACTCATACATCGTGATGGAGAAGCACAACGAAGCGCTGGATACCATCTACGACAAGGTTGCGGACACCGGGATATATAACATAATCAAATCCGAAAAGGCGCTCAGGATGGTGACAGACATGTCGCTGCTCATCATAGTGGACACCAACAGACCGATGCTGGTGGAATGCCCTGAGCTGGTAGACGCGTGCAAAACGAGGGTCATCATTGACCATCACAGACTGACGACGGATTCCTACGTGAACTCGGCGGTCGCCTACGTGGAGAGCTATGCGTCATCGGCGAGTGAGCTCATTGCGGAACTGATGCAGCACTTCTCCCAGAAGCGTTTCATCAGCAAGCTCGAGGCTGAAGCAATGCTCGCGGGAATCATGGTAGACTCCAACAACTTCTCCGGAAGGACAGGAGTAAGGACTTTCGAGGCTGCTTCGTGGCTCAAGCGCGGCGGAGCTGATTCCACCGAGGTGAAGAAGTTCTTCCAGGTAAGACAGGAAGACTTCCTTGCAAAGGCGAACGCGATAATCGGCGCGGAATTTGCGCCTGACGGAGTCGTATACGCCATAACAGAAGGTACCACCAATAACATTCAGGTGATCAACGCGCAGGTAGCTGACGAGCTGATGACAGTTAAAGGAACAAAGGCATCGTTCGTACTCGGGCGCAACTCAAGAGGCCAGACCGTAGTAAGCGCAAGGTCTCTGGGCGAAATTAACGTGCAGGCCCTGATGGAGAAACTCGGCGGAGGCGGGCACTTTACATCAGCTGCTGTCCAGACTGATGAACCGCTGGCAGAGATACTGGCCAAAATCAAGAAGGGCGTCAGGGATGCTTTCCTCAAGGAAGAGGAAGAGCGCAAACGCGCCATGAGCAAGACTCAGGAAATAGAACTGATCAGATGATCCGGAAAGACGGAGGGAATATAAATGGAAGTCATTTTGAAACAGGATGTCAAGGGAACAGGCAAGGCAGGTGACGTGGTAAAGGTAAGCGACGGTTACGCGCGCAACAAGCTGATACCGGGAGGACTCGCAGTAGAGGCTACTCCTGCCAACAGGAAGGCCATCGAAAGAGAAAAAGCCAAAGCAAAGGAAAAGTATGAAGCTGATAAAGCAGCTGCTCTTGATCTTGCCAACAGACTTCAGGACAAGATCGTTGTCGTAAAGACAAAGGTAGGCGAGAACGGCAGACTCTTCGGCGCGATCACTTCCAAGGAAATCGCTGCTGCGATCAGTGAGCAGACCGGCGAGGAAGTTGACAAGAGAAAGATCATTCTCGACAAGCCTATAAAGGAAACAGGCGTTGAATCCGTTGAAATCAAGCTGTTCCAGGATGTAAAAGCCAAAGTGGTCATTAAGATCGAAGGCGGAAAATAGAAATGGACGAGGAAAGAAAAGACGTACTGCTTCCGCCGGTAGACATAGATGCCGAGAAAGCGGTGCTGGGATCCATGCTCAAAAACCAGGATGCCAGAGCCGACGTCAACGCAATGCTGAGGGCTGAGGACTTCTATCTCAAGGAACATCAGGAGATCTACAGGACCATGGTCGAGATGGACCAGAAAGGCACCGGCATCGATATAACAACGGTGTATTCGGCACTGAAGCAGAGAAAGACCGCCGACATGGTAGGCGGCATCACATATCTGAGCAGACTGATGGATGAAGCCATCGTTCCTTCGAATGCCCGTTATTACGCTGAGACCGTCTCGGACAAGTCCAAGATGAGACAGCTTATAACCGAAGCGGAATCGATAAGGGACGCGGCGTACTCTTCGGAGCTTCCGCCTGAGGATATCCTCGACAATGCCGAGCAGAGAATACTTGAGATCGCGCACAAATCCCAGCGAAGCAGTTATGTAGACATAAACGAGGTGCTCTTTCAGAACATCAAGCAGCTGCAGGAGCTGGAGAAACACGGCAACGACAGAGGTATTCCGACAGGATTCAGAGATGTCGACAAGATCCTCGGCGGATTCCAGAAGACCGACCTTATTATCCTGGCCGCAAGGCCTGGTGTCGGAAAGACCGCATGGGCTCTCAACGTAGCTGAGCACGCGGCTTCGGTAGGCAAGAAGGTAATGGTGTTCAGCCTTGAGATGGCCAACACACAGCTCGGCGAGAGACTGCTTTCCATGACGTCGAGTGTTCCTCTTGAGAACATCCATAAGGGAGAGATCTCGATGGAGGAATGGGAGGACCTTTCCGCGGCTCAGGACAGCTTCTACGGATACGACATGGTAATCGACGAATCGTCGGTGATAACACCTGTCGAAATGAAGAACAAATGCCGCCGTTTCAAGCAGGAGAAAGGCGATCTCGATCTGGTCGTGATCGACTATCTGCAGCTGATGAGCATGGGCGGTTACAGGATAGAGCAGCGTGAAAAAGAGATCGCTGCCATCACAAGATCGATAAAGATAATGGCCAAGGAGCTCGAATGCGCAGTCATACTGCTGTCGCAGCTCTCCAGAGGACCGGAGCAGCGCGGAGGCGACCACATGCCGAAGCTGTCCGACCTCAGAGACTCGGGCGCGATCGAGCAGGACGCTGACGTAGTCATCTTCCTCAAGAGAGACGATTACTACAGCTCCGAAGAGGAAAGAGCCAACATTGACGACAGCACGGGACTCACCTGCGCGGTCAATATAGCCAAGCACAGAAACGGTCCGGTCGGCATCGCGAATCTGACCTGGATCCCTAGATACGTAAAATTCGGCAACATGGCGAGAGAGTAAGAGCTATGACAAAGGTCAAAATGTCGTTAGACAAAGGGAAGGACATCTTCCTTCACAGAACCAAGGTCGAGAACCTGTTTATAAGTGAATACCTTCCGGACGCGCCGGGAGACTACGTTAAGGTGTTCCTTTTTGGCCTTATGTATGCTCAGTATGAGCTCACACCTGACAGGAAGGAGCTCTCTAAGCTGCTCGGACTCAGCGTGGATGAGATCGCGGAAGCCTGGATCTACTGGGAATCCAGAGGTCTGGTGCGGATCGTGCGCGAGAAAGACAGCAACAACGAAGAAGTGAGCCATGTCATATTCCTGAGCAAGATAGACGAACTCTACGGAAAGGTAGCCGAGCCTGAATCGGCTCCGGCACCGGTTGCTCAGGCAGATGACATGCCTCTCTATGTCTCTATCGATGACATGGATTTCGATGAGGTGATTAACGATAAGCTCGTCGACAGAAGACTGCGCGAGCTCTATGAGAAGTATCAGGTCACCACGGGAAGGACTATCTCAAGGCAGGAGATATCCAAGATAGAGGACGCAATAAAGGTTTACGGCATAGAGCCTGAGATCTTTGACTTCGCGATCGACTACTGCGCCGACCTCGAGAAATACAGCATAGATTACATTTTCAAGGTCGCGCTGAGATGGACCGAGGAGGGCTGCCGCACGGTCGAAGAGGCCAAGAGGCTGCTCGACAAGCACAGCCGCAGGAACGACTGCTACAGACAGGTGTTCAAAGCCCTCGGATTCAACAGACTGCCTGCTCCGATCGACCGCGAGATCATGGACAGATGGTTCGATCAGATGAACTGCTCGCTTGCAGAGGTGCTCGACGCATGCTCCGCGGCGGCAGGTATCAGGGAACCTAATCTCAAATATGTAAACAAGGTGATCGAGAACCGCCGTCTTGAAAAGGGCGGAGTCAACACCAGACTCCCGAAGGACAGCAATCAGAATGGTTCTGCGGATGCGGCAGCCGCCGATGAGGGAAGTCCGGTGAGCCGTAAGGTGCTGGCGGACTACTTCGAGTTCATCAGGAGCGAAGACGATAAAGAGCGCGAAGCGCGCATAACAGAAGTCCTCAGAAAGATACCGGGAATGAGAGAGTTATTCGAAGCGGAAAGCAATGTAAACTCAAAGATGCTTTCGCTCAGACCCGGCGCCGATAATCTTGATGCAAGGCAGAGACTGAGGGCCGAAAGAATAGCAATAGAAGAAAACAGAAAACAATTACTGACCGGGAACGGTTTCCCGAGTGATTATCTGACAAGGAAGTACAGATGCAGCATATGCAGGGACACCGGTTACACGGATGAAGGTATGGTGTGCAGCTGCTGCAGGGAACGCGCTGCAGAAGCATACAAGTGGCACACGAATAAAGAAAAGGCGTAGATGACAGTAAACGAAACAGAAGAAAAAACTTTAAATACAGAAACAGAAAAAGAAGAGACTTCTCAGCCCACTCTCGATGATACCCAGATAAGAGCGGCTGCTTTGGCATACGCCAGATTCCTCAAGGAAAACGACCTCACCCCGGACCATATAGCTCTGGCAGCTTCTGAGGAGAGTGCGGAGGAATCAGAAAAGGCAGAGGAAGCTCCTGAAGATCCTGCGGCTGAAGAAAAAGCAGCGGATGCAGAGGGTGCAACGGAGGAAAAGCCTGAGCAGTCCGAAGAAGAAAAAGCCGGGCAGGAAAAAGCGGAAAAGAAGAAAGAAGCACAGCGGGCGGCTGATCTTGAAAAGATCCGCAAGAGAGAAGAGGCCAAAGAGAAGAACAAGGAGAAGTTCCTCAGGGAAAGACACGATCCTCTCGCTTCAGTGATGAATGCCCACGACAAGGTCCAGGACGGCATTGACGGAACATTCAGCAAAATCGGCAGAGACGTTATAAGGGGCGGTCACAGAATCCTTTCGACGTATAAGAACTCCAGGCGAACGATCGGCATGGCTGTTCTTCTCATAGTCCTTGTGGCGGCTGCCATCCTGGTCGTGTTTGACTACTTTACGATCTATGAATATGCGTATAACGGCAAGGTCCTCGGATATGTAAACGAACAGGAAGAGGTCACCGATGTACTCGATATCGCCGGAAAGCAGATGTCAAACAACAGCAGCGCGGTGGCAGATGTAAAGTTCGTTGCCAACCAGAACATTACTTTCAATCCTGTAGACGGCAGAGGCAAGAGCACGGACGATTCTGACACGGTCGTCAACAAGCTCATCTACATGACGGATATCGAGACTGAGGCTTACGCGGTGTACGACGGAGACAAGGTTGTAGCCATAGTTAAAGACCAGAATGACGCTGATGAGCTTCTGCTCCAGACGAAGGCTGATCTTTCAACTCCTGACAGAGGAATGGAACTTGTGTCCGCAGATTTCAGCAACGAACTCTCCATAAAGCCGGTCAATGTGCTGCTCGGAAGCGTTCAGAGCAATGTGGCTGCGCAGAAGCAGATGTCCAACGGCGGTGAGATGAACACATATCACATCGTTGAGGAAGGCGAAACCCTTGAGAGTCTGGCTGCAGAGTTCGGAGTCGAGGTCTTCGAGATTTACGATGAAGAAAACAAAGAGCCGGTCACACAGATCGAACAGGGCGACAGAGTCTGCATAAGATGTCATGTCGATCCGGTCAGCGTAAAGATGGTGGAAACAGGCAGACTTAAGGAAGTCATTGAGTACAAGACCATCAAAAAGGAGACTGACGAGTATTACAAGGGCGACTCTTACCTGAAACAGGAAGGTCAGAACGGAATACAGATCTTCGAAGGAACCATAACTAAGGTAGGCGGAACCGTTACGGACAGAAAAGAAACGGCCGAGCCGGAAATCATCAAGAAGAAGAAGGATAAGATCATCCTTGTCGGAACAGCTGAGAGACCTAAGACCGCTGCGACCGGAACCTTCATAGTGCCGCTCGATCACTATGTAGTAACGTCTGAATGGGGCGGCAGATGGGGCCGCATGCACGAAGGTATGGACCTCGCCGCGCCGACAGGAACGCCTATACACGCTTCCGACGGCGGTAAGATCATCAAGGCCAACTACTGGTCCGGCCACGGTCTGTGCGTAGAGGTCGATCACGGAAACGGAGTTATTACGAGATACTCGCACTGCAGTGCCGTATTTGTAAACATCGGAGACCTGGTATATCAGGGACAGCATATAGCTAATGTAGGTAACACCGGACACAGCTTCGGAAGCCACTGTCACTTCGAAGTAAGAGTAAACGGTACATCCCAGAACCCTAGAAAGTATATAAATCCATAGTCCGCGCGGACGGATGGAGGTCAGGAATTGGCAAGTAAACGCAACACACAATATGATATACAGGATGTCCAGTGGGATGACGAGGAGATGAAGCAGCGCATCGAAGAGAGGCGCAGAAAGAGCTCCGTCAGCAGGCGCAGAAGAAAAGCGCTTACGCTGGTTGTCATCGTCGCCGTCTTTGCCATGCTCGCCACAATGTGCGGAAAGGATATCGTAAGGCTCAAGGCGGAGAACCGGGCTCTTAAAAAGCAGCAGATCGCTCTCGAACAGCAGAGGGACGAGCTGAAGGAGGAGCTCAAGGTCACCAACAGCCAGGAGTACATCCGTGAGCAGGCTAAAAAACAGCTCAACCTTCTGAACCCGGGCGAGATCCTCTTTACGTTCGACGAAGAGGAGCCTGAGGAAAACGCTGACAAGGCTGAGGAGACTGAAAAGACCGAAAAGCCGGATAAGTCAGATAAGTCGGATAAGGACAAAGACAAAGACAAGGACAAGGACGGAGGCTCTGATGGCTAAAAGGAAATCCCACAGGGTGCAGGCGAAAAAGCCGAAGAGCCTTGCCGGAGTCAGGCCGCATAAAAGCCTCGGGCAGAACTTTCTTATCGATGAAGAGGTGATACAGACCATCATCGATGAGAGCGGTGTGACGGAAGACACTCTAGTGCTCGAGATAGGCCCGGGCACCGGAGCGCTGACCCTTCCTCTCGCTGAATGCGCAGGCAGAGTCATCGCCGTCGATCTGGATCCGGACATGATAGAAGGTCTCAAGATCAAGACTTTCGGGATGGATAACGTGGAGCTGATCCACGGAGACATCCTTCAGCAGGACATCAAGGGGATAACTACGAGGAGCATGGAGGAGCACGGGCTCAGCGAGCTCCGGATAATCGGAAATCTCCCATATTACATAACTACACCAATAATAATGAAGCTGCTCGAATCGGATACCGGCGCAAAGAGCATCACAGTGATGATGCAGAAAGAGGTGGGCGACAGGATCGCCGCTGAGCCGGGTACCAGAGCTTCGGGCGCAATAACATATCCGGTCCACTACTATGCCGAAGTCACTGAGATCATCGATGTGCCGAGGGAATGCTTCTACCCTGTTCCGGGAGTGGATTCCGTCGTGCTCAGACTTGATCTGAGAGACAAGCCGGGAGTAGAAGTGAAAAGCGAAGAAATGCTTATGCGCTGCGTGAAAGCGGGCTTTGCGATGAGACGCAAGACACTGCTGAACGCGCTCACTTCTCTGGGCGGATATGATAAAAAAACTCTGTCGGATGCGCTCGAAAGCGCGGGCATCGACCCGGGCCGCAGAGCAGAGAGCCTTACGCTCGAAGAGTTTGCGAGACTCGCCGACAGTTTGCAGGAGGCATAATTTTGCAGGACAAGATTCGCAAGGTCTTTGCCGTGATCGCCGCTTTCTTTACGAAAGTCGGCCAGGTCATCAGCAAAGTATTTCTTAAGATTTTTCCGCGGAGAGAGTCAAAGTACTTTGACGCAAACCGCCACGAGGCCAAGTACATCGGACTCATGGCGTTCAGCGCGCTCGCGATCTATCTCTACATAGAGGAGTTCGCGAGGCTCACCACGAGCCCCGTTGAGGGCTTCCGCTGGGCGTTCAGCCATCCGGTGATCTTCCTCTACAACACTCTTATTATCTTTGCGACCATAACCATAGCCTTGCTTTTCAAAAGGCGCAGGTTTGTATGGCTTATGGTCTCGGTAGTCTGGCTCGCGCTCGGAACTGCCAACGGCGTTATCCTCATGAACAGGATGACCCCGTTCACCCTCTACGACCTCACCAATTTTACTGATGGACTCACCATTGCTACCACCTATTTCTCCAAGCTCCAGATAACACTCTTCCTTGTGGCGCTGGGACTTGGGGCCGCGGCCATCGTGCTGATATTCATCAGGAGCGAGAAGTGGCAGAACATCAGTTATAAAAAGAGCCTGGCAGTGATACTCGTATCTGTTGCCGCGGCCGCCGGAGCAACTATAGGCCTTCAGAATGCGGGTGCAATAAGCTCGTTCTTCGGAAACCTCAACTACGCGTACAGGGATTTCGGAATGCCGTACTGCTTCATCTCAACATCGGTGAGCGCAGGTATTTCAAGACCAAAGGGTTACTCTGATGAGCTTATAGCAGGTATTCTCAAGGACAAAACTCAAAAGGGCGAAGACACTCTTCTCGAGAAGAAAGACGACAGCACCGATCATCCGAATATAATAGTGCTCCAGATGGAGTCATTCACAGTAGCGCAGGACTACGCAAACATTGAAGTTTCGAAGGATCCTACGCCTGTATTCAATGAGCTTTACGACAACTACACATCGGGCAGTTTCGTGGTACCGGCCTGCGGCGCGGGAACGGCAAACACCGAATTCGAGGTCCTCACGGGCATAAGCGCCAAATTCTTCGGGCCGGGCGAATACCCGTACAAGGGCAAGCTGCGCGAGAACGTGCTTGAGAGCATGGCCTATGTGACCCGCTCGCACGGATACAACACTGCGGCTCTTCACGATCACAGGGCGCTCTTCTACAACAGGAACGAGGTGTACGCGAACCTCGGATTCAACACATTCACTTCTGTCGAGTACATGAACAACGTGTCGTTCACGCCTACGAACTGGTGCAAGGACAAGGTCCTCACCGGCGAGATCATGGATATCATGGAATCGACCGAGGAGAGGGACTTCCTTCATGTCATTTCGGTCGAGGGACACGGCTCATATCCAACAGAGAAAGTCTTCAAGAAGCCGTACACTGAAATCACGGCCGAGGATGAAGAGACGAAGTGGAAATACGAGTACTACCTCAACGAATGCCACGAGATGGATACCTTCATAGGCGACCTCATTGAGGCAATTGAACAGAGCGGCGAGCCGACCGTCATGATAATCTACGGCGACCACATCCCTGCTCTCGACGTGAAGGAAGAGAACTACAAGCAGAAGGATCTTTACACAACGCGTTACGTGATCTGGGACAACATCGGACTCCCTAAAGAGGATCGCGACATCCACTCTTATGAGGGCGGAGCGATGCTGCTGACGGATGCCGGTCTCGGACACGAGGGTATCATCTTCGACTATCAGCAGTCGAACGATCCTGAAGAAGACACGACCTATCTGAGCGATCAGGAGGCTCTGGCCTACGACATGCTTTACGGAAAGCAGTACGCTTACGGCGGCAAGGAGCCTTATGAGCCGGTCGCCATGAAGATGGGCCACAAGAACATCGAGATCAAGGATCTGGTGAAGATCGGAGACAGATATTACATAAGAGGCGACAACTTTACGGAGAGGTCGATCATCAGCATGGACGGCAAGCAGCTGTCGACTGTATATCTGTCGCCTACTCTGCTGGCACTGAACGAGAGCATCGATCCGCAGGATGTGGATAAGCTTGAGGTCAGCCAGGTTGATAAGTCGAAGGAGACAATACTGACAACAGTCGGAGCGAACGAAGAGCTGTAGCAGTATCATACGCTTCAGCTCGCTGTGCTCCGTTGCCGGGAATGCCAGGTCGTTCGACCTTGCTTCGCGGGGAACGGCTCTGACGCTTCGCTTGCGAGTCTCGTTCCAGCCGCTCATCTGCGGTCTCTCTCCGGCATTCCTTGCGGCTCCTGCGCAACGCTCGCTTCACCGCATGATCCTGCTGTATTGTGCGGCTCCGCCGCCATGATTTGCTCGAAACGCTCAGCGCGCACATCTATTGCAGCACCCTCTCTGCATTTTTCGCTATATTTGAAGGTGCTTCGGCTCTGCAGCCGCAAGTGTCGCTGAAACTATAATTGAGCTGCCTCGCCGAAGAGGACTTTTGAAAATTTTGATAAATAAATGAGTGATTCATTTCATATATTTATCAAAATTGAAAGGAATGTGCAGCTATTTGACAGTTTTGAGCTCTGAAATTGACAATAATCACCAAAATCTACGTTATTGTTAAGTAAATTGACGTTTTTTCTCAAAGAAATCATTATAAATCGGTGAAATTGATAAATATATAAGCTGAAAGCGCGAAATTTTTATCAATTTTTCAAAAACTCCTAAATTGCGGAAAGAAAACTATGAAAAAAACAACAGATACAAAAGAACTGATGGAAGCTGTCGAGACGACAGAGAAAACAGTGGAAGCGGAACCGGCTGTTGCGGCTGATGAGCCGGCAGTTGAAGCTGCGGCGGAGGCGGCTGTCGTTGAAGCCGGGACGGAAACGGAAGCTGCAGCAGAGACGGAAACAGCTGCTGAGGCCACTGAGAATGCTCCTGCGGCTGAGGCTGCCAAAGAGGATGATGGCAAGTATGATGTCGAAGGCATTCTGGAACTTGCGGATGACGGATTTGGTTTCCTCAGGTTTGACAACTTCCTTACTTCCAACAAGGACATTTATGTGTCGCCGACGCAGATCAGGCGCTTTGGTCTGAGGACCGGCGACAAGATATTCGGAATCGCGAGAAAGCCGAGGGGAACTGAGAAGTTCGGAGCACTTCTGTACGTAAAGACGGTCAACGGATTTGACCCGATGACTGCAAAGAGAAGACCGCATTTCGATAACCTCACCCCTATTTTTCCGAATGAAAAGATCGTACTCGAGAATTCGAGCATCGACCTTTCGACGAGGGTCATGGATCTGGTGGCTCCTATCGGAAGAGGCCAGAGAGGGTTGATCGTTGCTCAGCCTAAGGCCGGCAAGACGGTGCTGCTGAAGAAGATTGCGGCTTCTGTTGAAGACAAATATCCTGATATCGAGCTGATCGTGCTTCTCGTTGACGAGAGACCGGAAGAGGTCACCGACATGAAGAGGAGCCTTAAGCACTCAGAAGTTATCTACTCCACTTTCGATGAGGAGACGAAGCACCACGTAAAGGTGGCGCAGATGGTTATCGAACGCGCGAAGCGCCTCGCGGAAGCGGGCAAGGATGTCATGATTCTGCTGGACTCGATTACAAGGCTCGCGAGAGCCTACAACATGGAGGTACCGGCGTCCGGAAGGACGCTCTCGGGCGGTCTCGACCCGGGTGCGCTGCACCCGCCGAAGAAATTCTTCGGCACAGCGCGGAACCTCGAGGAAGGCGGCAGCGTCACGATACTGGCCACCGCGCTGGTCGAGACCGGATCGCGCATGGACGATGTAATTTACGAGGAATTCAAGGGCACCGGCAACATGGAGCTCCACCTCGACAGGCAGCTCAGCGAGCGCCGCATCTTCCCTGCCATCGACCTGTACAAGTCAGGAACAAGGCGCGAAGACCTTCTTCTCACGCAGGAGGAATATCAGGTTATGTACATGCTGCGCAGGGCTATGAGCTCGGGCAGCGTCATGGATGTGACCGAAGAGATAATTGACAATCTTTCGAGCACGAAGTGCAATAAGGACTTCGTCAACTTCATGCTCAAGAAGCTACATTAACATTTGTGCAATGAGCGGTACAGAGAGCGGCCGTCTCGCCTCTCTCGGATCTGCCATTGCATCCTCACTCACTCCGCGTCCCGGGACGTTTGCGGAACTCGCTTCGCTCAGACATCCGCACAACGTCAGCCGGTCCGCGTTCACTCAATCGGTGCAGCTGGCAAGATCCTCGAGACACGCTCGACTGCAGCTCTCTGCACCGCTCATATAAAAAACAATGGCAAAGATAGATTACGATAAAATTTTCATAAAGGGCGCCTGCCCTACTTCGATCGGCGGGCAGGCGGTAATGGAAGGCGTCATGATGCAGGGCCCTGACAGGGTCGCTCTTGCCATGCGCCTGCCTACGGGTGAGCTCTATCTCAAGACGAAGCTGAAAAAGAAACAGAGCCGTGCGCTTAAGATCCCTTTTGTCAGGGGGATAGTCTCTTTTGTTAACTCGCTCGTCGGGGGCATGGGCACTCTGATGGAGTCCGCTGATATTCTAGAGACTTACGCGCCCGAAGAGTATGCCGAGGAGCCGGGAAAGCTCGAGGCATGGATCAATAAAAAGTTCGGAGAAAAGGCTGCGTGGAACTTCCTGATGACTACTGCCCTGCTGTTTGCGGTGGCAATCTCTATAGTCTTTTTCATCATCCTGCCGACCTGGGTCGTGAACTTCCTGGGAACGTGGGTGCAGAACGCAGTCGTGCTCAACCTGGTTGAGGGACTCCTCAGGATAGCGATGTTCGTCGCATATGTCGCGGCGATACGCAAGATGAATGACATCAAAACGCTCTTCCAGTACCACGGCGCCGAGCACAAATCGATACACTGCTTCGAGAATGACAGAGTCCTCTGCCCGGAAAACGCGGAAGAGTTCTACACCCTGCATCCAAGGTGCGGCACAAGTTTCCTTGTGTTTGTGCTCCTCATAAGCCTGCTTCTGTTCAGCTTTTTAGGCTGGCCGAATCTGGTATGGAGGATACTGTCAAGGATACTGCTGATCCCTGTGATCGCGGCCATAAGCTACGAGCTCCTCAGGTGGGCCGGCAGGTCGGACGGCAAAATAGTCCGCATACTCAGCTGGCCGGGACTCCAGCTCCAGAGACTGACGACAGCAGAACCAAACAGAGATCAGCTCGAAGTTGCGCTGCTCTCGCTGAAGGCTGTCCTCGTGGATCCGGGAGTTCCTGAGCTGGAAGGATTCGTCGACAAGGACGGCAACCCGGTGAGATCGAAGGCCGAAATGAAAGAAATCGAGCGGGAGATGGAAGCCTGGGCGGCAGATGTTGAAGCTCATACCGAGGCCAACAAGAAGGCTGCGGCTGAAGCGATAGACGATATGACCAGGATAGAGGAGCGTACCGTTTTCGAAGATCCGGCCAACGGCGCGAGCGACGATGAGATCTTCAGCGCGATCGATTTCCTTGACGGGCTCGACAGCGACGGCTACACCATAGTTGCTCCTGAGGAGACAGACGGACGCACTCTTGTGAGGGCTATCGCCGACAGAGAAGCGATGGAGGCAAAAGCCAGAACGCTCGCGCGCAGATACACAAAAGACATCAGGACTTATGAGAACGCTCTCAACTGGGGCAAAGCTGCATTGAGTATGCTCCCGAACGGAAAGAACGAGGCCAGGATGATAATGTCGTACGCGACGGGCCTCGGCACCGCTGACCTCATCACCAGAGCAAAGGAGCTCATGCGTGAAGACGATTTCGATGAGTTCCAGAAACGCATCTTCGCAAGGATCGAAGGCGTGCCGCTTCAGTATATTGTCGGCACACAGGAATTCATGGGCATGCCGTTCAGAGTCAACGAGTCGGTGCTGATCCCGCGCCTCGATACTGAGGTGCTGGTCGAAAATGTTATAGAGACCATCAACAGGCTGGGACTTGAAAAACCGGAAGTGCTTGATATGTGCACCGGAAGCGGAGCCATTGGAATCAGCATTGCGGCCAAGGTTCCTGACGCGATAGTCACCATGACGGACGTGTCCGAGGATGCTCTGCAGACTGCAATGAGCAATGCGGGCCTGAACGGGGTCAACCGCCGCTGCATATTCCTGCTCGGCAACATGTTTGACGCGATCCCGGAAGACAAGCAATACGATGTCATCGTCTGCAACCCTCCGTACATTCCTAGCGATGTCATTGACACCCTGGATATTGAGGTAAAGGACCACGAGCCGCGCATGGCTCTCGACGGGGGTAAGGACGGACTCGACTACTACAGGGTGATTGCGGATAAGGCCAGCATGCATCTTAAGGCGGGCGGAGTGCTCGCACTGGAGATCGGCGCTGAACAGGCAGCAGATGTAAAGAAGCTGCTGAAAAAAGCGGATACTTACGAAGGAATCAGGGTGATCCGCGATCTCGCGCATCTTGACCGCGCTGTCTTCGCAACACGCAAATAACACGCAAATAAACAGGGGCAACAGGGACAGAGAGTACTTCAATACTGACTTTCAGACCGGGAGGAAATCTATAAATGAATGGGTTTTTAGTACTGTTTGCAGTCGCACTCGCCGTGAGCGCGATCGGATTCAAAAAGTACGTATGGTTCATATCGATAGGCTACGGGTTTGCCGTGGCGGCGATTGGCATTGCGCTGCTCTGCATGTTCGGAGGTCAGGCGGATACAGGTCTCATCATTGCCTGTGTGCTGTTCATCCTTTACGGGTGCAGGCTCGGCGGCTATCTCGCATACAGAGAGATGAAAAGCAGCGCATACAACAAAAAGATGAAAACCGAGATCAAGGACGGCAAAGGCATGTCTGTTATCGCAAAATGCGGTATCTGGATCTCGGCCGCTCTGCTCTACGCATGTGAAACTTCACCTGTACTGTTCAGATTCGAAAACGGCAATATGACTGACGGATGGGTGATAGCCGGCGTAATCATTATGGCGGCAGGCCTTGGGCTCGAAACAGCTGCGGATCTGCAGAAGAACGCTGCTAAAAAGGTCAATCCAAAGCGCTTTGTCGATACAGGCCTTTACAGAATAGTCAGATGCCCTAACTACTTCGGCGAGATGACATTCTGGACGGGGGTGTTCCTCACAGGTATCGGATCGAACACCGGCGTATGGCAGTGGATCGCAGTCCTGACCGGATATCTCGGAATCATATACGTGATGTTCGGAGGCGCCCGCAGACTCGAGATGAGACAGGACAGAACCTATAAGGATGATCCGGAGTACTGGGCTTATAAAAACAAAACGCCTATCATGATTCCGTTCATCCCGCTCTATAGCGTTGCAAAATACAAATGGCTGGTTGCATGAAACCAACGATTCGCAATGGGATTCAGACAGTCAGGATAAAGGGAAGAGATACGAATGACACAAACAGAAAGAATGGAAGCAGGACTGCTGTATGATCCGGGAGCTGAAGAGATCCTGTCAGTGCAGAGCCCGCTTGGAGAAAAACTCAGGGAGTTCAATGATCTCATGCCGTCGCAGTTTGAAGAACAGCAGCGCCTTATGAGGGAGATGTTCGCCGAATGCGGAGAGAACGTATACATCCAGAGGCCTCTCTACGCTAACTGGGGCGGCAGTCATGTGCACATGGGCTCCAATATTTATGCCAACTTCAACCTGACACTGGTCGATGACGGGCACATATACATCGGCGACTGGGTCAAGTTCGGCCCGAATGTCACTATCGTGACGGCAGGCCATCCGGTGCTTCCGGAGCTGAGGAAAGATCCGGAGTATCAGTTCAACAAGGACGTGCACATTGAGGAGTGCGTCTGGATAGGAGCCGGCGTGACAGTGCTGCCGGGCGTGACCATCGGAAAGAACAGCGTCATAGGCGCAGGAAGTATTGTAACAAAGGATATACCTGAAAATGTCGTTGCGGTCGGCAACCCGTGCAAGGTCATGAGGCCTATCGGTGAAAAGGACAGAGAGACATTTTTCAGAGATGAGAAAATCGACTGGGAGGAAATAAATGGCTAAGGTAATACTGATAAACGGAAGCCCGAGAGCTGATCAGTGTACGGCGACTGCTCTTGATGAGATGATAAAGACTTTCAATGAAGAGGGCGTCGAGACTGAACTTATCCACATCGGAAACAAGAGCATCAGGGGATGCGCAGCATGCGGATACTGCTCAACTCACGACGGCTGCGTTTTCAATGACATAGTGAACGAAGTCAACGCAAAGCTTGAGAAGGCAGACGGTCTCGTGGTCGGAAGTCCTGTATATTACAGCTCACCAAACGGAACACTGATCTCGTTCCTCGACAGGCTGTTCTACAGTGCGCAGTACGATATGCACATGAAGGTCGGAGCCGGTGTTGTAAGCGCAAGGCGCGGAGGCACCACCGCATCGTTCGATGTGCTCAACAAGTACTTCAGCATTACCGGCATGCCGATAGCGACATCCACTTACTGGAACAATGTGCACGGATTCACGGCAGAAGATGTGAAGAAGGATGCAGAGGGTCTTCAGGTTATGAGGAACCTCGCGCGCAATATGTCCTTCATGATCAAAGCGATAGCTGACGCAAAGGAAAAATACGGACTGCCTAAAGTGGAGCACGACTCGTTCACAAGCTTCCCGGACGGCAAGTAAAAGGAGGATACGGATATGTGCCTTTCAACTGTGTATAAGAACGAGATAGGCGACGCAAACATGCTCGCAAAGAACGTGGCGGACATCAAAGTCGACGGCGGAAAGCTCATTTTCACTGATCTGATGGGAATACGCTACACTTTCGACGGAACTCTGGAGAAAGTGGATCTGATGGATAATTACGTTATCGTGCGCGGATAATTATACCGGTACGATGCGAAAACAACGGCCGGTAAAATCCCGGCTGCTTAGAGAGAGGGAGAAAACATGTATTATAACGATTTTCAGGACCTGAAACTGTCGGGCCTCGGCCTTGGCTGCATGAGACTGCCGTGTATAGACGGTGATGATTCCAGACCGGATCCGCAGGCTGTGCAGGAGATGGTCGATTACGCTATGGCGAACGGTATCAACTATTTCGACACCGCATGGGGCTATCATGCAGGCAACAGCGAGACAGTCATCGGAGAAGCTCTTTCGAAATACGACAGGAGCAGCTTCTATCTGGCGAGCAAGTTCCCGGGCTACGATCTGTCCAACTTCGGCAAGCATGAGGAAATTTTCAATAAGCAGCTCGAGAAGTGCAAGACTGACTATTTTGACTTCTATCTCTATCACAATGTGTGCGAGCTGAACATCGACAAATATCTCGATGACAGCACCGGCCTCACCGAATTCCTGCTGAAGATGAAGGAAGAGGGCAAGATACGCCACCTCGGCTTTTCGTGCCACGGCAGCCAGGAGACGATGCACCGCTTCATAATGAAGAACTTCAGACATATCGAGTTCTGCCAGATCCAGCTGAACTATCTCGACCTCGAGTTCCAGAATGCAAAGGACAAGGTCGAGGAGCTCAACAACATCGGTATTCCTATCTGGGTAATGGAGCCGCTTCGCGGCGGCAAGCTTGCGAAGTCGTGCCTCGGCGGCGAGAAGCTGCTGGCAAAGAGCAACCCTGACTATACGCCTGCCAACTGGGCGTTCGGTTTCGTCGAGTCCGTACCGGGAGTCACCATGATACTCTCCGGAATGTCCAACTTTGAGCAGCTGAAGCAGAACATCGAGTTCTTCAGTGAAAAAAGAGAACTCAGCGACGATGATATCGCGATTCTCCTGACAGCGGCGCACTACGACACTACGGGCAAGAATGCGGGCACTGTGCCTTGCACCGCCTGCAGATACTGCACTACAAAGTGCCCTCAGGAGCTCGATATCCCTAAACTGCTCGCGCTCTACAATGAGCACGCATACAGCGAGGGAGGATTCATCGCTCCTATGGCTCTTGCCGCGCTCGATGAGAGCAAGCTTCCTTCGGCATGCATCGGATGCGGAGCCTGCGCGGCTGTATGCCCGCAGCAGATCGACATTCCGGGCACCATGTCGAAGTTTGCAACCTTATTAAAGTAATAAAAAAACAGTCCGTCTGAGAACACTCCCGCAGAAAATTCAGAAGCACACCGCGGCAGCGCTCTGACAGCGGAAGGAACCGCGGGAACTTTTCCGCGGGCCATCGGAAGAGCGATGAAGCGGCCTGTGTTTCGGATTTTTGAGGACGTTCTCAAACGGACTGTTTTTATATAGCAAAAATACAATATGAACTTTTTAAAATCTTGCCATTAACCCCGACCAGGGGTTACTATTTTATTAACAGGAAACCGATAGGGGTGTTTTAGTGCCTTTATTAGTATTGAGAGGGATTATTTAATAAGAAAGAGGAGAGATCATATGAAAGACCTCAAGCATCTTTTGTATTTTGAAAACCTCCTGCAGAATGCGAACAACGAACTGATAGAACAGGCCAAGAAGGACGGCAAGATCTGCGCTGCGTTTACGTGCGAGAATATACCGGAACCGCTGATGAACCTTGGCAACGCGTTCTCGGTTCGTCTTTTTGCGCCTAATTCCGGCTCGCTCGATATAGCTACGTATTACATGACGAGCTTCCTTTGCGAGACGAGCAGGGCCCTGCTGGAGAGAGCCATTGAAGGAGGCTTCAATTTCGCGGACTGCCTGATCGCGGCTGACGGCTGCACGATGATGAACCGCGCCGCTGAGAACATGGAGCTGCTTCATACCATGGACGAGGGCAAGGACAAGTTCTTCTACCAGTATATGGAGATCCCGATGAAAGCGACCGAAAACGGCGTCGCGCTCCTGAAACTGCAGAGCCAGAACCACATCCTCAAACCGCTGCATGAGAACTACGGCATTGATATTTCCGAAGAGGCCATGCTCAAGGCAGTCGAAGAGCATAACGAGGTATGCAGGCTCATTCAGGAGATCGGTGAATTCCGCAAGGAAGACGATCCGCGCATTACAGGCTACGAGTTCCATGTGCTCACGCTGGCTACATATCTGGCACCTAAGTATCTGCTAATCGACAAGCTGAGAGAGACTCTCGAAGAACTCAAGACCAGAGAGCCTGACGGCAAAAAGTGGCGCGCGCGTGTACTGGTGGTCGGCTCAGAGATCGACGATATCGGCATGATTAAGCTGATCGAGGAATGCGGCACTTACGTATGCGCAGACAGATTCTGCTTCGGATCACTTCCGGGAAGAGTTCCTATTCCTATAGACCCGGATTCGGAAGACGACATTCTCACTCAGATCTGCAGACACTACACCATGATAGGACAGTGCCCGCGTACCATGAACATGGAGAAGGTCTACGGCCGCAAGAAATACGTTGCGGATCTCGCCAAAGAGTACAAGGCAGACGGCATCATTTACGAGCAGGTCAAGTTCTGCGACCCGTGGGCTTACGAGCGCATGCTGGGATCGCACATGCTGAGAGAGGACTACGGATATCCGGTACTCTCCGTTGACAGACCTTATAATATCAACGCCGGCGCGGGCCAGATGCGTACCCGTGTACAGGCCTTCATTGAAAGCATTGAGATAAAGAAACTCCAGGGAGGTGAGAAGTAATGGCATTCAAAACGGTCAGGAAGATCACTAACCCTAAGAAGAAAAAAGGCGATCAGACGCTGGGCAAGCTGTATCCGACCAACGGCAAGACCAAGGTCTTCGTCCGCCGTGAGTGGAGAGGCGTAAAGGATACTCTTTACGATTACACGAGATGGCTCTACATCATGTCCATTCTCGCAAGGTTCATCTCGAAGCCGCGCAATATCAAGGCGATGTTCCGCTACAGGTGGATGGCCAACTATCTGGCTGTTCCTTACATGATGGATAAATTCACGCTGGGACTCAGGGACGAGCCGCTGCGCATCACGCATGAGGCAATGAACTTCGTCATCTACGACGTAGCCAAGACGATGGACAACATCTTCAAGGGCGACCGCCGCACGGGCAACAACGAAGAGTTCTCAAAGCACTGCGTTCTGACAGACGAGAACGCCATGACAGCATTCATGATGGGCTTCAAGGATACAACAGCTATCCTCAGAGAGGTCCCGACCATGTTCGTTGCCAACCTGCTGACTCAGAATTCGACTACACACTATCTCGACGTTGCTCAGGAATTCGGACTCCCGGGCGATGTCTGCCCGATGCCTGAGGCTGAGGCTGGCATCTCGATCGATGACGATTTCGCAGTGCTCGGATGCTGCGCTGTACAGGTCAACACGACATGCGACGGCTCACTCATGGGTAACGGAGTTATCGCTCACAGGCTCGAGCGCGAGTACGGCATTCCAACGTTCCAGCTGACCGCACCTCTCCGTCACAAGGAGGACGACGTTCAGGAATACGCTGCCAACGACATGAAGGAAGCCGTAAAGTTCATTGAAGAGCACGCTCATGAGAAGTGGGACTGGAAGCACTATTTCGAGAGCGCTGCAAGAGTCAACGACGCAACAAAGCACCGCGCATACTGGCTCGACACCAACTCAACTGATTATCCTCAGTTCGTCGGATCGGTATTCTCGCTTTACAACGATACCAACTACATGGGCAACTGCGGACGCTCGCCGCTCTTCCCGCCTAAGGACAAGAAGATCAGCAAGCTCGTCGAGCAGGGCTACAAGAAAAAGACCATGATCTGCCCTGAGTACAGACATAGATGTATCGTCTGGGGCGTACAGCCGCAGTACAACATCCACATGCTCTACTGGATGATGCATTGCTGGGGCGTTGTGCCGCTGACAGACATGCTGTCGATGGTCAACACCCTGCCGATCGCAGAAGAAGATACTCCTGAAAACAGAGAGAAGGCCTGGTACGACATGGCATGGCTCAACGAGAACATGATCATGCGTAACCGTACACACGGCGGATACAAAGTACTCGTTGATGAGCTCTGGGAGTTCTGCGAGATCATGAACGCCGACATGGTAATGATGTGGGAGCACATGAGCTGCAAAGCCCTCACCGGACTGCACGGAATGTTCGAGGAGCAGGGCCGCGAGAGAGGCATCCACGTCGTATGGGTATGCCACGACCTCTGCGATCCGAGAGTTTACACAAGACAGGCGATCCGCGACGAGTTCAGCCAGTACATGCGTACCGTGCTGCGCGAAGAGCCGCTTGACCCGACTATTGAACATATACCTGACGAAAACATGTGGTAGTTTGGCTCGGCCTTTTCGCCCACAGCTTCGTCTGCTTCGCGGCTCTGCGCTGCTCACTTGCTAACAGTAGTTTGGCTCGGCCTTTAAAGGTTTCCTTATGATAAAACGGCGTTGCCGTAAGTTGCCGTAAGGTCGGAAACCTTGATCTTCGGAGGCATTGCTCCTGCGATAGCGCCCAAAGATATATCTGCTTCGCGGCTCTATCTATATGAATGGCGCCCACTTTGCGGGCAATATCATTAATAAGGTAACATAACGAAAAATGAAGCATCAGGAAATGCATAACCTTGCAAAGCCTGGTGCTTTATATTGTGATGGAGTACTCTACCGGGTTCTTTTTTGATTATGAATACTTCGTTTTTACTGGTTGCTCCTCTATTTGTCTCTTAGCTGTATTAGGGAAAATGCAGTTAATCATTGTGGGTCGTAAACTTCCGTCTCGAAGGCCCGTTTTCGGCGATCAGGACGGAAGTTTTACTCTCCGCGCATAGGCAGACTTCCGTCCCAAAAGCCCATTTGCGACATTTTATACGGAAGTTTCGATCCAGTAGGCCGGTAAACTTCCGTCCCAAAGGGCTCTTTTCTACAATTTATACGGAAGTTTCGATCCCGGTAGGTAGGGTAACTTCCGTCTCAAAGGCCCGTTTTCGACAATTTATACGGAAGTTTCGATCCCAGTAGACAGGCAGACTTCCGTCCCAAAGGGCTTTTTTCGACAATTTATACGGAAGTTTCGATCTCGGTAGACAGGTAAACTTCCGTCTCAAAGGCCCGTTTTCGGCGATCAGGACGGAAGTCGATCCTAAAAGGGCGTGTTTTTATGAATAACTTTAGTCAGCCCACAATTATTAGGCTAAACTAAGTTCGGATGGGAATAACATTGACTCTTACTGGGCGCCTTTTGTGTGGAATTTCATGGCTCACAGGTTTAGAATTGTATTGATATGGAAAACAGACTCTTTAAAAAGAGAATACCTTCGGAACCGGACCTGACCAGCGGCTCTATTGTCGACAAGGTCCTTCTTTTTGCCATTCCGCTCATGCTTACCACCATGCTGCAGCAGCTTTTCAATGCGACGGATGTTGCGGTAGTCGGTAAGTTCGCGAGCATGGAAGCCATGGCTGCGGTAGGTAGCAATGCACCGATCATCTCACTGCTCGTCAATTTCTTCGTGGGCATTTCGGTGGGCGCAAATGTGCTGATCGCTCACAACATAGGTGCCAGGGAACCCGATAAGGCTAAAAGCGCTGTGAGGACTTCCATGGCATTCGCTCTGGCAGCGGGCGTTTTCGTTGCGGTGCTCGGCAATATAATAGCCGTTCCGATCATAGATCTTCTGGGCGTACCGGCTGAGGTAAAAGACTATTCAGTCACCTATCTGCGCATATACTTCAGCGGTGTGCCGTTTATAATGCTCTACAATTTTGAGGCCGCCATCTTCAGGAGCAACGGCAACACGCGGACTCCGCTCATCTGCCTGACTATAGGCGGTGTCTTCAATGTGGCGGCCAACATCTTCTTTGTTCTGGCCCTGGGAATGGATGTTGATGGAGTAGCCATCGCGACTGTTCTTGCGAACGTGATAAGCTCAATGATGCTGCTTCACTTCCTGAGACAGGAGGACAGCGTAATACATGTAAACGTGGCAAAGATCCGGATCAACAAAGAGGATCTGAAGACAATTCTCAGGATCGGTCTGCCGGCAGGTCTGCAGAGCGCGGTCTTCTCCATATCCAACATCTGCATACAGTCAGCCATTAACAGCCTCGGCGCCGACTACATGGCGGCATCCTCCGCGGCTTTCAACATAGAGATATTCGCCTTCTTCGTGGTCAACGCGTTCACCCAGACGCTGGTGACTTTCGTCGGCCAGAATTACGGCGCCGGCAAGTACGCAAGATGCCGCGAAGTTATCCGGAAGACGCTTCTCGTCAGCTGGACCTTTACTATGGTGCTGTCCGCACTGCTGCTCATATTCGCAAGGCCGCTGCTTGGTTTGTTCACAAATGAGCCGCAGGTCATCGAGGCAGGTCTTCTGAGGATCAAGCTCCTGCTTTATTTCGAGACGCTCAACGTGTTGATGGACAATCTGTCCGGAGCCATGAGAGGCCTGGGAAAGTCGCTGGTCCCTGCCCTCACGACGCTGATCTGCGTCTGCGGAGTGCGTATCATCTGGGTTTTCACAGGCTTTCAGATCTACCATACATGGCTGTCGCTGATGATAGTCTTCCCGGTTAGCTGGGGAGTCAACGCGGTGTTCATAATCATCGGATATCTCATTACCCGTAACCGCATGCTTCCGGTAGAGTGATTGCAAACAGCGACTGCAAACAGCGACTGCAAACAGCGACTGCAAACAGCGACTTCAAACAGTGATTGCAAACAGCGACTGCAAACTGACAGTAAAATGAAAAACGGCGCTCCCTCGGGAGCGCCAGTTTTATGAGCAATCTTATTTATAAAAGATGGGATCTTATACAGTATTTGGTCTTATTTAAACATTTCCTGGAGTTCGTATCTTTTTAACTTTCCCGTGACCGTACGAGGAAGACGTTCCGATGTCATTATGATTTCGCTTATCTGGCGTGAATGCGGGATGCTCTTGTTGAATCTGTCGACTTCCCTGTCAAGCTTTTTCTTTATTTCAGCCGCAATGGCAGGATCCTTAGGGCATGTGCCTACTACCAGCACAGCTTCCCCATCTTTAAGGATGACTCCCAGGTCAGGCAGGCTGCATATGTTTTCAAGATCCTCTTCATATTCAGGACAG
The DNA here is from genome assembly GCA_900320285.1 of uncultured Eubacteriales bacterium. GTDB lineage: Bacteria > Bacillota > Clostridia > Peptostreptococcales > Anaerovoracaceae > Crickella. The sequence goes on from ONRQ01000003.1 coordinate 50,926, forward strand.
AAAATCTTATCCCCATCGGAAAGAACCAGCACGTCATTCTTGCGGCCTTTCAGATGAAGTCTGCCTTTTTCGTCAAACCAGCCGAGGTCGCCGGTATAGAAACGTCCGTCCTCAAACATAGGCTCTCTGCCCAGATAGCCCAGCATCATGCAAGGTGTTGCAACGGAGATCTCACCGTCTTCTTCAATACGGATGTCTGCACCCGGGCACGGATACATGGCCTCTGGCTCGTCGAGATCCTGTGAGATCGCGATGCCGCTGGATGTTTCCGTAAGTCCATAGCCGACATATACGTCTATACCCTTTTCTCTAAGACGCTCGGTCAGGAACTTAGGACACGGAGCGCCGCCGATCAGAACGACACGGAGCTCAGGATTCAATGCATCTTTATTGAGCATATCGTCGATCTGCGAAGGAACACAAGGGATAATGGTAGGCTTGAAAAACAGGGCATCACCGGTAAAACGGAGCACGTCTCTGCCGAGAGCTACTGTTGCGCCATATGCAAGTCCCCAGAGCATTGCGCATACGAATCCATATGCATGTGAAAGAGAGAGGTTGGACAGTAGTACATCGCCCTTCCCGCATGGGAGCATGCACTGACCGCTCCACGCGCTTGTGCACAGTGACCTGGACGTAAGTCTTACGATTTTGGAACTGCTCGTAGTTCCCGATGTAAAGAAGAGAAGCTCTCCTTCTCCGCCCTTGCCTTTTATGCGTCCGAACTCATCGCGTTGGTTTTCGCGGAAATTTCTGGCGGCTTCAGCTGCCGCGGTGGCAAACTCGTTGAAGCCTTCCGGAACACGCGGATCGGCGATAATGACATCACAGCCAGCCAGCACGTGGGCGAATATGTCTACAAGAGAATCTACGGTCTGCTCGTATCTGACGACTTCGACACTGCTGCATTCTGCCTTTACATGGAAGGATTCCGAGATGATCATCTCGGCAAAATCCCTGTAGGAGACCTCGCTGGTCTCGCCTTCCATGTTACCGCAGCGTATCGCAATGCTGTCTCGTGTCAGGAAGTCGTTTACAAGCTCTTCGAAGGATGAAAACTTTCTGTATATGCTATCCATAGTCGGCACCCTGTTATATCTCTTCTGTTGTTGAAATAGGCTTGCTATGATTATAAAACAATCGCGTCAGAGCCTCTATAAAAAAATGCTGTAAATGGCTGAATTATGGCATTTTATGCAAAATGTTAACTTTAATTCTGAGTAAAACAAAATGCCGGGGAATGTGATTCCCCGGCATTCATTATGCATAGCTTTAAGTTTATACTCTTGCTCTTGCCATTGCTTCCTCGTAATCCTTTGTTCCGGCCCAGACATCGTTTGAATATGGGTTCTTGCCCATCCTGATCGAGCGCTGGATTATGAATGCCATAACGACTACGTTGATGGCGATTGCTGCAACAGCGACAACGCCCTGTGCTCTCGGATCTGCAACGATGCCCATGTCAGAGATGATCTGACCTGCCTGAGCAGTCTTGCCGGCGCCGGAGTTGTACAGTGTGATAGCCTTGTCATACAGATCCATGGTTGTGATACCAAGTGCAGTTGCGTTTCCATATACCGAAGGAAGCGCAGCAGCGAATCTGCTGGAGAGCTGGAATGCAGGAACGACCTGTGCCCACATGCACCAGATAGCGAGAGTGTTTGCACGGTTCTGGATCCAGCCGCCCTTGTTCCACAGTGCGTTTGCGAATGTAGGAGCAAGGAGGAGTGCAACGCCGCAATACCAGCTGTGTGTAGGAAGATTGAGATAAGTGTACTCGAAGTTCCACACATCGTATGCGAGGATGAACCAGATAGTCATGTCAGGCCAGATCATATCGGACATGTTCTTGTCTTTCGATGTGAACAGGTTGATGCAGCCTGTCATGCAGAAGATGTTGATGAGTCCTGCAAGAGCATTGACTACGTTCCACCATCCGCCGTAGATGAATACGCCTTCGTTTGATGCCCACCATGCGCCGGACAGGTCGCCTGTGATGGAGAATGCTGCGAGAGCGGATTCCATGTCGGATACATTAGCGATCATGATGTTGGCTGCAACGATGAACCATGGCCACCATTTGAACCAGGCTTTCTTGCCGAGGCCCCACTCGTACTTGATCATCATGAAACCTACGCAACCGATGTCAGCAGCATAGAGCTTGAAGTAGTGGAACCAGCCGTCCATGAAAGCGACTGTCGGGTTAGCCTTGCCTCCGAACATTCCCACGTGAGCGAGAATGAAGTAGAGAGTAAGGATAGCCGGGATAATTACGAATACGATCATGCCGCCGATCTTCGTCTTTCTGCCGATCTCGTTCATGAGGATCAGTCCTACAAAGACGAGTACCCAGCCTACAAGCTGCATGGCTGCATGATTGCTGTAAAGCTGAAATATCATATAATACCTCCTGATTATTAATTGCTTATTTAATCTGCATATTAATGGAAACTGATATAATGGGTTTGAGTTTCCGCCGCTGATTATATGATTTTGTTAACAATATAGCAAGCCCTTTATTGAGAAAGCTTTCATTGGCATTTATAATAACTGGGAAAGTATATATTTACATTTTCAAGGGGGAGAAATGAAGTTTTATAAAGACCATTATGATGTCGTGATTATCGGAGGAGCTCTCGCAGGGCTCTCTGCCGCCCTTCAGCTTCAGCAGAAAGGCATCCGCGACATCCTTATCCTGGAGAAGCACAATCTCCCGGGCGGCCTTGCCACGAGCTATGTCCGCAGCGGGATCGAGATAGAAGCGACTCTCCATGAGATGATGAGCATAGGCTCCAAAGAGGACAGGCTCAAGGTCGGCACTTTCTTTGATGAGTGCGGAGTCGACATCGACTGGCTGAAGGTTCCGGAAGCTTACCGGTTCGTCGAGCCGAATAAAGGCATCGACATTACGCTGCACTCGGGCTTCGAAAGAATGGCGAACGAGATCGACGCGCAGTATCCGGGCTGGGGTCCTAAGGTGCTGGAGCTGATGCAGCTCTGCAACAGGGTCTACGACTCGATGAACACCCTTTCGGTGACGCCGATGAGCAAGCCTGCGATGCTGATGAAGCATCCGGATTTCGTAAAGACCGCGGGCTACACAGCGACTGAAGTGATAGACACATTCGGATTCCCGCAGGACATCGTCGATATACTGACTCCGTACTGGATCTACGTCGGCAATCCGATGAGCACCCTGCCTTTCACCATCTACGCTTTCCTGATGGCGGACTACTTCCGCGGCGGCAGCTATGTGCCTAAGAAGTATTCACACGAGATGAGCATGAAACTTCAGGCCAAGGCTGAAGAAAATGGAGCGCAGGTCGAGTTCTGCCAGGAGGTCGAGAAGATCCTCGTTAAGGACGGCAAGGTGACGGGCGTGCGCACGAGGCGCGGCGATGAGATCAGCTGCGATTACGTGATTTGCGGTGCGTATCCTAACAAGGTGTACACGCAGATGATAGAGCCTCTGTCGGAGGTGCCTGCCGGAGCCATCAAAATGGTAAACGGACGCAGGCTGTCAGTCACGACGGCATCGGTAATGATGGTGCTTGACGATACACCGGAGAACCTTGGGATAAAGGATTACAACATTTTCTCGGCCGGCGAGACGATGGATACGGATAAGATATGGGAGCAGGGCAAGACGCTTGGACCTTACAAGTATCTGACTTCGATCTGTCTCGATCTGGCGAACCTGGGCGCTACGCCTGAGGGAATGTGCCAGTTCTCTATCACCAACCTGCCGCTTGTACAGGGCTTCCTCGATCTAAAGGAAGAGGATTACTACGATTTCAAGCGCAAAATGGCGCTCGATATGATCACCGAGTACGAGAGGGTCAGCGGAGTGAATCTGCGCGACCACATCGTGGAGATCGAAGTCTCGACACCTGTCACCGTCGCCCACTATGTAGGCGCGTGGAAAGGAAGCATATACGGTTACTCACACAGCATTGATGACCACGCAGTGGCACGTCTCCAGATGAAGGAAGACGACCACTTCATTGACGGACTTGAGTTCGCGGGAGCCCATGCCATCAGCGGAAACGGCATGGGACCGGCCGTTACAAACGGCCGCGCCGCCGCCAAGGCTGTCATTGACGATGTTGCGAAGAAGAAGGCTGCCTCCGAGGGCGGCCCGAAAAGAAAAATAAAGAAAGCGAAGAAGGCTTAGAAAGGAGGCAGCCACATGAAAGTAAAAGGATTTTTAAAAGATGTCGGCGGCGCCTCCCGCGTCACCAAAATGCGCAAAAAGCTGATCGCGAACGGCTCGCCTCTTCCTGATTCGAAGGACCCTATCCGCGAGCTCGCTGACCTGCTCCACCCGGGCAAGCAGCAGTTCCGGGTCACAGAGGTACGCAAGGCTTCGACTACTTCGACTACATACAGATTCTCGCCTGTGAACGGTCACGTGCCGGTTTTCCAGAGCGGACAGTACGCCAACTTCTATCTGACAATCGGCGACAGCGTGCTCACGCGCGTACTCTATCTCTTCGGCTCCTTACGAGGCAAGGCTTGCAGAGCCTTTCTTCGAGGTGACGATCAGACACAATGTTCACTACCTCGTTCCGGACTGGTTCCTTGAGAACGTAAAGGTCGGCACAGAGATCACAGCTGCCCTCCCGTTCGGACACTTCCATTATGAGCCGCTCCGCGACTCCGACCACATCGTAGGCATCGCCGGCGGGTCGGGCATCACCCCGTTCGCTTCGATGGCAAAGGAGATCGCTCACGGGAAACTTGATATAGACCTGACTGTCATCTACGGCTCTGTAAAGCACACTGACATAGTCTGCGGTGATGAGCTCGAGGAAGCGCGCAAGGCGGCTCCGGATAAGATCCACGTGGTACATGTGATGAGCGACGACGATGAGTGGGACGGCGAGAAGGGCTTCGTAACAGAGGAGATCATCAGAAAGTACTCGCCTGAAGGCGCCTCATACTTTTTCTGCGGACCTCCGGTCATGTTCTTCCTGATTGACAGAATCATGAAGGAGATGGGCGTTCCTCTGAAGAGATTCAGACATGACGCGACCGCACAGCCGGCTGTTCAGCTGATCCCGGGATTCCCGATAGATCAGATCGGCATGCGTTATAAGATCACAGTCATGCGCGGTATCCACAAGGATGTGATCGATGCTGCGGCAGATGAACCTGTGGCGGTCGCGCTCGAAAGAGCGGCGATCCCAATCGACACGCACTGCAGAGGCGGCGAGTGCGGATACTGCCGCACCCAGCTCCTCGAGGGAGACATCTTCGTATCTCCTCTCAACGACGGCAGAAGAGCAATGGACAAGGAACTCGGATGGTTCCACGCCTGCTCGGCATACCCGACAAGCGATCTTAAGATCAAGATCCCTATCATCTAGGGCGGGAGATTCGAATAGATCCGGGAGGTTCGAAAGCATTCAAAAATCAACTAAGCTCCGGCCGAAATGCCGGGGCTTTTTACATTGTTAAAATTCATCAATGATTCACAAATCGCCGTATAAATAGTCTATAATAATCCCCTACGAGAAAGGGACATCTCACATTATCCGTGAAAAGGCTATCCTGCGGAAAAGATGTCTCATGCAGTAATAGGAGCTACCTTATCTAAACTGCGCAGAAAAGGGTATGTAAAATCCCAATCGGGAAGGAGATAAAGAATGAATATCAATAAAAATATTATAGCGGCTGTCGCATACTTCACATGGATCGGATTCCTGGCGGCATATATGATGGGCGACAAGACAGATCCTTTCATGCGGCATCATCTGAATCAGGCTCTGGTGATCGACCTCATCGGCCTTATAGCAGGAGTGTTTGCGGTCATTCCTCTTCTCGGAGCCGTGATCGCCGGAGTGGTAAACATTGCGGGCTTCGTTCTGGATATCATGGGTGCGGTCAGTGCCTACCAGGGAAGCAGAGCACCTCTTCCTTTCATCGGAGACATCCATATAATCGGATGATTTCGGCTTTTCGCAAAGTGAATTAGTAAAAGCTGTAAACGTGCAAACGCGAAATTGATGTAAACATGCACTAGCAAAATTGAAGTAAACATGCACTAGCGTAACTGACGCAAACATGCAATAGATGCAATAGAAAGGAAAACGGAAATGAAAAGAATGACTAAATTACTTGCTGTTATGATGGCAATGATGATGGTATTCGCACTCGGCCTCTCAGCCTGCGGAAGCAAGGCCGAATACACCGGAGATGAAACACAGAACCCGGTCATGGATTATATAGGCAACTATACATGCGACCGTGCAAATATCATGATAGAAGCATCAGACAATGAAAATGGTGTCAACGCAACAGTCACCTGGGGCAGCAGCGCATGGGAAAACAGCGTATGGACCATGACGGGAACCTTCGATGCGGAAACGCTTCAGTTCGAATACCATGACGGTGTCAGGACTGACTACGTATATGATGACAACGGTGAAGTCAAATCGCAGGAAGAAGTATACACAGGCGGACACGGCTTCATGACATTTGCTGAAGGAGACCCGATAACCCTCACATGGCAGGAGGATCAGGAGCACGTGGCAGACGGTATGGTCTTCGAATATGCCGGCATAGTTCCTGATGACGGCATGACAGGCCTTGCAAACCCTTGGAGCACAGCAGATTCGCTCGAGGACGCTGCAAAAGGAGCCGGCCTTGACATGTTCTCAATCCCAGAAGAAGCAGAAATCAGCCTTGGCGATGTCAAGCTCACCGAAGCCAGATACATGGAAGGCCTTGCGGAGGCAGTAGTTGAATTCCCTGCAGTAGAGATGACGATCCGCAAGGGCAATGCATCCGTCGCTCAGGACGGAGACATTTCAGGTGATTACAACGAGTATGCCAACACATGGACTCAGAACATCAAGGGACTTGAAGTCACATGCTTCGGAAACCGGGAAGGCGATGCTACCAAGACTATCTGGCAGGTAGATGACACCTGCTACTCGATCACAGCATACGGCCTGGGCGGAGACACAGACTACGGTCTGTCCCCGGATGACCTCAACTCGCTCATCAACGGCATCCAGTAACGCGCTGAACGGTATCTGGTAAAACTTTAAAATCAAAAAAACTGCAGTGGCCTAGCCTCTGCAGTTTTTTCTTTCCCAGTAAGCAAGTAGACTTCCGTCTCAGAGACCCGTTTTCTGCGTTTAGGACGGAAGTTTCACTACCCGTAAGCAGGCAAACTTCCGTCTCAGAGACCCGTTTTCTGCGTTTAGGACGGAAGTTTCACTTCTAGTAAGCAAGCAGACTTCCGTCTCAGAAGTCCATTTTCCGCGATTAGGACGGAAGTTTCACTACCCGTAAGCAAGCAAACTTCCGTCTCAGAGGCCCGTTTTCTGTGATTAAGACGGAAGTTTCACTGCTAGTAAGCAAGCAAACTTCCGTCTCAGAAGTCCATTTTCCGCGATTAGGACGGAAGTTTCACTACCCGTAAGCAAGCAAACTTCCGTCTCAGAAGTCCATTTTCCGCGATTAAGACGGAAGTTTCACTGCTAGTAAGCAAGCAAACTTCCGTCTCAGAAGTCCATTTTCCGCGAATAAGACGGAAGTCGAAAATCCATAAATAGAGTTCTATGCGTTTGTGATCAGTGAGAGCGCCTGTTCTATAAGATCATTGCTCTCGCCGAGCTTGTCGACTGCGTCGTGGATCAGATCGCCTGCCACATCGTCAAAGCAGTGACCAAGATCGTGCAGCTCCTCGGCGTGATGTCTGTTGTGATCGAGCATATATTTCAGAAGTGCGAGGGCTTCCTCAGGCGAGGATGCTGCTGCATGTGAATGCGTATGAGCGTGAGTATGCGTGGTGCCGTCAGCATGGGTGTGAGTGTGGCTGTGGCCGCAGTGCTCATGTGAATGAGTATGCTCATGATCGTGCTCGTGGACCTCGTGCTCGTGGTCTGCTGCGATGATTTTGCTTTCGTTATCTGTACACATTTTGTGCCTCCCTTACGTGTCTGTTTTTCATATTAGCATGGTGTCTCCTGCTTTCGCCGGAAGTAAGCTGTTTTAAACGTCATCAATTGTGCCGCTGTGCCGGGACTGAAGTCGCTGACCGTCATCAATTATACCGCTGTGCCGGGACTGAAGTCGCTGACCGTCATCAAATGAGCCGCTATATCGGGGATGAAGTCACTAAACGTCATCAGAAAGGCCGTTGCGTCGGTAAAAACGTCACTTTTCGTCATCAATCAAGTCATCACACCAGCAACAATGACATTAACCGTCATCAATCTCGTCACTTTTTTGGAAATTATGCATTGCAGCCGGCAGCAGACAAGGCATTTTGACTGCCAGGAAACCTTGTTGTTTTTACCTGCCGTTTCGCTTTTGGTGCGGACAGAAACTGCCGTTTCTTACCCGTCTATTGTAATCAAATATGTGGTGTTTTTAAAGGCTTTGCAACCCCATATGGGGGTTATTTTTTTACCCCGATATCTTGTATAAAAAAAATACAAAAACTCGGACACCAACTGCGGTTTCCGCGTTTCCTTCTCGTTGACACATTTGTAACAAAGAACGTAAAATAGAATCAACAATATTATTGTAGAAAAAAGTCTGATCCGTGCCTGCGGACGCTGCGCTTTCGCGCGCTGAAGCGGTACGGAGAGGCGGTTTTCTGTGAGAGTTTTTATTCTGAGAGGGAGAGGTAAGGTGACACACAATGCGTGACTTAAAGCATCTGATCTACTTTGAGGACCTTCTGCAGGAAGCTAACAACGAGCTCGTGCGCAAGGGCAAAGAAGACGGCAATCTGTGCCTCGGCTACACTTGCTACTTCATGCCTGAAGTCCTCCTCGATCTGCCGGGCTGCTTCGCAGTCAGACTGAGAGCGCCTAGGTGCACATCGCCTGACATGGCTTCATACTACATGTCCGGCCGTACATGCCACTATGGCAGATCACTTCTCGAGAGAGCTCTGGAGGGCGGCTTCAACTTCATCGACGCCCAGCTCGCTACAGAGACCTGCACGGTAACATGCAGATTCCAGGAGCATCTCGATTACATGGACGACGTTATCAACAACGCTACGTTCAAGACATCCTTTACTGACGTTCCGTTCAAGAAGAACGAGAACAGTATCGATCACTACAGGAAGCAGCTGAAAATAAAAGTCCTCGATTTCCTTGCTAAGGAGTACGGAGTCGATACATCTGACGAGGCGATTCTGAAGGCGATCAAAATCAACAACGAGGTTAACGACATCGTCACAGAGATCGGAAACTTCCGCAAGCTCGATAACCCTACTATCACTGGTTACGAGTTCAGTGTCATCACACTGGTATCGATGGTTTGCCCTAAGTATCTCATCGTCGACAAGCTGAGAGAGACTCTCGAAGAACTCAAAACAAGAGAGCCTGACGACAAGCCTAACTTCAAGATCAAGGTCCTGCTCGCAGGTTCCGAGAACGACGATCCGGACTTCGTAAAACTGATCGAGGGATGCGGAGCTCTCGTAGTAGCCGACAGACACTGCTACGGCTCGCTCGAGTCCAGACAGCACATCGACATCAAGGAGGGCGAAGATCCTCTGACAGCTGTTGCCAGACACTACCTGATGACCAGCCAGTGCGCGAGATTCATGGAGCAGCAGGTAATGAGACAGCGCAAGAAGCAGCTTGCTGATTATGCCAAGGAATACAAGGCAGACGGCATCATCGTGGAATCCAACAAGTTCTGCGAATACTGGAGCTTTGAGAGAATGATCGACACGATCGTTCTGCCTAGAGACTTCGGATACCCTGTATGCTCCATCGAGAAGGAGTACATCAACACAGCGTCCGGACAGCTCAGAACAAGATTCCAGGCGTTCGTTGAGAGCGTAGAGCTCAAGAAGATCCAGGAGGGCAATTAAGATGAAAAAACCTGATTTGAAGAAACTCAAAGAAGTCGACTTCAAGAAGGCTGCTAAGGATTTCGTCTATGGCAAGCCTCATGGAGAGAGAAGACTCGGCGACCTGTACATCCCAAAGACAGGTCTGTATAAACACAGAGAGTGGCGCGGTATCAAGGATACCATGTACTACTTCAACAACATCTGGCTGTACAACTACGGAATGATCGTACACGACCTCATGGTTTACGGCGGCGGCCCTAAGGGCGCTATCCAGTTCCTCAAGGGAACATGGAGATACAGATGGATGGGTCAGACATACCTGACCGTAATGCACTGGTTCGACAGATGCCTTGAGGGAATGAGAGGCGAAACACTCAAAGCTTCCGCATGGCACTTCAGAGGAATCACAAGCGCATGCCTGTATCAGATCTGCGGATTCTTCAACAGAGACCTCAACATCGGCGGAGATCCGGCTCTCAGAGCCAAGACTATCGGTACAGACGAGACAGTATGGGGCGGAATCATCTATCCATATATGGATCAGGGCGGCTACTACCTGCCAACACAGATGATCCCATACTTCGTAACATGCCACTGCAACAACCACACAGTACTCAACTACATCGACGCGGTCCAGGCTTACGGACTCCCGGGCGACCCATGCCCGATGTGCCAGGCCGAAGCCGGCATCTACATCGAGGATGATGTTCCTGATGCATACGTCGCAATGGTTACAACAAACGAGGCCTGCGACAGCTCGGTTGGTACATCCATCATTCAGGACTGGATGATGAACAAGCCGCTCTTCGCGATGCCACAGGTTATGCAGTTCGACGACGACTCCGTTCTCGAAAACTGCGCTAAGGAAATCGAGATGGCCTGGAGATTCATGGAAGAGCAGACCGGACTCGAGTTCCACTGGGAAGAGCTCAAGAAGCACATCGAGCTCCAGAACAAGCAGAACCAGTTCGAGAGAGAGAAATGGGATGTAGCTGCAAATACTCACAGCTATCCTATCAACGGTGTAGCCCAGGCTCTGTACAGGATCTTCTACTCGCAGTACGGCGAGAGACCGTTCTGGCATGATGTTGATGCCAAGGTCAGGAAGATCATGGAGAAGTGCGTAGAGGAAGACATCAACACCTTCCCTATGACAAGACACAGAGTGATCGCATGGAGCTGCGCTCCGCTGTACTACTCAGCATGGTGCACATGGGCTTACAACTGCTGGGGCCTCAACACAATCATCAACATGGACTCGCTGATGTTCGACCTCGATATCAGGACAGACACTTACGAGAACTGCCTGCTGGATATCGCTAAATATCACGAGTGGGCTCCGATGAGAAGAATGGCTGTAGGCGGACTGCAGCACATCTTCGAGCTCTGGGAGAACATGGAAAAGTTCAACTGCGACATGGTCATGATGTACGACCAGCTGCAGTGCAAGGGCATGCAGGGCGTTGTAGGACTCTTCGAAGACGAGTTCAGAGCCCGCAACATCCACGCTATCTGGATGCCTCACGCTCTGCCTGACAAGAGAACAGTTCCTAGGTCGCAGATCAGACAGATCATCAACGACTACATGTTCACAGTAATGGGCGAAGAACCGCTCGATCCGTCACTGCTTGACTTTGACGATATCGACAGCTGGTAGAAAGGAGGCCGGTGATGAAGAAGAAGGCTAAAAAGAAAAAAAATAAAGCCGCAAGATTTGTAAAGAAGACGCTCGGCTTCGCGGCTCTTGCATATGCAGGACTGTTCTGCGTATTCTACTACGATCTCGACGGAAAGCTGCTCTACTACGTTGTTGAGCCGTTCATGAAGAACCACTTCGACAACATGGAGAGAAGGGATCCTCATACTGTTCCGTATGAGCAGATCGACAGCGAATACATGGCACAAAGCAATTAACTATAACAATTACGGCCGCAGCTGATTATGGATGCATGCGGCGGTGAAGTACTCGCCTCGCAGCTTCACCGCCGCAGGCATTAAATAAAGGGCGGCCGGTAAATAAGAAAAAAGGAAGTTACTACTAATATGAAAAAGAAGTTCAAAGCTGAATCCCAGCGTCTGCTGGACATGATGATCAACTCGATCTACACGCATAAGGAGATCTTTCTGCGTGAGATCATCTCCAACGCATCGGATGCCATCGATAAGATGTGCTATCTCGCCCTGACTGATCCTTCGGTTGGCGAGAGCCGCAGCGATTACGAGATCATCATCACTCTCGACAAGGAGAACCGTACTCTTACGGTCAGCGACAACGGTATCGGCATGGACGAGCAGGAGCTTGAGAAGAACCTCGGCACCATCGCTTTCTCGGGAAGCAGCAAGTTCAGCGAGCAGCTCGAGAAGGACTCGAAGGAAGCTGAGTCCACAATGACAGACCATACATCTGAAGTGGACATTATCGGACAGTTTGGCGTCGGATTCTACTCCGCGTTCATGGTATCCGACAAGGTCGAGGTAGTAAGCAAGCGCTATGGTTCCGACAAAGCCTATAAATGGGTCTCCGAGGGAGCCGGCGGCTACAGCATCGAGGAGGCGGAAAGAGACGGACACGGAACTGATGTCATCATGCACATCAGACAGGACGGCGAGGAAGAGGACGAATTCAGCCAGTACATGAGGGAATATCCTATCTACAAGCTGGTCAAGAAGTACTCCGACTACATCCGTTTCCCTATCAAGATGCTCATGCCTCAGCCGCGCATCAAGGAAGGCTCGGACCCTGAGAATCCTGAGTATGAAGAGGTCTGGGAATATGAAGTATTCAACTCCATGGTTCCGCTCTGGCAGCGCAGAAAGTCAGAGGTCACCAAGGAAGAATACGACAATTTCTACAAATCGACTTTCCAGGACGACACACCTCCTCTCGAGACGCTCACAGTCTCGGTCGAGGGACTGGTAAGCTATAACGCGCTGATGTTCATCCCTGAGCTGGTGCCTAACAAGTACTACACGGATGACTACACAGGCGGACTGCAGCTTTACAGCTCGGGCGTCCTCATAATGGACAAGTGCAAGGAGCTCCTGCCGGAATATTTCAACTTTGTCAGAGGCGTTGTCGACTCCCCTGACCTGTCACTCAACATCTCGAGAGAGATGCTGCAGCACGACAGACAGCTGAAGCTGATCTCCAATAATCTCGAAAAGAAGGTCAGATCGAAGCTCGAGGAGATGCGCGATAAAAACAGAGAAGAGTACGAGAAGTTCTACAAGAGCTTCGGACGTCAGCTCAAGCTCTGTGCGCTCGACGACTACGGCAAATACAAGGAACAGCTGCAGGATCTGCTGATGTTCTGGTCATCCACAGAGGGCAAACTCGTCACGCTGGCTGAATACGTTAGCCGCATGAAGGAAGACCAGGAATACATCTACTACGCAACGGGCGACAGCTTCGAGGCGGTAGACAAGATGCCGCAGACTGAGGTGCTCAAGGACAGAGGAATCGAGATCCTCTACTTCACAGACAGCACGGACGGGTTCATCCCTGACATGTTCGGCAGCTACAAAGAAAAGAAGTACATGTCCGTCATCGACGGAGACTTTGATCTCGGCGACGGCAAGGATGAGGAGAAGATGAACAAGGCGTTCAAGGACACCTTCGACTTCGTCAAAGAGACACTGGGCGACAGAGTGGACGTCGTAAAGGCGACTACAAAGCTCAAGACCCACCCGGTATGCCTCTCAAGCGGCGAAGGTATCACCTTCGAGATGGAGAAGTACTTCACGGCTGTCAATCCTGATCTGGGCATGAAGGCAAAGCGCATACTGGAGCTCAACGTCGATCACGACGCGTTCCTGGCTCTCGACAGAGCAAGGATCGATGATCCGGAAAGAGCTAAGAAGATGTGCGAAGTGCTGCTCAATCAGGCTCTGCTGATTGCGGGTCTGCCTATTCAGGATCCTAGTGCCTATACAGACATAATTTGCTCGCTGTTCTGACAAAAGGGTTAAACAAAATGGAAGAAACCAGAGATACTAAAATTTTAACAGTTGCCGGTAAAGGCGGCGTCGGCAAGACTTCGATATCCTCCGCGATGGTCAGGATCCTTACTGAGGAGTACCCTGACGCGAGGATTCTCGCTATCGATGCTGACCCTGCCATCGGTCTTACGACTGCTCTTGGTGTTGAGCCGACTGACACTCTTGACGGAATCCGTAAAAAGATCGTCGGAAGCGTTGAGGAAGGCCGCCCTAAGGAAGCTATTGAGATGCTCAACGAAGCAAGGTTCCGTATTTTCGACACCATGCTCGAAGAGCAGAAGTTCAGCTTTCTGGCTATCGGAAGACCTGAGGCTGCCGGCTGCTACTGCAAGGTGAATGCCTACCTCAAAGAGGTCATCAGCCTGCTGGCCAATGACTTCGACTATGTAGTAATTGACGGCGAAGCGGGTATCGAGCAGATCAACAGAAGAGTTATGGAAAAAGTCACGCACCTCTTCCTGATCACCGACCCGAGCCGCAAGGGCTGCAAGGTGGTGGACACCATCAAGGATGTTGCCGATGAGCTCGTCATGTACGACAAATGCGGAGTCATCGTCAACAGAGTCAAAGAGGAATCTATTCCTCATATACAGATCGAATCGGCTGAGGTGCTTGCCTACATCCCTGATGACAGGACACATGCCGAAAACGATATATTGGGCGTCAGCGTATTTGACCTTCCGGAGGATTCTCCGGTCATGGTGGGAACACGCGAAGCGCTCCGCAAGATGGGATTAATTTGAGAGGGAGGTTTTAACATTGAAAGACTTGAAGCATTTGATCTACTTCGAGAGCCTTCTGGACAACGCTGACAACGAACTGGTAGAACAGGCGAAAAAGGACGGTAAGCTCATCATGGGCTATACATGCTATCACATTCCTGAAGTTCTGCTGAACGTTGACAACTGCGTATCGGTCAGACTCCGTGCACCGAGAACGGGTTCAATCGACATTTCCACCTATTATATGTCGAACTACGTATGCGAATACGCCCGTGCTCTGCTTGAGAGAGCTATCGAAGGCGGATTCCAGTTCCTGGACGGACTCGCAGG
>ONRQ01000001.1 GCA_900320285.1 uncultured Eubacteriales bacterium
CCACTGACCGAGTCTGGAAACAGGCTTCATATAGGTCTGGCTCTGCTCAAGTGTGCTTTCTTCCTGCGTCGCTTTGAACTGCATCATCTTTGATCCCGGACAGCCGCTCTCATGTACATGTTCCATCTTCTCCTCCTTTTTCTTCGCCTGTGCTGCCTTTACTGCCGCCTCATCATATGCCGGTGCTTCTCTCTCCTCGAAAGTGATTGCTCCTGTCGGGCAGTTCGGAAGGCAGTCACCGAAGCCATCGCAGAAGTTTTCTCTCACAAGCTTCGCCTTGCCGTCAACTATATCTATGGCGCCTTCATGACAGGCCTCTGCGCACAGTCCGCAGCCGTTGCATTTCTCTTCATCTATATGGATTATCTTCCTGATCATCGCAGTATCCTCCGTATTACTTGTCTCTTGTTTATCCAATGTCAGTATAGTAAAGTATGTAATGTAAGTATGTGGTTATAACCACATTTTGAGAGATTACCGGAGAATTTTATGAATAAGGACTTTCTCAAAAAGACCGTGATATTCCGCGGCATGAATGATGACGAGTTGAATGCGGCTTTGTCGGCACTCAGTTCATCTGAGAAAAAATATACAAAGGATGAGGTCATACTGCATGCAGGGAGTATAACAAATATGATGGGGCTGGTACTTGAAGGCACCGTTCGAATAGAGAGTAATGACATGTGGGGAAACAGGACCATTCTGAGTCATGTAGGGGAAGGTCAGGTATTTGCAGAGACATATGCCATGGCCAAAGATGAGCCCATGCTGGTTGATGCAGTTGCAAACGAAAAATGCAAAATATTGATGCTCCGAATAGGATCTCCTGGATCGTGTAGTCAGGATCCATCCCCTTGGAGACTCAAGCTGACCACCAATATACTGGATGTGTTCATGCGCAAAAACCTTATGCTGGCGGGCAGAAGCTTTCACACTTCACCGAAGAGTATCCGGGGCAGAGTAATGGCATATCTGAACAGCGTATCGCTGCAGAACGGTTCCGATGAATTCGATATTCCTTTCGACCGGCAACAGCTGGCAGATTATCTGAATGTAGAGCGTACTGCCTTATCCAAGGAGCTTGGAAAGATGCAGAAAGACGGATTGATCACAGCAAAGAAGAAACATTTCATACTCTTACCACATTTTTCTATGCCTAATTATGCGTCGCAATAAAAAGAAAAAAGCAAGACGATTTGAGGAAAGTTTAAAGCGGGCAACTATGATTGCCCGCTAGCAGTGCGTCTTTTTGTTACAATGGATCATTTCACATAGCGTTTCGAAAGAATGTTTTCGCGACAGGCACTGACCGGATACCAGTTGCAATCCCCGCATATCCTGTATAGCCGATCCTCTCCCTCGCCCGCTATTAGAAATGTATCAAGGCGATCTATCAGTTCATGATAGGAATAAATCCCTTCTTTTAGTTCAAGTATCTCGCGGACGCAGGCGTCATAGCGCAGCACTTTGTCATCATCACGGCATAGCCCCTCACCGTATTTTGAAGGACATGCCCCGCAGATGCTGTCAGTAGAGAAAGTGATCTCAACCTGTGCGTCCGCGTTCTCACGAAGATGCTCCGTTACGATGTCCATACCGGTCACGAAATCATCGCTGTAACCTTTTCCGCTATAACCCTGAGTGCAGAGCAGATGATGGGGCCTCAGCCGGACTGTGCCGGTAATGCCGTTAGCGCCAACAGTATCTCTACGGCTTCCTGTATCAGGCATTCTGAGCCTCTTTCCTTTGGCTGTAACCTTCAGGCTGCAGAACGTTGGCCTTCATCAGAGTGTTGCGCAGCATCGGTCCTAAGATCCCCGTAAGGACGATCTTGAGTATGGCTGTCGGTATGAACGGGATCACGCAGGCAGCCAGAGCTCCGGCCAGATCAAGGCCCGCGGCGAACATACACCATACTGTGCCGACCGCGTAATTGACGAGCGCGCCGAGTATGAGCCACATCCAGAGAGCCGGATTCTTCACGCTCTTAGTCGATGCAAATCCGGCAAAAAGCGCCATGATAGGGAATGAAATAATGAATCCTCCTGTGACGCCGAGTACAATACCGAGGCCTCCTGTGAAGTTGGCGAAGACCGGGATCCCGATGGCGCCCAGCAGCACGTAGAGCAGCGTCGAGAATGTTCCGCGCCTTGGCCCGAGCACGATTCCCGCGAGAGGAACGGCAAGGGTCTGAAGGGTCAGTGGTACTCCGCCAGGCAGCGGGATGCTGATCTGAGCAAGCACTGCGATGAGCGCTGTGAACAGCGCTATATAACAAAGATCTGTAACAGACAGGGAAGATTTGCGATTTTGCATTTTATGCCTCCAAAATTTATTCCACAGTTAGTGTAGAAGCCCAATCAGCAAATGTCAAACCAAAAATCATACTATAATCCAAATCGCAAAAAGAGCCACGAACAGATAACAGATATCACAGCAACGGGTATGCATTTCAGGAGTTCAGCAAAAGAGTGCTTTTTTGTAAAGCGGCACACCCTGCGGACGATGTCAACTCCTTTCTTTTTTCTTTGTATTCAGCTACCAGTTGAATTTCTCTTCCTCCTTTTTTACGTATGCTATATGCTATACTTAATTAACAAAATCACATAGAAAATGCCCGGAAGGAATAATCATGACTGAAGAAAAAAACGTTGGTGTTGAATCATTAAAAGATGACTCTTCTATCATTTTTTACACTTTTGATTACTTGAGTAATTCGGATCGTTTCCGTACGCTGCTTGAGGAGCGTTTCAGAGAAACCGGCCATACCCGCAGGATCGAGTTCCGGCACTGGGACTGCTATCATGAGATCCCCGATACGGACGGAGACATCTATGCATATGATGCATGCACCATGTCTGCACTTGTCGATAAAGGGATCCTCCGGGTACTGCCTGAAATCATCGATACAAGCAAGGTGTTTGACTGGATACTGGACCGCAGCAGGATCAGGGGGAAAACTTACGGGTTTCCCTTTATGACATGCGCTAACGTGTTGATATGCAGAAAAAAAGACTACACCCCGACAAATAACATTTTTGAGATCGAGGGAGGTCTGTCGGCGCCTCTGAAGTCTATGATCGGTTACTACAGTGTGCTCGCCTTCTGCAATTATCAGGATCGCGGCGAAGGCAGCATCAATGCAATCAAAAGAGTATTCAAAGCTATCGGCGGACGTGAGGCATTTGAAGAATCCAAGCTTGACGCGGAAAAAGTCATAGACAAGTTCCGTAGCGGTAAGTGCAGGTACCTTCTGGGTTTCACCGAAAACCTGAGATTCCTTGACCGGGATGAATATGTCGTTCAGCTCGCCAACCTCTCTGAGAATGCTGTAAACGAGATGCCCCTTTTCATGACTGACTTTATATCTATGGGGCACAGCACCTCAGGCGAAAAACTGCTTGACTGCCTGGATATAATGGAAATCATTACAGACAGCAGTTTTGTCCGCGATCTGTGTACCGGCGAGAACGGTCTCGAGTATATGCTGCCTGCAGATAAGACGCTGTATCCGGTCTTCGCTGAACTGGATCCTGTCTATAATCAGCTTTATGATCTGGTCAGCGATGAGAATAACGGGATCTTCAGGTATGGCAGTAATTTCTATGAAGAATTTGACCTTCTGAAGGCATATTTATTGTCAGCAGTACAAAGTATGGAAGACGATTAATGCTATAGAGGCGGCAGCTCCCCCTATCCTATTCCTCGTTTGCATCGCAGCCGAAAGCAATTATTGCAGCTATAGCGGCAACAACAATTATACTTATCAAAAGGAATGTTCTGTAACGCGGTTGTTTATTCACGCAATTACCTCAGTACTTGCTGCAGGGTGGCTTTCATGCCTGGAATGTCCAGCGGTTTTGCAATATGTCCGTTCATACCGACTTCCTCGGTTTTCTTTATATCTTCCTGGAACGCATTAGCCGTCATGGCGATGATCGGAATACCGGCAAGTCCGGGATCAGGAAGATCACGGATCGCCTGCGCTGCCATGTATCCATCCATAACCGGCATTTGTATATCCATCAGGATTACATCGTAATATCCCGGTTCGGATGCCGCCGTCATTTCCAGAGCAATTTCTCCATTCTCCGCAGTCTCGATCAGGAATCCCGCCTGTTCAAGCAACATCTGTGCAATTTCCATGTTGATCATATTGTCTTCGACCAGCAACGCACGTTTACCTTCAAAGGAAATCTCACTCTCCTCGCCGGTACGGATCTTCTGTTCCGGTTCCACCAGCGGGAGGTCGACGGTAATAGTAAACTCCGTACCTTTTCCTTTCTCGGTCTGTACAGATATATCGCCGCCCATCATGTCAACAATGCTTTTTGTGATCGCAAGTCCAAGTCCTGTTCCCTGGATCCTGCTGACTGTCGATGTGCGTTCACGTTCAAACGGAATAAACAAACGCTCCGCAAATTCCGGGCTCATACCGATACCCGTATCCTTTATACGGATCTCATAACTGCCCGTCCCGTCACTGCAGGCAAGCTCATTCAGATGCAGGGACACACTGCCGTTTTCCTCCGTAAACTTTCCCGCATTGCACAGCAAATTCATCATTGCGCGGTCCAGCATGACCTTATCGCAAAGTACCCATTTATGTGAAACAGCGCAGGATACGTATAATTCGATTTTTTTGGCTTCCAGCTGTGTCCTTACAAGATCGCTCGCTTCCAGTACACAGTCCTCCAGATCCACACAGGTCGGCTCGAGGGTGAATTTTCCGCTTTCGATGCGGCTCATGTCCAGCACATCGTTCACGATTTCCAGAAGCTGACGACCTGCCATTTCGATCTTGTCGATATACCCGGTTTTTTCCTCATATGTAACACCATCATGATTTGCCAGCGTGGTATATCCGATAATGGCATTCAGCGGTGTGCGGATATCATGGGACATATTGGACAGGAAAAATGTTTTCGCTTTACTGGCCTCTTCCGCGGCAGACAACTTCGCCTCAAGCTGCTCATTCTCCTGGATCCTGTCAAATGTACGCCGGATGAGAAGAAGCATAACGAAGACGAAAATACTCCCGCCGAAAAGGATGCCCGCCATAACTAGATCCGGCTTCCCGAAAAGCCCGACAATCAGATACCCTGCGAAAAACATGATCAACAGCATGATAGGAATATTAAACAGTTTTTGCTCCTGATCCCAGTTTCCGTGTTTCCGGACATCTCTCGAGAAACATATATAACGGTATATGTTGTAAGCCATCAGCGCGCTTCCGGCATATATCATCAGATATATGAAAACGTCATCCATAATGCCTCCTGTTTCACAACAGTTTATTTCTTAGTTTATTCAACTTTGCTATTGTATATCATCTATGTCCATGAAGAACGCAGACTCGTTGATATCGGTGATCGTCCCCTTTGCTACAACCATATCACCTTCCGAGAATTGCCTGAAACTCTCGCGCTGCTCATCAGTCTGCATATGGCCGACTATCAGCAAGGCAGTCTTATCATCCGCATTATCTGATATAACAATACTGTCTTCAGAAACGCCTTCAATCCGTGCATCCTCATCTGAATTCATCTTATCAAAACTTCCTACAATTATTACTTTTTGATCAAGATACTTTGATTTTGCTGAGTCGACACCTTTTGCCAGTTCATCAGCAAGTTCATCAAAATATACCTGTGAATAATCGCCGCTTTCCTGCTCAACAGCACTATCCGTATTCGATCCGGAATCATCCGGCGAATCAGAAACAGCGTTCCTGATAAACGGCACAAGTATCAGACCAATAATAATAATGGCTATTATAGTAAAAAGACAGCCGATCCCTTTTCTTATTATATATGCACAAATAAGAAGCCCGCAGGCAATTATAAGCAAAAGGATTTTAAACATATACCCACCTCAAAATAATGTCTGTTGTAATTACAGCAATCTTTCACTATGAATAACTATTTGTATTCCATTTCTGATTCCAGATTTCGCGTACCTCCTCGAACACACCGGAACGCAGCATCCACAGGCCTATGATCATAAGGATCAGACACATCACATCATCTGCTGCATCCCCCACCTGATAGGTGCCCGTTACGACACCACTCTCGCTGACTGCCGGGTTAGTGGCAAATGCCATTAAGTCAGTTAACACATGAAAAGTCATCGGTACCAGCAGGTTCCCGCTGCGGATATATACCGCGGCAAAAGTTACGCCCAGGAAACCTGAGCTTATTGCCTGCATCACAGATACAAACACGCCCGCGCCTGAATTGATATTAGTCAGATGTATCGCGCCAAATATCGCCGATGTCAGCAGCACAGCAAAAATCACTTTCCTGTGATCGTCCTTCCACTGCCGCATAAGGGTGCCCAGCAGCAGCCCTCTGAAACAGAATTCTTCCCCTATGCCTGCAACAAATGACAAGGAGATCGATGTAATTGAAGGCATCGTTAATTCTGTCCTGGATCCGTCTATCGGGATCAATACAGCCAATGCAAAATAGGCGATGAAGACAAGCCCTAAAAGGAACCCCTTGCCAGGTCTGCCGCCGGTCAACTGCCCCTCAAACTCAGGCCTGAACCACCATTTATACAGGAGCATTATCACCAATGTGCCTATTATGTATCCAATCAGCCCGTCCTGAATGTATGAAGGGATAAAGCCCATGATGATGTTATTTATCATAGAGCCGATATAAAGCGACGCGATCCACCCTGCACCTGCAATTATTATTGCCGCGAGAACCGGCACCTTCTCGACAAGCACATCTCTTCGCGGTTCTTTAGTCTTTTGTGAATGCTTTCCCATTATCTGCCTTTCCATTCATTTTTTATCAAGCCAATCTGTTTTTAAGCAATAACGCCGTATGCTTCATAGAGGCCTACCTGACATCAACCAAAAAACTCCGGAAAAACGGAGTTTTTTGCATTTAGGCTATATAACATCTTTCTTCCCAAGTGGATCATTATATTTCGCATTGCTTGTATTCTTACGTATGAAGATGATCAGGGCAATAATTATTACAAGATCAAGCACTGCCAGCGTCACAGCAATAAAGCCTGCAGCTCCGGTGACGGTCTCGATCTCTTCTGCGAGTGAAAAATCATAGAGCCCGTGAATCAGGAACGATATAAAAATACCCAGAACAGTATAAGCTCTTTTGTTTTCCATTATGCTCATGGCATAGAAATATCCTGCGATTGCGGCATACCCACCATGTGGTATGGATATGCCGCGGATCAGCATTAACAGCGGACTGGAATCCAGCACATATATCAGGCTCTCAAACAGTCCGAAGCCGATTCCGACTATCGTTGAGTAGACAGTCAGATCGATCCATGAATGATCTCCTTCGATTCTATTAAGCTTGCGCCTGAACATATAGAACTTGGACAGTTCTTCACTCAGAGCAAGCGTGATAAATGAATACAGCGCCGCGTAAAGCACAGGATGCGCAGACTTCAGCCCTGAAAAACGCAATATGAAGGCTGTACTTCCCGAAAGAAACATTACCGGTAAGACTGTCAGAAGTCCGGAGACCAGCATCCGGTCACAATTCTTTTTATACACAGCATTCTGCTTGTTCAGAGCATTCCTGAGCCAGAAAAATACGATCAGTGACGGAACGCTTCCGGCCAGAAAAGCAAGAATCATAACCATCATAAATGATTTCCTCTTGACTCTGCAAACTTATGCGCCAATAAGCATCAGTCCATATTTCAGTGCAATACCGGATACCATGCCGATAAACGGATCGGAAAAGCTTGTTACGATAATTACGCAGGCGCCTACGACCGGGTCTTCAGTGAGTGCTGCTTTTGCATCTTCAGGGAAGACTGCAAATGCTCCGAGTACGAACAGGAAGCCCGAAATAGTCTCTGCAGGAATGTGCTTAGCCAGCTTTGTGATCGTTCTTGTCAGGAATATCGCCGACACTATAGCAACCAGCAGAAGTCCTGCAAGCAGTGGATGAGGTGCAGCCGCGGTACCGCTTATGATAGCCTCTACCGGGCCGCCGCCAAAGAATGCACTTGCCGAATCTGCCAGGCCGGAATAAACGGTGATAGCATCGACATTTGCCGTTTCTCCGGCAATACCCGCCGTAATAGTGGCATAAGCGATATTTCCGCCTATCTGAAGCGTGCAGACAGCCAGTACGCTGCGGATGATATGTGGATTAACAGTCAGTTTCAGCGGTATGAGTTTTTCCTTACTCATATCGACTTCCAGCAGATGATCCTGGTGGCCTGTCATTTTGACTTTTATAAGGTGTGCAACATCACTGACAATAACAGAAACTGCAATCGTCCAGATAAGATCGTTGGTTGCGAAATAGACGATAATTGCCGATGCCATGGAAATGCCGGAGACGAATCTGTTCTGCTTTATCATGTCAAATCCGGCCTTAGCCAGCATCAGGCCTACACCTGCCAGCATGGCATTCAGAATGCATGGGCCGATAAAATCCATAGTCTTTGTCAGTACGCCGCACAGTCCCAGAACCGCCATTACGATTCCGCTGTAGAATATGATATTCAGTCTTTCATTGCGGTCATGACTGATGGTTCCTGCAAGCACGATACTTTCTGCCTGCAGTGAAATCGGTGCGATCTGGTGAGTCAGAAGCATTCCGAAGCCGCCGACTATGAAGCCAAGTGCTGTAGGAAATGCAGCAAATCCATATGACAGCGAAAACATAGCCATCGGGATTGCGTTAAAGACAACAGCGATAGCTGCAAAAAGATCTTTCAGGTACAAGCCCATTATTACTCCCCCCTTTCCCTATGCTTAATAGGATAACCTACCTCTGTCCTTATATCTTAAATAATATGCCTTGCAAATATGCTTTGCAATTCCAATAATAATTTAACAGACCTTATCAGGTTACGGTTCTCCCTGACTAATGGTGCAGGAGTTCTTCTAAAGTTTCAAACAATATATCAGGTTCCACCGGCTTGCTCAGGTGTGCATCCAGACCGGCCTGCATGCTGCGCTGAACATCCTCGTCAAAGGCATTTGCCGTCAGCGCTATGATAGGAATACTCTTTGCATCGGATCTGTTCATAGCCCTGATTCTCCGGGTTGCCTCCAGTCCATCCATTTCAGGCATCCGCATATCCATCAGAACAGCGTCATAATAACCCTCTTCATGTTTCTCAAACAATTCTACAGCAATGCGCCCGTTTTCCGCATGATCCACCTGCATTTCGCGCATGGAGAGCACCATGATCATGATTTCAGCGTTTACCGAGACATCCTCCGCCAGCAGTACTCTGCGGTATTTAAGATCCGCCGTTTCCCGTTCAAGCTTCGCGTTCTTCTTTTTGAAAGCCTCCCGGAACTCATCGAGCACCTTCCCGGCAAAGAGCGGTTTTGCGACAAATGTGTCCACACCCGCCGCCTTCGCTTCATCCTCTATATCATCCCAGTTATATGAGGTGAGTATGATCACCGGTGTTTCGTTACCCACGGCAGCCCGGATCTGACGGGTCGTTTCCACGCCGTCCATATCAGGCATGCGCCAGTCCACCAGAATCAGATTGTATGGTTCACGTCTTGCATGACGCAGTTTCGTCATCTGTACGCCTTCCGCTCCGGACAGCGCCCTTTCACAATTTATGCCCACCTGTCCAAGCACAAGCTGGGCATGTTCACAGGCGATCGGATCATCGTCGATCACCAGTACGCAAAGCTCATGCGGATGCAGAATATCTTCCTCTTCTTCAGTGCTTTTGCGATCGCATTCGACCAGCGTGACAGTGACAGTAAACGTCGTTCCTTTATTCTTTTCACTCTCCACTGCAATCGTTCCGTTCATCAGCTCAATGATGCTCCTGGTAATTGCCATACCAAGGCCCGTACTTCCAAAGCGGCTTGTAGTGGATGAATCCTCCTGACTGAACGCGTCAAACAGTTTAGGAAGAAATTCCTGACTCATCCCGATTCCCGTATCGCTGATAGTAAACTGAAGTGTGGATTTTCCAGTGAACCGTGCAATTGTTTCCACAACAAACGTGATGGTACCGCCGGAAGGTGTAAACTTGACCGCGTTTCCGAGGATATTGATCAAAACCTGGCGCAGCTTCATTTCATCGCCAATATAATAATCGTCAATCGTCCCGTTTACGCGGCATTCATAGTCAATGCCCTTGTCCCTGCACTGGTCGCTTATTATCGTATTGACCTGAGCCAGCGTTTTAGCAAAAGAAAACTCTTCATTCTTTACGGTCATGCGGCCGGATTCGATGCGGCTCATGTCAAGAATGTCGTTGATTATGCTGAGCAGATGCTGGGCTGACAGCCCTATCTTCTCAAGATGTTCCCTCGTCGCATCAGATATTCCGGGATCATTCAGCGCGATCCTGTCCAGCCCGATGATCGCATTCATCGGAGTACGGATCTCATGGCTCATATTGGACAGGAAAGCTGTCTTTGCCTTGTTGGCCTGATTGGCCTCCTCAAGTGCAACACTCAGCGATTCCCACTGCCGTGCCAGTTCCTGCATCATTTCCTTCTGTTCGGTGATATCTATGAACACACCGACATAGAATTTAGGCGAGCCGTCAGAGCGGCGTGTCGGTTTGCCGACAGCCCGGTACCAGCGGTAACCTCTGTTTTTCGTCAGCAGACGATATTCCACGTCATAGGTCTTCTGACCGGTATAGTCATATAGTGTTTCGTTATATTCCCGCATCACGCGGTCCTTGTCGTCAGGATGCAGAAGGTCGGACCAGGATTCCAGCACGTCCGGAAAATCATCCGCGCCATCATAACCGAGCATTCTCCGGAACTCGTCGCTCCAGGTGACGCTCTCCATCACGCCCTCTTCGTCGAAATCCATTGTCCATTTGCCGGATCCGAGCATCTCATGTATGGTGTCGAGGGACGCAGCTTCGTTTTGCAGTTCAGCATACAGATCATCATGTTCCTTCGCATCTGTTATGTCGACAGTTACGCCTCTATACTGCATCGGCCTGCCTTCAGGATCACGGGACAGTATGCCCATACTGCGATACCACCGTACCGAGCCGTCCTTTCTGCAAAAGCGGAACTCATGACCCGTAGTGCTCATGATATTTTCTTCAAAAGCGCTGGCGTTCATATTGCTAAAGAGAGCATCCCAGTCCTCCGTATAAACACCCCTCGCAAATGATTCTATCTCATTCGGAAAATCACTTTGATCACTATAGCCCATCAGCCTGCGGAAGCCATCTCCCCATTGTACAGATGCCACAGAGCCATCCGGCGCATAGTTGATGACCCAGCTTCCCGCCTTTGTCAGATCGGTAAGAAGACGGATCGTTGCAGCCTGTTCTTCTATTATTTGTCTGTCCTTTTCATCGTTTATACGATCCATAAACGGCTCCCTTCATCCGTGTCTGCTTTTCTTATTCCTTAACTGTTGTCAACTTGCCATATATTATACTTTGTTGGACGATCATTTGTACATAATAGAAAAGGACATCCTGCGATGTCCCCAGCATCTATCGCTTGTAGTTCGAGCCATCACCGAAATGGTTGAAAAATTCTCTTATAAAATCTACCGGCGGCCTTTTTTCATCTTTATTCTGTTTTATGGAATATGCGAATACGCCTATTACCAATGCGGCGCAGACTGAAATTATTAAGATTTCTGTTGCTCCCATGTTTACCTCCCCTGAACAACAACTGCATAGCGTCTACTTTATCGACATCCGGATTAATTTGGGAAAACACCCCACCATCTGAAGAGCCCATTAACCAGCAGATACAGACCAAGCAGTATGGCTGTAACTATGACGATGGCCTTGCGTATGCCGCCTTTTCTGAGTACATCACCAATCGTATCGTATTCATCGCCTTCTTTCCTGTTTGCTCTTATATCAGCCGGAATCGGATCATTCCCATGTTCTGAATACCTGTTATTCTGTGGAATTGCCATTCCGCACAGCGCCCCCAGCAGTGTGATAGCGAAGTTGAGCTGTCTGGGACTTATTTCTTTTGTCTCAGCAAAACGTGTCCCTTCCTGTTCCGCTTCATATATGCTTTTAAGATATTTTGGTGAATCTATAACGGCAAAATCCGCAGCTTCGGCATCCAGTTCTTCGCACATTTCTATGGCTGAAGCAATCTCAGTCTGCTGAATGCGCAGCCTCTCTACATTATGTTCCAGCACTTCATGAAGGTCCGCTTTGTGCTCTATCAAATCTCTTATCTCAGCAACTCCGATTCCCAGCTTTCTCAGAATGATAATTTTCTGAAACAGCCGCACCTCTTCATCGGTGTAATCACGGTACCCATTCTCTGAACGGGACGGGGTCACTAGACCCTGCTCTTCATAGTATCTTACAGTCGCTCCGGAAACACCAAGTAAATCTTCAAGTTCATTTATCTTCATTTTTTGTTCCTCTCCATAGTCATATACTAAACTACGATGCTGCCTCACGGTCAAGGTTTATCTGCACATAAACAGAGTTTAAGATTTCTGACACTCTCGCTATGATAAACTTTCAAATATAAAAATGCTTTACTCCGGCTGTTGTCCGGATATTTGAGGAAATCAGAATGAAATACAAGAAAACGAATGCTTTCGTAATAAATAAAATCTCAGTCATGCTGCTGGTACTGGCACTCTGCATGTCACTTGTCATGCCGATGGCAGGCATTAATGTATATGCAGGTAACGAGGACAAATCCGTTGCTGCGGAAGAGATCCAAAAGGATGCCGACGCAAAGGAAAGTACAAAGGAAGCTGATACAGAGAAAACAGGTACGGATACTTCCGGATCTGAAAAAAAGGCGAAAACCGCAAAGATTCAGACTACGATCACCGGCTACCAAACGTCTTACAACAAGCGTTACAATCAGGATCTTCTGATTGAAGCTGACATTACCCCTGCTGACGGCAGAGATGTGCAGCTGCAGAGATATAACAGCGAAGAAGATAACTGGACCACAATTCTGACTGCAAGCCCTGCTCCGGATCCGGTCACGGAACCAGAAGAGAATTCAGAAGAAACTGCGGCTCAGGCTGAAGTTACAGAGCAGGCTGCGGGTTCAGGAGAAGCTGAGACTGCCGCTGCAGATACAGCTTCAGCAGCAGGTGCAGCTGAAACTATTGCTGATACGGGCGTTGCTTTGAGCATTGATCCTGCGACACTGACAGAGGAAGACGGGGTCGCCCATGTAACTTTCAACATACCTCAGGAAGAGCGTCAGAAGACTACTTCTACCTGGCGTATCCATATTAATGGTACGAAGAAAGGTTCCGCAGCATCCAGCGAAAAAATCACTGTCACCACGCGCAATCTGGAAAAAATCAGCTTATCCGCCAGAGCTGCATGCGTATACAGGATAGACGGAGACGGTCAGGGCACCATGATCTATTCCAAAAATTCATCCACTCAGCTTGCTCAGGCCAGCACCACCAAGCTGATGACAGCAGTTCTGTTGATGGAGAGCGGGCTCATTGATTCAACTACCATGGTCTCAGCTCATGCTGCTGCCACTCCTTACGGCAGCGGTCACATGGCCGTCGGAGATGTCTACAATACCAGAGACCTCCTGTACGCTATGCTGCTGCCATCATCCAATGACGCAGCTACTGCTGTTGCTGAAAGAGTCGGCGGCACCGAAGGGGCTTTCGTCAACATGATGAACGCCAAGGCGTATAAGCTGGGATTGACCAGAACACATTTCTGCAATCCTCATGGTCTGGACGCTGACGGACACTATACTACAGCTAAGGAGCTTGCTATACTCACAGCATATGCATACACCTTCCCTGAAATCAGGGACTGCTGGGCTACCCAGTACAAGTCCATCAGGAGCCTTGAAAAAGGCAGAAGATGGAATCTGTGGTCTACCAATGCCATATTCGGTTACATCAGCAATTTCCTGGGCGGCAAGACCGGCACCGAGGACAACGCAGGATGCTGCTTCACCGGTGTTTACACATTCAACGGTGACACTTATGTGACTGTAGTACTCGGCAGCGGATACGGATTCTCGCGCTGGAGCGATACCAAAAGACTTCACGGATATATACAGGACTATGCGCAGAGCCATTACTGATCACTTAGGCTGCCTCTCAACACTCCGGAAAACCGGAGTGTTCTTTTTTATTGACATATATAATAAATAGTATAAAATGATACCGTAACGCGGTTTAGACCGTAGTATAGCAAGCATATAATAGGACAACAATTATTGAATGGAGGACTCAAATGAAAATCGGATTCCTGGGCGCGGGCGCTATGGGCGGAGCTATCCTCTCCGGCGCAGTAAAGACAGGCGTTGTTAAGGCGGAGGATGTATACGTAAGTGATTTTTCCGACGCGATCAAAACAAAATATAAGGAAATGGGATGCCATATCGCAGACAGCAATGAGGAACTCGGCAAATCTGTCGATATCCTGGTTGCATGTGTAAAGCCTCAGTATGCTGCAGCTGCTCTTTCAGAGCTCGGCGACAGCCTGGACGGCAAAGCCATGATATCCATAATGGCAGGCCTCACAACAGAAAGTCTCCGTGAGATGACAGGCGGAAGCTTCAGACTCCTGAGACTCATGCCAAATACCCCTGCCCTTGTAGGATGCGGAGCTTTCGCGCTCGATTCCGGCACAGATCTCACTGCAGAAGAAAAGGAATTCGCTCAGAAGCTCTTTGAGTCGATCGGCATTGTAGAGTGGATGCCTGAAAACCTCATCGATACTGCCTGCGGTCTTTCGGGAGCGGGCCCTGCATATATCTACCTCGTTATCGAGGCACTCGCAGACGGCGGAGTCGCTAAGGGACTTCCTCGTAAGACTGCACAGAATCTTGCAGCTCAGACTGTTATGGGCGCTGCCAGGATGGTCCTCGAGACGGGTCAGCATCCTGGATTCCTTAAGGATCAGGTCTGCTCGCCAGGCGGCAACACCATCATTGGCATCAAGACTCTTGAGGAGCACGGAGTAAGAGGCGCGTTCATCGATACTGTTGTAAAGGCTACTGAAAGAGCTCAGGAGCTCGGAAAAAAGTAGCCGCCTCGTAATTAGAAACAAAGCCCCGCATCATCACTGATGCGGGGCGCTTTTAGTATTCTGATCTATTTCAGTCTTCTGAGTACTTCCTTGATGAACTCCCAGTTTCTGGCTGTCGACTCTATATTCAGTCTTTCGCCCGGCGTGTGGACGTTCAGCATCTCAGGGCCGAACGTTACTATGTCGAGGTCAGGATCCTTGCCCATAAGTATTCCGCCCTCAAGACCGGCGTGCATTACCTCTATGCGAGGCTCATCGCCGAACAGCTCCTTATGGACTTCTACCATCAAAGGTCTCAGTTCTGATTCAGGCTTATACGGCCATGCAGGGTATGACGACTCAACCTCGAGCCTGCCGCCGACTATCTCGCTCCAGAGGCCGAGTCTCTGCAGCATCTCTTCGAGCTTGCTCGCAACAGAGCTCCTGGCCTGGTAAGTTACCTTACAGAAAGCCTCTTCTGTAACAATGATACCGGTATTGAGAGAGCTTTCCACAGCTCCTTCCACATGGCGGTCCATCGCCTGCACACCGTCGAGCGCTCCGTAAAGATACCAGATAGTATTCACGGTGCATTCCCAGTTGAAAACGCTGTAGTCATCGACCTCACCGGCATCAGCTGTGATGGAAAGTCCCGGCTCGCTGTCTCCGTACTCTTCTTTCAGGATGCTGACGAGATCATTGAGCCTTTCAATGAAGTTGTCAGCTCTGTCGGCGCTCATTACCACCTCTGCGGTGCAGTACTGGCATATGACATTGGCAGCATTGCCGCCGTTTACGGACAGCAGCGAAAAGTCGATCTTCTTGCTCAGCGAATGGAGCAGGCGGCCCATGTCCTTGATGGCATTGCCTCTCTGTTTCTGGATATCGTTTCCGGAGTGGCCGCCGACATATCCCCTGGATGTGACTGTGACCTTGATACCGTTTCTGTGTCTGCGGGAAACAGGTATGACGACCGTGCAGACAGTTCCGCCGGCGCAGCCTACTGTAAGAATTCCGTCCTCCTCACCATCTATGTTGAAAAGCTTTTTGCCCCTCAGGAGTGAAGTGTCGAGAGCATGAGCTCCGCCCATGCCTATCTCCTCGTCTACCGTGAAGACAGCCTCGATCGGAGGATGTGGAATATCGTCGCTGGCAAGAACAGCCATGGCATAAGCAAGCGCTATACCGTCGTCTCCGCCAAGCGTAGTATTCTTTGCGCCTATATAGCCGTCCTCCACGAACAGCTCGAGCGGCTCGGTATCAAAGTCATGGTCAGAATCAAGCGTCTTGCTCGCAACCATATCCATATGACCCTGGAGGATAACAGGCTCTGAATCCTCATATCCCGCCGTGCCCGGCTTGTAAATAATAACGTTGCCGGATTCTTCCTGTACGTACTCGAGTCCGTGCTTTTTGGCAAACTCAGCGCAGTAGTCGCTTATTTTCTCGTCCCGGTAAGTCCTTCTCGGCACCATCGAAAGAGCTTCGAACTGTTCGAATACTTCTTTCGGCTCAAGATTACTCAATACTCCCATATTGTCCTCCATATTTATGTAATCTTATGTAATATCATCAGTAAAACGTACTAGATCGCACGGGTATATTCTTTTAGCCATGCGTTTTCTTCTTCTGTCATGAACGGACTGAGCTTCTCATAGCACTGTCTGTGATAGTCGTTGAGCCACTCCCTTTCAGATCTTGTAAGCTCTTCCGGATCGATAGCATCAAGGTCAACAGGTACAAAGGTCATAGTCTCGAAATGCATGAACTGTCCGTACTTGTTCTTCTCACCCTTGACAGTCACAACGTTGTTTTCAATACGAATGCCGAAGTCTCCCTCTTCATAGATGCCCGGCTCAATTGTGACACACATTCCCTCTTCAAACTGATGGTGCTCGTTTTTCGAAGGAACGATATACCATCTGAAGCCTGTAGGAGGCTCGTGGATGCTCCCGAGATATCCGAAGCCGTGGCCTGTACCGCACTGGAAGTCCTTGTTGAGATCCCATACCGGCTGGCGGCAGAGAACATCGAGCGACCATCCGTGGTTTCCGTAGAGGAAATTGGCGGTGCTGAGGTGCTGCATCGCGCGGAAGACAGCTGTGTAGTACTTCTTCATCTGAGGTCCGATATGTCCGAGAACTGTAGTCCTTGTTATATCTGTTGACCCCTCATAATATCCGCCGCCTGTATCCGAGAGGAGCATCTCTCCTTCCTTAAGCACGACGTCTGTCTCCGGACTCGGCGAATAGTGCATCATAGCGGCGTGCTCGCCGAATGCCTGCAGCGGCTCGAACGAATCCCTGATATATCCCTCCTGCTCCTGTCTGAGAGAGGTGAGCTTATCCGAAGCGCTGAGTTCTGTGATTTCCTGCTTGTCGTAGTTGTTTTTTACCCAGTATATGAACTTTGTAAGAGCTACGCTGTCCTTGAGTTCGGCCTTCTTTATATTCTCGATCTCAACAGGATTCTTCATGGCCTTCATGAGAATAGTAGGGTTCTGTCCCTCCACTACCTTGCAAGGCAGCGACTTGTAGAGCGCGTAGTTCATCTTCATAGGATCGATAAGTACTGTCTCATCAGCACCGATCTTCTTAACATCCTCATAAATGTCGTTATATGGATGAACGATCACATTGTCCTCAGCAAAGTGAGCTCTGATCTCGTCATTGAGCTTGCGTCCGTCCATATAGAGATCGACATGATCCTTCCAGACGATTGCATATGAAAGTACCAGCGGGAAGAAGTCTATATCATCGCCGCGGAAGTTGAGCAGCCAGCAGACATCGTCGAGCGATGCTATGATGTGCACGGTAGCTCCACACTCATCCATCTTTGCACGTACTCTAGCAAGCTTGCTTGCGGTGCTCTCGCCCGTCCACTTCTCCTCAAGGTAGAAGCACGGCTTTTCTGAAAGCGGCGGACGGTCTTCCCATACATCGCTGACAAGATCGACCATGTATTCGATGTTGATACCCTTTGCGCCGAGCACTTCCTCATACTCCTGGCCTTCGCCCATGGACAGGACTCTGCCGTCAAAGGCGACCTTGCCGCCTGCAGGGATAATCTCTGCGAGCCACTCCGTAGTTGACGGAGTGTCGTCGACGAACATCTTCATCAGATGTACGCCGCTTCCCTCCAGCTCTGTATTGGCCTGGGTGAAATACCTTCCGTCAGTCCACAGACCTGCATCATCCATTGCGATTGCAGCTGTGCCGTATGATCCCGAGAATCCCGTTATATACGCCCTTGCCTTGAAGTGCTCACCTACATATTCACTCTGGTGAAAGTCAGCTGTCGGGATGACATACGCGTCTATGCCCTGTTCCTTCATCAGTTGTCTGAGCTTTGCGACTCTCTTTGCATTTTCAGTCATTTCTGGTCTTTTCTCCTCGTAATTATAATCCCCCGCCACGCTCTGATGCGGTGGCGGGGATCTGAAACTCTATTGTATCCTACAGCGGCATTGTCTCCTGCCTTACGAATTCTGCGGTTTCATCGTCAAGCAGCGGAACAAGTGTCTCTCTTACCCATGCATGATAATTATCGACCCATGCGATCTCCTCATCTGTCATCAGTGACTTGTTGATGGCAGCTCTCTCGTAAGGAACGCAGGTAAGAGGTTCATTTACAAGATTGCCCTCTTCGTCTTCTTTGAAGATCATGAGGTTTTCTGTTCTGATGCCGAACTTTCCGTCAATGTATACGCCCGGCTCGTTTGACATTACCATGCCGGCCTTTATATCGATCGGCTTAGGTACTCGTCTGATGGTGTTAGGGCCCTCATGTACTCCGAGCACATGACCTACGCCGTGCGCAAGACCGTGCTTGAAATCAAGGCCGACTTCTCTCAGGGCCTTTCTTCCGGCTGCATCAAGGTCAAGTCCGTTCATGCCTTCTGTCATCTTCAGAAGATGCACATCAACGTGAGCTTTGAGCACGTATGTATAGTCATCGATCATCTCCTGTGTAAGAGGTCCGACTTTGATGGTTCTTGTTATATCTGTGGTTCCGTCGATGAACTGTCTTCCGGAGTCAAGCAGCAGGAAGCCCTCAGGTTTTACATCTGCGTTTGTCTCAGGCGTAGGAGCATAGTGAATAATAGCTCCGTTAGGACCGTAACCGGAGATAGTCTCGAAGGACAGGTCGAAGCAGTCATCCTGCTCGCGGCAGATCTCCTCCAGCTTATCTGCAACGTCGATCTCTGTCAGCTGCTGCTTTTCCACATTATCCTTAACCCACTTGATCAGCTTTGTAACTGCAACTCCGTCCTTGATATGCGCACGCTTTGTGCTTGCAGCCTCTGTATCGTTCTTTATGATCTTCATGAGCGCAACAGGTGTGAGAGCGTCATATTTTTTCATCTCTGCCGGCATGCAGTTATAGAGCTCGTAGTTGCATGAATTCGAATCATACCATACAGTCTTTGAAGCATCGAGCTTCGAAACATCTGTGTAGATATCGTTGTAGTCCCTGACATCAACAAACGACAGTCTCTCAGGAAGTCCGTTTCCGAGCGCGCCGTCCATTACGTAGAGTCTGACATCGTCCTGCGATACGAGCGTGAAAGAGAAGAATACAGGAGTATAGAGAATATCTGCGGCACGCAGGTTGAAGAGCCATGCCGACTCCATGAGGTCTGTGATAAGCAGATAGTCAGCGCCCTGATCCTTCATCTCTTTTCTGACAGCAGCAAGCTTGTCAGTTGTATCAAGACCTGCCGAGCTTACAGGGAAGTCCCAGATCTTGCTTGGCTTGAGTTCAGGTCTCGATGTCCATATTTTATCTACGAGATCTTTGTCTGTACTGAAGCTGACATTCCATTCATCGCCGCCGAACATCTCTTCGAGCGCAAGACCAAATGCTGCAGGTACGACTCTGCCGTCAAAACCGATTACGTATTCCTTATCAGCCTTCTTAACGAGCTCAGTCAGGAACTCCTCGATCGTAGGAACTCCCGGCTCAGCCATTCTCATAAGTTCAACGCCTGTTCCCGCAAGCTGTGTCTCAGCCTGCAGAAAATATCTTCCGTCTGTCCAGAGCCATGCGCCGTCTTCCGTAACGAGCATGTCGCCTGCTTCACCGCTGAGATTGCTCATGAATTCGCGAGCCTTGAAATAGTCATTAACGTACTCCGAGCTGTGAAAGTCTCCTGAAGGGATATAATATACATCCATGCCCTCTTCCTTCATAAGCTTTCTAAGCTCAACGATCTCCTGTTTCATTTCAGTTTCTCCTTGTAAAAAAGTAATTCTAGACCGCGGTCTGAACCGCATTTATTTCATGCCAATATTTTAACACTATCGTTCGTTAAAAAAAAGACCGATGCACATAATATTATGCATCGATCCGTCAGTATCGTGATCTTACTGATCAAGCCATTTCTGAAGCTCTTCTTCGGAATAGCGTTTGAATCTCTTTCCCTTCTTTACGGTTGCCCCGTCAACATTCCTTTTTATCTCATCGACCGCTTCAGTGATCTGTATGCCTCCGCTTGTACAGAAAGGATATATGGTCTTGCCCTTCAGATTGTTTTCGTTGATAAAAGACGTTACAGCCTTCGGACATGTCCAGAACCAGATAGGAAATCCTATCAGTATTCTCTCATATTCCTTCAGATTCTGTTTTGCGTTCTCCAGATCCACCGAAACATTGCCTTCGATCTCCGCCTTGGCTCTGGCAAGAGTTTTGAAATACGATTTCGGGTATGGGACTGACGGGATCAGTTCGATCGCCTTGTCGCCTTCCTCAAGAGGAAATTTTTCGACAAGTTTTTTCGTAACTCCGGTATGTGAGAAATAGATTACAGCTGTTTTCTTTCCGAACATAAAATTCACCTTTATTCAATAACCTGCCGCATTACGCGGCAGGTTATTTTGTTCATTACAGAGTGTGAAAAAAATATTATTTTTCAGCTTCAGCGAGCTCTCTCTTCTGCTCTTCTGTACCTTCGATCATAGCCTCGAACTTGTTCTTGAA
This sequence comes from uncultured Eubacteriales bacterium, assembly GCA_900320285.1. Lineage (GTDB taxonomy): Bacteria > Bacillota > Clostridia > Peptostreptococcales > Anaerovoracaceae > Crickella. The sequence continues at coordinate 20,929 of ONRQ01000001.1, forward strand.
GAACAGCATCAGAGCGCCGGCTACGAATACGATGATAGCAGCGATCAGGAATGATCTGGAGAAGCTTCCTCTCATTGCGTTGTAGAGAGGGCCGTATGCAAGTCCTGCGAAGAAGATGATGAACGGCCATGCTCCGAGCAGAGTTCCCAGATACTTCTTAGGTGCGTATTCGCTGATGAACGAGTTGCCGAGAGGCGAGAACAGCATCTCACCAACAGACATCAGGATAGCAGTCATGATGATGATCCATACTCCTACCGGCTTGCCTGTGCCGTTGTAGATTCCGGCACCGACTACCATCATAGCAACACCGAGTCCGAGAAGCATGATACCGAGAGCTGTCTTGGTCATCATTGAAGGGTCTTTACCCTTCTTGCTGAGCTTGTTCCAGAGTGCAGCAAGTGTAGGTGCAAGGATGATGCAGAGCAGTCCGTTCATTGAGTCGAACCATGCTGTAGGCATCTCGAAGTTAGCTCCGAGGTTCCAGTTAGCCCATCCCATACCACCTTGTGATGCAGGACCGAACTCATAGTATACAGGCATGTACAGCAGGTACCAGAACAGCCAGAACAGTCCGGACAGGAATGTGAGTACCAGGATAGCAATTACTCTGTTCTTTTCGAGCTTTGTAAGAGGTCTCTTGTCCTTTTCAACGTCAGCATTTTCAACATCCTCAGTTCTGTTGTCGATGAGGAATGGCTTCTTGCCGGCATCTCCGAGGTACTTCATACCGAAGAGCCACCATGCAGCGTCGATCAGCATGAATACAGCGCATGCCATGAACATCGCTCTGTATCCTGCGCCCTGAGTTCCGATCAGTGCCAGGAAAGTTGTTCCGCAGAACGATCCGATGTTAACGAACATGTACTGAAGCGAGAATGCAGTTGTCAGAGTATCTTTATCATTATCGAACTGTCTTCCGTTGATACCGGAAACGTTACCCTTGAAGAATCCTGTACCTACAGCAAGCAGTATGATTGCCAGCCATACTCCGCCGGCACCGGTTGCTCTGGAAATTGCAAACCATCCGGCAGCCATCAGGATCTCTCCTACAGGAACGAGCAGTCTTGGGCTTACCCATCTGTCAGCGATAAATCCGCCGATAATAGGTGTGATATAAGTCCATGCTACGAACTGTGATGAGAAAATAGCACCCTGTTCAGTTGTAAGTCCGAGTCCGCCGTTTGCAGCCTCAAGTACAACGAATACAGCGATTCCCCACTTGCCACCATAGTATGCAAGTCTTTCAAATGTGAACGAGAGGCAGCATACGATGAAACCAAATGGGAACTTTTTAAGTTGTTCTAACATTGTTAGTTCCTCCATATAATAAATTAGCAAAGATATATTTAAACATACGATGTGTATGCATAAATAACTTATTTATCCGCAGATTCTTCTTCGACCTCAAGGCCGGTTTTCTGCGAAAGCAACCTGGCAACCTTGCGGCCGTTTTTAGCTGCGTCATTGAACGGGATCACAAATCCGTTATTCCCGTCTGTGTATACAAACAGCCTGTCATCCGATTTGACAATGGATGTGATGCTGCTGTATGGAGTGGTATCTGAATGACTTCCGCTGATTTCAGTTATGCCTTCCTCCCCGAACTCCAGTACAGATGTTTCGCGGAACGGGAGCCTGCCGCTGTTCTTCTTCTTATAGAAGTCTCTCTGCATGCTTCGTTTAAGCATACCCGGTGCTCCGATCACCCATATGACCGAAGCGATGCCCAGAGAAATGATCTCGATGATCAGCGCCCTTGTGCTCGCGTGGAAAACTATGAATGCGATGACCATAGCCACAGATACCAGCGGCAGAGACAGCCTCTGCAGAAGTATCGTCCTCTTACCCTGCTTGCTGTGGGTGAGCTGATATTCATGGAATTTCAGATAATCCGAGTCTTTTAGTTTAACGTGTACCTTCAAAAGAACCCACCTCTGAGCAGTCTGTTTTTATAGAACGCGGTCTAAACACCACCCTAAACGTGAACATTTTAACACTAAGTTCACACAATGTACACATTTTTTTACCGCGTTTCAGAATTTGTTCTAAACAATAATTCTGAAGTCTAAATCTGTGTTTGCGCACAATTAAAGTTTAGGTATTATGAGCCTCTCCGGTTTTGTGTCCGTCATGCCGGTTCTTGAGCACCGGCACATATCTCTCCTGATTGAAGTACCAGGTGAATCCGTTTCCGTTTATTTCGCTCATGCTGGTGATCGTTATGAAGGCAGTGCTGTCTATCTGCAGTATCGCTCTTTTGATCCTGTTGAGATTGCGTGTGCTTGCCACACAGTAGATCACCTTTTTATCATCATGCATGTATCCGCCGGCACCGTTCAGCAAAGTGGTGCCGAATCCCATGCTGAGCAGTTTTTCATTCACCTCATCCACTTTCTCTGTAAATATCATGAGCTGGATACCGCCCTGCTCCATCACGATCAGCTTGTTCATGACCACGCTGTAGATCAGAGCGTAAAGTATTCCGAGAATTACACCGTTTGTATCTGTCACCGGTATCTGGATCAGGAATATAACGACATCGCTGATATACAGTATCGGTGCGACCTTCCATCCGAGCTTTCGGTTGAGGATTATGGCCGGTATATCTGTGCCTCCGGTGGAACCTCCCACTCTTATGACCAGACCGAGCCCCACTCCGTTGAGGACTCCCGCGCAGATAGCTGCAAGGAGAGGATCATCAACGAGATGAGTCAGTACATCCATGCTCTGGAATATCCCGAGGAATGTAGGATACACAAAGGTACCTATCGCGACCGAAGCGGCAAACTTGTGGCCGAGCATCGCCCAGCCGATCAGGAACAGAATTATATTGCATACTCCTACCACTACCGACACGCTTATTCCGGTATAAAAGTTTACCATGCGGCCGATACCGCTCATGCCGCTTACTACCATATTGAACGGCAGTGCAAAACATCCGAGCGCGAAAGCGCAGATAATGTTGCCTGCCACCATCTGAAATATATCTGAAAACAGTTTCTTGTTCATTTCCCAATTCTTCTTTCAGTAAGATGATCAGATACCGCTCAGTTCGCGGCCGTCATGTCTGTCCTCGAGGTCAGACACATACTCTTCGTCATTCAGCATGTACGTGAATCCGTTTCCGTTGACTTCGTTCATGCTTGTAATAGTCATGAATGCGTTGCTGTCTATAGAGAGGACCGCTCTCTTGACCTTGTTGAAGTTGCGGTTGCTTGCGGCGCAGAGTATCACCTCTTTGTCATCTCTCAGATAGCCACCCCTCGCCCTTATAAGCGTGGTCCCGAAACCGATCTCCAGAAGCTCCTCGTTGATCTCAGGGATCTTGTCCGTCCATATCATTATCTGATAGCCGCCCTGCTCCAGTACTATCATCCTGTCCATAACAACGCTGTAAACGAGTGCGTACAATATGCCCAGGATTATCCCTTCAGGCTTGGTGATAGGTATCTGCAAAAGGAATATCGCGATATCTATGCCGGACATTACCGTGGCCAGCTTCCAGCCAAGCTTGCGGTTCAGTATCATAGCGGGCACATCGATACCTCCGGTAGAACCGCCTACCCTCAGTACCAGGCCAAGTCCTATGCCGTCGAGTACTCCCGCGCAGATCGCTGCAAGCATTGGTTCTTCAACAAGATGCTGCAGCATGACAAGGCGCTCAAAAATGCCCATAAAAAAAGGAAAAGCAAATGTGCCGAGCGCAATGGTTGCGGCGAATCGTTTACCGAGCACCGCGGCGCCGATCACAAAAAGAATCACATTGAAAGCGCCGACTACAAGCGACACGCTCATGCCGGTAGCATAATTCACCATCCTGCCTATACCGCTCATGCCGCTTACCACCATGTTGTATGGCAGAGCAAAGCACACCACGGAAAAGGCACAGATGGCGTTTCCTATCAGCATCTGCACGAGTTCAGATATCGCTTTTTTAGTTATAAGTGGTTTTTTCGTCACTGTCCGCATATGTCCTCTCTTGCGTCCCAAGAATGAACCGGAGCCTTTGACCGGCTCCGGCTCGTCAATTTCTTTAGTTTCTTTAATTTCTTTAATTATCGTGCTCGTTCATCCACTTGATCAGCTCTACGCAGTAATCATCGTGTCTGTCTACGAAGCAAGTGTGTCTTGCTCTCTCCCAGAGGATCCATTTCGATCCTTTGATCCCATCGTGCATTGTCTTTGCCACGAGAGGTGAGCAGAGGTCGGAAATACCGCTCATGATGAGCGAAGGTACTTCGATCTCACCGAGTCTGTCAATGTACTCGAAGTCCTTGAGTGTTCCTGTTGGAGCAAACTCGTTAGGGCCCCAGCCTTCAACGTAGGATTCAGCTCCGGACTTCTTAGGTCTCTTGCAGCATTCAGGAGCATCCTCGCCGAGCCAGTAGTTGCAGTATCTGTCCATGTATTCATCAACAGCAGCCAGATAAGCCTCGCCTGTGAAGTCGCCTGTCTCAAGCGCGTGGTTGATGGCATCCTGCATGTCCTGAGGCATCATCTTGATGCGGCGCAGTCCTTCTCTTTCCCAGAGGCTGCTTGACGGATGACCGCTTGAGATGATGAAGCTCTTTACGCCCTTTGTCTCTTCCTTATAGTCGATGCCGTAGCAGATCTGCATCATTCCGCCCCAGCTCTGACCGATGATATGGCATGTGTCGAGTCCGAGGTAATCTCTCAGAGCAAAGAGTTCCTTCATCCATACTTCCTTGTTCCAGAGTTCTGGATGTCCGTCGAGATACGAATTGCCGCATCCGATCTGGTCATACATAACGATCATTCTCTGGTCGTCGTCAGCTACGTTGTCAAGGACCTCGTAGTAGTTATGTGTCGATCCAGGTCCGCCGTGGAGGCAGATAAGAGGCGCCTTACCGTTGTCCTTATACTCCTCGCCTACGATTCTGTAATAAGTCTGATATCCCATGAACGGCATATAGCCTTCTGTGATCTTAGCCATTTCAGTTTCCTTTCCGATTAGATTATTCTCCGTCAGGTACTACAATGATTTCATCCTTAGGATATACGTTGAGTCTCTCGCATCCGTCCTCAGTGATAAGAACGATGTCCTCGATACGAACGCCGATGCCCTCGTCATAGATGTAGATACCAGGCTCTACCGAGAAGCACTGTCCTACTTCGATGATCTCATCGTTTACAAGCGAAACATCGCCTACCTCGTGGTCTTCAAGACCGATCGAGTGACCTGTTCTGTGAGTGAAGTACTCGCCGAAGCCCTTCTCTGTGATGTAGTCTCTGCATGCCTTGTCGACATCGCTCATCTTGTTGCCAGGCTTAGCCATCTCGATACCTCTCTTGTTGGCTTCGAGTACAACGTTGTAGATCTCTTTCTGTCTCTCACTGACTTCGCCGATGAAGACTGTTCTGGTCATGTCAGAAGCATAGTTCTTCCACATTCCGCCGATATCAAGGATAACGCAGTCGCCGTGCTTGCCCTTGCTGTCATCAGTGATGTGATGAGGATCAGCAGCACCCTTTGCATAAGCAGTGATAGGATCGAACGAAGGACCGCTGAAGCCCTCTTCCTTGAGGAGCTCGAGGCACTTTGCGTTGAGTTCCTTCTCTGAAAGTCCCTTTACGACCCATGGGATGAGCTTGTCCATTACCTTGTCGAGCTTGGCACCGGACTCTCTCATTGCCTGCTTTTCGCCCTCGTCCTTGATCTGACGTACCTTGTCAACGATGACGGATCCGTTGCGGTATTCGCTGCCGCCGCCGAGTTCCTGAAGTCTCAGAAGGAACTTAGCCGGCCAGTTCTTGTCTACTCCGATAGGAGCATCCTTTTCAACGTACTGAGCGAGAACCTCTACTCCGTCCTCTACATCGTCATAATATGTGATAGGAGCTCCGAGATCATCATTCTGCGGGAACAGTTTGTTGATAACGAAGTGGTCATTGCCGTTTACATTGATGTACAGAGCGTGGAATCTTTCACCAGGAAGGATCCAGTGTCCTGTAAGATAGAAGATTGCTACAGGGTCGGAAATGATCATCTGAGGCATTCCCTGCTCCTGCATCTTAGCCTTAATTCTATTAAGTTTACCTGTGTCCATCATATTACCTCGTAAATAATAATAAATGAGTTAGTTGGCTGTAGACCGCGGTCTATTCCGCAGTCTTGACGCCATGATTATATTCCCTTTGAGCAGCTAATAAAACCCCTTTTGTCGATTTTTTGTCAATCTTACAGTGCTTTTTTATTCAGCCAGCACGCCTATTTGTTCTCAAAAACAAATTCTTTATTTAAATTTAAAATTTGCAACAATTTGGAAAAAACACATATAACTTCGGTTACAAAGAACAGCCCTGCAACGGTCGTCCCGCTGCAGGGCTGTTCTTCTCCTGTTAAGGATAAATCGTATTAGAAACTCTGTGCTGTTCTGTTGATGATCTCGTTCTGGAGCTCCTCGTCGAGGTTCCTGAAGTAATCAGAATATCCCGCAACACGAACGATCAGGTCCTTGTAATCGTCAGGATGCTTCTGCGCCTCAAGCAGAGTCTCCTTATCGAATACGTTGAACTGAATGTGATGGCCGTCCATCGCGAAGTAGCTCCTGATAAGGCTTGCGAGGTTCTCAAGGCCTGTATCGCCTGCGATGGCACTCGGAGTGAACTTCTGATTAAGGAGCGTTCCGCCTGTCGAGCAGTGGTCCATCTTGGCACAGCTCTTGATAACTGCGGTAGGGCCGTTCGTATCTGCGAACTTCTCAGGCGAGATTCCCTCAGATACAGGCTTTTTTGCAAGTCTGCCGTTTGCAGTAGCTCCGATGACCTCACCGAAGTAGATGTGGCATGTCGTAGGCAGCATGTCTACATGATACTGTCCGCCGCTCATCGTCGGTCTTCCGGTGACTTCATCTCTGTACAGTTCGAAAACAGACTTCATGATGTCGTCCGCGTAGTCGTCATCATTTCCGTACTTAGGGGTCTTGTTCTGCACCATGTTGAGTATGGCCTCATGACCCAGGAAATTGTCGTCCATGGCCTCGATGAGTTCCTTCATGGTGAAGTTCTTCTTATCGAATACATTGTATTTGATAGCAGCGAGGCAGTCTGTGACTGTGCCGATTCCAACACCCTGGATGTATCTTGTGTTGTATCTCGAACCGCCGTTGTTGTAGTCCTTGCCCTTGCTGATGCAGTCATTGGTAACGATCGACAGGCAAGGTGCAGGCATGTAATTGGCGTAGAGCTTCTCGATAACGTTGTTGCCGCGTATCTTCACATCCACCATGTGATGGAGCTGCTTTGCAAATGCATCAAAGAGTTCTTCATAAGTGTTGAAGTCCCATGCATATCCGGTTTCAGGTCCGAGCTGCTTGCCGGACTGGTTGTCGAATCCGTTATAAAGAGTAAGCTGAAGGATCTTAGGGATGTTGAGGTATCCTGTCAGGATGTATGCCTCATTGCCCCAGCTTCCTGTCTCTACGCATCCTGAGGATCCGCCCTGTCTTGCATCGTCAAGAGTCTTTCCTGCATTCAGCAGTTCCTGTACGATCTCATCGGTGTTGTAGAAAGCCGGCTGTCCCCAGCCCTTTCTGGATATCTCGCAGGCTCTTTTGAGGAACTTGTGAGGAGTCTTTTTGCTGATCTGAACGTTCGAGTTAGGCTGTACCAGTCTCATCTCATCCATGCAGTCGAGGATAAGGTAGCTGACAGCGTTGACGCCGTTTGTGCCGTCCTCTTTGATGCCGCCGGTGTTGATGTTGGCGAAGTCTGTGTATGTGCCGCTCTCTCTGAGCGTTACTCCAACCTTTACAGGAGCAGGCTGGTTATTGAACTTTACCCACAGGCACTCAAGAAGCTCAAGAGCTTTCTCATCGTCGAGTATGCCGTCTTCAACATCCTTCTCGTAATATGGGATGAGGTGCTGGTCGAGTCTTCCCGGGCTGAACGCGTCCCAAGGGTTGAGCTCTGTGGTAACAGCAAGGTGTGTGAACCAGTAGAGCTGTATCGCCTGCCAGAATGTCTCAGGCTTGTGAGCAGGAATCACGTCGAGGTTCTTTACCATCTGCTCCAGTTCTGCCTTGCGCACCTGATCATCGCATTTTTCAGCTTCTTCCTTCAGAAGCTTCTGATATCTCTTTCCGAGAGTCATTACTGCGTCGCAGTCGATCAGCATTGCCTCGAGCTCATCCTTCTTACCGAGCGCTTCAGGATCGTTCATGAAATCCAGCGAATCTAAAGCTGCCTGTATTTCTTCTTTATAGTCAGCATATCCCTTGGTGAATACGTTCTTTCCTCCGCATGTATGGCCAGGGCCTCTCTGTTCCATAAACTCTGTGAACATGCCGGCTCTGTAGCATTTCTTCCACTCATGTGTCATGCTCGAGAGCAGCTTGTCTCTCATGGATTTTCCATTCCAGAACGGAATGATGATATCTTCCTGATCCTTGAGATCCTGACTGGTGACAGTATAGTTGACGACCTTTCTGTCGTTCATGATATACATGTCCTCAAGGGTGTGGCATGTGAGCTCAGGGAACGTAGGTGAAGACTGAGGATCCTTGCCCTTCTCACCGACGATAAGCTCTCCCTCTCCGAGGTAAAGAGTCTTTTTGCTGAAGTACTCTTTGAGCACCATGGCTCTGAGTACAGGAAGGGATACCTTGCCCTCATACTTTTTGTAGACTTCCGTCTCGATCTTCGCTCTTTCGAGGTCGATGTGAGGCTGTGTCTCCATGCTCACCTTTCTGAGAGCCTTTATCCTTGCATTCATTCCGCGTTCTTCCATTTTATGCCTCCGTTATAGCCTGTTGTGATCTGATTATATCTTCTATATTATTATCCGCCGATTTTTACATTCGTGTATCCGGCATTGTTCCACTGCTTTACAAAGCCTTCCATCTCTTCGTCAGTCGGCGTCGTAAGATCTGCCGCCTGATATTCGCGTCCGAGCTTGCCGTATTTATGAGAACCGGTACTGTGGTACGGCAGAAGGTTCACCTGTACCGGGACTATACCGTTCTCTTTGAGGAAATCCATTATTGCCGCCATAGACTCCTCGTCGCCGTTCACCTCTTTTACGGTCGGGATCCTTATGTAAATCCTCGCTCCGGCCTTTGCGATGCCTTTGAGATTATCAAGTATTACATTATTGTCCATGCCGATGTATTTTTTATGTTTTTCGTGGTCCATGACCTTTATATCATAGAGCCATGTATGAACATATGGAAGCAGCGCCTCGTAATGGCTGTACGGCGCCTGTCCGCAGGTATCTATGGCAACATCGATACCCTCTCTGTGAAGAGCTTTTACAAGAGCGAGTATATAGTCAATATCCATTGCCATGACCTCGCCGCCCGACAGAGTTACTCCGCCATGCGAATTCTCGTAAAACATCTGATCCTGCAGACATATCTTTACAAGCTCTTTGACCGTATAGTCTCTGCCCACAAGTGTTCTGATGTTACCGAGACATACATCCGCGCATCTGCCGCACACTATGCATTTGTCCCTGTCTATAACGGCTTTGTGATCTTCATCATAGGATATGGCATCAGCCGGACATGCATCCTCGCAGCGTCTGCAGCCGGTGCATTTTGCCGTGTCGACCTGGAGTTCAGGCTCAAAACGCTGTGTCTCCGGATTGTGGCACCACCAGCATCTGAGATGGCAGCCCTTGAAAAACACTGTCGTCCTTATTCCGTCCCCGTCATGTATTGAATATTTCTGTATATTCGTAACTGCGTGCATGAGAATTTTCTATTCCTTATACTAATTGTAACTGCGTTTTAGACCGCAGTCTAATCATTGCGTTTATTATATCCAACCTGACAATTAATTATCAATATAATTAATCAAAAAAATAATATCCTGACAAAAAAAAACACGCATGCATCCTGTTAAAGCTCATGCGTGTTTTTTTTCACTACTTTTTGAGACCCTTCATCATTATCGGAAACAGCGCCTTGCTGTATATCCCGAGATCAAAGCTGCCGTTGTTCATGCACCATTCTGTTATGAGCGCTCTCTCTCCCATGGTGAAAAACTTTACCATTTCGCTCACCGACATCTCCTCTGTCAGCTCACCTGTTTTTCTGCCATCTTCCATTATCTTTTCGATATAACTGAAGTAGTAGCGGTTCCGGTCTAGCAGGCTCGATCCGGTCTCTTTTATGATCTGAGCGGAATAAAGATAGGAGAACAGTCTGTAGTCTATATTCCTCTGGATGAATTCATGCACTTCGTAGTTGACCCACATCAGCTTATCGAAAGCGCTCATTCCTTCAGGTTCTTCATTCCTGAGCCTTTCATATTCGCGATCGAGTATCTCAGACAACGTATCCAGGAGATTATCCTTGCTCCTGAAATAATAGTAAAAAGTTCCCTTTGATATGTCCGCCTTATTGATTATGTCGTTGATGGTCGTTTCTCCGAATCCTTTCTCATGGAATAACTCCCACGAAGCATCTATGATTTTTTCCCTTATATCTGAAGCCATTTCCTCACCCTTTGCTGCCGATAAATTAATACTCCCTCTTCAGGAACCCCTCCGGTTATCCTGACAATTAAATAATATAGTAACATTGTAAAAGTTTTCAGACAACAAAAAACATTCTTTTCGGTCTTCTTCCAGGGCACACGGTTCTTACTGTGTTCAGATGAAAGGACGCCTCATATCACAAGCAAATCAGTAAATTTTGCGGCTTTACTGTTTCCGCTCAGAGCATATGGCCCGACAGCTGTCACTTTATATTTTATCTTTCCTGGATATGTTTGTCCATTTCACTTCATGAACGCCCACCGTAAGACGGGATCGCTTCTTTTTATTGCCTGAAGGTTGAAAATTCAACGCTTTATATGATAATTTGATTATGATTGTGGCTATAAGATCAAAAGAGGTAATTATCATCGATAACGAACAGGAAAACTTAAGGCCAAAACACTCAAAGGCGGATAGCGCAAATCCTAAACATATCAGGAAAGAAAGCTTACAGCCTAAACATGTCAAGGCGGAAAACCGAAGGCCTAAGATACTTAGGACAATAATCGCGGTCGAGCTGATATCAGTGATACTTGCCTGTGGCTTTATATACAGGCTCTGGTGTCACAATTTTGAAGTGCGTATTTTCGGTAAGGTCTGTTCAGTCACTCTTGCAAGCGCATCCGAGTCCATGAACGATCATACTCATATTATTACAAAAACTTATATGGAAAGCGTCGCCGAAGAAGTATTCGAATACGTGTGGACAACTGAAAAAATCGAATACAGGACAGGTGCTGACATGTCATATAAAAGTGCCGGCAAGCTTGACAAAGACAAGATGATAAGGCGCACAGGCATCACTCATAACGGCTGGAGCCGCATCGTTGTGGACGATAAAGAATACTACATTCCGGGAGATAAGCTTTCGGCCGATATTCCGGAGGGATTGCCGATAGCAGATGGCATCAAGGGTGAATACCAGAAGTACGCCCTCTCGCTTCTGCCTGATTTCGGATGGGACAGTTCGGAACTGGAGCCTCTGATATACCTGTGGAACAGGGAGTCAGGCTGGAATCCGAATTCACACAATAAGCGCAGCGGAGCTCATGGTATCCCGCAGGCTCTGCCGGGTTCAAAGATGGCTTCCGAAGGAAGCGACTATTACACCAATCCGGAGCCGCAGATAAGATGGGGGCTTAAGTACATAGCCCGCAGGTATGGTTCTCCATCCAACGCATGGGCACATTTCCAGTCCAGAGGCTGGTACTAGTAACAGTTTTAAGTACCACTTATTAGTTATATAGAACGGAGCAAAGCGAGTTGAACACGCAGAAAATCAGGATCCTGCTTGCTGCCATAGACAAAGGCAGCCTTACCAAAGCCGGTCAGGCCCTCGGGTACACGCAGTCTTACCTTACACAGATAATGAAGTCTTTTGAAGATGAGGTCGGCTTCCCTCTTCTCGTAAAAACCAATCGCGGCGTCGAACCTACACAGGAAGCCAGACTTCTTCTGCCGGCGATGCGCAGGATCGTTGAAAGCGAGGAGCGGCTTGATCAGGAGATAGCGGAGCTGCAGGGACTGCACAGGGGTACACTCAGGATAGGGACTTTCGTCAGCACTTCGGTGTACTGGGTACCGCAGATCATAGAATACTTTCAGAACAATTATCCTCAGGTCGTCTTTCAGATAGAAGAGCTTGGGCATGATGAAATGATAGACGGCCTTACTGACGGCTCACTCGACATTGCTCTCATGAGCTATCCCGGAGACAAGGTCAGCATAGATTTTATCCCTATTATCGAGGACCCGATGCTGCTGGCCTTTCCTTCCGGCCATGAGCTGAGCAAATATGACTACGTTCCGGTCGATAAGCTGAAGGATTATCCTTTCATAATGACCTACAGGAGTTATGATAAGGATCCGCACAGGGTTTTCGAGGACGCGGGTTTCACTCCTGAAGTAAGGTACTATTCACGGGATGATTTCGCCGTGCTGTCCATGGTGCAGCGCGGACTGGGGCTGGCTATACTGCCGGAGCTCACGATCAATGAATTCCCGGGTGACTATGAGACAAGGATGCTCGAACCTGAAGCTTACCGCACATTAGGGATCGGCATCAGATCATTCGAATACGCAGGTCCTCTGGCGAAATTCGTGATCAAATACATAATGAAGAATATCAGATAAAAGAAAAGAACGATCCGTCATTGCTGCCGGATCGTTTCCTTTCTAAGTAATGGAATTTTTACCAGTTTTTAGGTTGTTGGTTTTTGGTTTTTTTAATTAGTTGTTCTTTGGAGCGATCTTCTCTTCGAATTCGTATGTGATGACTCCGGATACTGCAACGATTCCTACTGCTGCGATGATTCCTACCATTTTATTGCCTCCTGTTAATAATCATTTTTATATTTTTTTCTTTTACGCCGTCCATATCAGAATGATGATGTGCGGCTCTCTTTGTCTGATAAAAAAATAACACTCTAGTAGCTAATAGTAAAATGGTTCTTTTGCATATCCGATATTACAAATCCTAATACCACTTTCAGAGAAAGATCTCTATTAAAAAAGGCAGCGGAACAATATCTGTATCCGCTGCCTGCATATTATTCTTATTTACCTACTAAATCAATAGGCTTTTCCTATTTGCCGTACTTCTCGTTATAGAGCGCGATCTGCTCAGCTGCAGCTCTATATGCAAGAACTGCCTCTTCTGCCATTTCTATAGCAGTTTCCTGGCATTCATCAGCATATGTCAGGAGATCAACAATAAGTTCTTCCTGATCAGCTTTGGCATATGCCTGGCTCAGATCATTGATCTTATCCTGCAGATTCTTTATCTTCGCTCTTGAAGCTTCGCGTCTTTCTTCTCTTTTTTCTTCAGCCCTGTCCTCAGCATCGTCGAAAATCTCTTCAATGCTTGCCTGTGTGAATTCCATGTCGGATTTGAAATTGGCAGCTCCCTGTGAAATGGATTCTTTTACCGCCTTATTCGCTTCTTCCATCTTAGCCTTGAGCTCATCCATCTTTGCTGTTGCAGCTTCAAACCTATCTGTTAATTCCATGTTTTTCTCCTTTTTCTGATATTCATTAAGCATGCTATTATCTGACAATTGCTACCACCATATTAGTATCGGTAAAGAGCACTGTCAACGCTCATAAATTCAGTAAAAAAAGCGTCCGGTTGGTGATCCAATGTCCGGGCGTTTGATCTTACAGTGTAATAACTTCAAAATCGTTATCTTCTGTTTCGTGATATGCTTCGAGCTTTTTCATTATTCCGGCAACTGACTTTTCGGAATATCTTTTTGCGTTTTCTTCTTCAAAAGTGTTGATGAAGCATTCATTCTTTGTTGACAGCGAAGCAACATAACCTGTCTCATTGCTGTACTTATTTGTCCATTTTATAATAACCATTTTCTGTTTTTCCTCCTTTGAAAAATACCGGTGGTATATTAGCGCTGCCGTGTGGAAATGTCAACCCTTTTTATATCAATTTATTTTATAGTTATTGATCATCAACATGGATCAGTAAACGCGGCTCTCCATCAAACGACTTTGAATCTGTCCGCGTTTCCGCCCTTGGCATTAGCAAGCGAGGAAGCAACAAGGACAAATACCAGTACAGGTGCAATTCCCTTGAGAGCTCCGACGAACATGTCTCCGAAGATGGAGATCCATTCCTGCGACGGAAGGAGGAACCCAAGGATAGCGCCTATGATAAGGCCGATGAAAATCCTCAGTACAAGACTTTAGTACAATTGCCTTTTTTATTTTGCCTCAAGGATGTTCATGAACTCCTCGCCTGTGATGGTCTCCTTTTCATACAGATGAGCCGCAAGTTCATCCAGTTTGCCGCGGTTATCATTGAGTATCTTTCTGGCTTTTTCGTGCTGTTCCTTTACAAGTTCGACTACTTTCTTATCTATTATTGTCTGTGTCTCAGCAGAGCACGAAAGTGTAGTGTCTCCTCCCAGATACTGATTCTGTACGGCTTCCATCGCCACCATGTCGAAGTCATCGCTCATACCAAAGCGTGTGATCATCGTACGCGCGATCCTCGTAGCCTGCTCTATGTCATTTGAAGCGCCTGTGGTGACAGATCCGAAGGCGATCTCCTCGGCTGCACGCCCTCCTGTCAGCGTAGCGATCTTGTTCTCGAGCTCCTCTTTTGTCATCAGATAGTGATCGCCTTCATCGACCTGAAGGGTGTATCCGAGTGCGCCCGATGTGCGCGGTACGATCGTGATCTTCTGTACAGGAGCCGAATGCTGCTGCATGGCTGCCACAAGAGCGTGACCTATCTCGTGATATGCCACGACTTTCTTCTCATGATCGGTAAGTATGGAGTTCTTTTTCTCATATCCTGCTATGACGACTTCTATGCTTTCCTCAAAGTCGGCCTGCGATGCGGCACTGCGGCCGTCTCTTACCGCGCGGAGCGCAGCTTCATTTACTATATTTGCAAGCTCTGCACCGGATGCTCCGGCCGCCATACGTGCGATGACCGAGTAATCTATATTATCTTCAGTCTTTACCTTTGCAGCATGTACTTTCAGAATCGCTTCCCTGCCCTTGAGGTCAGGCAGCTCTACAGGTACTCTGCGGTCAAAGCGTCCCGGTCTGGTGAGCGCCGGATCGAGGGACTCAGGTCTGTTGGTCGCAGCGAGAATGATGACTCCGCTGTTTCCTTCGAATCCGTCCATCTCTGTAAGCAGCTGATTGAGAGTCTGCTCTCTTTCGTCGTTGCCTCCGAAATTGCCGCTGTTTCTCTTCTGTCCTATGGCGTCTATCTCATCGATAAATACGATGCATGGAGCTTTCTCCTTGGCCTGTCTGAACAGGTCGCGGACCTTTGAAGCTCCCATGCCGACAAACATCTCTACGAATTCAGAACCGGACATCGAAAAGAACGGTACATTTGCTTCACCCGCAACAGCCTTGGCAAGCATGGTCTTTCCTGTTCCCGGAGGGCCTACAAGAAGTACGCCTTTCGGCATCGATGCGCCGATATCCCTGTACTTGGCAGGATCGTGCAGATAGTCCACTATCTCCTGCAGGTTTTCCTCTGCTTCGTCAACGCCCTCAACATCATCAAATTTGATGCCGTCTGAGGATTTTACATAGACTCTTGCATTACTTTTACCCATGTTGAACATCATGGAACCCGGGCCTCCGGCCTTATCCATCATCTTTCTGCTCAGATACTGTCCAAGCACGAAGAAGATGAAGATCGGAAGTATCCAGCTCAGGAAGAAACTGGCAAGCGGAGACATCTGCCTGACTATCTTGGTTGTGAACTCTGCTCCGGATGCATGCAGACGGTTGACCAGATCAGGATCGTTCATAACTCCGGTGCGGTATACATCCTTGCCGTCCTTGCTGGTGAACATTATCTGGTTTTCCTCGATCTGTACAGATCCGATATTTCCCTCTTCAGTCATGGTCATGAAAGTGCCATAGTCCACTTCCTTGATCTTCTGCTCCTCAGCCAGCATCGGAGCTATCAGGGAATTGAAGGCAAACATGACCAGCAGCATGATTATGTAGAAAACTATCAGCGGTTTTCTAGGGTTCTTTACTTCATTCATTGCTTTCTCCTGTTCTTATCTCGTTATTATGCAGCTGACGACTTTGCTGCCGTCCTTCTCTATTAAGTACGCTTCGTTTTCGGAGCTGCAGCGATATATGCACAGCTTATCGCCCTCATGTGTCTGAGCAGCATACTGCACTTCGATCGCTTTTACCGGATGCTCAATCAGATCATCGACATCGATCTGATTCATGAAGTAACGCACATACGCAACGTTGTTGGTGTGGTGACAGTAATCTATATCTGCCGAACGCACCGTTATCTCATCGATCAGATCGCCGCGCACAGGTTTTTCCTTTGTATAAGCTATTTCGAACACCGACTCCTCGGCAGGAGTCTTTTCTCCCACACCGACGCTTTCCGACTTTCTGATTTTGCCCGTCTCCAGATCTACGGCACAAAGCTCGAGCCTGGACTTGAGCGCTATGCTGCCATCCGCCTTCTGAAGCACAGTGTCTATGTAAAGTCTGATTTTTGAGAACGAACTTATATAGCTTGTAGCTGTATACTCATCCATCCAGTTCAGAGGCTGAGGCATCTCGATCCTGTTGCGGACGAACACCCACATGCCGCCGTATTCACGCATGCATGTGACTCCGTCGATATGCTGATCACCCATCAACTCAGTGACCATGTCCTCCACAATGCGGAAGGCTCCCTCAACAGAGAGCTTCACATCGGCGCCACAGCTGCTTGCCGCCAGTCTGTCTTTTTTTACCAGTTTCATCTGTAAAGATCATCTCCCGTTTATTAACTATCAAACCAATATATTATAGCACATGACAGATTACATAACATGCTCTGCCGTGCAGTGGAACAAGCTGACGGTATAATGTAAAATAAAAGACAGAAATTTACAATTCAGGCATCTCCGGCACAGGAGCTAAGAAAACAGATAAATGCACTTTATGAAAAAGCGGCTCAAAACACTTACTATATTGTTCATTGGTATCATTCTGACTTCTATGGTGACGGCAGGCTGCAGCAGGGACAGCAGCAGTTCGGATGAGGGCGTCTATACGTCTGTATCTGAGTTATCCGGAAAGCGGATCGGTGTTCAGATGGGCTCGATTTTCGACAGTGTTTCCCGTGAGAACATACCTGATGCGCAGATCCTGTATTTCAGCACATTCCCGGATATAGTCATGGCGCTGAAATCAAACAAGATCGATGCGTTCCCGAATCTCAGGATGGTGCAGACACAGTACATGCACACGGATGATTCCGTCACTATTATTGATGAGGAAATCGGAAGAAATCCTGCAGGGTATGTGTTCCCGAAGAACAAAAAAGGCGCTGCGCTGCGCGATCAGATGAATGAGTTCCTTCAGAGTCTGACGGAAAGCGGCGAGCTCGGGCAGATCGAGGAAAAGTGGTGCGAAAAAGATGAATCGAAGAAGACCATGATCGATTATACTGAGCTGCCTGACATAAACGGAAAACTCACCTTTCTCACAGAAGGAACCTTCCCTCCTTTCAGTTACCTCAGAGAAGACCTGGTCGTAGGCTACGATGTGGATATCGCAGCACGCTTCTGCAAGGAATACGGCTATGCCCTGGATGTGGTAATGATGAACTTTGAAGCGCTGATGCCTGCCGTAACTGCGGGAAAATGCGATTTTGCCGCTTCCGGGATAGCAATTACTGAGGAACGCGCTCAAAGCGTCTATTTCTCAGATCCTAATATTTACGACCGGATCGTAGTTGTTGTACTGAAGAAGGATACAGGCTCCGGAGCATTCTTTCATTCGATGGCAGACAGCTTCCGCAAGACATTTATTGTCGAAAGCCGTTATAAGCTCTTCCTGAAAGGCATCGCGGCGACCCTTGCGATAAATATTCTTTCAATTATATTCGGCACGCTGCTGGGATTTGCCATGTATATGGCATGCCGCAACGGCAATCCTCTTGCGAACAAGGTCACCGAGTTCTTCGTATGGCTGATACGGGGCATGCCGGCGGTCGTACTTCTGATGCTTCTTTACTATGTTATATTCGGCAAAATATCGATCAGCGGCCTCGCTGTCGCAGTCATCGCATTCACCTTTACATTCGGAGTCTCAATGTACGGCATGCTGGTATCAGGCGTCAAAGCCGTTGATCCGGGTCAGACAAAGGCCGGTTACGCTCTGGGTTTTGATGACAGAAGCACATTCTTCCATCTGATACTCCCGCAGGCTGCACAGCATTTCATGCCGGCATACCGGGGCGAGATAGTCGCATTGATCAAGGCTTCCGCGATAGTCGGGTACATCGCCGTTGAAGACCTCACCAGAATGGGAGATATCATACGGAGCCGCACATACGAACCGTTCTTCCCTATCATTTCTGTTGCCATCATCTACTTCATTCTTGCTGCGATTCTGACAGCAATCACTGACAGGGTGATACGCAACATTGATCCTAAGAAGCGCACTAAAGAAGAGATACTTAAGGGGATCGAGATACATGATTGAGATCAGACATCTGAGAAAAGAATTTGAGAGTTCCGTTCCTCTCAAGGATATCAACGCAGTGATCAATGACGGAGATGTGATTGCTGTCATCGGTCCATCCGGAACAGGAAAATCTACATTGCTCAACTGCATGAACCTGCTTGAGAGGCCGACTTCGGGGCAGATACTGCTGAACGGTCAGGATATCACCGAAAAGGACTGCGACATTTCTCAGGTGCGCAGAAAGATGGGCATGGTATTCCAGTCTTTCAATCTCTTCGGGCACATGACCGCCATCGAGAATGTCATGTATGCACCGGTAAAGCTTCTTGGCCTGAGCCGCCAGGAAGCCTATGACCGCGCCGTGGAGCTTTTGCGTATGGTAGGCCTTGCCGAAAAGCAGATGAACTATCCGGACCAGATGTCAGGTGGTCAGAAGCAGCGTGTCGCGATAGCCAGGACACTGGCCATGGATCCCGACATAATTCTGTTTGATGAACCTACCAGCGCACTGGATCCTACAATGATCGGAGAGGTTCAGTCTGTTATCCGTGAACTGGTACGTCAGAAAAAGACGATGATGATAGTAACTCACGAGATGCAGTTTGCCAGAGATGTCTCAAACCGCGTGTTTTACATGGATGAAGGACTGATCTACGAGGAAGGTACTCCTGAAGAGATCTTTGAGCACCCGAAAAAAGAAAAAACCATTCACTTCATGCGAAGGCTCAGGATTCTTGAGATAGATATATCATCCCACTCTTTCGACTTTGCCGATGCTGTGGCCAGGATCGATCAGTATTGCTACAAGAATCACATCTCACCAAAGGTCAATGAAAAACTTCAGTCAGTCTTTGAGGAGCTTTGTATTCAGCTGCTGATGTCAGTTCTGAAGGATCCTGCCATCCACGTTACGATCGAATACGATCAGCCGCAGGAAGCAGTCGAAATGGCCGTGGAATATCCCGGAAATTTCCGAATAGAGAAAGCCCGCAAAACTTTGCCTTATGCGGTCCTTACAGCTAAATCCGAATCTGTCGTTCAGGAAACACTGCCGGACGGATCAAAGAGCACAGTAAAGGTGAGGATAAAATAAAAAAAATGACAGGGACCAGCCCCTGTCATTTTGCTTTATTTGCCAGCTGCTTTCATCGACAGCGCTATCTTGCCACGTTTTTCATCTATCGACAACACTTTTACATTCACTATATCGCCTACTTTTACAACATCAAGCGGATGCTTTACATATCTGTCGGCCAGTTCGGATATATGCACCAGACCGTCCTGGTGTACTCCTATATCCACAAATGCGCCGAAGTCCACAATGTTCCTCACTGTGCCCTTCAGTTCCATGCCCGGAGCAAGATCCGACATCTCCAGCACATCGCTTCTGAGTACAGGAGCCTGAACATCTTCTCTCGGGTCCCTTCCCGGTTTTTCAAGCTCTGCTGCTATATCGGCAAAGGTGTACTTTCCGACACCCAGCTTTTCTGCTGTATCCTTTCTTGCAGCAAGACCTCTGACCTTTCCGGTAATTATATCCTGAGCGCTGTAACCGGCTTCCCTGAGTATGGCCCTTGCGGCATCATAGCTTTCCGGGTGTACAGAAGTAGCGTCAAGAGGTTCACTCCCGTCCGATATCCTCAGGAATCCGGCGCACTGCTCAAACGCCTTTGGTCCGAGCTTAGGGACTTTCAGCAGTTCCCTTCGCGTGCTGAATCTTCCGTGCTCATCTCTGTATGCAACGATGTTTGCCGCAATCTGTTTGCTGACTCCCGAAACGTAACCGAGAAGAGACGGTGACGCAGTGTTCAGATCAACGCCTACCATATTTACACACTTCTCTACTACTGCAGTCAGCACCTCTCCCAGACGCTTCTGATTCATGTCATGCTGATACTGCCCAACGCCTATCGCCTTAGGATCGATCTTTACGAGCTCGGACAGCGGGTCCTGCAGCCTGCGGGCGATCGACGCCGAACTCCTTTCACCCACGTTGAGATCAGGATGCTCTTCAGTCGCCAGCTTGCTTGCGGAATATACCGAAGCGCCTGCCTCATTAACTATCGCATAGTTAATCTTTCTGCCACGTCTTTTCTTCTCATAGCCGCGGATGAAATCCGCTATTATCTTCTCGGATTCCCTCGATGCAGTTCCGTTGCCGACAGAAATAACATCAACGTTATATCTGTCACAGATATCCTCCAGCACCTTTACAGCCTCTGCCACTCTGTTCTGAGGAGCGGTCGGATAGATAACAGCAGTCTTCAGGATCTTGCCGGTCGGATCGCATACAGCGAGCTTGCATCCTGTGCGGAAGGCCGGGTCCCATCCAAGCACAGTCTTGCCTTTCAGCGGCGGCTGCATCAGTAACTGCTCCAGATTTGAGCCGAATACCTTTATAGCGCCTTCCTCTGCTGTCTCTGTCAGGCCGCCTCTTATCTCTGTTTCTATGGATGGAGCAATGAGCCTTTTATACCCGTCTTCGACCGCGGCCTCTACATATGGCCTGCAGGCCTCCGTCACTTTACGAAGCATCCTGCGCTTCAGATATCTGTCTATCTCTTCCTCAGGAGCGTCCACCGATACCGAAAGGATTTTCTCCTTTTCTCCACGGTTTACTGCCAGCACCCTGTGTCCCGGTATCTTCGAGACCGGTTCACTGTATTCGTAGTAGTTCTCATATACAGAGCGCTCTCCGGATTCCGCCAGCTTTTTCCCTTCCGGACCAAGGCTGCACGTTAAAAATCCCTTATTCAGAGTCTTCTCTCTTATCCATGCTCTTACGTCAGCATCATCGGACATATCGTCTGCGATTATATCCTGAGCCATCCCAAGAGCAGTCTTAGCGTCAGGTATCTCCTTTTCCTTGGAAATGTATTTCTCTGCTTCTTTTACAGGATCATCCTGTGAATTCTTTGACAGCAGGTAATCCGCCAGTCCCTGCAGGCCTTTTTCCCTGGCGACACTTGCACGTGTTTTTCTCTTAGGTTTGTATGGTCTGTAAAGATCCTCAAGAACAGCAGCAGTTTCGGCCGCCTCTATCTTTGCTTTGAGTTCATCGGTAAGTTTTCCCTGCTCTTCTATTGCCGCCAGCACCGTCTGCTTGCGGTCTTCAAGATTGCGCAGGTATTTCAGCCGCTCGTCAAAGCTGCGCAGCACCTCATCGTCCAGGGCGCCGGTTGCTTCCTTACGGTAACGTGCAATAAACGGGATGGTACAGCCGCTGTCAATCAGTTCCGCTGCCGCTTCAGCCTGCCAGAGCTTTATCCCCAATTCTTCCGATATCTTTTTCAGTATATTTTCCAAGTATATAACCTCTCATGTTTCTTATTATTTATCTTGCGGTCATTCCCGCAGCAATTTGTATATTATAGCACAAAAAAAGGATCTGACAGAGAAATGCTCCCTGTCAGATTTTTAATGTTATGTTAATTCGATTTACGCGGCAAAAGGTGTACAGCTGCATATACGACAATGCTTACCGGCAGCCATGCGAGGCTGTAAGCGGAGAGCGGCAGGCTGCTGTAAAGGTTTTCGGCCCATCTCCATCCAAGACCGAACATCTCACTGTATCTGGATATCAGCTCTATGATGCTTATTACAAAAGTTACTATCAGAGTCCATTTTGCCGCTCTGAGGTTTGCGCCTGAAGTGTTGTTTCTGCAGAGACAGTAGTACATCGCAATTACTATTGCTGCCGGGTAGCAGGCATCCAGTACAGGTCCTACCACTTTGACTATCGTATCGAGGTCAGCAAACGAAACTATACACGAGAGCACGCACGAAGCTATGCAGAAGTTCCTGTATGTATACAGCTTTCTGTTTTTCTCATACATGATCTCTTCCCATATCCCTGATGTCGACGAGACCGCGCCTACAGCTGTCGTGAGGGCCGCCGCGACCAGCGCCACGTTGAAAAGTATGCCGCCGGCTTTGCCCCACAGCACCAGCACCATCTCGGTGTATAGAGCTGAAAGCGTCAGATCTATAGTGCCGCCTGTATTTGCGCCTGCGATCATGTGACCGAGAATGGTCACCAGCAGCAGTCCCAGGCCTATGAACCCGATCTTTACCAGATTTCTGTTTGTCGCTTTTTCAGCTATACCCGCATTCCTTATGCCCTGTACAACAACAACTCCGAAGAGCAGGGCACATTGAAGATCAGCCGTTGCATAGCCCTGCAGGAATCCATATACGACAGGATTCTGGTCAAAGGAAGGTGCCGCCCATTCACGGGATATAGGGGACACGAGGCTTTTTACTATGACTGCTGTTACTACTACGACAAGAACCGGAAACAGTATCTTTCCTATCTTATCCATTACCTCTCCCGGATTCACTACAAACCAGTAGGTGATCAGATAGTAAACGATTGAAAATATCACAACAGGGAGCATGCTCTCTGTCTCAAAGCCTGTGATCTGCACTATGGCCGCCCATGCAGCTGCGCTCATTCTCGGCACCATGTACAAAGGTCCTATGACGAATACTGTCAGTGCAGCAAAAGCAGTCCCGAATTTTGGCGAGATCCTTCTCGTTATATCCAGAAATGTACCGTCACCTTTTACAAGAGCCAGATAACCGAAATACGGGAGGAGCACACCTGAGAGCACTACTCCTGCAAATACAGGCCAGAGTGCTGTACCGGCATTCTTTCCCCACTGCACAGGAAAGAGCATGCAGGCCGCGCCGAAGTGCATTGAAAACAGCGCGCCTCCCATTATCAGCAATTCCTTTACTCCAAGATCCTTCTTCATTTTATTACCCCTCATTCAATTGCATATTATACTCCCTTCCTTTTTATGCGGAAAGCGACGGCAGCAATAACACGTTCAAGATGGTCAAAGTCTTTCTCACTTCAATCGACAGCGGGAGCTTCACCAGGGCCGGTGAGATCCTCGGATATACACAGTCCAATCTGACTCAGATGATGAAGTCATCTGAAGATGAACTCGGCATATCCATACTGCCGGAACTTACACTTGAAAGATTCCCGGGCAGGTACGATTACAGGATGCTGGATCCTGAGTATTACAGATCTCTGGGTATTGGCGTCAGATCAATAAAAGAAGCGGGACCTTTAGCCCGCTCCGTTATAAACTATCTGAAAGACACAGTCAGGTAAAAGACTCATACCCGGGATTGAAATAATCAATAGCTCTCCTTGACGTAAAATTGCGATAATAAATACAATATAGGCATATTATCAAACGCCATGTGCAGAAAGAATACCGAATCATGAAGAATATAAAGAAAGTCATTTGCGACTGTGACAATACAGCAAGTTTTCCGGGCCGTCCTATGGATGACGCCCTTGCGATCCTGTATCTGCTGGGATGCTCCGAAGATATCGAATTGCTGGGTATCACATGCAACTACGGTAACGGAACCTCTGCTGAATCTTTCCGGAGTAATAAGGAGATGCTGAGCGAGATCGGCTTTGATCATATTCCGGTCTTTAGAGGTTATGAGCATGGTGAAGATCCGGTCTGTGAAAGTTCAAGGTTTATTTCGGAAATGGCGGATAAGTATCCGGGTGAACTTGTCTATCTGGGAATCGGTTCCCTCGGAAACCTGTATGGTGCCTATCTTATAGACAATGGGATTTTCGATAAGATTGGACAGATTGTTCTAATGGGCGGTATTACAGAGCCGCTGATCATTCACGGCAATACCCCTCTGGATGAGCTTAACTTCTCAGTCAATGCCAAGGCAGCCGCAACTGTTCTCAGCATGGGCCGCAATATCACGATCATTACCGGTAACAACTGTCTGCCTGTTTCAGACCTTCCAAAGGATGAGTTTCTGGATATGCTTTGCTCATCAGAGAATCCGGCAGGTATGTATATAGCTAAAAAGTGCGGCTACAGATTCAAGACCAAGGAAGTAGTCTATGGGGCAGCCAGCTCCTATTGCTGGGATGCCGTCGCTGCAGCCTACATTAATTACCCGCAGAAATTTTTCGATCAGCTCACACCTTGTTATATCAATGAAAAAGAAATCGCCGGGAGCGGATTTCTCCACCCTTGCGGCGAATCTGAAGCTAATAATATAATCAACATTCCTGTTGCGAGAAGCCGTGTCGAGCTTCAGGAGCTTTTCTATTCAAGCTGGCTGTCACTCGATATAAATACCAATGATGTCAACTTTTCATGTAAGGGGCTTTACCTCGACAAACTCATCCAGCCTTGTATCCTCATCGAGTTATCCAAGGCTCCCTGCTATGGATTCCTGCTGCTGCAGAAGTTAAAAGAGGACGGATACATAGAAGATAATCTTGATCCGGCCGGTTTTTACCGTAATCTGAGGAAAATGGAGAAAGAAGGCTACCTTACATCAGAGACAGAAGGAACCGGACCGAAAGCCCGCAAAACCTTCACGATAACCGACTTCGGCAAGCGCGCTCTTGTTAACTGGGAAAAATCCCTGCGCAAATACGGGAGACATGTCCGTCATATTGTTGATGGTATCTCAGAGGTGAAGTGACCGCCTAAACACCAAGTCTTTTCTCTATATCCGCCAGAAAACTGTCCTCGAGGTATGCGTCGAGCTTTTTCCTGGTGCTCTCGTTTGCTATCAGCTTGTCAGGATCCTGATACTCGACCCAGGCCATTGCGCACCAGGTCAGTCCGCGCAGACAGGTGATGTTGATAAGCCTGTGAGTTCTCTCTCTGATACCGCAGGTGTCAAATCTGCCGTTTACGCAGTCTATATATACATCTATGAGCCTGTCAGTTTCCTCTTGAGTTAGTATGTGATCAGTTTTCCAGAAAGTCGTTGTAGGAGCCAGAAGGTGTCCGAGATCCTGCGCAGGATCACCGTATAGCGGTTTCTCCCAGTCCACCAGTCTTACAAACTGTCCATCCACCAGAAAGTTCGTTGAATTGAGCTCTGTATTGATACAGCAGCGGTAATTATTTGCGGCCGGTAAAGTGTTCATTCTGTCGCCGGTCTGTTCTGCAAGTTCATGTCCCCTGTCAAGAAGTGCCCTGAGCCTGGCCTTTGTGACATTGTCCCCAAGCGGCGAATCCATATATTTCTTCACCATACTCTCGCACTCATCAAGAATAGCAATTGCAGGATCGGCAGGAGCTATCAGCTTAATGTTATCTGCCGGTACAGATCCCGGCTCTCCGTAGATCACCTCGCTCTCCGGGATCTTTACGGAATGAATATCTGCCAGACATTCCATGACTCCATCCATTTCAGGTTTATTGTCGTAGTGCGGATAGCTGCCGGGGAGATACTCCATAACAAGAATTCCATGGTCAATAAACCTTTTGCTTCCATCGACATAGTATACCTGCGGCGTCCTGCCGGAATCCGAGAGCAGCCTGAGCGCATGTGCTTCATACTCTATCTGCCTGTCCAGATGCATCTGGCTGCCTGCATTCACCCTCAGCACCAGCGGAAGTCCCGTTATAGGATGATAGAACAGATAATTGACATTGTATTCACCCTGTGCGAGCAGGCGGTATTCTTCCGTAACTGAATCAGGAAGGCCGAGGGCCTTCCTGTAGTCATTATTCTCCACAAAAGAACTGATCTTATTTATCATTCACATCATCCTCACAGCTATGCTTCCTGAGCCGGTATATCCGGACCAGATGTTTTTTCTGCCATAAGCTTATCATAATCTGCTGCAGCTTCCGAATCTACTCTTTTCTGCCTTTTCCACAGCAGGCATACGATCACAAGCCCGGCCAGCAGGAACGCTATAAAGATAGTATTAAAAGTAGTCAAAGGAACCGTTCTGAGTCCGATCCCCATTCTGAGAATGCCTGCCGGTTTGCGCACGATTGCAGGACCGCACAGGAAATAGATTATTCCGAGACATATCACAACATTAGCTGTGGTAAAAGCAACTCCGGCCCTGAACTTTCTGAACAGCAGACTCAAAGCGAAAGTTCCGAGCCAGCCTCCCAGAAGCACCCAGCCCGGATTTACTTTGGCGCCGAGATTAGGGAGACCCGACCATATCAGACCAATGATCATTCCCCACAAAGCTGAGTTATAAAACTTGCTGAACATGCGCGCCGGGTTGGATGGCTCCCTGAAGTATACTTCTCCCCTGGCTATGGCAGCTTCTTCCTTTTTCTTCTCGCTGGCAGTATAGACCTGCCTGATCAGCACAACAACTATAGCCAGAGCAAACAGGCACATCAGCCCTATAAACATCTTTCTCGCTCCGCCTGTCAGCATTCCTCCTACATATGAATAGACTATGCAGGCAGGCATTTGCCCGACACCTGTAGCAACAAAGAAGCCCCAGAAATCCATAGCCGTAAGTCCGGCAGCATAAGAGACTATGTCAAATGAAATGAACGGAAGCAATCTCGCAACCAGAATACATCGCTTGCCATATTTTGCGAAGAAATCCTCGATAGATAAAAGCGCACCCTTTGTGCAGATCCTCTCAACGACATCCCTTCCGAGAATACGTGCGATCCAGAAGCAGAGCGCCGCACCTGCCATCGATGACGCCCATGACAGGATGCAACCCTGCCACCAGCCGAAAAGATTGGCATTGGTCAGGGTTATGAAGAACGCCGGAAGAGGAGCTGCTATGGACTGGAAAATCATGAGCAAGGCGGATATGGCCATTGCCCACTTGCCATATCTGGCAATGAACTCTCTCATGTCGTCAAAATTACCTGTCCGGAACATCTCGACAACATTGTTGACCCACACATGAACTGCAGGAATTGCAAGATAGGCCGCAACAAACAATACTGCCAGAACGGCAATTACTATACGGCCTGTCCAGTTACTCTTTTTTTCTTCCGGAGCGGCATGTTTGCCGCCGGTATCCAGCCCTTTGCTTTCTTCTTTATTTTCAGAGTTATCCATTTAACAGTTCTCTCTTTATTCCAGTGTGAATGTTACCTGCACATCTGTACCGTCAGCCGGCATTACAGAATCGTCAAGATATGCATGAGGATTACCTGAATCAATAGCTCCGAATGGATATGCTGCATTTGACGTGATTCCTGCCCAGCAGCTGTTAAGGCATGCAATGCATCCGGAACCTGCTTCCTTATTGCCTATCTGATTACCCGAGAATCTCTGGTCTATTTCAAGCTTTCCGTCATCAGTCTTAACGGCATCCGCAAGAGCTACAGGTGTATCCTGGCCTTCCCAGGTAAAAGAAACCGAAACTTTCTGACCATCGGTGAATTCACCGTCTTCAAGTCTTGCATCAGTTGTATTCCACGGAGTTCCCCCTGCCTGTATCATGGCATCGTAGAAATCCTGTGAATCACAGTATGCAGCCAGCATAGCAGCATCTCCGGCACCTCCGTCTTTGAACACTACGCAATGCATGGTTGACTGATCAAAGAACGTACCGTTGACCGTCGCTGTGATCGTGACCGTACCGGCTTCTTCATCAACAACTATATCTTCCGGAGCTGCAGCCGGTGCTGTCTCTTCCGCTTCCTCTGCCGGCTCTGCTTCCTCAGGTTCTGCCGGTTCAGAAGATCCGCCTCCGCAGGCAGCCAGACAAAATACCATGGCAAGCATCATCATTAATGCGATCAGTTTCTTCTTCATAGCGATTCCTTTCCGTTCCAAGCAACTATAAATATTATTCCATCAAAAATAATCTTAACGTCTGCTCAGTATTGCAAACAAATAGATACAATTTATAGCTTACGCTGCAATAATAAACTCTGCCTATCCG
The DNA here is from genome assembly GCA_900320285.1 of uncultured Eubacteriales bacterium. Classification (GTDB taxonomy): domain Bacteria; phylum Bacillota; class Clostridia; order Peptostreptococcales; family Anaerovoracaceae; genus Crickella. The sequence goes on from ONRQ01000001.1 coordinate 49,089, forward strand.
ATCCTGTCAGCAATGACTATCTGACGTCGTTGTAATAAGACCTAAGCACATCAGGGCTTACGCCCCTGCGATACATACGGCGCAGCTTCCACATGCAGATTTCTGTCTTAAGTATGCTTTTTGTGCCGGTGCCATACCGGCGGTCAGAGGAAACGAGCCTCTTTCCTGTCATGCCCGGTGCGATGCCGTGCTGTTTCATCTTTAGAGAGAATTCATAGTCCTCCATCAGCGGGATCTCAGGGAACATTCCCGTGTCAAAGAACAGCTTCCTGTCAATGAATATCCCCTGGTCTCCGAAAGGCAGTTTCCTCATGCTTGCTCTGTAATTGGATATGATGCGATTGGTCAACATGAAAAAATTCTTTGATGGAAATCTGACTCCGAAACATCCCCAGTCATGAACCGACATTACCCGTCTGATTTCCCTGTCAAAACCTTCAGGCAGCAGACTGTCGCAATGGAGGAAGAAAAGAATATCACCCGTACTTTCGAGCGCTCCCCTGTTCATCTGAGCCCCTCTGCCTTTTTCACCTGATATGACAGTGAAAGCATTTCCTATCCTGCTGACTGTATCATCTGTACTGCCGCCGTCGACAAATATGATCTCGCATTCTTTTTTATATTCCCGCAGCTGTTCCATCATACAGCCGACCTCACCGGATTCGTTAAAAACCGGAATGATCACAGATATCCGTGCAGCGTCTCTGATATACCTGCCGGTATGTGAATTCCTGACCGAAGAGTCCTCTCTCATGCGTTTACGGTAAGCAGATATATCCTCAGGCGTATCAATATCCGGGTATTTATCCGCCAGGGCAACTGAAAGGTCCGCTAATCTTAAAGACTCTGCTGTCTCCTCAAAAACACTGCCGGTTCCATACACTTTCACCTCGAACGCTTCCGGATGGACCAAGCTCATGCCAATAAGATAGTAACCCCCGTCCTCTGTCGGCCCAAGCACTATATCGGATGAGTCAAGCTTTGAGAACGCGTCATTAACAGACTCCGCCCTTATCTCAGGTATATCAGTTCCGATCAGAACAACTTTGTCATAGCCAAGCTCCAGAGCTTCTTTTATGGCATTTTTCATCCTTGCTCCGATATCAGCGCCAATCTGTTCTATGAAGACCGCCGTCTTTCCAAACGTCTTCCGCAGGAACTCCGGCCCGTTCCGGCCGCCGGTATAAGCAACAATGATGTCAGCATCGGCGGATTTCATCTCCCTGCTGATGTCCCTTAGCATACAGCTGTGCAACCCGGCACACTGCTCCTGAGTGAAATAAGGCATGAGCCTTGTTTTTGTTTTTCCAGGCTCAGGCTCTCTTGTAAAAACGATAAGTGCTTTATTATTGGATTTTTCAGTTTTAAGTAATTCCGGCAGTTTCATAATAATTTGGCTGTGTCTTCCATTGCGGCCAGTATGACATCGTCCATATCGTAATATTTATAGTTACCGAGTCTGCCCCCGAATATGACCCGCTTTTCCTCATCTGCAAGCCGGAGGTATTGCTCATATAATCTCTGATTTTTCTCATCATTGACCGGGTAAAAAGCCTCATCCCCCTGTTTCCATGTGAAGGGAAATTCTCGTGTGATTATCGTTCTGCAGGAAAGGCTACGGTCCTCCTTCGCAGACATTTCAGTATCTTCAGCAAAATGTCTGTGCTCTATTATTCTTGTCCACGGAACCCTTATGTCCGTATAGTTGATAACTGCGCGTTTCTGATAGTACTTTCCCGGGGTTCCGGTCTCATCAGCATGGCTGCCGAGGTCGACCGTTTCGCTTTCAAACTTCAGGCTTCTGTATTCGAGCGGTCCATATCGGTAATCGTAATATGCATCTATCTGTCCTGAAAAGATTATCCTGTCCGCCTGCCTGCCCCAGTACTCCCGGTTGTCTCCTTCCAGATAATCTACACCTGTAACAACATCTATACCTTCAAGCATAGCCGCGACCATTGCAGTATATCCATTGACGGGTATCCCCTGGTACCTGTCATCATAGTAATTATTATTGAATTCGTATCTCACGGGAATGCGTCTGATGATAGATGCCGGCAGCTCCCTGCATGGTCTTCCCCATTGCTTCTCAGTATACCCGCGTATCAGCTTTTCATATATATCAGTCCCGACCTGGCTTATAGCCTGTTCTTCCAGATTTGCCGGTTCTGTGTTGCCATAGCCGGCTGCGTGTATCTGCTCCTGTATGATCTTCTCCGCTTGTCCGGGCTCATCAACACCCCACATCTCCCTGAAAGTGTTCATATTAAAAGGCAGCGAATATAATTCACCCTTATAATTCGCAAGAGGCTGATTGACAAATCCATTGAACCGGGCAAACCTGTTCACAAAATTCCAAACAGATTCACTGTCTGTATGGAATACATGCGGTCCGTATCTGTGCACACATATACCATCTATATCTTCGGTATATGCATTCCCCGCGATATGATCTCTTTTTTCCAGCACAAGCACCTTGCGCCCTCTGTCTGCCAGCAGACGCGCAGAGGCAGCCCCGTACATTCCGGCTCCTACTATTAAGAAATCATATTTGTGTTCACCTTTCACTTCAGCAATCCAAGCGCTCTTTCTACAGCAGTACTTATGTGGACACCTTTTCTCATGCCGGAGCCTATCCTGCACGCATTTATCCGCATAAGTTCATAATCCTCATTGCTAAGCGACCTCAGAATATCCGGGATCATTCCCAGATCCGCGACCGTCAGTCCGCATTTCTCTTTTGTAACAAACTCAGCCATAGCTGATTCATCCCATACGATAACAGGAAGCCCGCTTGCAAGATACAATGCCATCTTGTGCGGATTGTTATATTTCAGATATTCTCCGCTTGCACCGTCGCAGGTATCAGCTGTGCAGCCATCCCAGACCAGTCCAAAAGAACCTCTGATGATTTCCATGAGCTCCATGGAATCAAAAGCTCCTCTGTAATCAATGTTGCGCGGGAACCGCCCCTGATGTCCCGTCCCATATACATCTAAAAACAGCTCATCAGGAATATTATTCAGGAAGCCCGCTTTTCCCGGTGTAAGGCCTCCGCAGAATACAACGGGAAGATCTTTGCCTGTATTTTTGCGTGTTTTATCCGGATCTATAGGCTCATCGCTGAGATAATCCATGACGCCTACAGGAACGATGATCTCAGGATCAATACCCATTGAGGATACATAGTCCTTCATTTCTGAATTGTGAACGATCATTACATCGGCAAGCCTGAAAAGCTGTGCTTCCTGTCTGCGGCTTATTCTGTACTTTAAGGCGGCAGCCTTCCTGTAGTACGGAGTTATGAACTCCTCAAGGTCGAACACTATTACCCCTATCTGGCATCCTCTCTTCCTGACTTTTCTTATCACAGACGTAAGACCGGTGAACTTTTCACTTGGCGGGGTATGGATAAACAGCGTATCTCCTTCTCCGAGGTCCTTTAAGGCCCTGTTCCAGGTACGTACAAGGCCCCGCTCTATCCTGATGCGCTCAACGAAAGATACGCCGGCTTCGCGCTTAAGCATGCTGATACGTATACATTTCAGTCCGCATCTTCTGAGCACCTCAAAATAATCGTCACGGCCTTTTCCGCATGCATTCATAAGTCCGTCATGATCAAAGTAATTAGTCTCGACGTAGAATTCCATTCTTCCTCCATATTATGAAAAGCACAATCGTGTATGCTGCAAAAAAGCAGAAAGCGGACAGAGCAAGCTTTACAAGCAGCACAATCGGAAGCTTCCTGACCCACAGGCAGGCCGGTATCGCGGCTGCCGAGGCGACAACTATACTCACCAGCGGAATATCTTTTATTATATTATCCCCAGTGGTTATCCTTACCCAATGCAAAAGGTAGAGTGTAACCGCTGCCTCAGCTGCCAGAGTCGCGAAAGCAGCTCCGGCTGATGCGAATCGGGGAATAAGAATTATATTTAGCGCAACATCCATGACAGCGCCTGTCCATGCTGCTCTTGTAACTTTATCCTCATGCCCCATGGGAATCAGCAGCTGCATGCCCGCTATATTGGAAATCCCGATAAACAGCACTGCAGGTACTATGATCCGCATGGGAAGTATAGCGCCTGTGAATGCATCTCCGGCAAGAAGTCTGATGCACTCAGGCGAAAACAGCACAAAAAAGCATATCGTCGGCAGTGATACTGTGCACACTGCAACGAGGGTGTTAATTATTAGTTTATTCGCATCCCTGTGCATACCTCTCTCAAAGTAGTAAGAGGTCCTTGGCATAAGAACGGCACTGACAGATGTTATAAGATTGACCAGCACCAGTTTGATCCTGACCGACACTCCGTACAGACCTGCCTCTGCATCACCCTTCATGAATCCCAGCATCGAAGTATCAAGATTAGTATATATAGTAGTTGCAACAGTCATCATGAACAGTATCATCATTGCAGGGATATGACGCCGGTAATTGTATTCTCCAACCGGCCTGATGCTGATGTATTTCCGGAGATTGATGAAGTTAAGAATATTGGATGCTGAAGCTGCGAATATTGTTAGCGCACCATAAACAGCATAGTCTGACCGGTCCTTTATCATCAGCAGCATTGCTATCAGTGCAATAAACTTAAATATTACCGATCTGACTGTAATGTAAGTATACTTTTCAAGCGCTTTATACAGCCATTCTGCCCCTATCGCATTCAGAACGATCAGGCTGCTCATTATAATGAACATATTCCTGTCAGCTTTAAAAGCCGGAACACATATCAGCGAGACCGCAAACACAGCATAAACGATTATGCAGGCAGCAAGATTGATCGTCATGATCTCATGAACTGTTCTGGTAAGCGCGATCTTATCATCTCTCACTCTTGCGCACGCCCTTATACCGTAAACAGGAATTCCAAGCTCTGCAAACATTGAGAAAAAGGCTATGACAGATGACGCAAAGTACACTTTTCCTACACCTTCAGGTCCGAGAACTCTCGTCACATATGGAAGGGTTATCAGCGGGAAAATGATTGATGACAGTGTCAGCAATACATTCATTGCCATATTCAGTTTGAGCTTTTTCACGCTTTCCACTTACAGTACATATCCCTTACTATTTCTGCTGAATACCCGGCAGTAAACCCGGATGCTTTGACCATTGCATTGTATTCATAATGCCTTTTGTGAGGAGCCGTAAGAACTTTTATCCATTCCTCTGAATTATCAAGAGAAATAAATGATACCGAACCGGTCACATCCGCTAAACGTGGCACAGCTTCTGACGCGATAACATCAAGTCCCGCAGCCTGACCCTCGATCACAACCATTCCCAGGCCTTCAAAATGGGATGGTACGGCAAGAACATCTATTGCCTGATAATAATCGGATACATTGTTTCTGGCACCGGTAAAGATCACATCCTCTCCAATGCCAAGCTCCGCCGCCTTTGTTTTCAGTTCTGCCATATCTTTGCCATTACCTACAAGGAGGAGTTTATAGCAGCTACCGCCAGGTACATCCGCACCTTTGATTTCCTTTAGCAAATATAAAAGGAATGACTGATTCTTTTGAAATGACAGCCTTCCGACATTACCTATTACTATATTGTCATCCTCTATTCCGAGTTCTTTCCTGACTGCAGAACGTTTGTCTGCATCATACAGGAATCGTTCCGGCTCTATTCCATCAGGGATTATTTTCAACCTGTCCCTGCATATTTTTTTACTGAATCTCCACTCACCTGCTTCCTTTGAACAGGCACAGTACTCCGTCGGATATTTTAAAAGTGCAGGAGTTGTCAGGATTTTACTTACTGAGTGTTTCCACCCGTATACTCCTGTACAGTGTGAATGGACTATAATCCCCGGTATTCCTGATGATCCTGCTGCCCATGCCAGAATAGCCAGCATGGAGCTGCTCCCTGAATGTATATGTATCACATCATATTTATGTGATTTCAGGAACTTAATGACCGGCTTTACAGCACCGGTTCTGACATCGCCGGGCCTGAAGCTGCATCCGAGAGTATATACTTCCCCGCCATACTCTCTGATCGTCGATATCAACCTGTCATTGTCACAATAATATGGAGACAGCAGATCGATGGTCATATCGGACCTGTCCATGCATCCAAGCATATTCATTACAAAGGCTTCCTGGCCGCCATACGAAAGGGGCTCGCCGAAAGCTTCGAGAATCCTCATTGATTCGATCTCCCGTTACTTTTTCAGTTCCATATCCGGAGTATTTACTCTTTCGGGCTCCGGGAAGAATCTGATTCCTTCTGCCGTGCCCTTTATCATTATACCGAGACGTTTCTTCTTTTCCCTGAAAGCATATCCTGATGTCATGATCCTTGCAGCGTGGACTGTCAGCCTTGCAGTTTCATATGCAAACCCTTTAAGCCCTTCACGTCGGTAAAGGTAAACATCATTTCTGTACAGATATCTGAATCTCCCTAACCTTTCAGCCGGTGCTGTTGAGATATCGGCACCTTCATTGGTATCTGTTTCGTGCACAACATTGCTGCCCGGTATTACCCAGCAAGGGTATTCAGCAGAGATCCTCCTGGTATACTCCCAGTCATCAGTCCATATAAAGAACTTCCTGAACGGCAGGCCCACCGCTCTTACAATTTGTGCCGGTATGAACAAAGAGACAAAGGATGCCATTTCGACCCTCATCGGAGTCTCAGCGTGTTGCAGGCGTTCAATTGAAATGTTCCTGAATACACGCTCCCTTTGTAAGTTCATTCTGCAGAGACTGCCATCCTTCCAGAGTACTCTTGACGACAAGAATCCATACTCACCCTTATGGGCAGCATCGAAACTGAGCAAATTACAAAGTGCGTCTGCTTCCGGAATACAGTCGTCGTCCATCAGCCACAGATAATCGCAGCCGGCTTCAACAGCTTTGCGGATACCATAGCAAAAGCCTCCTGCACCCCCGCTATTATAGCTGAGGTTGCAGTAGACTATGCTTCTGTCTGATATTTTCTCTCCTCCTGCATGGACGACTGGCTCACCGGGGTCATCGTAAATATCCACACCCCTGCTATCGGCGTAGTTTTTTATCCACTCACCTGTACCGTCAGTGCTGTTATTGTCTATGACCATGACAACCACAGGCTCCGAAACAGTCTGCCCCATAACAGCCTCAATACAGTTCCTAAGTTTATCAAGACGATTATATGTAACGATTATAGCAGCTATCATTCCCATCAGAAGGCACCTTTCCTTCCGATTATTGCCGCAGGTGTCTTCATCAATATTCTGAGATCAAGCAGAAATGAAGGATTATCTGCATAATAAAGTTCCAGTTCCTGCCTCTCTCCACTCGCGTAGGTGATTTCATTCCTTCCGCTTACCTGCCACAGACCTGTGATCCCCGGTTTTACCGAAAGCAACCGTGTCTGCTCTTCCTCAGAGTAGAAGTCCAGTTCTGTTTCCATGATCGGACGCGGTCCTACAAGACTCATGCTGCCGTTTAATACGTTAAACAGCTGTGGGAGCTCATCCAGCGAACTTCGTCTGAGCTTTCTGCCGATCTCAGTTATTCGAGGGTCTTTTTTCAGTTTGAACTCCTGATAGTACTCTTCAAGATCCTGGTCGTTCAGAATCGCCTCCAGATTATCTGCATCCATGTTCATACTACGGAATTTATACATGCTGAAATGTTTTCCATTCAGGCCCATTCTGTCATGCATGAAAAAGACAGTTCCGGGAGTTTCCTTTTTTATCAAAAAAGAAATACCTGCCATTACAGGGGAGGTCAGAACTATTAAAACTGCAGATGCAGTTAAGTCGAATACTCTTTTGACGCCCCTGTACGGCAGGCCTGAAATCATTTATAAACTCCTTTAAGATAAAAAGCACATATAAAAGCGGGCAGTTATATTTTACTGCCCGTTGTTCCTTATATTAATTGCTTCCTGTAGATGAACCGCCTTCGGCCGGTGTTTCCTGATCACTTGGTGTAGGAGTCGGTGTTGGTGCCGGGGTCGGTGCTGGTGCCGGAGTCGGTGCTGGTGTCGGATTTACGACCTTGACTTTGACTGTTACAGTCTTGCTTCCGGCTTTATATTTCTTGCTGCCGGTAGTCTTAACTTTTATCTTGACCTTATACGTCCCTGCTTTAAGACCTTTCTTTATGGTCAATTTACCAGTCTTTTTGTTTATGGAAAAATATTTCTTTGATTTATTGACCTTGACGATTTTATAAGTCTTCTTTCCACCGGCGTTCTTGATTGTAAGGATCTTGCTTTTTGCCAGTGTTACCTTATTGCCTGCAGTAACCGAAACAGTTTTTGCAGCAACCTTAAGTTTAGCCTTTTTAACTGTGGATTTCGCTTTAGTCGTCGAAGAAGAGCTTCCTGAACTGCTGGTCGAACTGCTTGAACTGCTTGAGCTGCTTGAACTGCTTGAGCTGCTTGAACTGCTGCCATCAGAGCTTCCGGCATAAACTGCAGCGGATGGATCACCATTAAATCCCATTACATAGGACACTCCCATCACCATCATGAACATTACAGTTACAGAAAGGAGTATTGACAGAATCCTTCTAGTCCCTTTCTCCATTTTGCTTACCTCCGTTTCCAAAATTTCAATTACATGTTATTTTACATTTTTTGTATAATAGTTTGCAATAATACGACCTCGTCATCAACGTGCCGCTGTATTGATAAAATCTATACGTTTCTGCCTGTTATTTGAGGAAGCCAGACCAATCAAAATGAAGAAATACGGAACTGTGTAGAACATGGCGACCCCGAACATCGATGAGATCAAATAGCTCAAAGCCGCGACAGCAGCAATCATACAGCTGCTGTCGAAAGCAGCATTTTTACCACATTCTGTATCCTCTGAACGGCAGGACTTCAGTGCACCAATAATGGCTGATATGCATCCGGCCAGATAGAACATAGCTGCCGGAATACCAAAGAACGCAGCATAGGCCAACACTTCATTATGCGGACTATAAACTTCGGTGTAGTCGTATAAAGTTTCTGCGATCCCCTCACATCCATATCCGAATAATGGTTCATCAACAATATAATCTGCGGTGACCTGCCATAGCTGCCATCTTCCGTGCCCCGCATACCATTGCCCTTCGCCGCGTATTATTTCAACCAATTCCTTAGCTGTGTAATATAAATCTATTCTCATCTCTTCACTTATCAGAAGTACGAGCATTACCGATGATGCAAAAAATGCCATCAGGATCAGTATCCTGCGTGTATACTCCCTGCGATAAATAAGCATATATATAAGCATTACTGCGATTGCTGCAATCACAGCCAGGAAACAGCCTTCAGTCCTGTTAACTGCCAGCACAAACATATTCAAGATAAGCGAAAACAGTCCCGCCATCATCATTTTTGATCTGCCGAATATGGAATATCCTGCACTGATCAGTATTGCCATAGTCAGGAAATAAGCATAATGGTTTTCATGGAAGAAAATACAGCTTGCGGGATTCTCGCCTCCAATCGCCGGAATGTCTCTGACAAACCAATGAAAGCACGTTACCAGACATGAAAGATCTGCCACGATCATATATGTGATCAGAAGCATATGCCGGGTTCGGGCTGATCCTATATGGCTGCTGCAATTCATGTATACAAGAATGAATACAGCAAGATCCATAACTCCAACATATCTGTAAGGAACGCTGAATATCGCCTCTTTAGTGAATCCGTTTATACAGGTGGAAATCATCATCCATATGAAAAAGCAAATGAACATCACTTCGGTAAACGATAAATTAAGCCGGGATCTGCTTTTATCTGCCGCTTTTAGCGATTTTTGTTTGTTGTACTGAACTGCTGCCCACCCGATCGTGCAAATCAGCATAGCACTGCGGCACAGCAAAGGAAACAGCACGTATTGTTTCTCAACCATGCTTTCAAAGACAACGTCAGCTATAAGCATGATCAGAATGATAGCACAGTACATCATTCCCGGCGCAGCACATATCAGCTCAGTCATTTTATTTGAGTTTTTTCCGAAAATACCTGTCACAGTTTTTTTCTCCGCTTTCCCTGAGCTGCTCTCAGTTTGCGTATGATCAGACCTGTTATCTTACGGATGTTATGCTCTCTTTCCATGAAAATCCAAGGGATCTCATAATACTCATAACCTTTTGCATCGATCCAGACATCCAACAGGCGTTCCGCAACAAATCCATATATTCTGTCTGAACAAGCCTGACTGCCGTTCAGTCCAAGCCTCCGCTCAAGCTCGAACAAAACACCAAACAGCCACGTGCAATACTCATCCATCAGGCTTTTGCGCATAATAAACATATTGAACCTGTGGCCGGATGTCATAGACATCCTTCGATCAAAAGCATCCCTGTATTCAGTCTCCAGTATACTCCTTGCTTCGTCAAGGGCTTCAGCACCATGCGCATGTGCAAACTGGGAGTAATTGGTCTCTATAAAATAGTTTCGTGGGGCGGGCAGTATTATCCGGTTATCCTTCAGCAGCTCATCTGCTTCATCATATGTCAGGACTGCATTGAGCTTTCCATTGCTGCGTTTTGATATTCCTGCAAAAGAAATAGATCTGCGCAGGAACGACTTTACAGTAAAGTATCTCCTGTAATGACATATACCGATGTTGTCCGCATCGCAATGCTTCCACATCCAGTAGATCGCGGTCAATTCCGAGTATCCCGGATTCCTGTCAGATATATTGTCTCCGCTGTCGTCTCTCAGATATCCTGATGTCTCTTCTGAGGTCATAAAAACCGAACCCGCCATTACAGGCAGATAAAGCTTGTCTTCTCTGACCGGATATCTCTTATGTGCAGCGACAGCGATAACAGTTCTCATAATCAAATAGTCAGCTTTTTCTGCAGGTTACAATTACTTTCCACGGATACAGTATACCTCATCAGGCCCGCAGGAACATCATGAATTAGAACGATTGCTTATTCATTCAGATATGGTTCCTGTTGTCCAAAGTGCGCAAACAGTGAAATTCAAATGAGGAAACCGGTTTTACCGGTTTCCTCATTTGTTACTTTTACAGATCGTTACGGTGTCAGCCTATTTGACTTTGACTTTCTTTCCGCAATTCTTCTTTGTGAAGATCTTCTTATACTTCTTCACATACTTCTTGTTTTCTTTCTTTTTACCGACTTTGACCTTTACAGTCTTTACCTTGGAGCCCTTGAGAGATCCCTTTACGGATTTCTTTGTCAGCTTCTTGCTCTTGACTGTCAGAGTCTTTACCTTAGTACCCTTGAATGCCTTTGGAGCGATCGATGTTACATTGAGTTTCACTCCGTTGACGGTTACGGTTGCAGGTACTGTTGCTGATTTTTTACTCTTCTTAGCCTTTGTAAATGCAGCTGTTTTTGCGCTAGCAGAGGTGACCTTATAGGTATTGCCACCGACTGTAGCTGTCTGTCCGTCCTTGACTGCAGGTGCTGCCAGTGTCGGGGCAGGTGCCTTTATCTCTGTACATGCGATGCTATATACGAAGTTCTTGGCATCTGTGAAGTCCGCAGGGTTTCTCTCGCCGCCGACCTCTGCTGCAGGATATCCGAAGGTGTTGCATACGCCCCATGCCTGTGGAGGGTTGAATGTTACATCACGGCCTCTGCTCAGTACGATTCTGTTATTGTCAACAGTTCCCCAGAAGTATGCCTTCTTCTCAGCGAAAGTCTTTCCTGCCTTTGCTTCTTCAACCTCAGCGATGGTCATTCCTTTCTTATCCTTGATTGCCTTCAGAGCATCGCCAGGATCTGCGAACACCCAGCCTGTGCCTGGGAGATAGAACTCAGCCCAGCAGTGCTGTCCGCCTGTAGCATCATCGTTCAGACGGATTCCGAACATTTCCCTTGCAGGGATACCATTAGCACGGCAGAGTGCTACGAAGGTGGAGTTAAGGTCAGTGCAGTGTCCGCCTGCTCTTCCGAATTTATCAAAATCAGTCAGAATAGCAACAGTATCACCATAGCCGCATCCCTCTACCTTAAAGGTTTTTGTTTCGCCATCACTGTTTGTAAGTGTTTCGCCATTATCGATTCTTTCGAGGTTAGCTGTTACCCACTCATATATAGCTTTAGCCTTGTCCAGAGTACCTTCTTTGTCTCCAGCTGCTATTTCTGCATACTCCTGAACGATTGGATCATTAACCTTTACGAAAGTTGATTCTTTTGTGATATATTCCTTTACATCATCAGGATAAGTATCATCCTTCTTCTGCAGAAGAACCTTATTGCCTGCTTCAACTCTCTTTGCATCGAATGAAAATGTTGCCTTTCTTGCTGCAGGTTCAGCATCAGCCGCCCATTCGAGATAGAGCATCTTGTTTCCATTTACAGACTCGGTTGTAAACTTGGCAACCTTTGCAGTCTTTGCTTCAAACTTTTCATTGCTGATTACCTGATAATCCTCAGTCTGAGGAACCGGTACCCATACCTTTACGACTTTGCCCTTAGGGTACTTGGACATATCGATGGAGGTAGTCATTGTTCTGGCCTTTTCAGCGCCTGTTACACGACCTTCAGCAGGGAATGCTCCTGCACCGCCAATAATGTATGTAACATTGCTCATATCCTTACCGGAACGGCTGAGATATTCCATTGCACGTTTAGCAAGTGTCTGTCCGCCATTACATACGACTACTATTCTTTTGCCATCAGCTGCTTCATATGCCTCATCAAGTGCACCTGCAAGAGCAGAATCATCTACTACATATCCAGCGTTGACCTGAGTAGAATCTGACAGTGCAACATTGGCATGGACAGAGTCTGCAAGTCTGCCTGCTTCCCATTTGTCATCAGGTCTGACGTCAAGAATGAAGTCATCAAATTTAACAGCATCATATTTGATTCCATATGTATCCCACTTATCTGCTGATATTTTAGTAAAATCAATAGCTATCTTTTCTGCAGGGATACCACCATTTGTAGCTCCGCCTTTGAGATATGTTACGTGTGCTTCAGCAGTATCATCACCAAAGCCTTTTCCTTCTGCATACTTCGTGTTGAAGTACTGCAATGTACGCGCAGCAAGAGTCTGTCCCATTACGCAAACAACAACGATCCTCTTGCTTCCTGCAGCTTCATATGCTGCATCAAGAGCCTGTGACAGAGCAGAACCATCTACTACGTATCCGTCCTTGACCTGGGTAGCATCTGACAGTGCAACATTGACATGAGTTGCCCCGTTGACATGCCCTTCATCCCATGCGGCATCAGGTCTGACGTCAAGAATGAAATCATCCTCGTTTACATCAGCATATGCAATACCATATTTAGGCCAATCAACCTCTTTAGATGTTGCCTGTGTTTTGACGTAATCGATTGTGGTAACTACAGGATCAACAGGGCCTGTACCTTCTGCTGCTTTCTGGGTTATTGCAGGGCAGCTTCCCATATCACCCACATAAGTGAAACGCCATTGTTTGGCAACATCTTCTGTGTTATCCGGTACTGTTGCTGATATGACTCCATTATATATTTCATCAGTTTTATCCAGACTTACAGTAGCCTCAGTTGTAGCCGCCCAGGCTGAATCACCAACCTTTACTTCCAGTCCGAAGTCCGCAACAGAAACATCCGTCCAGTCGACACTGTCGTCTTCGCCAAAAAAGCCCCATTTATATGTGCCACCAACAGCTGGCTGTGTGGTATCGCCTATAACCCCCACTTCGACTATTTCCGGCTTTTCAACATCATCTGCGTTGGCCTCAAAGCTGCCCAACCATCCGATGGATGTAAATACCATCGCAAAGGACAGCATCAGAGTCAGCACTTTACTTATGCTTTTCTTCATACATTCCTCCTTATAAAAACATTCCAATAGTTGTTCTATCATTAAAGCTGTATCGCTTTATGAACGTTTATTATGATCACTTCACCTTCACGCTTTTGGTCTTTGACCATTTCGAATAATATTTTTTCCCGTTTACAGTTCTGTATGTGCGGATTCGCACATAATATTTTTTCCTCTTCAGTTTTTTGATCGTCTTTTTGGTTGTTTTACTGCTCTTTATTGTTACAGTCTTTGCTTTTTTGAAAGATTTCTTAGTTGAATACTGTATCTGATAGCCTTTTACACCGTTCCGTCTCTTCCACGTTACCGTAAGTCTCCTCTTTGCGCCTTTTAGCTTCTTTATGGATGTGCCTACAGGAGCTTTTATCTCTGATTCCGACTCTTTATCAAGATACTCAATGACCACATCATAGAGCGACATGGAATTCATTTTGAATTCAACGGATTCCTTATTGTTTTGACTGAAGGCAATCGGTTTTAACACGCCATTTGCCAGCAGATATACATTCTTTACCGTCCTTTGCTGCGGAAGCATCTGCGTTACGGTAAATGCATGATCCGTTATCTTGCACTTCTCCCATCTGTGAGGATTGGCAAGTGTCAGCTCTACTGCATCATAATCTGTGACTCCCGATCCGGCAGGCAAACTGATCTCCGGATACCTGACCAGAAGAAGGAGAGTCTTGAAGTCCATACCCTTGACTGTTGTCTGCGGAGTATTAGTGTTTTTATACTTCTTGAGGCTGGATACTTTCCCCTCGTCGACTGTACTTGTCTTATCTTTGAGTTCTATAACGCTTACACCCTGACAGCATGTGTGATCGTATGTGTACTTATCCAGAGACAGGATAGCCCCCGTCATGCTGTCCCTGAATTTGTGCTCTGACTTGTCCTTTATGGTCAGTGCGAATGTATCGACTGTGTATCTTCCGTCATCCACGTGAACTGTGTAATCAGTGTCCTCGATCAGATCGACATCGAGCCTGCCGTTCTCCGTGACTGCGGTCACAGGGTCGTTCCCGTCGCTTGTCAGCCTGATCCTGACCCCGTTTGGAGCTGCTTTTCCATTATAGTTAACAGTTATAAGATTTTTTATCGAATAGTATCTTGGATTTCTGTATCCGGTAGGATCATATTTCAGCTCTATCTGCGTAAGACGGCGCAGATAGTTGGTCGGTACCGGATCATCATCGCTGAGCCTTACATAGTTCTTTTTATGCTCATATGCACCGCCTGAAGTGACTCCCTGATCACCTGCAGCAAGAGCCCATACATATACATTGCCGCCGTCTATGATAAATCTGTCAGTATTGAGCATCAGTATGTATGTATGCCCTCTTTTAAGTGGAGGGATATCCAGCTTTCCCGACGCATCAGGATAAACGACTGTCTCGATCTCCTGAGTTGTGCTGTTATATATGATAAATCCAGCCTCTTCCGGATCGCCATATCCCTCGACGACTTCTACATCCACGGAGGGGATACGGACAGTCTCATCCGTCAGGATGTTTTTAAACTGATGCCATGGGATGCCGTACTTGTTCTGAACATTGCCGGACAGATCCCGGTTGTCATCCTTGTTCGGCACATAGTCAGCCGGCAGGCCGTTATCAGAAGCGAATACCGCATATGAACAAGCAAAAATAATAACAAGCGCCATGCCTATTACTGGCAGGGCGGTGCGGATCTTTGTTAATTTGCTTTTGCCTGTCCTGGTCATATCTGTCGGGATCAATTATATTCTGAACTCTGATTCTTAATAAATTTTAACATTATGCCTCGCTACACTAACAATCAATACTGTTGATAGCAAAAGCAGTCTTTATAGAATTCGGCTATAGTCCTTTGATATAACAGATCTCGGCTAAAACATCACTAAAAGAGGCCGGTTACCCGGCCTCCTGTCGTTTGTGTATATTTTGTTTTTATTCAACTGTAACTGATTTTGCCAGATTACGAGGCTTGTCCACATCCAGTCCTTTTGCAACGCTAATATAGTATCCAAGCAGCTGCAGCGGGATCACGGCAAGGCTTCCGACGAAGTGCTCATCGGCCCTAGGAACGTAGATTGTGAAGTTGACTGAATCCTCTACGTTATACCTGCCGTCGGTTGTTACTCCAAGCAGATAAGCTCCGCGAGCCTTGCATTCCGCCATGTTGCTGACGGTCTTCTCGAGGAGATCATCCTGCGTCAGAAGTCCTATTACGAGGATGCCGTTTTCAACAAGGCTGATGGTGCCGTGTTTCAGCTCTCCTGCAGCGTAAGCTTCGCTGTGGATGTAGCTGATTTCTTTCATCTTGAGGCTTCCCTCAAGGCTTATCGCGTAGTCAAGTCCTCTTCCGAGGAAGAACACATCGCGGGCATTCGAGTATTTAGCTGAGAACCACTGTATCCTTTCTTTTGATTCAAGCGTTTTTTCTATCTTGTCTGGCAGTGCCAGCAATTCCTCAATGTAATACTTGTAATCCGGTTCACTGATCTTTCCCTTTGCCTCTCCAAGAGCAACAGCTATCGTGTACAGCGCTGCCAGCTGGGCGCTGTATGCCTTTGTAGTGGCTACAGCGATCTCCGGTCCTGCCAGTGTGTACAGCACTTTGTCAGCCTCTCTGGCAATGGTGGACCCGACTACATTAACAATGCCGAGTGTACGGATGCCTTTTGCCTTGGCAGCTCTTAACGCTGCCAGGGTGTCAGCAGTCTCTCCGGACTGCGAGATGATTATCACGAGCGCGTCTTTGTCGATGAGTATCTTTTTATATCTGAATTCCGAAGCAATCTCCGCACTGACCGGTACCTCTGCAAGATCCTCAATAACATACTTACCTACCATTCCCGCGTGCCATGCAGAACCGCACGCAACGATGTGTATCTCGCTTATGCCTGACAGCACATCCTTTGTGAGTCCGGCAGCAGAAAGATCTATCTTTCCGTCGTTTATGACACTGTTAAGAGTATCACGTATTGCTTTCGGCTGCTCATGGATTTCCTTGATCATGAAGTGCTCGTAACCGCCCTTTTCAGCTGCCTCGGCATCCCATGTTATATGCTTCTGCTCAACCTCTACTTCATCACCGTTGAGGTCAAAGAAATGAAGCTCGCCAGGAAGTATCCTTACCGAATGAAGGTCTTCTATATAATAAATGTCGCGGGTATACTTCAGCAGTGCAGGTACATCAGAAGCAAGGAAAGACTCTCCGTCTGCTGTTCCCAGAACCATCGGGCTGTCCTTGCGGGCAGCATATATTTCTCCCGGATAATCCTTGAACATCAGTGCAAGGGCATATGAACCTCTTACGCGCACCATCATTCTGTTTATGGCATCGATAGGTCCGATCTTATATTTCTTGTAATAGTAATCGACCAGCTTTATGGCTACCTCGGTATCAGTCGAACTGTAAAATGTGTAGCCGTTGCTTATGAGCTTTGCTTTCAGTTCCTCATAGTTCTCGATAATGCCGTTATGGACTCCGACAACATCCGACTCGACCGGTCCCGACGCGGAGCCTGACGCATTTCCGCTGACGTGCGGATGCGCATTGTTCTGCGAAGGCTCACCATGGGTCGCCCATCTTGTATGGCCTATACCGCATGTTCCAGGAAGAGCTTTTCCATTGTCGATCTTATCCGCCAGATTCTTCAGCTTGCCTGTTGCCTTTACGACTTCGGCAAGCGACTCACCGTCCCGTACGGCAAGTCCCGAAGAATCATATCCTCTGTATTCCAGCTTTGACAAACCGTTGAGCAGCACAGGCGCAGCCTGCTGTCTTCCGGTAAATCCTACTATTCCACACATGTCCTTAAACACTCCTTTTCTGTGCTTTTGCCGTGGCTATGAACTCTCTGAACAAAGGATGCGGTCTGTCAGGACGGCTCTTGAACTCAGGATGGAACTGCACCCCGATAAAAAACGGTTTATCGCTTATTTCCACAGTTTCGACAAGCTTTCCGTCAGGCGAAATGCCGCTTAGAGTAAGACCGGCATCCGTAAATCTTTCACGGTAATCATTGTTAAATTCATAGCGATGGCGGTGACGCTCACTTATAGTTATTGTACCATAGCAAGCGGCAATTTTTGTATCCTTACCGAGAATACATGGGTATGCTCCTAACCTGAGTGTTCCGCCTTTATCTATGTGTTCGCTCTGACCGGGGATAAAATGTATCACCTTATGTTCGCATTGTTCATCGAATTCGCCCGAGTTGGCATCAGTAAGGCCGAGTACATTTCTCGCATACTCTATTACTGCTATCTGCATGCCGAGGCAAAGGCCCAGATACGGAACGTCATGGGTCCTCGCGTATCCTGCCGCCGCTATCATACCCTCGATACCGCGGTTTCCGAATCCGCCCGGAACGATTATGCCGTCCACATCTCCGAGTTCACTTTCGAGGTCTCTTTCTTCAAGTCCTTCGGAATCTATCCATTTCAGTTCCACATGGACTCCGTTGCTGCTGCCGGCATGATTCAGAGCCTCAAGCACGGAAAGATATGCATCGTGCAGACCGGTGTATTTACCCACAAGACCTATTCTGACGCTGTCTTTGCAGCTCTTTATGCGTTCCACCATCGAGGTCCATTCAGCCATGTCCGGCTCAGGAGTATCAATGCCGAGTTCCCTGCAGACTATGCCTGAGAAATCGGATCTCTCCAGCATTAGCGGCGCCTCGTAAAGGACCGGAAGCGTCATATTCTCTATTACACAGTCTTCCTTTACATTGCAGAACAGAGCGATTTTTCTGAATACGTCTTCTTCGAGAGGTTCATCGCACCTCAATACAATTATGTCCGGTTTTACTCCGGCACCCTGAAGTTCCTTTACCGAATGCTGTGTCGGCTTTGTTTTGTGCTCATCGGATCCCCTGAGGAACGGTACCAGCGTCACGTGAATGAAAAGGCTGTTTTCGCTGCCGACTTCCAGAGATATCTGTCTAGCCGCTTCTATGAACGGCTGAGATTCTATGTCTCCTATGGTACCGCCGATCTCTGTGATGACGACATCGGCGTCTGTCCTCTTGCCTACGCTGTAAACGAATTCCTTGATCTCGTTGGTAATATGAGGGATCACCTGCACGGTCGAACCGAGATATTCGCCTCTGCGCTCCTTGTTAAGAACGTTCCAGTAAACTTTTCCGGTAGTGAGGTTGGAATATTTGTTAAGGTCTTCATCGATGAATCTTTCATAATGCCCCAGGTCAAGATCCGTCTCAGCTCCATCATCTGTCACGTAGACCTCTCCGTGCTGAAACGGACTCATCGTTCCCGGATCTACGTTGATGTACGGATCCATTTTCTGTGCAGCAACCTTAAGACCACGGGCTTTGAGCAGTCTTCCGAGAGAAGCTGCAGTGATACCCTTTCCGAGTCCTGAGACTACGCCTCCCGTAACAAAAATGTACTTCTTGTCCATACTTGCACCCCTTCTTACTTTCCGCTGTCACCGTAGTTCGACAGGACCCTGGCGGATGGATCGTTCACATCGCAGCCCTCCCATTCCTTGTTCGGCATCCAGAAATCGACTATCATTTCCGCCTGTCCCGGATAGTACTTTTCGAATATATCGCGGTACAGCAGCGATTCCTTAGTAAACGGGACGGCATAGTCGTAACGTCTGCACCCTGCTTCGAATTCTTCGTCTGTATATACTGTTTCCGCGTAAGCCTTCAGATCGTCTACCATCGAATGCCCTACCGCATCAGAAAAGGCAGCCTTTTCTCTCCAGAGGATCTCGTCAGGCAGGTAGTCTCCCTCGAACGCTTTTCTGAGGAGATACTTGCCCTTTCCGTACTTGTTGACTTTCATCTCAGGATCTATCGACATCACATATCTGACGAAGTCCAGATCGCCGAACGGCACTCTTCCTTCGAGGCTGTTGCCCGATATGCATCTGTCTGCTCTGAGCACATCGTACATGTGGAGCTCCCTCATGCGCTTGCAGGCTTCCTCCTGGAACGCCTCAGCGGACGGAGCAAAGTCCGTATACTTGTAACCGAACAGTTCATCGGATATCTCGCCGGTGAGGATCACGCGTATGTCCGTAGTCTCGTGGATCGCCTTACACATGAGGTACATGCCCATGGATGCCCTGATCGTGGTTATGTCGTATGTACCGAGCAGGTAAATCACCTCTTCAAGCGCGTCCAGCACGTCCTGCCGGCTCATTATCACTTCAGTGTGGTCGCTTTTTATGTAGTCTGCTACCGTTCTGGCATACTTAAGATCGATCGGATCTATGTCCATTCCGACCGAGAAGGTTTTGATAGGCCCATCGCTCTCTCTTGCGGCTATGGCGCACACAAGAGAAGAGTCGAGGCCTCCGGACAGCAGGAATCCCACCCGGGCATCAGCTACCAGTCTTTTTCTCACACCCTCTATGAGCTTTTCCCTGATACTTCTGAAAACAGTGTCAGCATCATCCGATAAATACCCATGGACATCTGTTACATCGCAATAGCTGACAAACTCCCCTTTTTCCCAGTAATGCCCAGGCGGAAAAGGCATTATCCTGCCTGTGATACCCAGAAGGCTCTTAGCCTCGCTGGCAAATACTATATCTCCGGCGGCATCATAGCCGTAGTAGAGCGGTCTGATCCCGATCGGATCCCTTGCTGCTATGTATTCGCCGGTCTCCCCGTTATACAGCACGCACGCGTACTCTGCATCCAGCATGCCGAACATATCCGTACCATGCTCGAAAAACATCGGCAGGAGTATTTCGCAGTCGGATCCTGACCTGAATGTATAGCCTTTTTCAATTAACTCACGTTTTATTTTCTCAAATCCGTATATCTCGCCGTTGCAGATGACCTTCCATCCGTTCAGTTCAAATGGTTGCATGCCTTCCGGCGTGAGGCCCATTATGGACAGCCTGTGGAAGCCCATGATTCCCTTAGTGTTTTTTATGATCCTTGTGTCGTCCGGGCCTCTGTACTTAGTCCTTGCAAAAGCGGTTTCAAATTCTTCCGGGGTGATACAGCTCCCCGTAGAAGCCATGATTGTACACATATCGTCCTCCCTTCAGCTATTTCTCACCAAACATCAGAAGTCCGTAGTTCGGAAGCGGCCAGTATTTCTTGGATGTGAGCATCTCTGCAGCATCACCGTCTTCTCTCAGTTTTCTCATGGCCGGGAGAAGCTCATCGCGGATGATACAGGCGTCACTGAAATAATCATCGCCGCTCAGAGTATTGAGCACATAGATCATGTTCTGCACATCTCCATATATCAGATCTGTTTTTTCAGACAGTTTTGTGATTATATCCTTCTCAAATCTGCATTCAAGATCAGGCAGAGCACGCTTCTTTTCGTTCATGTTGGCGGAAAGCTCTGCTGTATACCCCTCGACCGCCGGCGCTATCCTTTTGATCGCCATCGACCTCATCGTTCTGGCCTCAATACAGATAGTCTTGCAGTAATTCTCAAGGATTATCTCGCATCTGGATTCGAGCTCTGATTTGCTGAACACCTTATGCTCAGTAAGCATCTTTACATTCTTTTCATCCAGTAGATGCGGCACACAGTCCGGAGTTGTCCTGTAATTTGAGAGCCCCCTCCGTTCAGCTTCAATGATCCATTCATTTTCATATCCGTTGCCGTTGAATACTATTCTTTTATGATCGCGGATAGTCTCTTTTATAAGCGCATACACGGTCTTGCTTGGATCCCCGCTTTCTTCAAGCCTGTCTGCGTAATATTCCAGCGCATCAGCTACCGCGCTGTTAAGAATGACATTCGGAAAGGCCAGACTGCTCATGGCCCCCGGCATCCTGAACTCAAATTTGTTTCCCGTGAACGCGAACGGCGATGTGCGGTTCCTGTCGGTGTTGTCTCTTCTGAATCCAGGGATCACTTCTGTGCCGAGCTTCATCAGCACTTCTCCGCTGTTTTCATAAGGAATGTCTTTTTCGATCGATTCAAGGACCGCGGTAAGCTCATCACCCAGGAATATGGAGACCACTGCCGGAGGCGCTTCGCTCGCACCGAGTCTGTGGTCGTTGCCGGCGGACGCGACGGAAATCCTGAGAAGATCCTGATACTCATCTACAGCCTTTATCACTGCGCAAAGGAACAGCAGGAACTGCGCGTTATCATGCGGGGTGTCTCCCGGCGCAAGCAGATTGTCTCCCTTATCAGTAGACAGTGACCAGTTGTTATGCTTTCCGCTGCCATTCACTCCGTCGTATGGTTTCTCATGCAGCAGGGCTACAAAGCCGTGCCTTTCCGCCACCTTTTTGATCATCTCCATAACCAGCTGGTTCTGGTCGACTGTGACGTTTACCTTTGTATATATGCACGCGAGCTCATGCTGTGACGGAGCGACCTCGTTGTGTTCGGTTTTTGCGAATACACCGAGCTTCCACAGTTCTTCATTCAGCTCCTCCATGAACCTGGCTATCTCAGGCTTTATCGCGCCGAAATAGTGATCGTCGAGTTCCTGCCCCTTCGGAGGCATAACGCCAAACAGAGTCCTTCCTGTAAATCTCAGGTCAGGCCTCTTATCGTAAAGGTCCCGTGGGACAAGAAAGTATTCCTGCTCGGCACCGGCAACTGCGTGTACTCTCATTACCGAGTCGTTTCCCAGAAGGTGAAGAACTCTCAGTGCCTGAATGTTGAGTGCGTCCATCGATCTCAGAAGAGAGGTCTTTTCATCCATGGCCTCTCCGCTGTATGAGCAAAATGCAGTCGGGATGCACAGTGTGCGGTCTCTTATGAATGCGTATGATGTAGGGTCCCAGGCTGTATAGCCTCTCGCCTCGAATGTAGCTCTGAGGCCTCCCGAAGGAAACGACGACGCATCAGGCTCGCCTTTAATAAGCTCCTTGCCAGAGAACTCCATTATCACTCTTCCGTCAGGCGACGACTGAATAAAGCTGTCGTGCTTCTCAGCAGTAATGCCGGTAAGAGGCTGGAACCAGTGTGTAAAGTGAGTAGCTCCGTTTGAAACTGCCCAGTCCTTCATCGCCTGGGCAACGGCATTGGCTATCTCCTGATTTAGAGGATCTCCCCTGTTGATAGTATTCCGCATTGAACGATATGCGTCCTCGGACAGCATCGCTCTCATTACTTTGTCATCGAATACCATAGATCCGAAACGGTCCAGTACTCTGCTCATCTCACCGATCCTCCTTTCGCTTTCTTCACGCTGATCCACCCGTGTGGAATTTTTAAAATATGCTTCAAAAATAAACCCTGCAGTTTTAATAATGAAATACATATATTATTAGCATTATCATATTTTTTGCATATGAAAAAGAGGACCCCCTCAGGAATTCTTTATGCTTTTCGTATAGCACTCTATATTTCTTTAAATTGCGTGGTTTGCTGACTTCCGTCCCGGAGGCACGTTTTCGGCATTTGGGACGGAAGTTTCACCCCATGTTCGCTTGCTGACTTCCGTCCCGGAAGCACGTTTTCGGCGTTTTGGACGGAAGTTTCACTCTCTGTGTGCCTGCTGACTTCCGTCCCGGAGGCACGTTTTCGGCGTTTTGGACGGAAGTTTCACTCTCTGTGTGCCTGCTGACTTCCGTCCCGGAGGCACATTTTCGGCATTTGAGACGGAAGTTTCATTCTCTGTGTGCCTGCTGACTTCCGTCCCGGAGGCATGTTTTCGGCGTTTTGGACGGAAGTCAATCCCCAGAATTACATCTGCTTTCAAATCTTAGATATCACATTTAACTGAAGCGACATTATTTACAAATAAAAAAGGGATCTGCATATTCTGCAGTCCCCAACAAGAAAAATCTAATCATCTTAAGCTTTAAATCATTGTCCTAAGAATGCTCTCTGCCTTCATGCCGTTGTGTCATTGCCCTAAATGACTAACGGGAAACCATTTCTTTGACGTAATCAATGAATACCTTTTCTATGGTTGGCAGCGGATGGCCTTTGCGCCATACAAACAGGTACTCCATCTTCTTGTCGTCACCTGAGATTTCCTTGAAAATAAGGGAGTCATTCGGCACGTACGCTGTCCTCGGGTAAATGCTTATGCCAACCATTCTTCCGGCGAGTGCTGCCGCGTCGAGGTAGCTGTCCATCTCGCATACTATCTTTGGCTCAGCTCCCACTTTTTCAAACCATTTATAAATAGTATCGATCAGAGCCCTCCTGCTTGGCACAATAAGGTTCTCTCCCGCGAGATCCCGGATATCGATCTCTTCTCCTTCTTTCATTGCCAGCGGGTGAGTCTTGTTGATCAGCGCCGCTATCCTTTCTTCCCCCACGTGGAAGCTGTGAAGAAGTGAATGATCACACGGCGAGGTAATAACGGCCAGGCTTATAAGGCCTGTACGCATCTTCTCAAGCAGGTCATCCGTACTTCCGTCAAGGATCCTGAAGCGGATATTAGGATATTTGCCGATAAATCCTGCGAACCATTCTGCGGCTATATCGGGAGCCATTCCTTCTACGAGGCCTATGGAGATTGTTCCTCTCATTCCTTCGCCCATCGAATGAACTTCCGAGCGTGTCTTTTCGGCAAGGCTCAGGATCTCCTTTGCGCGTCTGTAAAGCAGCTGTCCGGATTCTGTCAGCTTGAGCCTTCTCTTTCCTCTGATGAAAAGAACTGTATCGAGCTCTTCCTCCATGCTTTTTATCTGTGCGCTCAGAGGCGGCTGGCTCATGTGCAGCTTCTCCGCGGCTCTTGTTACATTCAGTTCTTCGGCTACTGTAACGAAATAACGCAGACTTCTCAAATCCATCTCTCAGTCCCCCGTATGGTATCACTCCTGCCAGAGGAACGGCATGAAGATTCCCAGTTGCTTCTCCCAGTCTGCTTCACAGTGCCTTCCGCCTATCTGGCAATACAATTTTGCTTCTCCGCCCGCGGCAATCACCTTATTGGCAGTACCACGGCATGTCTTATATATCCAGCTCGATGTATCCTCAACATTCGGATCTTTTATTTTGCCGTATCCTTCCTGTGTTCCCCAGGAGAGGTAGACGCGTGTGTCCGGACTCATATAAGTGTTGTTCATATCGTGCCAGAATTTGCCGCTCACGCTTCCGATCGACGGTGAAACGCAGGCTGCCTTGGAAATATAGTTGTTATATTTGACCACCGCATATGCAGACATCAGGCCGCCCATGCTAGAGCCCCCGATAGCTGTGCACTCCCTGAACGGGATAGTCGGGAACGTTGCGTCAATGTATGGTTTGAGCTCGTATATTATGCCCTGCATCGTCGCTTCGCCCAGAGGCTCAATACCCTTCAGCCAGCCATAGTTTACTCCGTACGGCAGATACTCCGACATACGCTCGTTATGTCCGTGAGCGCATTCGACGCCGACGATGATCATCTGCTTATCCCAGTTGCTGCAGTATTCATCGAGGCCCCATGACTTGCCGAATGTAGCGTCCTCATCCCGGAAAAGATTGTGTCCGTCAAAAAAGTAGAACACCGGAAACGGCGGTTCGCCGTGGTCCGGGATTCGTATGTGCAGTGGTCTGTTTGCGCCTAGTGAGTTGAAATAGAAATCCTGTTTTAAAAGCATTCTCTCTGCCCCTTTGTTTTTATTTTTTTGTGCTGAGCATTTTCAGCACCTGGTCTCTGTTTTTAAGTGCAGTCCCTGTCCCGACTGCTGTTGTACATATCGCTCCGCAGGCATTCGCGAAAGCCAGCGCGTCCTGTACATCGCTTCCACGTATGAGTTCGGACACGAAGCCGGCCATGAAGTTGTCGCCTGCTCCCGTAGCATCCACCACATCGATCTTATGCGCAGGCACAAATATAGTCTCATCGCTGTTCATCAGCAGACATCCTCTTCCGCCCAGTTTCAGGACCACATTCTTCACTCCTTTTTCGAGGAAGGCTGTGGCCATCTTTTCCGGCTCGTCTTCTCCGGTGAAGAATTTTGCCTCATCCTCATTAGGAGTTATGTAGTCTATCATTGAAAGTGAGTCTGCTATTTCATCCAGTGTGAGTCTTCTGAAATTCGGGATCTTGGTATCCGCAAATACCGGTATCCCTCTTGAATGTGCTTCCGAGATGACCGCTCTTATGACATCCGGATCGTTGAATGGCGCTCTGAACAGCGACCCTATGACCACCGCCTTTGTATCTGTAAATCTGTCCGGATACTGCTCCGGATGGAAGTTGTAACTGTGGGCATTGTTGGTTATGGATTTGCGGTTCCCGTCTTCAGCAACGAAAATCGTCGTTACAGGAGTCGGGTTTTCTGAGGTCCTCACTATGCAGCCTGTATCTACCCCGTTTTTCTCAAGCTCCACCTCAATAAGGTCGCCCGCCTGATCATTACCGAGGAAGCACAGAAGAGCACTCTTCATGCCGAGCTTTGCCGAGGCTATCGAACCGTTGACCCCTTCTCCTCCGGCATTTATCGATCCGCTTTCTGCTCTGAATCCCGCCACTGAAACTGGCTCAGGGTCGAAACCCTTTATTACTGAATCCAGTATGGCTGTTCCAATGAAAACTATGTCGTATCTGCTCATATATTTCCTTTACACGAAGAAGAATGCCGCGCCTATCATGATGTATACAGTCACCAGCTGAAGGCCTTCCAGCCAGTTGGATTCACCATCCGACGCAACACGGTTTGCGATCAGAACTGAACCCGTTACCGCAACCAGTTCGAACGGTGTAAATACTATACTCATAGGCGTAAAGAACAGGCTCAGTAATGTAAGTACAGGTATCACGAAAAGAATTATCTGCAGGCTCGAGCCGAGCGCGATCTCGATCGCAGCGTTCATCTTGTCTTTCATAGCCATGATAATAGCCGATGAGTGCTCTGCGGCGTTACCGATTATAGGCACCAGTATGATACCGACGAAAGTCTTGTGGAGGCCTGCACTCTCCGCCATAGGCTCCACAGTACCGACGAAGATCTCCGAAATAACAGCTATGGCAACGGTAGAAGCAATCAGCAATATGATCGCGCGAGGCAGGTTTGCGTTATGATTTTCCTCTTCACCAGGCACCGACTCCTCGTAAAGTGAGCGGTGTGTCACGAAGGTAAATACGAACTGCATAACATATACCAGCAGCATCAGGAGCGCAACTACAACGCTGAACCCCTCATATTCTGTTGTAAGGCTGGACTCAGGCAATGCGTGTGTGAAGATCGCCGGTATACCGAGTCCCAGAACTGAAAACAGCAGCATGCTGGAAGTGATGTTTATCGAATGGATATTGAACTTCTGTATTTTGTGCTTGATTCCTCCTGCCAGCATCGACATGCCGAGTACCAGGAGTATGTTGCCTATCACGGAACCTGCAAGTGATGCTTTTACAACTTCGAACAGGCCTTCCTTCATGGCCACAAAAGCGATTATGAGCTCCGTTGCGTTTCCGAAAGTAGCGTTCAGAAGTCCGCCTATCTTCTGTCCGCAGAAACAGGCAATATCATCAGTGCTTTTGCCCATCACTCCCGCCAGAGGAATGATCGCAAGCGCACTGAATATGAAAAGTATGGAATCCGAGAATCCGGCTATTTTTCCATATATAGTAATCGGTATGAAAATAAGCAGTATGTTCAGATATTTCATCTGTTATCCCCCTCTTGCTCCGCATCGCTTTTACCGATCAGCAGTATAGCTGCAATGACCATAACGATGCCGGCGATTTTCATGAAATTTGATTCTTCGTGGAATAAGAGGATGCCTACCAGCGACCCTACTATCGGCTCGGTCGCTCCGTAAATGGCGGCCTTTCCGCTCTCTATCAGCCCCAGCCCTAAAGAGAAGAAATACTGCGCAAACACCGCTGTTACAAGACACATGACGAATGCAACGACAAGTATCATCGGATTGCTCCTGCACAGCGAAGTCAGGCTGTTCCATCCACTGAACGGTATCAGGAACATAAAGCTGAAAAACAAAGTGTAGAAAGTTACCGTAATCGGATCATTTCTCTTTACAGCCGCGCTTGTCAGGATGTTGTTGAGTGCATATGCCAGTCCCGTCAGCACGCCGGTCAGTATAGCGGCCGGAGGAGGCATGTACCCTTCTCCTAACACTCCCGTAACAAACACGCAGCCGATGACCGTCAGCACCAGAGCTATAAACTTCAGTCCGGTTATCTTCTCCTTAAAGAATATCCTCGCGAGAATAATGACAAATACCGGAGATGTGTACAGCAGTACAACGGCGATCGACGCCCGGCTGTTTATGATCGTGTAAAAATACAGGAAGTTGAACAGCACGCCGTTAATGAATCCGACTATCATCAGAAGGCCGAGGTCTTTCACGGGGATCCTGAATTTCGAACGGTCGCGTATCAGAATGATCAGCGCGAATACCAGAACTGCAAAAAACTGACGCAGAAACGATATCTGCATCTCTCCGAGGCCGGCAGCAGAAAGGTAATTGATAAATATGCTGATCACTCCCCAGCATGTGCCGGCCAGGATTATCAGCAGCGCGCCTTTCCTGTTATCGTCCATCCCGAGGTCCAGTTATTCTTCTGCAGGCTTTCCCGTCAGTCCGAGTTCTTCCGCGTGCTCCTCCATGCCTCTGATGCAGATCTCTGCCACATCGCGAAGCTCCATTCCGAGGCGCGCGCAGCCGTCTTTTATCAGCTCGCGGTCGCACTTGGCGGCGAATCTTTTATCCTTGAACCTCTTCATGAAGCCCTTAGGCTGCATTCCGATGATTCCTTCTCCTCTGAGAATCGCGTACGCCTGGATTATTCCTGTCAGTTCATCGACTGTATAGAGCGACTTTTCCATATTGGTGAGCGGCTCAATATCGTTGATCAGTCCATAGCCGTGTGCCAGTATCGCGCGCACATCTTCAGGATCGACTCCCGCGTCGAGCAACGGCTGCTCCGTATGCAGGAGATGCTCATCAGGATACTGCTCGTAGTCGTAGTCGTGCAGATATCCGACTGCCATCCAGTGTTCCTTATCCTCTCCGAAGTGCTCAGCCATGGCACCCATAGCAGCCATGACGTTAAGCGCATGGAGCCTGAGATGATCCTCAGTCACCACCGCGTCGTTAAGTTCCTTTGCTCTTTCGAGTGTAAGCATTATCCCTGTCCCCTTTCTAGTAGGTATATCTTCCGAACTGATCGAATTCCAGATCTTCCTGATTGCTGTATGGTCCTACGTATGACTCAAGTATTGCTACGACAAGGTCAGCAAGATACCACATTCCGAAGCCTCCGAAGGTCATCATCTTGAGAAGTCCAAGACCTATCTGGCCGCGGGCAAACCTGTCTACGCCATAGATGCCCAGCACAAACGAGAAAATCCATGTAAAAATGTGCTTGTTGCAGCGTCTGTAGACTTTTCTGCGGCGATTATAGCCACGGTTATACCCATAGCCGCGATTATAACCATAACCACGATCATAGCCGTAGCCGCGGTTATAGTCCGGGCCATAGGTGACCTCTTCGGTTACTGTCTCGGTGACAGTCTCCTCGTAAGGCTGGGGCTCAGGCTGTGGAGCCGGCTCAGTCTCGACTTCAAATTCGATGTTGTTCTCATTGTTCTCAAGATCCACATCGTACTTGATTTCCTGCTCAGGTTCCTGTTCCGGTGCCTCCGCGACAGCAGTTCCGCCGTCTTCCGACAGCTCGTCTGTTATTTCATCAGTATATCCGTCAACATATTCCAATGTCTTTGTCTGTTCTTCTGTTGCCATTCGATTTATCCTTTTCTGTTATCCAAACCCATTATCCAGTCTGTTCTTTCAGCAGTTACAGCAGATGCTTCTCAGCGATTCCGGCTGCAGTTCTGCATGCGCCGATACAAGGTCTGCTCCGGTAGTACTCCTCAGTACGTACTGAAGGCTCTGCCAGATCTTCACCTTCTTTCAGTCCAAGCAGCTCTCTGCATATAAGCGTGCCCTCAGCCGCCTTAAACTCCGCGCACATTTTCTGAATAAGTTTATACAACTCTTTTTTGCCCTCATAATCCGCAGGGTCATCATATCCTTTCAGATACCCTGCAGCGAGCGTCATGCCGCTTACAGCGCCGCATACTTCTCTCAATTTGCCGAATCCGGCTCCGAACGGGCTGGCGATCTTTGCCGCCTCTTCAACGGACATACCAAGTACATCCGCAAACGCAGCGAACACCGACTGACTGCAATTATACCCTTTTCTGAACAGTTCTTCTGCCTTATCAGATCTATTCATTACGAAACCTTTTTTGCTACCTTTTTTATGATGAAATATGAGAAGGTCATATCAAAAGCATACAGGGCAAGATAAAGCGCGGTGCAGAATCTTGCATGCTTTTTATAATCCCAGTCATTGAAATAATCTGCGTTGAACTTTTTCATGGCTATTCCTCCCGTTATTATTATTTATTCCAAGCCCGGAAAGTCAAGCTGCCTCAGCGCCTCAAACAGCACTATATTTGCGGCATTTGACAGATTGAACGATCTGAGACGTGTGTCGCTGCTCATCGGTATGCGTATCGCCCATTCTTTATTTGCTTCAATAAAGTCTTTAGGCAGTCCGGCAGTCTCGCGTCCGAAGAGTATCATGTCTTCATCCCTGAAGTCTGCTTCGGTATATATTTTATCGCCTTTTGTCGTCGACAGCCACATTCTGCGGCCTTCGTATTTCTTAAGAAATTCCGCAAGGCTTTCATGGACTTCCAGTCTGACATATGGCCAGTAGTCCAGTCCTGCGCGTCTCAGACTCTTTTCGTCCAGGCTGAAGCCCAGTGGCTTCACCAGATGCAGCACGCTGTCTGTAGCGGCGGCCGTTCTGGCTATATTGCCCGTGTTGGGCGGTATTTCAGGTTCTACTAGTACTATGTGTATGGCCATTTATCTTTATTTAAAGTATTTACCTATCTCATCCCTGTACACGAAATCGGTCGTACCGCCGCAGTCCCTGCATTTGAACGACCTGTATCCGAAGCCTTCTCCGAAACCGCCGAAGCCTGTCTGGAGATCATCCGATCCGCAGAAAGCGCACTTTTCAGCAGCTGTTCCTTCACGGTCATCGACAGCCTTATGCAGTCCGTAATTAGGCAGATCCCTCAGGTTCTGCAGACCGGAGCCGCCGTGAGTCAGGTCGACCCTCTTTGAGTCTTCCTCTGTCATTACCCATTTGCCGTCAGCCATATCAGGGTCTCCTTCTACACTGGGGTCCCGACTTCTATCAGGTTCCCGTCCGGGTCATAAAACCTGACAACTTTTTGCCCCCAGGAATGTGTCATCAGCCGGTTGACAAACTTTGTATCAGGATACAGGCACTCGAGTTTTTCGACGAAAGCCTCAATGTCGCTCTCCTCAAAGTATAACTCGCTTGTATTATTCTCGGGTATCACATCTCTCTGCAGGAACTCCTTCCAGTACTTCTCTTCCTGAAGCACCAGCCCGTCTGTAAGTATCATATTGCCGTCGAAGTCGACAAGCACTTCAAATCCGAACAGGTCGTGATAGAACTGTTTCGACTTTTCTATATCCTTTACGACTATGAGGAAGTTTCTGAATCTCATGGTATACCTCTTGCTCCAATCTATGAACCATTCTATCGGAGGAGCTCTGCCTCCGGAGATCAATGGTTTCATCCTTACGGCAAAGCCGTTGCAATCTATGAAACCATTATAGCACGCGAATCGCCCACATTATGATATAAAACCGTGTGTCTTTCGTGATAGAATATCGATACTATTCAGAAAGGATGGTGAAGAATATGGATTTCAGTAATGCAAAAGTCGGGTTTGTCGGTTTCGGAAGCATGGCAAGCGCCATCTGTGACGGTCTGCTTATAAAAAATGTCGTGGAGCCTTCCGCAATTTACGCATGTGCAAGGAACATGGACAAGCTGCACGCAGGATGCGAAAAGCGTGGCATCAATGCATGCGCAAGCGCTGAAGAAGTTGCAGCAGCAAGTGACATCATCGTTATCGCAGTTCTGCCTCAGCAGGTAGAGAACGTAGTAAAGGCAGCAGCTGATGCGTTCAGAAACAAGCCTTTATTCTCCATAGCGGCCGGCATAGACTATGCGCATTATGTAAGCTACCTTGGAGATGGTTTCAATCATATCAGCACCGTCCCTAATACTCCCATAGCCATCGGCGAAGGCATCATAGTCGCGGAAGCAACACATTCACTTACACCTGAACAGCTCGGGCTTTTTGAGAGTGTATTCGGCCAGATCGCCAGGATCGAGTACTTCAGCTCAGAACTGCTGTCGCTGGGCGGTACGGGAGCAGGATGCGCGCCTGCATTCGTTGATGTGTTCATCGAAGCGATGGCAGACGGTCTTGTAAAAAACGGAATGAGCCGCGACCAGGCATATAAAATAGTGCCGCAGATGATCAGCGGCACTGCTAAATACATGATGGAAAGCGGGAAGCATCCCGGTGAGCTCAAGGATGCCATATGCACCCCGGGAGGAACCACTATCGTGGGCATCAGCGCCCTCGAGGAGACCGGATTCAGATACTCACTCATCCACGCGATCGATAAGATAATGGAAAAGAAGCACTCGATGTGATCACTTCGGCAGATATAGCTTGCTGAGTATGAACTCCTTGCCCCTGTCAGGCATCACACGCAGAAGCAGCATGAGCGCTTTGTAATCAAGACCTACCGGAACTCTTGCCGGTGGGTTTTTTCTTGCGGCCAAAGCAAGAGCCACCTTTGCGACGCTTTCAGGCGATCTTCCGTTCTGCTCATCGGAGGCCATCTTTTCGACGCTTTTCTCCAGAATATCGCCGTAGCCGGCGCCTACGGCGTCCTGTGTCTCTCTTGCTGCAGTGAAGCCGGTCTTTGTATCGCCCGGCTCAATGATGCAGGCTTTGACACCATACGGCTTCATCTCCATACGGACAGCATCAGTAAATGCTTCAAGAGCATACTTGCTCGCGGAGTACTGGCTCTGCATCGGGATAGACACCCTGCCGGCAATTGAGCCGATTATTATCAGAAGACCATTGCCCCGTGCACGCATTCGTGTGAGACACGGCTGAGCCGCGTTCAGTGTGCCAAAGTAGTTGACCTCCATCTGCTTTCTGGTCAGATCTGACGGAGCTGTCTCCGCCGGTCCGGCAACTCCCATGCCCGCGCACAGGATCGCTATATCCACCTGCGGAAGGTTTTCTATAAATGCCCTGGTCGCCGCCTCATCTGTGACATCCAGCCTTCTGAGAGTAAGGCTCCCTCCCCCTGCAAAATGCTCGGTCATTTCTTCGGTATTTCTGGAAACACCCGTGACATCACATCCATTCATCGCGAACATTCTGGCGCAGGCCCTGCCGATACCCGAAGAAGCACCTGTTACAAACACATTTTTTCCGTATAGATTCTTTTTCATAGTCATTATTATTCGATCCGTTCATCATCCGGCATGCATGTCCGGATTATTGCATACATTTATTCTCACAAATAATTTCTTAATAGTGTATTATAGGGTAACAATCAAATATAATAAATAGTGTAATAGTTATAAAATGCTGATAATGATTTAGCACACTCACGGAGGTGAAGGATTCATGGATCGCAACATTGAAAAATATGTATCGGCTTTTGACAGATCCGAAGTAAGCAAATGTCTGGTCTGTCTTGATCCGCCTTGTACAAACGCATGTCCGCAGCATGCTGATGTAGGTAATATCCTCAAGTCGTTGTACTTCAGAAATTATATCGGAGCAGTCAATAAGCTGACCTGCGACTGCACGTACTGCAATGCTCCATGCGAAAGGGCCTGTGTGCTTAACGAGAAGAGTCTTCCGGTTGAAATCCACGAGGTCATTCTGCAGGTGAAAAACAATGCCGATCTCCTTCCTGCAAACAGGATCGAGCAGGTTGATCTGTCGACTGATATCTGCGGAATAAAGCTGGAGAACCCTTTCCTTCTGTCATCGTCGGTAGTTGCAAGCTCTTATGACATGTGCAAACGTGCCTTTGAGGCAGGATGGGCAGGAGCTTCTTTCAAGACCATCTGTAACTTTCCTCAGCACGAGACCTCTCCGAGGTTCTCAGCAGTCAGGCATCACTCCAACGCATTCATCGGATTCAAAAACATCGAGCAGCTCTCAGACCACAGTGTCGAAGAGAACATGCAGATATTTGAACAACTGAGAAAAGAATTCCCTACAAAGGTCATCATTGCATCTATCATGGGGCAGAACGAACAGGAGTGGACAGACCTTGCGGCAAAATGTGAAAAAGCCGGTGCATCGGTGATCGAATGCAACTTCTCATGTCCGAACATGGAAGATGATGATCTGGGCGTTACGATAGGCCAGTCACCGGAGCTGGTGGAAAAGTTCACAAGGGCTACCAAGAGAGGAACGACACTTCCTGTACTTGCAAAACTCACGCCAAATATCACAGACATGGTACCGATTGCGCTCGCAGCAAAGCGCGGAGGGGCTGACGGTATCGCAGCCATCAATACGATCAATTCCATAACGGGCGTTGATATCGACACTCTTGTGGCAGAGCCTGCAGTAAGGGGCAAATCCATTGTCGGCGGTTACTCCGGTAATGCGGTAAAGCCGATAGCGCTGAGGTTTATCTCGGATCTGTCCAGATGCGAAGAACTTGATGGCAAGCACATAAGCGGCATGGGAGGAATAGAGACATGGCACGATGCGCTTGAGTTCTTGCTTCTCGGTTCCGGAAGCCTGCAGATAACAACAGCTGTAATGCAGTATGGATACAGGATCATAGATGATTTGATCGAAGGCCTTGAGAATTATATGAAGTGCAAAGGCATAGCATCGCTGCAGGCTCTCATAGGCGGTGCAGCAGGCACGGTAGTCGATCATCACAGCATAGAAAGAGATACCATACTGTATCCGGTATTCGACTATGACTTATGCAATGGTTGCGGCAGATGCTATATTTCGTGCATGGACGGCGGCCATCAGGCCATCAGATTCGATGAGGCAACGCGCAGGCCGCTTCTGATAGGCAGTAAGTGCGTGGGTTGTCATCTGTGCAGACTGGTCTGCTCATGTAAAGCGATCAAAACCGCAAGAAAAGTGGTACAAAAATAACAACACGTCACAATAAAAACATCCCCTGATGCCAACGGTATCTGGGGATGTTTTTATTGCCTGCTATATAGTGACTTTTACCCAGCATACCGGGTCGGACAGTTTTTCGAGTTCATCCGGTGTCAGCTCAACTACAGAGTCCTCTCCGCCAATGCCCGGGAAGACTGTCTCTCCCACATGCTTTCTGATTGAAAGGTCGAGATAGAGCTTTGCCGTGTCCTTGAGGCAGAACGGATTGATAGTTCCTGCGATGTGGCCTACCAGCTCTTCGGTCTGCTCCGCCGGAAGCATCGTAGGCCTGAATCCGAATACGTTCCTGAACATTCCGTTGTTTACACGTGACTTCCCCGACGCAATGACCACGATCGCAGTTCCGCCCTTGCCCTTGAATGCCAGGCCTTTGCAGATGCGGTCTACGTCAACATCGAGCGCCAGGGCGGTGCTTTCTGCGGTTATATCCGTATTCCTGAAATCTATTATACGGTCGCTCATTCCCTTGCTTTCAAGGTATGCGCGGCCTCTTTTTTCAGCTTCGTTCATTTTTACTTTAATCCTTACTCTAATTAAGATGCGTTACTGTTCCGTCACCGTCAATCGGGATCTCATCGCCCAGATACGTCGGCTTCGCCTTTATGATTCCTTTGAAAAAGTCCTTGTTGCGGGCCAACACTTCACGCGCTTCTCTGTAAAACCTGCCTTTGTATTTCTGCTGGTCCGATGCCACGCCCTTTGCCTCAATGCCAAGTGCTTCACAGGCTTTCAGCGCCCTGAACAGATGATACTTCTGCGTGACCACGATAAGGCGGTCTGCCATGAACACCGCGTGCGACCGGTACACTGATTCGTAGGTCGAAAATCCTGCATAGTCCAGAAATATATCCTCAGGGGGTACTCCCTGAGCCAGGGTATACTTCAGCATGCAGTCCGGTTCGCTGTACTCAGGGATACTGTTGTCGCCGCTCAGCAGGATCCTGGGCGCAACACCTGCCTTGTAGAGAGCAATAGCTGCATCGAGTCTGTCTCTGAGCATTGGTGACGGCTCATTATCTGCCCATACCGCACAACCCAGTACCAGTACGCACTGCGGGTCGATGCTTTTGCATTCATCTGCTTCAGCGGCGCTCAGTCCACCACCGGTATCGACCCCGGCTATCTCACTTTTTACAGACTGAGTCACATACGTGCTGAGTCCAAGTACAATTATGGCCGCAAGTATTATAAAAAACATCAGTTTTTTAATCATTCTGATCAATATAGTTCCCTTTTAGCAGCCAGCGCACGCGGTACGTATGCCTTTATGTGTATTCCCTCCTCCTCATACTCTTCGTAGAGGAGCTGGCCTGTCTTTCTTATCTCCGCCACTACAGCGGTATCCCTGTACGGGATGATAGTATCTATGTAAATACGGTTGTCCCTGAGAATCCTTGCGAGTTCATCATAAAACTCATCTATGCCCCGACCGGTCTTTGCTGATATCTTCACCGAGGCATTTGCTCCGAAGTCTCTGAAAAGCGCATCCTCATCGACGAGATCTGCCTTGTTCCAGACAGTAATCACGGGCTTGTCGCTTATTCCGAGGTCTATGAGTGTATCATAGACCACCCTTCTGTGCATCTCTGCCTGCGGATCTGAGGCATCTATCACATGTACTATGACATCGGCATAGCCGGCCTCTTCCAGAGTGCTTCGAAACGCGTCAACAAGATTATGCGGCAGCTTGTTGATAAAGCCTACTGTGTCAGTGAATAGCACCTGCTGGCCGTCAGGAAGCATTGCCATCCTCGTCGTCGGATCGAGAGTCGCAAAAAGCTTATCTTCGGACAGCACGTCCGAGCCGGTGAGCCTGTTGAGCAGTGTAGACTTGCCTGCGTTGGTGTATCCTACAATGGCTGCGGTCGGTATGGCGTTCGCGGAGCGTTTTTTCCGGGCAGTATCGCGTGCCCTCTTCATGGCCTCTATATCATCCGAAAGGATCTTTATGCGCTTCTGTATCACACGCCTGTCCGTCTCGAGCTTGGTCTCACCCGGACCTCTCGTGCCGATCCCGGCTCCGAGTCTCGAAAGCGCTTCACCCATTCCGCGGAGTCTTGCGTATCTGTACTTCTGCTGAGCTATCTCCACCTGCAGCTTGCCCTCTCTTGTGCGTGCATGAGCTGCAAAGATATCCAGTATGAGTGTCGTTCTGTCGATGACTTTCGCTCCCGTAAGTTCGGACAGGTTTCGCATCTGCGATGCTGTCAGCTCATCGTCACAGATTATGCCATCGGCTTCGTGTATCTCTATCGACTCACGGAGTTCAGCAGCCTTACCCTTGCCTATATATGTTGACTTGTCCGGATGGGCAAGATTCTGCACAGCCTGCATCACAGTCTCTCCGCCGGCTGTTTCAAGCAGATCCGAAAGCTCGTCAAGCGAGTCCCACGCGGCCTCTTCGTTTCCCGAGGCAACTGCGACCAGGATGTACTTTTCTATTTGACTTGTATTTTCAGTAAGGAGGTCGTTCACTAATTTCCTTGTATGTTCCTCTCACTTTTTAACTGTTTTAGAACTAACAATTGCCGGTATATACATACCGCAGTCTTTCGCGGGCTATGTCTGCAAGCCTGTAGACCAGCCTCACCTTCGTTGCGTCTCTGTCCGTCATATGAAACCTCGGGAAGAATCTCGAGATATGAAGTGGGATCTCCTCTCCGCTCGTGAGGCCGGCTATCCATTCTGTCATCTCACGCATCTCATCCTCGCTGTCGTTCTCCCCCGGAACGATCAGCGTTGTAAGTTCCACATGGCAGTGCTTCACCGCCTCTTCGATGAAAGCCATGGTCATGGTGCGGTCACCTCCGAGTACCTCGTTGTAATAATGATCGGTGAAACCTTTGAGGTCTATGTTCATCGCATCTATATACGGTACCAGTTCACTTAGCACTGACAGATCTGCAGTCCCGTTGGTAACCATCACGTTGAACATGCCCTGCTCGTGCACGAGTTTTGCCGTGTCGCGGATGTACTCATAGCCGATAAGCGGTTCATTGTACGTGAACGCCACGCCTATGTTGCCCCTGTCCCTGCACGAGAGCGCTATTCCCGCCATTTCTTCCGGAGATATGTATTCGGCTCTGTCCGCGAACCGGTATGCCTCCTCTGACCAGGAGATCTGATAGTTCTGACAGAACGGGCATCTGAGATTACAGCCGTAGCTGCCGGCTGAAAGTATCATGGATCCCGGGTGGAACCTTGCGAGCGGTTTCTTCTCTATCGGGTCGAGAGCAAGTGAAGTGACCCTGCCGTAGTTTGCGGCAGTCACCTCTCCGCTGGCGCAGGTACGTGCTCCGCAGAAGCCCAGTCCGCCTTCCGGAATATTGCAGTGTCTGAAGCATACTTTGCAAACAGCCATATCAGTAGTGCCTTATCACTTCGAATCTCTGTAGTTTATATTTTTCAAATTTGTGGATGCCGCCCTTCTTCATGGCGATCTCCACCTGCTGCCGCGGCGTGTCTATGCCGTCGAGATCAGGGAGAAGCAGGCCTCTCCTTCGCCCGCAGCTGACTATGACCCCGTATCTCTTTACATCGAGCT
Source organism: uncultured Eubacteriales bacterium (assembly GCA_900320285.1). GTDB lineage: Bacteria > Bacillota > Clostridia > Peptostreptococcales > Anaerovoracaceae > Crickella. The sequence continues at coordinate 87,342 of ONRQ01000001.1, forward strand.
CGTCTTCGGAATCTATGTCTTCTGCCTCACCCAGCACGTCCACATTTATTTCAAGCCATGGCAGCTCATCCGGTTTTATTGCAGGGAACCTTGGATCTCTCGTCGAAGCACTGATCGCGTTTCCGATGATCTCCTCTGCAATGCTGCTCCTTGTAGGACCGATTGTCCCTATGCAGCCCCTGAGTTCTCCGTGCTCGTGTATCGATACAAAGGTACCCGCCTGTTTAGAAAGCATCTCCTCAGGCAGTCCCGCAGGAACATCGAGCACTTCCCGTTTCAGCACATATGTCTCCACAGCTTCACGGGCCAGCCTTACATACTCATCGGACTGCACACGCTTAGATTTCAGTTCCTCTTCGATCTCCGCCATCTTAACTTCCAGGAAATGCCTGCTTTCGTCTGCGTCTTCAGGGTAGAAGGTGCAGATGCCATACCCGACACCCGTAACATCCTGATGTACCAGTCTTTCCGCCTTCACTGCAGTACCGTCGAACGCGCCTCCCATTATAACGAAGGATCTGTGACCGCACTCGGCAGCCTTGTCGCAGAAGGTGCTGTCAAAGTCAAGGAGCTCGCCGAAAGCGGCGCGGCCCATCACATCCATGATGCGCTCATCGTATTCAGGACCTTCAGGTACGTATCCGTAAGGCCCATACTCCTGCAGCTTGTGTGAAAGGTCTCCGCTGGCCACCATTACTATTCTGCGGCCGGTGTTCTCAGCAGCTTCGCGTATCATCATGCCGAGCCTGTAGTGGTCTATAAGCGGAAGTCCTGAAAGACCTATGCGGACTATCTTTCCGCCCTTATACTTATTTCTTATGAACCAGAGCGGCACCATAGTGCCGTGATCGAGATCTTTATCCCGTTCACCCATAGTGCCTGCAGGAAAGTCCTCTTTATCAGCCAGCCGGCAGATCTCCCTGACAAGTTCAGTGTCATAATCTTCATTGAATCTTACGCCCGGAGCCCTGAAGCCGGCAAAGCTTCCGCTCGCGCTCCTGCCGGGTGAAATGTGAAAGTAGTCCGCATACATTATGGAATGCGGACTTGTTATCACTATTGTTTCAGGCGCGAGCGCGGCTATCTCATCCGCCACTCTTTCATAGGCTGCAGTTGTAGCTGCCACCTGTGCCTCGCTGCCCCTGCCTATATCCGGCACTATCATAGGCGGGTGCGGCACCATGAATCCTGCAATAATACCCATATCTTCCTCCTGACTCAGGCCATTCAGCTTACTTTCCCAGATATTCTTCGAGTGTTATTCCCTTGTCAGTTATCTCTTTTGCTATCTCCGGGTTGTCAAGATAGCGTATGTGCCATGGCTCATACGCATAGCCCGTGATCGCTTCGCCCTCCTTGGTGAAGCGAAGTATGAATCCGAACTCCGGAAGTCTTTTGTGTATTGCTTCCCAGATATCCGGATACTGAACGAGATCCTCATTCTCATAGATGTCCTTGCCGTCTATCGTGAAGTAAAGATCAAGCGCAAGTCCTGTATGATGCTCGGAGTATCCCGGAACAGCGACGTATTTTTTTACATAGTCTTCGCCGTATTTTTCAGTGAAGTCCTCGACTATTTTCTGCTGGGCTGCAACGCTTCTGTATGCGGAATCCAGCTCAAGTCTTACCTCTCCCTTGTCATAACCTTCCAGGTCCTTTTCTACTGCCTCCTTGAGCTTACAGTATGCTTCGTAAGCCTTGCTCTCAACATATACTTCATCACCCACGGAATTTGTAATGGTCGTAGTCTCAAGCGCTTCCTCCCATCCGTCAGGCAATTGGTTGCTCTGATTCACCAGCACCATATAGTCGATCACCGATCCTTCCTCAGTCTCAGCTTCAGCTTCAGTTTCTGTTTCAGCCGCTGCATCAGCAGGCTCTTCACTTTCATTCTGTTTGCTGCATCCTGACAGCGGAAAAGCGAATATCATCGCCGCAGTCAGTATCATAATAAGCAGTCTTGTTTTTTTCATGGTCGCCCTCCGGTATATCATTATCGAAAGGACTCCATGGCCCGGCCATGGAGTCCGTACTTCTACTTGTTTTCACGATACAGCGTATCGCAGTATACGCAGCGGTAATCTCTCGATTCAGTGTCAACCAGCCTGAACTTCTGCGGTATGCCTCTCTCTACCGAAGTAATGCATCTTGGATTGCGGCATTCCAGCACGTTTGTAAGTATAGTCGGCGGCTTTGGTTTGAACTTTTTGACGAGTTCGCGATCCTTTACGACATTGACAGTGATATCCGGACTGATGTATCCGATCAGATCGTAGTCGATCGGAATATCGGCGTCGATCTTGATTATGTCTTTAGCTCCGTACTTCGCGCTGCTTGCCCTCTGGATGATAGCTACAGTGCAGTCCGCCTTGTCGAGACCGAGGAGGTGATAGAGTTCAAAGCCCTTGCCGGCCTTGATATGATCCAGTACATATCCTGTGTTGATTCCGTCTATGTTCATGTGAAACCTCCTTTATTTGATGCCCAGCAGATACAGTATAAGAGCCATTCGGATGTACTTTCCCATGAGCGCCTGGTAGAAGTAACATGCTCTCGGATCTTCGTCAACATCCACGCTGATCTCATTTACGCGCGGCAGCGGATGCATGATTATCATGTCTTCCTTTGCCGGCTTCAGCATCGCTCTTGTAAGTATGAAGCTGTCCTTGAGTTTCTCGTACTCTTCCCAGTTCGGGAACCTCTCCTGCTGTATCCTCGTCATGTACAGTATATCGAGCTCAGGGATCGCGTCCTCAAGGCTTTCCACCTCGCACCATTCAACGCCCGCTTCATTGAGCCTGTCCCTGATGTATCCCGGGATCCTCAGCTCCTCAGGAGCGATCATTACGAATTTTACGCCTTCATATCTCAGCAGCGCGTCTATCAGCGAATGTACTGTTCTGCCGTATTTAAGGTCTCCGCAGAGTCCTACCGTGAAGTTTCCGATCTCTCCCTTCTTGCGGTGAATGGTCATGAGGTCGGTCAGTGTCTGCGTAGGATGGAAGTGTCCTCCGTCTCCCGCGTTGATGATAGGGACCGTGGATTTTACAGCGCCTACGACCGGTGCGCCTTCCTTAGGATGTCTCATGGCAATGATGTCTGCATAGCACCCTGCCATTACGATGGTATCCGACACCGTCTCGCCCTTTGCCGAAGAACTCGACTGAGCCTGGTCAAAGCCGAGAACGTTTCCGCCCAGCTCCATCATGGCTGCCGTAAAGGACAGTCTGGTTCTGGTGCTTGGCTCAAAGAACAGCGTGGCAAGTTTTTTATGCGCGCAGCTGTCCCAGTATTTATCAGGATGCGCGATGATATCATCTGCTGTTTCCATCAGATGTTCGATATCTTCTACGCTCAGATCGGTGATATTGATCAGATGCTTTACTTCTCCCATTTGGTCCCCTTTCTTTTATTTTATGAATATCTCTTCCAGTCAAGACCGAGCCCGTTGGCTACGATCGTGATGAAATCCTGTACGTTTGTTACTATGGTAGTCGCAGCAAGGCTTCCTCTGTCAAGGAGCTTGTTTACAACGAACTCATCAGCATCAACAGTGTAAAGGAAGACAGGTCTTACGGTTCCGTCTTCGAGCACTCTGAACGACGGGGTCATATTGCCTGTTGCGATGGTATGAAGCATCGTTGCAAGGCAGATGACAGTGGTTGCCTTTTTCACAGTCTGCCTCATGACGTTCTGTCCCTCATACACATCAGCGATGACTTCAGGGATAGGACCGTCGTCTCTTATTGAGCCTGTAAGTATTATAGGTACGTTGTTTTTTACACAGCTGTAGATAATGCCGTTATCGATACCGTAATCCTCAATGAACTGAGGAATGGATCCGCTCCTGCGGACCTTATTGTCTACATCAAGATGATTATAGTGTCCGTTAGGCTGTGATTTCTGTGTATAAATGTCCTGACCTAGCGCCGTGTTGAGCAGGGCTCCTTCAAGATCGTGAGTAGCAAGCGCGTTGCCGGCAAACAGTGCGTCTACATAGCCGTTTTCTACCAGTGACTGCATGCACGCTCTCGCGTCATGATCGAAAGCGAACGCCGGGCCCATGACCCATACGATGTTTCCATGATCTTTTTCGTAGTTCAGAAGGTCGAACAGTCTGTCATAGTCACGGGCATAAGAAGTTTCTCTGCTCCTGCCCTGGCGGAAAACAAACTGATCATCAAGTTCTGTCTCTTCGTCCTCAAAGCCCTTCGTGTGAACGAATATTCCTTCATGTCCGTCTTCACTTCTTCCAAGTGCAACCAGATCTCCCTTGCAGATGTTGCGGTTTTCCACTACGTCGAGTCTGCCGTCAGGTCTGAGTACTACGCTTGAGTCCATCCTGCTCTCTTCTGCAAGCTTCCACTCACCATTTACCTTGAAGTACTCAGGAAACATCGATGTGCTGTGGAAGTACTCCGGAGCGACGCCGTCTCTGTCTGCTGCTTCAAATTTGCAGTCAGGCGCGTTCACAAGCTTCGGTGAGGAAAAATCCGGTGCCTTGTATTCAGGTATTTTGAATTCCATGTTTTTTATAGATCTCCTTTAACTTATTATTTGTTTTTATTATTATGCGAGGGTCGCAACAATAACCGCTTTGATCGTGTGCAGTCTGTTCTCGGCTTCATCAAACACGACTGAGTTTTTACCGGAGAAGACTTCATCCGTGACCTCTCTGATATCATATCCGAGCTTCATCTGCTCGGCAGCCATCTTGGTCTCGAAGTCATGGAATGAAGGCAGGCAGTGCATGAAGATGCATTCCGGGTTCTCCGTTTTTGCCATAAGCTCTTCTGTAACCTTGAAAGGAGTCAGCAGCCTTACTCTTTCAGGGATCTGATCTTCTTCGCCCATCGAAGCCCAGATGTCGGTATAGATGACATCGGCGCCCTTCAGTGATGCCGCGTCGCTGGTAACAGTAATGGATGCTCCTGTCTCAGCAGCTACAGCATTCGCGCGCGCCAGTACGTCAGGATCCACTCCGTCACAGAGTTCATCAGGTCCGTATGCTACAAAGTCCATACCCATCTTGGCGCATCCGTACATCCAGGCATATGACATGTTGTTTCTGACGTCTCCGACGAACACCACCTTGACCTTATTGAGCGGCTTGGCAATATGCTCCTCGATAGTAAGAAGGTCTGCAAGTATCTGTGTAGGATGATCGATATCGGTGAGGCCATTCCATACCGGCACTCCTGATTCAGCAGCAAGCTCCTCTACAACAGCCTGCTCATATCCTCTGTATTCTATGCCGTCAAATATGCGTCCGAGTACCTTCGCGGTGTCTGCAATGCTTTCCTTTTTGCCCATCTGAGAGCTCTTGCTGTCGAGATAGGTCACTCCGGCTCCCTCATCCATTGCAGCGACTTCGAACGAGCATCTCGTTCTTGTCGATGTCTTCTCGAAGAGCAGTACTATATTTTTACCTTCAAGTGAATTTCCTTTGATCCCGAGTCTTTTTTTAGCCTTCAGGTCGTGCGCGAGATCGAGCATATATCTGATCTCTGCCGGCGTGAAATCCATCAGTGTCAGAAAACTTCTTCCTTTAAGATTAACTCCCATTTTTCCCTCCTATATGTCATCTCCGAAGACTTTGTGTCTCAGAGCAATTATTTCTTTCTTTTATTATTTGCGCTGCAGTTCCCTCTCATGTTCTTCTTCGGCCTGTTTCAGTCTTTCAGACAGACCGGTCAGTGCTTCAAATGGAGCGAACTGTTTTGCCCGCTGTGAGCGGGGCATTTTAGGTCTGGATGATGCGGGTCGCTCCCACGGCCCGCCGTTTTTAATTATACATTTTTTATCGTTTTCTTTCATCATCTTCACACACTTCTCATCATTCTTTGTGACCGCCGACCTGGTGATTTCTCTCGATGGTAGTCGCAGCTTCCTCGAGATCCATTCCTCTTATCATGGCGTCCTTGCCGTACTTTTTCCTAATGGAATTCACAGCCTCCTGCAGAGCCGCATCGCGTTTAAGCTTTGCCCGGGTCTCCGATACCGGATCAGAAAGCCCCTCTTTACGCATCTGGCCTTTAGTCTTGCCCTCTTCCTCAGCTTCCGTATCAGCCAGGTCGAACAGGGTCATCTGCTTGTCAGCCTCCCTCAGCTTTATATCGTTGAAGTTTACGAATATCCTTCTGACCGGATATTCATGATTTGTGATATTGTCGTAGAGATCCGCGACAGCCGGCATTATAACCGAAGCTGCATCCGTCATGTAACCGAACGAAACAGAGCCATGTACCATAGGAACATGGAGGGCATTGCTGTACCCGACCGCGATCGAGACATTAGGCGTCACCTTGCCTATATCCGTCATCTCGTGGCAGAGCTGCTCGGTCATTTCCTTTATGATGAGCCGGCCCTCTTCATTCGTGTAGTCACGCATAAGAACCTGTCCATGCGAAAGCGAGTTGCTCTTCGTCTTATATCCTTTGATGTCAGGCATTTCGGTCGTCTCTATACCGTACGCGTGGTCTATCATGAGCTCGGCGTTTATGCCGAACGTCTTGTAGAACCAGTCCTCGTCACGCGCGGCGAGAGCAGCTATACCGCCCATTGTCGTGATACCTATGCGCTCAAATTTCTTTGCTGTCTGGCGTCCTATCATCCAGAAGTCGGTGAGGGGCCTGTGATCCCACAGCTGCAGCTTGTACGAATCTTCATCGAGCACTCCTATGAAGTCCTCTGCATGTTTTGCGATTATGTCCATGGCTATTTTCGCAAGATACAGATTCGGACCGACACCCGCCGTTGCCCTTACTCCTATCCTCTCATAGACTTCTCTCATCAGAAACTCCGCCATCTGTTTCGGATCCATGTTGTATCTCTTCAGATAAGCAGTCACATCAAAGAAGACTTCATCTATCGAATAGACGTGCATGTCTTCCGGCGCGACGTAGTCGAGATATATCTTATATATTTCCGCAGCGTACTCCATGTAGAGCTTCATCCTCGGAGGGGCCATGATGTACTCAAGGCTCTTCGGGATCTCGAATACCCTCGCCCTGCCGCTTACTCCCTTTGCTTTGAGCGAAGGAGATACCGCAAGACAAATGGTTCTGTCACCCCTGGTCGGATCCGCCACTACAAGATCGGTGGTCATCGGATCCAGACCACGCTCTACGCATTCCACCGACGCATAGAAAGACTTGAGATCTATGCATACATATGCTTTTTTCCAGTTTTTATAATCCATATAAAGTCAGGTTGACCAAGTAATAAGGTGCAAGCGGCTTCTAATTAGCCAAATTGCCTGCGGTATTCTACCGGAGTCATTCCCTCTGCCTCAGTAAAGTTCTTGGTAAAGTAGCTTTGCGAGCAGAACGCCAGCCTGTCAGCTATGCTCGCTACCGTGAGATCTGTGTCTCTCAGCATGCGTTTGGCTTCAAGCAGGCGCTCCTTAAGTATGAACTCACTTATTGTTATTCCGAGCTCTTCCCTGAACACCGCTGATGCGTATGTGCGGCTGATACCTACATGCTCCGCAATGTCAGCAAGCTCTATCTTCTCGGTAAGATGTTCTTCTATATATGTCATCATGCGCACCAGTCTCGGTGAACGTCTCTTCTCCTTGAGTACATATTTCATCTTCATGGCGTAATTGTGCGCCATGCCATGAACAAGGTCGTAGAGATCCGGAAGCGAGACCGCGTTGTCAAATTCCCGGATGAACTCATCGCGTATGTCGTAGGCTACCATATCGAGAAGGCCTGACTGTATAGAGACAAGGCACATCTCATTTGCCGCGCCCACCGCCTCATAATACATTTTGTCCATAGCCTCACTGTATGAGCCGCATCTGTTGTAAAGCGCGGTCGGATATTCGTAGTTTTCCTGTGAAAGTTCGGATATCCTGTTGTCATCGCCCGATGCTATCGCTTCGAAATACGGTTTCTTTCGCGTGTACGGGAGATATATCTGGTTTCTCCTCGTGCGGCTGAGTATCAGATTTGCTGTCTTCTTTTCTGCCATGTTTTGCCCTGTTCGTAATTATGTTATATTATTCGAAACAATATTATAACATTGGGTGTTAACATTCAATACAATGAAGGTAACATAAATGTTGTATTGCAGGCTGTCAGTTCAGCTCGGAAGAGCATGTTTGCGGACAACATTAAAAAGGCTCTCCGGTCTACGGGGAGAGCTCTTTTAGAAAAACTCGATATGAGATAGTGCTTTGAAGAAACGGCTATGCACATGTTGATGGGGTTCAGCTTGTACAGAGTCGTTTTTTCATTGTAACGAAAAGGGAGGCCTCAGCCTCCCTCATTTTCTGAATGATCGTTTTTACCGGTATATGATATCGGCTACTTGACCCAGACCTTCTTGGTCGCACTCCATGAGGAGTAGTATCTTGTACCGCCGGAATCCTTGTAAGTTCTTACCTGTACATAGTAGTATCTCTTGCGCGCGTTTGTTTTGATAGTTTTGCTTACGCGGTTGTACTTCTTTCCTATCTTCTTGACAACGCTGTCCGACATATCGCTGTTACGGCTGTATTTCACCTGATATCCGCTCGCGTTTGCCTTTGGTTTCTTTTTAACAACTATGTAGAATTTCTTTTTCTTGCCTTTAAGTTTCTTGATCTTGGTCGCCTTTACGACTACTGCCGGAACCTCCATATAAGCCGAATATGCTCCTGAAGCAGTTGTCAGGTAATTCGCGCATTTGACCTCCTGAGTATCCTTGCCGGAAGTCTTGTCCGCGATGGTTATAGGGATCAGAGCGTATCCGCCGTATGCGCCTATACCCTTGATATATACATATCCCTGGCCCTTTGCGTTGTTCCTGATGCCGCCGATCATATAATCCGAGCCTTCCTTAAGGGTCTTGCTGCCTTTATAAAGCTTGAACTTAGGTGCCCTCGCATCTGCAACACTCAGTGTCGTTTTTCCGGTTATCTTTGTTACCGTGGATCCTTTTGCTTCGTTCTTGTTCAGATACCAGAAATCAGCATCGATCCTTCCCTTTGTGCCGAGGTATGAAAGCATGCCGTCGATCCTGGCACTGCTCGAATACTGCCATTTACTATAGTTGACTCCCGACTGATTACGTTTGTAATACTGTGCGCACCAAAGGTCAACATCCGGAGCAAACTGGCCTGTTGCCATGTACGATCCGAAGAAAGTTGTGTTTGCGTATATTCCCGGTGTATAGCCTGCTGCCTTGATAGTATTGCAGAATGCCACTGCAGCATTGGTTGCGGCAGTCCTGCTTATTCCGTACATACGCCCGAGTCTTCCGCCGGCAAACTCATAGTCCATATATACAGGCAGCGCAAGATCTTTCGGACCTATGCCGAGCTCCCTTAGTCTCTTTATGGCAAAGTTTGCCTCTGCAACGCCTTCACTGACGTTCGTAGCCTGCGAGAATACATAAACTCCGCACATGACTCCGTTCGCTTTCGCATTCGCATACTGATACGAGAAGTTTTCATCATTGTGAAGAGTGAGCTTGCTCCTGCCGTACGACGTCCATGTAACTCTCATGATCGAGTAATCCACTCCGGCCGCCTTTGCCTGCGCAAAGTTGCATTTTTTTGACTGCCAGTCTGAAATGTCTACGCCATTGACGATGAGATTGTTTGCAAACCTGCCGTTGTGGTAGTACGTTGAATAGCCCGTTTTACTGAAAGGGCTCGCGCTCTGGAATTCCGACCCGGCATACGCAGGATCGATCACCGGCAGAACTCCGGCCACCAGACTAAGCGCCAGTACAAACGCCAGCGCTGTGCCCAGGAAATTCCTTGCTTTCTTTCTGGTATTGCGGTTTTTCATATTTCTTTCCCTTCTAAGTTCAGAATGTCGCGACCTCCGGATTGCAGGCTTCGCATCTTTCAAGCTTCTTTATATACAGTACCGGCCCCTTTTCCTTGTACGCTTCCGTATATTCACAGCGTACCTTGGCCGTGATTTCGATCCAGTCTCCCACGCTCAGCTTCTCCGCACCGGAGTAATAAGCCAGCAGTCCAGCAAACTGGATATCTGCTTCGCAGCATGTCATTACGTGTCTTCCGAATGCAAACTGCCCCTGCGGCAGCTCATCTGACAGAGCGACCCTTCCTTTTATGACGAAAGTCTTTCCGTCGTAGTCGTCCTCATTCTCGTTTATATCGCGGTACCACTCCGCGTACCACTCGTCTTCGATCTTTATCTTCGAAGCGTTCATGTCGTATGGGAGCGGATCGACGATGTCATCGACTTCCAGGTCGTCAATACCATACTCATATACGATCATCGAGCTGCGGTTTGCGATGCGGACCTCCTTGTGATAAGGCATCTTGTCGAAGCCTTTCACGCAGCGGTTGAACACTACCATGTCAGCCGTCTGCATTTTGTTGAAGCAAAGCTGACGCATGTTCTTGTTGTACATCATGAAAGTGGTCGTATCGAAGAGTGCCATCTCCTGTGCGATCAGCCATCCGCGCGGCATAGCCGCAAACAGTTTCTGATTCTCCCACATGCCGTTCATCTCCACTACAACGCGGTCGAATCCGCCCTGTCTGTTTATGCGGCCGAGGTTCACATCGTTGAGCTCAGCTTCGGACTTAATGCGCTCCACTCTGACTCCGGGACCGACGAATTTCTCAGGTTCGTACTGCACCTCGCCGTTTTCGCAGACAAGCAGCAGTGTGCGTCCGTCGTCTCCGAACTCATGATTCTCAAGCGTCTCCTTTATGAATGTTGTCTTACCGGCTCCGAGGAATCCGGTAAAAAGATATACGGGTATTTCTCTCATTTCTTTGTTTATTACTAGCCCTTCCCTGCATTACGCGAGTCTGAAGAGTTCATTGAGTTTTTCCTTGTTTAATCTTGTGCCGATTACAGCAACCATACCGGTAGCTTCTGCTTCGGTCTCTCTTACTTCACCTTCGCCCGGAACATAGTCGAATTCGAGCCAGCCTCCGTCTGCGTTCTCTACGATGCCCTTTGCTCTGAGAACCTCGCCGCACTCATCAAGGCTATCGATGATATCCTCTAGCTCAGCCTTTGTGTACTTGTTGCTTGTCTGTGCTCCGACCTCATCGAACACCTCATCCGCATCATGTCCGTGATGGTGGTGGTGATGGTGATGGTGGTGATGATGGTGGTGATGCTCGTGTTCATGTTCGTCATCATCGTCGTCGTCATCGTGGTCGTGATGATGGTGATGATGCTCGTGCTCATGGTCATCATCATCGTCGTCATCGTGATCGTGATGATGGTGATGATGGTGCTCATGCTCATGTTCATCGTCTTCGTCGTGGTCATGATGATGGTGGTGGTGATGATGTTCATGTTCGTCATCATCGTCATGCTCGTGCTCATGTTCATGCTCATGTGCTTCGAGCTCTTCATATGCTTCCGCTCTGAGCTTGTCGAGTTCAGCATGCAGAGTCTTGTCCGATTCCATTACCTCGAGCATCTTTGCTCCGCTGAGCTGATCCCAGTCAGTCGTAACTACCTGGGCAGTCTTGTTCAGAGTCCTTATATCCTTCACTACCTCATCGAGTTCGGCAGAAGACATCCCCTGCTGATGTGAAAGGAATATGGAACTTGCGTGCTCTACCTGATTAGCAAAGAACTCACCGAAGTTCTCCATATACATCTTGTATCTTTTGGCGTCAACGACCGTGGTGAAGCCATTGAGTTCGATCTTATCGTTCTGCAGGTCCTGGACCGCGATGATGACATCGGACAGCTTGCCGACTCCGGATGGCTCTATGAGGATCCTGTCCGGATCGTACTGCTCTACTACCTCGTTCAGAGCTTTTCCGAAATCTCCGACGAGAGTACAGCAGATGCAGCCTGCAACCATCTCATTGATCTTGATGCCCGATTCTCTGAGAAATCCTGTGTCAACGCCGATCTCACCGAATTCGTTCTCGATCAGTACTATGTTCTTTGTCTCATAACCTTCAGATATAAGTTTTTTGATAAGTGTAGTTTTGCCTGCTCCGAGAAACCCGGAGAAAATATCTACTTTTGCCATTTGTTCTGCCTTCCTTCTGGACATTATTCGCCATTTATACGAATAGGATTATAACATCCGCCTTCTTCTGCAAGGCGCTTCTTTACAATATTTTAAGGCGTTCGCAGGCTTGAAGGGACAGACATCGGCTTATATAATGAATCCGATATGAAAAAGTTTGGGCCGGAGATCGAAATGAATGAAAGAATCGGAGAAGTCCTGGTGGCGATAGCGCTCGCGCTTCGTTCCAGTTCTTTGCTGTTCGGAAAGATCGCCATGCGCACTATGGGTCCTTTCCTGACCATAGGATTCCGTTTCACGATCGCTTTCGTCATCATAGCGATACTCTTCCGCAAGCATCTTACCAGGGTCGATGCCAGGACGATGTTTCATTGCTTCCTGATAGGCATCACCTTTTTTCTTGCCATGCTCACAGAGATGATGGGCCTTAAGTCGACCCCTTCATCAGTGACCGCATTTCTTGAAGGAATGGTGGTCGTGCTCGTGCCTGCGCTTGCATGTATCATCCACAGAAGATTTCCTGACAGGATCACCGTTATTTCCGCAGTCATATGTATCATCGGCGTCGCTTTTCTGACCCTCAAGGGTGACCGGCTGGGATTTACCAGCGGCGAGCTTCTCGTTCTGCTTGGCACATTCTGGTATTCGCTTTCCGTCATAGTCACGGATACTGCCGCAAAGAATGATGACCTGATGGTAGTTTCGATTTATCAGCTCCTCTTCATCGCCATCTTCGGTTTTATCGGAGCTTTCTTCTTTGAAGACCTGCGCATGCCTCAGAGCAGCAGCGAGTGGGGAGCCATACTGGCACTTGCTATAATATGCAGCTGTGTCGGATTCACGATACAGCCTTTTGGTCAGAAGTACATAACCCCGGAGCGCGCAGGTGTTCTGGCTGTCTTTAATCCGCTCACCGCCGCAATACTCGGAGTTTTGTTCCTGCACGAAAAAATGACCCCGTCAATGCTTCTGGGATCATTTCTCATTCTGATATCTATTCTCGGTCCGGCCTGGATCGAAGACCGTGCCGCCCGTAAGCGTCAGACTAAAAACTGATCTTTCACAGCCTTGTAGTCCGACAGTTTATACGGTGACAGCACACCCTGGTCCGTGACTACCCCGCTTACAAGCTCAGGCGGAGTTATATCGAAAGCCGGGTAATACCCATTCACTTCCTGATTCGCAGTAGGCGTTCCCATAGCCTGGAGCACAAAGTCAGGATCTCTCATCTCTATCTTCACGGTATCCACAGTCGGATGCCCCTGATCTGGAGTTCCGCTCACGTAATACGGAACTCCGTGATACTTCGCGGCTATTGCCGTATTGTATGTTCCTACCTTGTTTATCACATGCCCGTCGCAGCAGATAACATCAGCAGCTGTCGTGAATACGTCTATGCCTTCTTTCTTCATTACAAACGCAGGCATACCGTCGGTTATTATGGTGACATCGAATCCCATGTCGTGCCCCACGCTCGCCGTAAGACGTGCGCCCTGGAAGTACGGCCTGGTCTCCGGGCAGAAGAGCCTTATGTCTTTGCCCTGCAGTTTTGCCTCTTTAAGCATCATACCGACTATGGTCTCAGCGAAACAGTATGTCATGACCGCGCCGTGTTCAGGGAACAGCTCCGCCATGTACTTTCCGGCTTTGCCAATGCCGGCGTATCTCTCGTTGTTCTGATCTATGGCGAAGTTCTTAATGACTTCGGAGACGTCTTTCATTCCTCCGGCAAATGCTTCTTTTGACCTCGCGATGCAGGCTTCGGTTATCTTCTCCATGCGCCATGTGGTGGTCGGTCTCGCATGCGAGATGGTGTATGCGGCGGCCTCAAGATATTCTGTCTGTTCAGCCTCGCTCCTGCCCTTGCACTCATATGCAGCCAGTGCCATGCCCATGGCCGCCGCTGTGTACGGACCGGCGCTCTGTGTCACCATTTCGCGTATGGCGTCAGCGACTTCCTGATGGGTTTTGCACTCTACCTTTACCACCTCGATCGGATAGATGCGCCGGTCCAGTATCCTGACCACGCCGTCCTCATACCAGGCGATATTTTCATACCGGAGCATCCACGCGAGCCCCTTATCCTGTCTTTCCATTCCCGTTCCGCTTTCTGTTTAGTTAGCTTCTGCTTCTTTTGCGGCTTCCTGCTCAGCCTTATATTTTTCTGCTTCTTCCTCTTCGAGCACGCGGTATGCTACCTTGCCAACGAGTGTCTTCGGAAGCTCACTGCGGAATTCTATGTCATAAGGCATCGCGTATTTCGCGATGTGCTTTCTGGCGTAAGCCAGAAGCTCTTCCTTGAGAGCATCATCTCCGGTGACGCCGCTCTTAGGCATAACGAACATCTTTACCTTCTGCATCTTATAGCTGTCAGGAACTCCGACACAGCAGCTCATCTGCACCTTCTCATGTGCGTCGAACACGTTCTCGAGCTGTGCAGGATAGATGTTGTATCCCGACGATATGATCATTCTCTTGGCTCTGCCGCGGAAGTAGATGAAGCCCTCGTCGTCCATGGTGCCGAGGTCTCCGGTGTACAGCCACTTCAGACCGTCTTCATGCTCCCTTATGGTCTCCGCTGTCTCAGCAGGCATGTCGAGGTATCCCGCCATAACGGTCGGTCCGGACATGAGTATCTCACCCTCTTCGCCGTACGGCAGCTCTTCAGCAGTGCCCGGCTTGACGATCTTGTAATACATGTCAGGGAAAGGTATTCCGATACTGCCTTCCTTGTGCATCTGCGGAGGAGTCAGGCAGGCAGCCGTTACGCTCTCCGTTGTGCCGTATCCCTCACGGACCTGTATCTTGGAATTGTGATCGTACAGGAACTTGTCGAATTTCTTTTTGAGCTCTATCGAGAGCGAATCGCCGCCCGAGAAAACGCCCTTGAGCGATGAAAGGTCTTTTCCGTTCATCGATGGCAGTCTCAGCAGCGCCTCAAACAGCGTAGGCACTCCTGCTATAAAGTTGCATCTGTACTTCGTGATCAGCTTAGCATAGCTCTTTGGTGTGAACCTAGGCACCAGCACGCAGCGTCCGCCTCCGGCCAGCATTGTGTGTATGCAAACACCAAGTCCGAAGCCGTGGAATATAGGCATGGCAGAGAGCATCTTGTCACCGATCCTGTATATAGGATTCGCGGCTATGACCTGAGCGCCCAGAGCATTGAAATTGAGATTCGTCAGCACTATGCCCTTAGTTATGCCTGTTGTGCCGCCCGAGTAAAGGATCGCTGCCGGATCTTCAGGCTTTCTCTTCACCTTATATTCATATCCGCAGTGTCTGCCCAGGCCCATGAAGTCAGGCCACTGGAATACAGGCGCGTCTTTAGGGATCTTCTGTATCTTACGGCCTTCGGTCAGCATGTACCCGACTTTGATAGGCCTTGTCAGCTCGTCTCTGATGCGGGCTATGATGACATTCTGTATTTTTGTGTTTTTACGGATCGCTTCGATCTTATGGTAAAACTGGTCGAGCGTGACCACCATGACCGAGTTCGACATGTTGAGGTAGTTTTCTATCTCTTTCTCTGCGCTCAGAGGGTGCACCATGTTGGCGACTGCTCCGACCAGGTTGATCGCATAAAGCATGTATATCGCCTGCGGACAGTTAGGCATGGCGATCGTGACCCTGTCGTTTTCACGGATACCGAGTATCCTGAGTGATTTAGCGCAGAGGTTGATCTGATCGATCATGTATTTATATGTGATATGTTTGCCCATGAAGTCGAGAGCTATATTAAGCGGATGCTTTTTCGCGGTCTGCTCTATCTTCTCGTACATGGTCCCGTTGAAGTACTCGATCGTAAGCGGCAGGTCGCCCCTGCTCTTGTCCCACGGGATCTTTACAGTATCCGGTACCGGGAACACGATGTTTCCATTTTCATTAAGTGTCCAGTTATTAGCCATTTTTGAATTCGCCTTTCGGTTGTTTTTAGCGGGTCCTTAGCCGGGACCCGAACTTGTTTATTTTATCATTCTTTTGCTGTTTATGCGAGCGCGTGAGGTCCTTTTGTGTAGCATTTGTGAAATTCCTGTAAGTTGCTTATGCATTGATTGAAGAAAGCCTCTGAAAGATGTAAAATTTTAGATTGTAAACTTAATGTAACATGGAGAAATATGTCCAATGCTCGAACTCAGAGGTATCACAAAAGAATACAGGACCGGCGCTGAGACTGTTCACGCGCTGAGAGGCATCGACCTCGCCTTCAGAGAAAGCGAGTTCGTTTCGATACTCGGACCTTCGGGCTGCGGCAAAACCACCATGCTCAACATACTCGGAGGACTCGATCAGTATACAGACGGCGACCTTCTCATCGACGGCATCAGTACCAAGGAATACAAGGATGCTGACTGGGACGCCTACAGAAACGATACTATAGGATTCGTCTTCCAGAGCTACAACCTGATCTCGCACCAGACCGTACTTTCGAACGTAGAACTCGCCCTGACCCTGTCGGGTGTATCCGCCTCTGAAAGAAGAGCCCGCGCGATAGAGGCTCTTGAGCAGGTCGGCCTGGGAGATCAGATAAACAAGAAGCCTGCGGAGATGTCCGGAGGCCAGGTGCAGCGTGTTGCCATAGCACGTGCACTTATAAACGATCCGAGCATAATCCTTGCGGATGAGCCTACCGGCGCTCTCGACACCGAGACCAGTACACAGGTAATGGCTATTCTCAAAGGGATATCCGAAGACAGACTGGTCATTATGGTCACCCATAACCCTGATCTTGCTGAAGCCTATTCGACAAGAATAGTCAGGCTGTCTGACGGACAGGTGATAAGCGACAGCGACCCGTTTGATCCGGCCGTCTGCACTGTCGGCGAAGGTATGCCCGCCGGGATAAATGCTGTTGCCGGTGCTGCAGGGAGCCAGGCGGTAAGCGCGGCAGCAGATCAGGCCGCGACAAGTCACAGGCAGAAGTCCGGCGGAAGAGCTGTCCGGCGCCGCAATAAATCGATGTCGCTGGGAACTGCCCTCCATCTGTCGCTCAACAACCTGATGACCAAAAAGGCCCGTACCCTGCTCACGGCATTCGCCGGAAGCATAGGCATAATCGGAATCGCCCTTATACTTTCCGTTTCAAACGGATTCCAGACATATATCGACAAACTCGAGGAGGACACTCTTTCGTCATATCCTCTTACCATAATGTCCGAAACTGCCGACATGACTTCAATGATCACAGCGTTCATGGCCAATGCCAGCGACACTGAGGGCGAGGCATCAGGCAACAAGCTGCATGAGCAGCAGATCATGACCGACCTGCTTGCCAGCGTAGGTTCCAACGATCTGGCGTCGTTCAAGAAACGTATCGATGAAAATATAGATACTATCGGAGACTGGTTCAATTCATACCAGTATTCATACGGCCTCTCGGTCAATATATATTCGACCAACATGAAGTACGGTCCTCTGAGGGTCAGCCCGGGCTCCATTATGCAGTCCTACATGAGCGGTCTGCAGCAGAGCAGCTTCTCGATGATGAATACAGACGTCTTCTTCCAGATGATGGACAACGAGGAGCTTCTGAAGTCACAGTACAAGGTCCTAGCCGGCAAATGGCCGGAGAAATACGACGAGCTGCTGCTGGTGCTCGACAGCGAAGACCAGCTGAATGATTACATCGTCTATACTCTCGGTCTCCGTGATCCGCAGGAACTCAAGGACATGATCAACGATGTCATGGACGGGGTAAAGGTAGAGAATAACAATGAGCGCCTTGAATGGACATATGATGACTTCCTTGGCATGGAATTCGCTCTTGTGCACGCCTGTGACACCTACAGGCACAATTCCTCTTACGAAGTGTGGGAAGACATGTCCGATGATGATGACTACATGGAAGATCTCATCAGGAAGTCGGAGAAGCTGCACATAAGCGGCATAGTATGCGCGAAGGAGGCTTCAGGAGCCAAAGCCATGGAATCAGGCGTGGGATATCTCCCTTCGCTCACGCAGCACATGATCAAGTACGCGGCTGAGTCAGATATAGTAAAGATCCAGCTCCTCAATAAAAATATCGATGTCTTCAGCGGAAAGACCTTCGAAGACATTCGCAACAATAACAGCGAAGGCCTTGGCTTTGAGGACATGATAAGCATAGACGAGGGTAAGCTCAGAAAGGCTCTAGGCGGCGATATCGACCCTAATGCGATAAAGAAAGATATAGAGAAAATCGCGAAAAAGGAAATAAAGGATCTTGCCGGCAATGATTCTGCTGAAAAGATAGAAGAAGATGTCAATTCAGCCCTCCGCAAAGGCTGTAACGGTATGATCGACTATATCGTAAAGCAGTACAGTTCGAATCCGGACAAATTCAAGTTAAATGACGAACTGGTCGCCAAAGCCATCGCCGGTAATCAGAACAAGGGAAAGCATGCGAAAGTGGTCAACCCTCTTATCGGCGGATACGGTAAAGCCCTGATTATAACCAGTCCTGAGATAATGAAAGGTCTGGCGGTCGCGACGGATCCGGCAGCCGCAGAAGCTGCAAAGAATCAGGCAAAGGAAGCTGCTCAGAAGGAAGCGGCAAAAGAAATGGTAAAGATGTTCCCTGAGGAATTCGGTTTCACTGAGGATGATGCCTTTAACATCCTTCAGAACGGCATCACGACAGAAGAGGTGATGGCAAGAAGCGGCGGAGCTCTTACCGAAGAACAGGCTGCAGAAGTTGCGCAGCGGTTCAGCGATGCTGCCGATCAGTTCAATAAAACCATTGATGAAAACATGGCATCGCAGCCGCAGATCAAGCCGGAGGACATCCTGAGGAAGGCTCTTGAAGCTGTTGCGGATCCGTATATCAAAAGCGATGAAGTCCAGAGCGGCATCAAACAGTACGGTGAACTTATTGAGATGATGCAGAACTCCCAGGTGGTAGGCCCTGCGCTAGGCAAAGCTGCAGAAGCAGTCGGCAAGCAGTTCAAGATCGATCCTTCCGGAATAGCTGACGCCTTTACCATGAAGATGGATGAGGACGAGATTACAAGGCTCATCACCGCCTACATATCCGGAGGCGCTGAGACCAGCTACGATACCAATCTGGTGAAGCTCGGCTATGCCGACATCAACAAACCGTTTACGATGTCATTCTTCCTTAAGGACTTTGAGTCCAAGGAGAAGTTCCTGAAGTTTATTGATGACTATAATCAGGAGATGACAGACAACGGCGACGAAGACAAGGTAATCAGCTATACGGACGTCACAGGTGTGCTCATCAAATCCGTAAAGAACATCACTAACGCTGTCAGCTACGTGCTTATCGCATTCGTCGCGATCTCACTGATAGTATCCTCAATAATGATCGGAGTCATCACATACATCTCCGTTCTGGAGCGTACCAAGGAGATCGGCATACTCCGCGCTATAGGAGCATCAAAGAAAGATATCGCAAGAATATTCAACGCGGAAACGATCATCATCGGATTGTGCGCAGGTGTGATCGGCATAGGACTGAGCCTGTTGCTGCTCATACCTATTAACAAGGTCCTGATCAGTCTGACCAAGATCTCCGCACTGAAGGCTATACTGCCTGCAGTCGGAGGAGTGGCGCTGGTGCTCATCAGCATATTCCTCACCTTCATCGCAGGTCTCATTCCGTCGGGAATGGCAGCGCGCAAGGACCCTGTAGTGGCCCTCCGCACGGAGTAGCTGCAGCAGACATATTTACACAAAAACGGCGGAGCCCGGATCGGATCTGAGATACATATGTCATTTCGGATCGGATACGGGCTTCCCCTTTTCGTAACGGTGCTGAATCTGATATAAACATCGGTAAACTTGAAAATCTTCCGGAAAACAGACCATTTTGACAAGATTTTCGCCCTGAACGGCGGCTATTTCAGTAAAGTACAATAGAAATCTTGAACATTTTGCTCAAAAATGAAAATTTGACAAGTCTATTTGCAAAATAGCTTGTCAAATTCCGATAAAATGTCTAAATGTTCAAGCTTTGGGCGACAAAAGTCTATCTTCACGGCCCAAAACTTGTCAAATCCGGGGAAAAAACGAATAATTTACAAGATTTTTCCAAATTCCTCAAAGCCATAGCAGATGGTTCCGGCTGCGTGGCTGTCCGAGCTCAGTATGAGCACGCCGCCTTTGCTCTTAATATAGGCGATCTGATCCGCTGACGGATATGGTGTTGTTCTGTAGCCTTTGCTGATTGCGCCGGTGTTGATCTCGAAGACCGGCTTGTCGCCCGCCTCTAAAACTCCCAGCTTCTCAAGCCTGTTGCGGTAACCGTTTCCATACCTCTCCGCGCAGTCATCGAATATACGGTCAATGGCCTTCTTCCACGCGGCTACATACCTTTCATCAGATGTATCAAACAGGTCGCTGACAAATTCCGCAGCACCGCAGCGGGCTCTGCTTACCACATTGCCGGCCGGTCCGAATCCCCAGCCTTCCGTGAATTTGGTGATCAGGTCGAAATGCCCTATGATGTCGCAGTCAGTCGCCTCGACTATGCCGCCGACTGTATCGAAGTACAGTTCTGCAACTTCCAGCATTTTCTCTTTGCGCATGACAGGATCATCACATCTGCCATCCCCGCCTAATGCAAACATACACAGCTCTTCCGCGGAATCATCTACAGGACTCCAGTCTTTGTACTTGATGAGCGCCTCCAGTTCCGCGTCTGATACGGAGCGGTCTTCTTCACCTGCGTGGCGCGCGAGTATCCCGTCTCTCTTTTTCTTTCCCTCTTCAGAAAAGATGTAGTGTACGGAGCCTATGCGGAAATCAAACCGGCTGAGGTCTGTATCAGCGTAACGGTCGAGCTCTATGCCCAGCAACAGCCTGATGCTGCCGGCATACTTTTGCTTCAGCCCGCTGATTTCTTCAATATACCTCTGCGTGCCCTCGCGGCTCATGCAGTAGCTCTGGTCATGCGGTGTAAACGAATGTCCGGAGAAGCCTGCTACAGCAAGACCCTCTTCTATCGCCGCCAGCGTTACGGCTTCGGCCGTGTCCTTTCCGTCGCAGTATGTTGTGTGCATGTGAAGATTGAAATCCTGCATCAGACCATCTTCTCCTGTTTTACTTTTTTATCTATAACGTGGCGCGAAGCCAGCTCTCTGTGGATGTCTTCGAGTGTGATGCCCGCTTCATCCATCAGCACCATCACGTGGTACGCAAGGTCGGCTATCTCGTAAACGGTCTCTGCGTTGTCGCCGTTCTGCTCAGCAGATTTTGCCGCGACTATCACTTCGGTCGTTTCCTCACCCACCTTCTTGAGGATCTTGTCGAGTCCCTTTTCGAAGAGATAGCTCGTGTAGGAGCCCTCCTTAGGCTCGGTGCGGCGTCCGTCTATCAGGTCCATGAGTCCCTCATATGAGAACTCCTTGAGTGTGCCGCTCTCCCAGACTGGGTATTCGAAGCACGACTCCGTGCCGAGATGGCACGCAGGGCCGTCCGGCTCCACCATCACCACAAGCGCGTCTCTGTCGCAGTCGGCAGTGATGCTCACGATGTGCTGGTAGTTGCCGCTGGTCTCTCCCTTGAGCCAGAGCTCCTGCCTCGAGCGGCTGAAGAAACAGGTCAGTTCCTTCTCCATCGAGATGCGGAGGCTTTCCTCATTCATATATGCGAGGGTAAGCACCCTCTTCGTGACTGCGTCCACGACTATCGCCGGGATCAGTCCCTTATCGTCAAATTTCAGTTCACTGATTTCTATCATTGTAAATATCGCCTTTCATTCCGGTCGTTACGGCTTTGTTTCAGCCCGGTTTCTGCAGCATCCTGTCCGTCTATCGTCTGACCGGGATACCCTCTTCCGCCATACGGTCCTTGAGGTCGCTTATGGAGACCTCGCCGAAGTGGAATATCGACGCTGCAAGCCCCGCGTCTATGTCAGGGATCCTGCGGAACAGTTCTATGAAATCTTCGATACTGCCTGCGCCGCCGCTGGCTATGACAGGTACCGAGACCGCCTTGCATACCGCGTCGAGCATCTCTATATCAAAGCCGGTCTTTACTCCGTCAGTATCTATCGAGTTTACCACGACCTCGCCTGCGCCCATGCCTACGCAGCGCTTTATCCACTCTATTGCCTCCATGCCGGTGTCGTCCCTGCCGCCTCTGGCAAAGACTCTGAACTCACCACCCACGCGCTTGATGTCGCATGAGAGCACCACGCACTGGTCGCCGTAAAGCTTTGCCGCCTCTGTGATGATGCCCGGGTTCCTTATGGCTCCGGAGTTCACGCTTACCTTGTCAGCGCCGCACTTAAGCACGCGGTCGAAGTCAGCAATGCTGCTGATTCCTCCTCCAACTGTCAGAGGTATGAATACGTTCGATGCTGTTTCAGTGAGGATCTCAGTGAAGAGCTTGCGCCCCTCCGCGCTCGCCGTGATGTCGTAAAACACCAGCTCATCCGCGCCCGATTTTGTATATAGCTTTGCCATGTCGACCGGTGACGCAACATCGCCCAGGTTCTCAAAGTTGACCCCTTTTACGACTCTTCCGTCCTTTACATCAAGACATGGGATTATCCTTTTTGTTATCATTTCGCAGCTCCTTTTTCTACTGCCTCCGCGAGGTCTATCGCCCCTGTGTAATACGCCTTTCCGATTATGGCTCCGTGGATGCCAAGCGCCGCCAGAGCTTCCACGTCTTCGATCGCAGATACCCCTCCCGACGCTACAATATCTATATCCAGATTTTCCGAGAGCTGTCTGTAGAGTTCACGGTTCGTGCCGCGCATGGCCCCGTCCCTGGATATGTCTGTGCAGATTATGGTCTTCACTCCGGCATCCTGCATCATCTGTGCAAACTCTTCGAGTCTGTACCTGGAGAGCTCCGTCCAGCCTTTCACTGCCACGAAGCCGTCCCTCACATCGATTCCGACGGCGATCCTCTCTCCATAGCTGCTGACACAGCGCTCCAGGAACGCCGGATCGTTCACAGCCGCAGTGCCGAGTATAACTCTGTCTATTCCTGCATCGAGATATTTTGCGACAGTCTCATCATCTCTGATGCCTCCTCCGATCTCCACGAACGCCCGGCTTCCGTCTGCAAGCGAGGCGGCAGCGTCTGCAGCCGCCTTTATGGCAAGCACCGTATCAAAGTTCGGTGTACTGCCCTCTTTGGCCCCCTCGAGATCGACTGTGTGTATGCGGCGCGCGCCTGCTTGGATAAAAGCCTCGGCTATTTCAGGCGGGTTATCGCTGTACACTGTCATCTGAGCATAGTCGCCCTTGAAAAGCCTCACAGCCTTACCGTCATACAGATCAATTGCTGGGTATATTATCATGCTAAAGCTCCACAAATGCTTTCAGTATCTTCATGCCGACCTCACCGCTCTTTTCCGGGTGGAACTGGCAGCCGTACACGTTTCCGTTTGCGACAGCCGCAGTAAGCTCTGCCCCGTACTCCGTTACCGCGATGACCGACTCATCGCATTCCGCCGCGTAGTACGAGTGCACAAAATACACATAGTCTTCTTCTTTTATATACTTGAACAGCGGGGATTCCTTCCTGAATCTGAGGAGATTCCAGCCTATGTGCGGTATCTTGTAGCCCGCAGGTATCACATCGGCAATAGGACGCACGCTGCCTTTTATAAGGCCGAGTCCTTCATGAACTCCGTACTCGTAGCCTACGTCAAACATAAGCTGCATGCCCAGGCAGATGCCCATCATCGGTTTGCCCGCAGCCGCTTCTCTCTTTACAACTTCCGCCATGCCGGATTCTCTGAGCTTGCGCGCAGCATCCTCAAATGCGCCGACGCCCGGCAGAATTATCCTGTCAGCTTCCGCTATCACTTTCTCGTCTGATGTCACTACCGCTTCCGCTCCTATCTCCTTCAGTGAGCTCTTCAGCGAAAACAGGTTTCCGACACCGTAATCAATGATTGCTACCATGTATCATCCTCCTAAAGCAGTCCCTTGGTCGACGGGATCTCGTCTGCATATGCCGCGTCTATAGAGACGGCCTGTTTAAGCGCCCTTGCTGCCGCCTTGAATGCACCTTCTATGATGTGGTGTGAATTTTTGCCGGCAAGCTGCTGCAGGTGAAGGGTTACGCCCGCGTTTCTCGTAAAGCCGAGCCAGAACTCTTCGTTCAGTTCAGTGTCGAAGGTGCCGACTTTCTCCGTAGGGATCTCGAGGGAATATCCCAGGTAATCCCTGCCCGAGATGTCCACAGCACACATGATCAGCGCCTCGTCCATCGGCAGAATGCAGCTTCCGTAGCGGCATATGCCCTTTTTGTCGCCGACTGCCTCCGCGAAGGCCTGCCCGAGAACTATACCGATGTCCTCTACAGTGTGATGATCGTCCACGTATACATCGCCCTTTGCCTTTACATAGAGGTCGAATCTGGCGTGACGCGCCAGCAGTGTGAGCATGTGGTCGAGAAAACCGACGCCCGTATCCACATCGCTTACTCCGCTTCCGTCGAGGTCGAGCGAGAGCCTGATGTCTGTCTCTGCAGTCACTCTGCTTATATCCGAAGTTCTCATATGCCTGCCTCCTTAAATATGTCTCTGACTTCTCTGAGCAGAATATCCATCTGCTCGCGGGAACCTATCGTGATCCTGTTGTAGTCATTGATTTCCGGTTTGAACCAGTGTCTGATTATTACTCCACGCTCTCTCAGTTTCTGAAAGAGAACATCTCCGCCGATTTCCGGATGTCTTACGAATATGAAATTCGCCGTCGAATCCGTCATCTCGAACCCGAGAGCTTTCAGCTGCTCCACAGTATACTCTCTGTTCTCCATCACTGTGCGGCAATGCTCTCTGTTGACCTCGTCATTTTCGAGTGACGCAACTCCCGCCGCTATCGCAAGTCTGTCTATATTATACGGATTTGTCGAGTAGCGAAGCGCGTTCAGATCTGAAATGATCTCAGGGCTCGCGATTCCGTATCCCAGCCTCATGCCTGCCATCGATCTCGATTTCGAGAAAGTCTGTACAACCAGCAGATTATCGTACTTCTTTGTAAGAGGCACGGCCGATTCAGTCCCGAAGTCTACATAGGCTTCGTCTATGACCACAACATTGCCCTGATTGTGCTGAAGTATTCCCTCGATCTGGTCGCGGCTGAGCGGTACGCCCGTAGGAGCGTTCGGGTTCGCGATGAACACTGTACCGTCCGCGTCGTAGTAATCCTCCGGATCGATGCTGAAATCACTCTTCAGCGGTATCTCCCTGAAGTTGATCCCTGTGATGTCCGCGAACACCGGATAAAAACCATATGAGAGCTTTGGGAACACCGCCGGAGTCTCTCCGTCGCAGTACGCCAGAAAGGCAAAATACAGCGTCTCGTCCGATCCATTGTTGCAGATTATCATGTCCGGGTCAACATCAAAGCGTTTCGAAAGAGCCTTGCGGAGCTCTGTGCTGTCCGGATCCGGATAGAGCTGCAGTATCTCAGCTTCCTTTTTCACCGCCTCCACCACTTCAGGCATCGGAGGAAACGGCGATTCGTTTGTATTCAGCTTCGTGAGCACCCGCGTCTTAGGCTGCTCGCCCGGTGTGTACGGCTCAAGCGAAGCGTATTTATTGCTTAAAAATCTGCTCATGTTAGTCCTTTCTGTCTACCCTTTTTCTGACCTTATCAGCACGCTCCTTGCATGCCCGGTCAGCCCCTCCTTACGGGCAAAGGCTGCTATGTCTTCTGCGACCCCCGCCAGTGCATCATCTGTATAATGTATGAACTGCATTGTTTTTACAAAGTCCTCTACTGAGAGCGGACTGGAGAATCTCGCCGTGCCGCTCGTAGGCAGCGTGTGGTTAGGGCCTGCGAAGTAATCTCCGAGCGCCTCCGGGCAGCTGCGCCCCAGGAATACCGATCCCGCGTTCTTTACCTTTTCGAAGAGCCTGAACGGATCATCCACGCAGAGCTCCAGATGCTCAGGCGCGATCTCATTCGCTATATCCACGGCCTGCTCTATGTCTCCGGCAATAATGATCTTGCCGTTGTTCTCTATGGAAGCCCGTGCTATCTCCTCACGCCCCAGGCTGCGAAGCTGCGTCTCTATGGATTCCGCAACAGCCTTCGCAAGTTCTGCCGAATCGGTCACGAGCACCGCGCTCGCATTTTTATCGTGTTCGGCCTGAGAGAGCATGTCTGCCGCCACTACGTCAGGATCGCTCTTTCCGTCAGATACCACCAGTATCTCACTAGGACCCGCGATCATGTCTATCGCTACTTTTCCGAAGACCTGCCGCTTTGCCTCAGCAACGAAAGCGTTTCCCGGTCCTACTATTTTATCTACAGCAGGGATAGACTCAGTACCGTATGCCAGAGCGGCTATCGCCTGTGCTCCGCCCGTTCTGAATATGCGGACGCTGCCCGCTCCCTGCACAGTCTCCTGAGCTATGACCGCAGCCGCTATGACCGCCGGTTCTATGCTTCCATCGGAATTCGGAGGCGTCGTCATTATTATCTCTTTGCAGCCTGCGGTAAGCGCCGGGATGGAATCCATCAGCACTGTCGAAGGGTATGCAGCCGTACCTCCCGGTACATAAATGCCGGCACGCTCCAGCGGGATCACCTTCTGTCCGATCACCTTGCCCGGTCCGTCCTCCAGAGTGAAACCTTCCCTCAGCTGTTTTCTGCAGAATCCCGCAATGTTTGCAGCTGCCTTTCTGATCACATCGGTCAGTCCGGGATCGCTCCCGTCAAGGCTATTGATCGCTGCGCTCTTTTCTTCACTGCTGAGCTCGAGGGCAAAGCCTTCAGGATCGATACCGTCAAACTTTGCGGCATAGCGTATAACAGCCTCATCGCCGTTCTCTCTCACGTCCTTTATGATAGCAGAAACGATATCCGACACATCCGCTGTCGGCTCGTTTCTTGCAAATACTTCTTCAGCCGTCACTTCGGCAAAATCCAGAATCCTTATCATCTTATTTCCCGTTACAGTCTCTCAAGCAGCTTATTTATAGCTGCACTCTTAAAGTTATAGCCTGATTTGTTTGTTATCAGGCGGGTGCTTATATCCATTATCTCCTCATATACCTCGAGATCGTTTGCTCTGAGCGTATTGCCGGTTTCCACCAGGTCGACTATCACGTCAGAGAGTCCCAGGATCGGTGCGATCTCTATGGAGCCGTTCAGCTTTATAATATCTATATCCCGGCCCTTAGAGGAATAGTAGTCCTGAGCGATGTTGACAAACTTGGTGGCTACTCTCAGAGGATATTCCGATTCATCCCGGAATCCTTTCGGCGCGGCCACTACCATGCGGCAGATGCCTGTGCCAAGATCCTTGAGTTCGTAAACATTAGGCTCGTACTCGAGCAGGATGTCCCTGCCGCACGCTCCTACATCCGCCGCGCCGCGCTCCACATAGATAGGAACATCGGACGGTTTCACCCAGAAATACCTGATGCCCGCGTCCAGATTCTCAAACACAAGCTTCCGGCCGTTGAATATATCATCGCAGCCATATCCCGCAGCCTCAAACATCTTATATACTTTTTCACCCAGCCTTCCTTTCGGAAGAGCCACATTGATTACAGTTCCCAAATCTCTTTCCTCTTGCTATCTTTCGTAGAAGTTTTCTATCGCTCTGTCGCCTGCCGTTCTGCCGAGCATGCCGAGCGTATCCATGTATATCGCGAAGCCGATAGCCCGCGACTTCTTTTTCATTCTGCGCATGAGCTTATCGTATCTTCCGCCTATGAGCACACACTCAGGTATGCCGTCTATATAGCCCTCGAAAGCCATGCCGTTATAGTAATTGGTATCACCTACTATGGAAAAGTCGATCACGATCTTGCGGTCTGCCTTTTCCCCGCTCTCAGGGTAGAGCCCCTTCAGCACATCTGCCAGCTCACCGACCTCCTCTTCTGCTTCAGTACCTTTGCAGATCTCCGTGATCTGCGGCATCACTTCCGGCGGAGTGCCGTAGACTTTAAGCAGTTCAGTGAGAGTCCTGCATTTCTCCTCCGGTATGTCGTTTTCCGCGCACAGGCTCTCTATTCCGTGGAGGTTTTTGGCGCCTACCAGTCTGAGGAGCTCGCTCCTTACAGCACCCGAGTCCGACATTCCGTCGACAAGCAGTGTAAGCATGTCTATGTCCGAGACCCTGAGTATGTAATCGTAGTCTTCGGCTACCAGCGCCAGGCTCTGCTCCGCGAGATCGATCACCTCCGCAGCTACCG
Source organism: uncultured Eubacteriales bacterium (assembly GCA_900320285.1). Lineage (GTDB taxonomy): Bacteria > Bacillota > Clostridia > Peptostreptococcales > Anaerovoracaceae > Crickella. The sequence goes on from ONRQ01000001.1 coordinate 115,435, forward strand.
GATTACCAGCGTCACCTATGCACTCCAGGCCCATCTGCATTATCTCACGGTAGGTTCCCGTATTGCCGGACACCCTGTAGACGTTCTCGTCATAGAACAACCTGTTTACGCATGACGGTTTATCCTCTATGTTCTTTACGATCGACAGAGTAACGTCAGGCTTCAGCGCCTTGAGTCTTCCGTTTGTATCGGTAAAGGTGATGACCCTGTCCGAAAGGAGGAAGTCCTTGTTGCGGCTGTAAAGATCGTAATCCTCGAATTTTCTCATTCTGTATGAACGGTATCCGGCCCTGCTGTACAGAGTCCTGAGCGCGAATATTCTCCGTTCCGTGCGTGTCAGCACACTATCATCATACTGCATCTGATTCTCCAAAAAATTTCATTGATCTCAATTTGCTTCATCACTTTACCACGCTAAATCGCTAAAGTCAATTGAAGCCTTGTATTTCCTCGCGTCCATCATTCATTTCAACAAAAAATAACGGGAGCAACGGCCCATTCCGTCGCTCCTGTCATATTGTCTTAGGTATTATATGGAAAATGTTATATGGAGGTTTCTTTCAGAGTTTCTCTCTGTACACCCATATAATATTCCATGATTATGATGAAATCGTGATGTTTATGAGAATGATATTTGTAGAAACCTAGAAAAATACGCCTTTTACCCAAATTTCAAGGCCTATTCCTATCAGGATGAGCCCTCCGAGTATTGATGCCCTCCCTGCAAGGAGCTCCCCGAGCCTGCGTCCTATCCTGAGCCCTGCCAGGCAGATGCACAAAGTTACTGCTCCGATTATCAGTGATGACACAAGCGCCTGCATGCTGCTGTAAGCCGCAGTAGTGAATCCGACTGACAGAGCGTCTATCGATGTTGCGACGCCCTGCATCATAAGCGCCCAGAAAGTCAGCTTAGTATTGTCTGCTGATGCCGTCTCTTCCACATCACCGGCCTTGCTCGCGCGGAGTTCCCCTATGCCGTCTTTCAGCAGACCTCCTCCTATTATCAGAAGAAGGATCAGCGCTATCCACGGAATCAGCGGGCTGAACCATTTAAACAGCCTGGCAGCTTCTGTCACCAGAAGCCATCCTATCATAGGCATCAGAAACTGAAAGCCGGCAAAAGTGCCTGCGATCGAGAACATGCGCCTCACACTCATATTGCTGTCTGCCAGACCGTTTGCGATCGACACGCTGAAAGCATCCATCGCGAGCCCGACGCCGAGCAGCACGCTGGTTATAAGCAGTTCCGTACTCATTTTTCCCTCTTACATTAAGTTGATACCGGAGCGGCTCTTCTACAATTGATTGATCTCTTTTATCGCCTTGAGAAGTTTCGGGAACTCTCTCTTCTTCGGCAGCCTGACGCGCGCCGCTGTCGAGTCCAGTCCCTTGAAATCATATCCGTCTATGACCAGCACACCTCTGCTGAAGAATTCGTCCTTAAGGTTGATGTTTTTATCATCGTGATAGAGAAGAAGCAGCGAGTTCGTATCCAGAGTCTCCGCCATATGCAGTCTGCCCGAAGCGCCCTCAGGATTGTGTCTGGTGCATCCAAGTTCCCTGCGGATCTCCTTCTTCATGTCTGCAAAGGCCCTTTTGCTCCTGGTTATAAACTCATGATGATTAAGCGCCTCAGCTGCTACCTCACGCGAAAGCTCTCCCACCATATAAGGGTTCACCATCTTGTTCATGCAGTGTATGAGCTCCTTGCATGCGATGATGTAGCCGACTCTCATGCCCGCAAGACCGAAGCCTTTCGACAGAGTACGTACTACTACGAGGTTCGGATACTTCTCGCAGAGCCTGACAGCAGAGTTCTTCTTTGGCATGAAATCGCCATATGCCTCATCGATGATAACGGTTATGTCGTTTTTTAACGCTTTCGAGACTATCTTCTCAATATCCTCAATATCTATGGCCTGACCCGTTGGATTATTCGGGTTGTCTATATATATGAAGTTATAGAGTTTCTTCTCATCGGAAGCGTTGACATATGTCTTGGCGATGTAGTGCATCGACATGAATTCATAGGAGTCGAATTTGTAGTTGTGTATCCTCTTCAGCTGATAAGGAGCGTATTCGATGCCCAGCATCTCGGCATGCATGTAATAGTCTGTAAACTGTGGCGATATGCCCAGGACCATTGCGTTATGGGTATCGAATATGTTGTTTATCACATAGAGGGCGTTGATGCTGCCGTCAGTGATAAGGATGTTCTCACGCTCAACGAAGCACTGGCTTTTCCAATACCTGATAATGGCATCGTACAATGCCTGGCTGTGCGGATACGGGCCAAGCCTTGACGTATCGAAGTTCTTTACGACATCGGCACACGCCGGCGGAAATCCGTAAGGATTGCATCCTTCGCTGCAGTCGATGCCACCTTCAGGCAGTTCGATCACATCACTCGCGTAGCTGATCTTCTCGTGCTCGAGAAGCTGTTTCTTGATTTTTAATCTGTCATGCATCAGTCTGTCCTCACTGACTCCGGCCATTTCATTGAGCCGGCACTAAAACAAGCCATTGGTTTTAAGTATGAATAAAAATACCGGTATGGTGAAGCAGGAAGTTATGGTAGTTATCACTACGAGTTCTCCTGCAAGTTTGCCGTTGCCTCCCATCGAGCTCGCCATAGCGTAGCTCGCCAGTGCGTCAGGAGCAGCAACCATCAGGGTCACTGCGATGAGCTGTACATCTCTGATACCAAGATATGCAGCTCCGGCTATCCCTATTGCCGGAAATACTATCAGCTTACCAATCGTACAGATAGCTATACGCCGTCTGTCGCTGCTGAATCCGTTTATATTGAGTGCCGCACCCAGAAGTATCATTGCGATCGGTGCGGTGGCATCCGAAAGTGTACCTATTGTATTAACGATCGGTGCCGGTAATGTTATGCCGAATATCATTACTACGAATGCCGCGATACCTCCATCGATGATAGGGTTTGTCAGTATGCGCTTCAGCATCATTCCTATATCGACTTTGCCGCCGCGGAAAGTCTCGAAGACAATGACAGCGGTTACATTGTAAAACGGTACCACGAGCATCATGATGATCGCGACCGCTGTGATGTTGCCTTTACCGAAAAGATTGACAGCGATCGGGAATCCCATGAGAACGTAATTGCTCCGGTAAAGCGCCTGTATCATTGCGCCTCTCTCGTAATTGCTCTTCTCTATCTTACATACGAATATCCAGGAGGCGGCGAACTGCAGAGCTGTGAAAATCGCTGCGTAAAGGCCGAGCCTCATGTCCATGTTATCGGCAATGTTCTTACCATACAGATTGTCAAACATGATAAACGGATAAAGAGTCACGAAAACCACGTGTGTGAATTTCTTTACCTCTTTATCTGTCAGTACTCCCGTCACTCTCAGGATGATGCCTATAATCAGATATATGGCCGACGGAATGACGGCATTTACGCATATAATAAAGTTCTGAAGCATGCTTAGATTCTAACACATACGGAGCAGAAAAATGAGCGGATATGAAGATATCCGCTCAAAATTTAAAATATCTATTTGTCGCCTTTGAGCATTTTTGCCTGCTCATGATACGGGATGTATTCATCGCCGCTGAAGTAGTTTCTGACAAGCTCTACGACTGTTCCCGAAAGAAGGAATACACCGATCAGGTTCGGGATAGCCATGAGTCCGTTGAATGTCTCGGCGACCTCCCAGATGACTCCGAGATCCATAGTAGCTCCGAGGATGGCTACCAGGGCATAGATGATCAGGAAAGGTTTTGCCGCCTTGCTTCCGAAGATGAATTCGGAGCAGCGTGTTCCGTAAAGTCCCCAGCCGAGTATGGTCGAGAACGCGAAGCAGCACATGGCCACAGCGGTGAATATCGATACCCAGCTTCCGTATGTATTTGTGAAGCCCTCGATCGTAAGCTCTGCGCCTGCCGGCTGTCCGTACTCGATCGACGCACGTCCGCATATGATGATCAGCGCTGTCATCGTGCAGATAACGATTGTGTCGACGAACACTTCAAAGATACCGAAAAATCCCTGTCTTACCGGGTGATTCACATCTGCGCTGGCATGAGCCATCGATCCTGTACCGAGCCCGGCTTCGTTGGAGAAGATTCCTCTTGCGATACCCTTCTGTACGCTCAGGAACATGCTTCCGACAACTCCGCCCGTAACGCCCTTAGGGCTGAATGCTCCTTCAAATATGGATACGAAAGCGCCCGGAACATATTTGTAGTTGATTATGATAACGCCGAGGCCGAGGAGAATGTAGAAGACCGCCATGAACGGAACGAGCTTCTCTGTTACAGCTCCAATTCTCTGTACTCCGCCGATAAGTATGAACGCGATGAGTATAGCGAGCACAATGCCGATGATGAGGTTGAGAAGCTTGATTCCCGATGCTCCCATTACGTTGTACGATATGAGTGCAGTGTCGATCGATGTCGTGATCGTGTTTACCTGCGTCGCGTTTCCTGTGCCGAATACCGCGAGGATACCGAATATCGAGAAGATGGCTCCAAGCCACTTCCAGTTTTTGCCGAGGCCGTTCTTGATATAGTACATCGGTCCGCCGACATATGTACCTGTATCATCGATCTCTCTGAAGTGAACGGCAAGCGTTACTTCCGAGAACTTGGTGCACATGCCCAGTATTGCCGATATCCACATCCAGAAGACTGCTCCCGGACCGCCGATCGCGAGTGCTCCTGCTACGCCGGCGATGTTGCCTGTACCGACCGTTGCTGCAAGCGCGGTGCAAAGCGCCTGGAACGGAGTGATCGCTCCCTCTTTCTTCTCGCCTTTTGTGAAGATCTTTCCGAAGGTCTCTTTCATTGCGAGTCCGAACTTCCTTATCTGAATGAATCCCGTACGGATGCTCAGATAGAGGCCGATACCCAGAATGCAGACCATTGCAGGAATGCCCCAGACAAAATTGTTGATTGCTGAATTGATGCTGATTAAGGTTTCCATTATTTGCTCCTTGCTCTGACGTATTTTTTTGCAACAGAAAAGAGAACGTGAGTGTATCAAAATACATCATGTTCTCTGCCCCAAGGTTTTCTGACTCCGCCGGGCATAAGCATTACTGATGACTCAGACCCTGCGAAAAAGAAAAACCAATGTGAAAAATATCACAAAGGTGTTCCTCTCTTCAACCGTTGTTAAAATGTTAACAATAATAGTGCAAGAAGAAACATATTGTTAACCTCTGTTGCCTTCTTTCGTCTGCTCCCTGGCGTAAATCAGGTCTTTTATCTCTTCTCTGTCCTCATGCTCCAGTGAATCTGCTCCGTACATTCCTGCCAGATTTTCAAGGTGATGTCTGAACTCATGCCTTACTACTCCTCTTAGCCTGTCTTTCAGCTGTTCTTCTGACATCCAGGCACAGGTCCGCGCAAAAGATCCGTAGTAAATTGTGATCCTGTTGCCCTGTCTTGATCTGGTGTATTCACCCATGATTACCAGATCTCCGTTTTCCGCATATGGAGACGGCTTGTAATCATCGGACAGCTGAACACCGTAATGAAGCTCCCTGAAGAAATCATCAGGAAGCTCTTCGCACACTTCATTGAGCATTTCATAAAATCTGTCTATGTCGACCATCAGACTTTTCTCCTATTCCTCCCAGAAAAGTTCGTCAAGGGTTTTTCCCAGCTCCCGGCATATCGCTATGCACAGGTTTATCGTGGGGTTGTAGTCACCCTTTTCTATTGCGCTTATCGTCTGCCTCGATACTCCTATCAGATCTGCCAGCTGCTGCTGTGAAAGATCTTTGGCAACGCGCGCTGATTTCATCTTAAGGTTTTTCATAAGTGCTCCTTTGCCTGCATCTGATATTATCACATATCATCTTCCGCCGCTTCTTCTTCAGCCATTTTGCGCTGTTTTATACCGAGCGTGATCATAATGATCACGAATGCCAGGCAGAAGAGCAGTGACGCGCACGGACCGAATGCGAGCTTGCCGTCCACAATCGCTCCATCTTTCAGACGGAAAATCCCGAGATCGCATTGCATACTATGACGATCCACATAACAGCGCGGTACGTCCTTGTATCGGTTCCTACACCGAAGTATGAATCGTTCTTTATGCAGTAGAGCGCGTATACCATGATACCAACGAGGATAATGAAGAATATTGCAAGAGTACGGCTGACCGGAAGTGTTTCAAACGCGTCTAAACTTTCAATGAGAAGGTCAAGTGTCAAAAGCCCGAGAAATGTGAAACATGCATATTTGTAGCCTCTGCCCCTTACGAGCTCCTGCCTTTCGTCGAATGTACCCTTCATGCTTTTCTTGCTGAACTTCCAGACCAGAGCGAATATTATCAAAGCGGTCACGATGCCGAATGCCAGACCTGCTGCATAACTTGTACTCATGATGTTACCTCCTCCGGGACGGCATCCTTTCCATCCCTTGCGAGGTCATAATACACTCTGAATAGCAATATGTCAAATATATTTGACAAAAAAGATAAAATATTTTTCATTTTGACCACAATAACTGCAATAACTGAAAAGCGGGTCTGTAAAGACCCGCTTCATTATTGTATTTCATCAGTTGTTGTTATCAGGTTTTTCAGGTGGCTCGCCGCTTGGAGGGTTTCCTCCAGGTGCCCCGTTTCCATCAGGTTTTTCAGGCGGCTGACCGCTCGGAGGGTTTCCTCCAGGGCCGCCGTTTCCATCCGGTTTTTCAGGCGGTTCACCGCTTGGTGGGTTTCCTCCCGGGCCGCCGTTTCCATCCGGAGCCCCGCTGGCAGAATCGCTGCCGGTGCTTATGTCAAAGGCCTCACCTGTCGATGCGGATCCTGCGGAGTATTCCTTACCGTCCACATTGAGTTTATGTCCGTTCAGATCGATCGCAGAGCCTTTGCTTACTGTGAGTCCTGAAACATATGAGTCGGCTGTCAGCGTCCATGTGCTTCCGTCTTCTATCTCTACATATACGTCTCCACTCTGTCCGCTGCTGTTGATCGCGCCTGTGAATGCCGATGAACCTTTAAGATAGAGATTGAGGGTTGAAACGTCATCGACAAGCATGTCGCCGTTGATGACCTGTCCCGATGCGGTCATGTTCACCTTGCCGCCGTTGGAGCCTTCATTGCCCCATCCTGCAGCCTCAGCTCTCAGGAAGACGCCTTCTGCGTCTTCATTGGTTATTTCTGTTCCGCTCAGGCTGATCTCGGTAGCTGTGTTATTCACGAAGAATATGTCTCCGTTCTTGTTGGTGATGCTGCCGCCGCTTGCAGTGAATGACGATGTGCCCACTGCCGCGTCTCCCGACATAGACTGATAGATCATGACAGCCTGGTAGTAGTCGGATTTGTCGCTGTTCTTGGTATTGTTATCTGCGATCAGCGTATCGTTGTTAAGCGTGACTGAGTTTTTGCCTTCTATTACGATGCCCTGAGAGGCTGTCGACTCCATATATGCATCGCTGACTGTGATGTCTGCTGTTGAGTAGACGACCGGCGAACCCATTCCCGTTGTCTTGTAATACCCTTTTGATACGTTTACGGTACCGCCTCCGCGGTCAGATCTTATAGCTGCTGATGAGCGGCCGGAAGTATTGATCGTGAGGTTTTCGGCGTTCATCGTGCCGCCGCCTGTGGTCATAATGCCCCCGGAGCAGTTGCCCTGTGTCTCGATCACCGAATCAGCTATATTCACGGTCGTACCTTCTCCGTATGAGAACACCGCATTTGCATGTGTACCGTTCGTCTCGATGAGCGAATTCTTTATGGTCAGGGTTCCTTTTTCGGTAGTGAAGACCGCGGAGTTTTCACCGTAGAAGTCTGCTTCATCTCCGTCAGCCTCGCCTGTTTTTGTCACGCCAATATTGGAGTATGTGGCTTCTTCGCCGCTTGCTTCTATGGCGTGCTCACCATCCGCATCATTTGAGATTGTCTCGTTGACGGTGATGTCTTCTTTAGTCAGGTAATCTGCTGCATCTGCGGCGGTGTCACCTGCTGACTGACCGGCACATGCGCACAGTCCATATATCATCGTGGATGCAATAATGCATGCCAGCATCTTTTTCATTCTTTTGTGTTTTTTCATTGCCGGGTCTCCTCTCCTCCCTGGTCTTGCTTACAAGCGTATATTAGACCCGTATACTTAAACGAACTTTAAAAGCCGGGGCTTTTCTGCCCCGGCAATCAGCTTACTGCTGCATAGTCATGAATTCGTTGACCTTGTTGTATATCTCGGCAGCACCTATCTCTGCCACACGGCCTGATGCATATTCGGCATCCACCCAGTCCTTGATGAAGATAACGACTGCACTGTGCTTGTTGACCTGCTTGTCGCCCTTGAGACCGTAGCTCGCGTTGAGCCAGTGAGCGATGCCTGCGGCTCCGGAGCTCTGGCTTACGTTGACCAGAGGCGGGCGCTTCAGGAACTTCTCGGTGTCGAAGATATTGTAGATCTCTTCGTTCTTGAGGAGCCCGTCGGCATGTATGCCGGCTCTTGTAACGTTGAAATTCGCACCTGCAAACGGTGTCTGAGGAGGCAGTGTGTAGCCTACATTCTGCTCGTAGTATCTGGCAAGGTCAGTGATGACCGTTGTATCCATTCCGTCGAGAGTCCCCTTCAGCTGTGCGTACTCGAACACCATAGCCTCAAGAGGAATATTGCCCGTTCTCTCTCCTATACCGAAGAGAGTGCAGTTTACGGCACCGCAGCCATATAGCCATGCTGTAGCCGCATTGACCACTGCCTTGTAGAAATCGTTGTGACCGTGCCACTCGAGCCATGCGCTCGGTACTCTCGCATATTCGTGAAGACCGTAGATGATGCCCGGTACTGATCTAGGAAGAGCAACTCCAGGGTACGGCACTCCGAATCCCATGGTGTCGCATACTCTGACCTTTGCGGTCATGCCTTCCTCCGCGGCCATATCCTGAATGGCGCTGACGAAAGGAACTACAAATCCGTAGAAGTCTGCCCTTGTTACATCCTCAAGATGGCAGCGCGGTGTGATGCCTGCCTCGAACGCATCATATACGATCGACAGGTAATGATCTATCGCCTGCTTGCGGGACATGCCGAGCTTGTAGAATATATGGTAGTCGGAGCAGCTGGTCAGAATACCCGTCTCCTTTACACCCATCTCTTTTACGATCTTGAAGTCTTCCTTTTTGGCTCTGATCCATGTTGTGATCTGCGGGAATTCGAGCCCGAGATCCTGGCAGGCCCTTATTGCTTCCTTATCCCTGTCCGAATAGGTGAAGAACTCGGTTTGTCTGATTATTCCCTTAGGGCCTGAGAGCTTTGACATCATTTTAAAGATCTCGACGATCTGCTTGGTCGTGTAAGGTTCTCTCGACTGCTGGCCATCGCGGAATGTGGAGTCAGTTATGTATACCTGATCAGGCATACCGAACGGGCTTGTTCTGAAGTTGAAGCCCACTTTTGGAATCTCAGTATATTCGAAGAATTCACGATAAAGATTAGGATCGGGAATATCCTGGACCTCGTAGTGATGGTTTTCCATCTCAAGAAGATTGGTCTTCTCGTTAAGTCTGGTCCTCCTTTTGATGATATCTTCCATTTCTATCTCATCCCTTGTTTTCATAACCTTAGCCTCCAGCATTTGATATGTTGCAGTTGAAGTCAGTTTAACGTCTAAAATGTATACATGTATTTTATGCTGTCAGCGGTGGCAGGTCAATCTGTTTTTTCTTGTTTTTCTTGATTTTTCAGCATTTGTCGCATTTACACAAAGAAAAAAGAGGCTCCGGGCACCTCTTTGTTTATTTTTGAGTTTTTGTTTTTATTGCCTTTTAAGAAGCTAAATCACCTTATATTGTATACATTTTACAAAAACCACTCGGATCTTCTCCTCAGAACGCTCATCTTGTTGAACACTCCCTGTGCTACAGCAGCTGCTTTTGGAGAGATCCTGCTTATTTTATGTATAGGCATCCTGCCGCTCACCTCTACAGGCATAGGCTTTATCCTTAGCTCTTCGATCTCACAGCCGGCGAGCCTCTTGATCTTTTCGGATGCCGCCTTGCTGAAATCCATAATGGCTTCCCTGTCGATTGCCGGTGCCATGCTTCTGGCACTGCCCCTTCTGGCCATGTAGCTGACCATGAAGGCTCCCGCGCCTATGGCCTTGAAACCGCACTCCTCAGTCAGTCTTTTCAGCTCAAACAGAGCGTTCCCGTACTTGCGTCCGCCATACGAAACGGCTGCGAGGGTCATGGCCCCGTTGCCGTCTATATTATGCATGGCTCTGGCTGCCGGCAGAGGAATCTTTCCAACATAAACAGGCATGCCTATGACAGCCACAGTTTCATCGTCAAACGCGATACCGCGGCTCTCTTCCCTAAGCATGTCATAACACTCGACACTGACGTCGAGGGGACTGCATTCGTCGAGAATGGCTCCTATTTTCCGTGCCAGAGCTTCGGTCATCAATTCCGTGCCCCCGGCCGGGCTGTAATAGATTCCAATGACTTTTCTGATCATAATAGTTTGCCGATGCAAATCATCCTTACTGACTGACCGTACAAAGAGATTGTAACACTATACAGTATCTGTTATTCGTTGAATATGTGAATTTTATCTGTTCTTATCAGGCACTTTCTCTACCACACGGCAGGCCGAATCGATTATGCTTTCCACATCCGCAAGATCGTTCTCACGCGTAAGAATCTCGAGCTCATCACCCGCCCTCAGTATTGTATGTCCGTCCGGTATTATCTCAATGCCTTCACGCACTACCGAGACTATAAGAGTCCCGAGAGGAAGGCCGAATTCAGCGACAGTTCTTCCGTCCATGTGCGAACCGACATCCACTTCCGCATCAATGACCGTTTTTCTGTCTCGCAGCGAGGCCCTGCGTCCTCTGGACGCCCTGCCTGCAGGCGACCTGCCCATGATCCTCTCAAGCAGCTGGGTGTAGATCGGTTTTGTTCCCAGCATCTCGGCGACCAGGTAAGCTACGAGCGATGTAAGCACAAGCGGCAGAAGGGTCGTAAAGTCCCCTGTCATCTCTGTGATCAGCACTACTCCTGTCACCGGAGCACGCACTATCGCAGCAAAATATGCCGCCATTGCGGTAACGACGAAAGCGGTAATGTAGCTTTGATCCATCCCGGCAAGGCCAAGCAGCCTGGAGAAGAAGCCGCCCGTAACGGCTCCGAGCACCAGAAGCGGCAGGAATATGCCGCCAGGTGAGCCGGATCCGAAACTTGCCGTCGAAAAAATGAACTTTATGATGAGCAGGACCGCCAGTGCTCCCAGTGCGAACTCCCCGTGGCTTATCCTTGCCACCAGTCCGCTGCCGCTTCCCAGCGCGTCCGGATATACAAAGAAGAGTATGTATGCCATAGCAAACGCCGCAAGCATACGTCCCGTTCTTTCAAAACGCTCGCCCGGGATCGTAGGGTGCAGCCCGTCGCTTATTATGCTGTATCTTCTGCCAAGCATTTTGCAGACAAATGACGAGAATGCTTTTCCCAGATGATCGAATCTGTCCTGCATCCAGGCTATGGTCCTGTTGTAGAAACCGCCGAAAACACCCAGGACAAGTCCGAGCAGTATCAGAGCCCAGTAATATCTGAGCGGAAGCGCGTGTTCAATGTCGAAGCCGAAGACCGGAGTTAACCCAAGAACGTTTGCGACTACGAAATCGCCCGCTGCGCTTGCAGCCATGGTGGTCAGAAGGACCTCAGCGGAGAAGTTTCTGTGGAGTTCTTCGAGACTGAATATTGCTCCTGCAAGCGGAGCTCCGAACGCGGCCGAGAGGCCTGCTCCCGCTCCGCATGTTATAAGAAGGCGCTCCTCGGTGAGCAGGCGATGGCCGGCCCTTGCCACACCCTTGCCGACCATCGAGCCGAGCTGAATGCTCGGCCCCTCCCGGCCAAGCGCAAGTCCGCCTCCTATCGCCAGCGCGCATCCCGTCATCTTGCAGACGATCACACGCCACCAGTTCATATCCTTCTGTCCTCTGAGCTCAGCTTCCACCTGCGGGATGCCCGATCCGGCGATATCCGGCTCCCTTCCGAGCAGCCAGGATACAAACAGCGCGACAGCTATAAGTACGGCTGCACAGATCAGTGCCGCAGGCAATCCTCCCTCATGCACGTAGTCAACAAGCATGCTCCGAAGCCTGTCTGCTCCGGTAAGCATTAGTCTGAACACGGAAATGAGGGCCCCTGCGATAAATCCTATCAGGGTACCCTCAGCTATCAGCATATATTTGAATTTCTTCCGCCGGTCAAGATTTGCAACGACCGGCGAGCCACTGCTTTTTTCTGTTTTATCCATTAACCTATTTTGGCGTGTTTCGCCGGCTCCATCATAGCGCGCTCTTCAGCAGCCTCTTTCTCAGCTTCAGCCCAGTAGTCTCTCTTCTCAGGCTTCTTTCTGTTGATGACGATCAGCACAATGATCACAACGATCAGCACGAGTGACGAACCTATGCTTCCCTCAACTCCGAAGTTCACGTTATAGAACAGACCGTTTCTTGCTGATGCCGCCTCCAGCTTGAATATAGAATACTCGGATACGATGCCGCTGTTAGGCAATCCGAATATGATGTTCTGCGTGTAGTTCCATGCTGCATGGAACCAGAACGCGACCCATACGCCGTCGTAATAGTAAACGAACAAAGAGAATATGATAGCAACCAGGAATATCTGGGATCCTGCAATCGCTGTAAATCCCGGATTTGGAATATGCAAAGCCATAAACGCTATCGAGTTCACCAGTATTGCGACCAGCGGATTGCGGTATCTTCTTCTTAGTTTCTGGTACAGATAGATTCTGTCCGTGACCTCTTCAGAGCTGGACTGGATAAATACGCAGATCAGGAAGGCTATAATCAGCTTCCAGTTTAAACCGTTGAATGAAAGCTTGATGTCGCCGGTCAGATACGACATAAGGACGCAGAATCCGTTCGTTCCGAACCCAAGCAGCAGGCCAAGAAGAATGCCCTTTACATTGTTGAGACTTTTGTTCGGGGCCAGGGCTTTCAGCATCGGCCTGTTTCTTTTAAAGATAACGGCAAAAATCAGAAATGCGACCCATACGCCGAAAGTGTACAGATAATCGCCAAGGAAAGTGCCTACGTTGTCACTTCCGCTCCAGCCGATCAGCTTATCCTGTATATTCAGAAATCTGAAAACAGCGGAAGAAATGATCTCTCCCACAACAAGCAGCATCAACGAGCACAGCGCAGCCAGCAGAAAAAAGTCCGTTTTCCTTCTGCAGGGCCTGGTCACCTTTTCAATAAATTCTTTCATTTTCCCTCTATCTCCCGTTTTTGCTTTCTTTTAATGTAAACAGCCCGGAAACAGCATGTCCGGGCTGCACTTATTTATATTAGTTACCGTACTCTTCTGCCCACTGGTTGAAGTAGTCGATCTGCATGGCCTTCTTGACCTCGCTGAGAGTCTGTTCAGCTGTCCTTCTGGCCTCTTCGGTTCCCTCTGTCAGTGCAGCAATGACCTCCTCAGGATGCGCCTCGAAGTATGCTCTTCTTTCTCTTATCGGAGTGAGGAACTCATTAAGCACAGCGAAGAGGAACTTCTTCACCTTTACGTCGCCCAGTCCGCCTCTCCTGTAGTGAGCCTTCAGCTCATCGAGATCCTTATATTCAGGCAGGAACTTCTCGAATGAATCAGGCTGTACGAATGCGTCGAGATATGTGAATACAGTATTGCCTTCTACCTTGCCCGGATCGCTCACCCTGAGATGTCCCGGATCAGTGAACATCGACATAACCTTTTTGCGCAGAGTCTCCTCATCGTCCGAAAGGTAGATGGTGTTGCCGAGTGACTTCGACATCTTTGCCTGTCCGTCTGTTCCCGGAAGTCTGAGGCAGGCCTCATTCGGAGGCAGATAGATCTCCGGCTCTACGAGCACGTTGCAGTTGTATGTGCGGTTGAACGATCTTACTATCTCCCTGCACTGCTCGAGCATAGGCTCCTGGTCCTCGCCGACCGGAACGATAGTTGCCTTGAATGCCGTGATATCGCTGGCCTGGCTTATAGGATATGTGAAGAAACCTACCGGAACGCTCTCGCCCTCGAAGCCTCTCATCTTGAGTTCAGCCTTTACGGTAGGGTTTCTCTGTACTCTGCTGACAGTGACGAGGTTCATGTAGTAAACAGTCAGCTCGTGAAGCTGAGGGATCTCGGACTGGATGAACATATTTGTCTTGGCAGGATCAAGTCCCACTGACAGATAGTCAAGAGCTACCTGGAACACGCTCTCCCTGACCTTCTTCGGGTTGTCGAAGTTGTCGGTCAGCGCCTGCGCGTCAGCGATCATTACAAATACTTTATCGTAACTCGGATCATCCTGCAGCTCGAGTCTCTGTCTCAGAGATCCTACATAGTGTCCGATGTGAAGTCTTCCTGTCGGGCGGTCGCCCGTAAGCATGATTTTCTTTTTCTTTTCAGCCATTGTTTTCCCCTTTTATATTTTCTATAGATAGCGTCTTATTGATTTCCCCTGTTCAGCGACGCCATCGATAAATCTGTTTTTCTGTTACCACCGCATCAACGGGTCTGTCGTGAGGCTCCGTAGGGATCTCATCAGCAAGCACTTCCTCGAAGCATATCGCCAGAGTGAAACAGTCTTTTCTGATTTTGGTGAGATATTTGTCGTAGTAGCCCGCGCCGTGTCCTATCCTGTTGCAGTTTCTGTCGCAGGAAAGACATGGCAGAATTATCAGGTCCACATACTCAGGAAGCATCACTTCAGTGTCTGCAGAAGGTTCAGGTATCCCGTACGCTCCCGGCACAAGGTCATCAAAGCTTTTGATCACCCTTGCCTCCATGGCATCAACAGTACCGATTCTGTGGCCTTCTTCATCCAGATCGATGCAGAGAGGCAGGCAGACCCTCTTGCCCTCCTCCAGCAGCTTGCTGATAAGCGCGAGAGTAGCCGGTTCCTTTCCTACAGAAAAATACGCGAGTATGGTCTTGCAGTCACGGACTTCAGGCATTGTGAGCACATTCAAAGCGATCGAAGCCGAAGCGCTGCTTCTGTACTCCTCCGAAGTCGCGTTGATCTTTTCCCGTATTTCCTTTCTTACCTGCTGTTTCTCTGTCATGCTTCTATTGGATTTCCTTCCGCGTCGCGCGGTGTCATTTTGCTTATTATATTCTTTCTTATACGTTTCGTATAGAGTGCCGACATTGTAAAGCCGGCGGCTTCTGCGCAAGGGAAGGCCCACCATACCATATTTACGCCGCCGATCTTAGCAAAGATGTAAGCGCAAGGGATTATGATGAGCAGCTGTCTTACCAGCGAGATATTCATGCTGTACACGCTCTTTCCGAGTGCTTGGAAGGCAGCTCCTCTCATGATCGCGTAACCCGCGAACGGGAAGTTGAGCGATATGATATGGAGCGCTACCACTCCCATCGATACCATCTCAGGCGGAGCATTGAACAGAGCCATAAGCTGTTCCGGGAAAAGCCAGAATATTAGTGTGCCGACAGACATAACACCGATACCGTATCTGACGCCAATGCTCATGGCCTTCTCGAGCCTGTCTCTTCTGTCTGCGCCGTAGTTGTACGCTATGATAGGAACAGAGGCGTTGTTCATTCCGAAGAGAGGCATGAATACGAAGCTCTGCAGCTTGAAGTATACTCCGAAAGTCGTGACCGCAAGGTCGGAAAATGACGCAAGTATCTTGTTGAGGCTGAAGTTCATGACAGCTCCGACTGACTGCAGCACTATCGAAGGTATACCGATCCTGTAGATCTCCTTCATTGTCTGCCAGTGCGGACGCAGCTTATGTATGGAAAGCTCCACCTCTTTGTTGAACTTTCTGTTGAAAGTAAATCCCAGTATGCATCCGAGTATCTGTCCGAATACCGTCGCAATAGCAGCGCCCTTTGCTCCCATAGCCGGGAGTCCGAAGAATCCGAATATGAGGATAGGGTCGACTACCGCGTTGAACAGAGTGCTTGACACCTGCATGTAGAAAATGTAGTTCGTCTTACCGGTCCCCTGGAGCAGTCTCTCAAACATCGACTGTATCATCGGAGCGATCGAGAGCCACTGGGTTATACGCAGATATGCAGTTCCCTCGGATATTATCATCGGGTCAGTATTAGCAGAAGTTATAAGCCTCATGATAGGGCCGGCAAAGCATCCTATCACAAAGAATATTGTGTAGTTGATGGCTGCAAGTATGAATCCGTTATGAGCCACTTTGTCCGCTTTGTCATACTGCTTTGCTCCAAGATATCTGGAGAGCAGCGCGCTCATGCCGACCGCTGTACCGATACCGAACGCAACGTTTAAGTTCTGAAACGGGAAGCAATATGATACTGCCGTCAGCGAGTCAGTGCTGTAATGTCCGAGGTAGATCGAATCTACGATATTATAAAGCGCCATGACGAACATCGATACCGCGAGAGGTGCCGACATTTTGAGCAGCAGCGGGTGGACGGGCTCGGTTCCGAGCTTGTCCGAATCGCGCTTTTTAGTCATTTCGCTATTTGGGTGTTCTTTTTCCTGTTTTACTTTATCTTCCATTTATTGTTTTTCTTTATCAGCTTCTGAGCTCCTCACCCTTTCTGCGGGCGGAAGCACGCTGGAATGCTTTTATTATCTCGACGATAGGTATGATGAGTATCGCCAGGCCCATGGCTATGCCGTACTCCTTCATGCTGATCGTAGTGAACTCGAAGAGTTCTGCCAGCGCCGGTATCTCGATAACTACTGTAGTCAGCAGGAGCGCCATTGCAGCCGACCCCCACAGCCAGAGATTCTGCTTCGAGAGTTTGAACAGTGACTGTCTGCGCGATCTCATATTGAACGAGTGGAATATTTCGGTCATGGACATTGTCAGGAACGCCATCGTGATACCGTCATTGCTGGCCACTATGTGCCACTGACCGGTTTCAAGGAACTCACCGATGAAGTATGCCGTGAGCACCAGAAGCGTTGTAACAGCTCCCTGATAAACTATATCCACATCCATACCGCCTGCGAAGACACCCTCACGCGCGCTTCTAGGCTTCTGCTTCATGGAGTCGCCTTCGCCCTCTTCCATTCCGAGAGCCAGCGCCGGAAGCGAATCGGTGATCAGGTTGATCCAGAGCAGGTGTGCAGGCTTGAGGATCGTGAAGTTAAGTATCGTAGCTATAAGAATCGACAGCACCTCGCTTATATTAGTAGCAAGCAGGAACTGTATCGACTTTCTGATGTTGGAGTAGATGCGGCGCCCCTCTTCGACCGCTGAAACGATCGTTGCGAAATTATCGTCCGCAAGTATCATGTCGGCAACATTCTTCGTAACGTCAGTACCGGTAATGCCCATGCCGACTCCGATGTCAGCAGACTTGATAGCCGGAGCGTCGTTGACGCCGTCTCCCGTCATGGCTGTGACCATATTTCTGGCGCGCCATGCCTTTACTATCCTTACCTTATGCTCAGGCTGAACCCTCGCATATACAGAGTAGGTGCTGACTTTGTTGAGGAGTTCCTCATCGCTCATGTCGTCGAGAGCGGCTCCGAGAATCGCATCGTCTGCACTCTCAATGATGCCGAGATCCTTACCAATGGCAACAGCGGTATCGAGCTGGTCGCCTGTGATCATAATAGGCCTGATGCCAGCTGTACGGCACTCCGCTACAGCAGCCTTTACCTCAGGTCTGATCGGATCGATCATACCTACAAGTCCCACGAAGATGAGCTTCTGCTCGAGAGCTTCATCTGAAAAGTGACTAGGTCTCTCATGGTATACACGCGCTGCGAGCGAGAGAACTCTGAGTGCCTTACCGGCCATCCTGGAGTTGTCTCTTCTTACGTTTGCCGCCAGTTCTTCGGTCAGCGGCTCAATCCCATGGTCGGTAAGAATGTGCGTACTATGTCTGAGCACCACGTCAGGAGCTCCCTTTGTGAACTGCACGTACTCAGATCTTGCAATGAGCTTGTCAAGCTCGGTGTCGAGTCCCGCCGGTGAATCCATGTCGTTGTTCTTGTGAACGGTAGACATCATCTTGCGTCCCGAGTCGAACGGAGCCTCTCCTACGCGCGGGAAGAGATCTACGAGTTCGTTCTTCGGCAGATTCTGTATCGAGGAGTATGCTACAAGAGCAGCCTCCGTAGGCTCACCTACGACTTCAGAAACACCGTCTTCATTTATCTTGAGCTCCGCATCACAGCAAAGCGCCATGCCTGCTGCAAGCAGATCTCTGTCATGACCTGCATAGTCAACGACGGTCATCTTGTTCTGTGTAAGCGTACCGGTCTTGTCTGAGCAGATTATCTGAGCGCAGCCCAGAGTCTCAACAGCCGTAAGTCTCCTTATGACCGCATTCCTGCGAGACATTTTTGTGACGCCGATAGACAGTACTATTGTAACTACCGCGACAAGTCCCTCCGGGATCGCCGCAACAGCAAGCGAGATAGCCAGCATGAAAGTGTCGATCATGACGTCCATGCTGAGCCTGCCGGCCTTGATGACTCCGAGTACAAAGATGAATGCGCAGATTCCGAGCACCAGCTTGGTGAGAATGCGCGAGAGCTGTGCCAGTTTGATCTGCAGCGGCGTGAGTTCTTCTTCTGCCTGAGAGATAGCATCAGCTATCTTTCCCATCTCAGTCGCCATGCCGGTCCCGGTGATAACGGCTTTTCCTCTGCCGTATACAACAGTGCTGCCCATGTAGATCATGTTGCGTCTGTCACCGAGTGGTACGTCTTTGGCATTAGCTGCCAGCTCAAGTGCATCGCTCTGCTTGGTGACCGGTACCGATTCTCCGGTCAGCGCAGCTTCCTCTACCTTCATCGAAGCATCTTCTATGATGCGTCCGTCAGCAGGTATGCTGTCACCCGCCTCCAGGATCACCACATCACCGACGACCAGTTCGCTGCTCTCTATGCTCACTATCTGTCCGTCGCGGAGCACCTTGGATTTCGCCGCCGTCATCTGCTTGAGTGCAGCAATGGCCTCCTCGGCCTTGTTCTCCTGTACTACTCCGAGAACGGAGTTGAGTATTACAACAAATAAGATAATGAATACATCTGACGGATTCTCATGCTGATACAGCGAAGTGATCAGCGAGAGTGCTGCCGCCGCGAGCAGGATCAGTATCATCGGGTCCTTCATCTGGTCGAAGAACCTTGCAATACTGCTCCTTTTCTTTGCTTCAATAAGCTTGTTTGGTCCGTTTGCCTCGAGCCTTGCTGCCGCTTCAGCTGACGAAAGGCCCTTTGCTTCAGAGCCGGTCTCAGCGAGTACCGATTCGACGGTCTCGAGATACGGTCTGTAACCTTCTTTCATAATAAATGATCCCCCATTTCTGTCAGTAACGTTAACCTGTTTGCGACCGGTGGGATCAGGTGCAGACATCGCATTTTCGATGTCCCGGCCTCATCCCGCAGATAACTGACGAATTATATCATTTTTGAGAGCCTATTTCCACAAAAACAACCCTGATGCAGGCCTTATATTTCAACCTGTTTCCGTATCCTTTCTTGATCCTTTTCCCGGGCTCTTAACTCTTTTCATTTAAACCCCAAACTTGTCAAGGTCATTTAGTACATACTGAATTGACAAGTTAGTTCTCTAATTACAGGCTGAAATGGAACCAATACTTGAACAAATCAGGCAAGCCTCAATAAAAAGACAAGTTTTTATGACAATAAGCTTGGCAACATAAAACGAATGTAAAGGCTTGTTCAAGTTTCGGCTGAAAACACAGCTTAAACGAGCCTCAAACCGATGACAAACTTGTCAATTTTCTCTAAAAAAACGATTTGTTCAAGTTGGGGATCAGCGGTTCATTCAGATCGGGGATCAGTGGTTCATTCAGGTCGGGAATCAGCGGTTCATTCAGATCGGGGATCAGTGGTTCATTCAAGTCGGGGATCAGTGGTTTGTTCAAGTCGGCGATTAGTGACTCGCTCAGGCCGTAAAAAGTGATTCTTTCAAGTCGGCGATCAGTGACTCGCTCAGGCCGTAAAAAGTGGTTCTTTCAATCCGGCGATTCAGGGCGAATTCTATGTCGCTGCTAGCCTAAAAGAGAGCTTCGCCAACATTCATTTGTATTTTTAACGAACTTTAAGAAAAGCGTTGATTTTTCAAAGTATTGAAATATCAAGTATTTGTATTTGAGGCGACGAGGTTGACATTTTTTTGACGATGTTTTTGTTTGACATCACATTTTCAACACATTAGAATTTATTTGTATAGATTCAGATTGGGGTAGTATGTTTTTTTCGATCTGGACGAGTACGACCATTCTTATAAGTTATTGGATTTTTTAAGGAGGTTTTTTTATGAGCGTTGGTGAATTTATAGGCTGGTTAGACGGTCTTGTATGGGGTACCGTAATGATGGTTCTCATCATCGTTGTAGGTATTCTCCTGTCCGTTAGAACCAAGTTCCACCCACAGAGAAGGCTCGGATTATCCCTCAAGTACGCTGTAAACAATGAGGACGGCGCAGAGGGAGACGTATCCAGCTTCGGAGCTCTTACAACAGCTCTCGCTGCTACAGTAGGTACAGGAAACATCGTAGGTGTATCCACAGCTATCATGGGCGGCGGTCCTGGAGCTCTCTTCTGGATGGAGTTCGCAGCATTCTTCGGAATCGCTACAAAGTACGCAGAAGGTGTTCTTGCTGTCAAGTACAGACATGTAAAAGAAGACGGCTCGATCCTTGGCGGACCTTTCTACTACATTGAAAAGGGAATGGGCCCTAAGTGGAAATGGCTCGGCAAGCTGTTCGCTCTCTTCGGAGCACTCGCCGGAGCTCTCGGTATCGGAACATCCACACAGGTTAACGGTATCGTAAACGCTATCAACAAGGTAGCTGTTGAGGCTGGAGCAACAAAGGTTGCCTTCACAGCATTCGGTGAGGATGCAACATGGGTCAAGGTCATCGCTGCAATCATCATCACAGCAGGCACAATCGCCGTAATCGTTGGTGGTATCCAGAGAATCGCTCAGGTAACCGAGAAGATCGTACCTGCAATGATGGTACTCTACGTAGTATCCGCTCTACTCGTATTCTTCTTCAACATCGGTCACCTCGGTGAAGCTCTTGTAAAGGTATTCTCCGGTGCATTCGGTGCTAACGCTGAGTATGCTGCACTCGCAGGCGGAGCTGGCGCTGCATTCAGACTTGCTATCCAGAAGGGTGTTGCGAGAGGTATCTTCTCGAACGAGGCTGGTCTTGGTTCCGCTCCTATCGCTGCTGCTGCTGCACAGACAAAGGAGTGCGTACGTCAGGGCATGGTATCGTCGACAGGTACATTCCTCGACACAATCGTCATCTGCACAATGACAGGTCTCTGCGTAGTTATGACAGGCGCAAACGAGCAGGGTCTCGAGGGCGTAGAAGTAACGATGTGGGCATTCGGACATGGATTCCCATGGCCAACAATGGTAGGATATGTAATCCTCGCTACATGCCTCGCACTCTTCGCATTCTCGACTATCCTCGGTTGGGACTACTACGCTGAGAGATGCTTCGACTACTTCACAAACGGCAACACTGGTGCTATCAGAGCTTACAGATGGCTGTATGTAGCTGCTGTAGCTATCGGACCTTTCCTGCCACTCGGAGTTGTTTGGGACTTCGCTGACCTGATGAACGGACTCATGGCATTCCCTAACCTGGTTGCTCTGTTCGCTCTCTCCGGCGTTGTTGCAAAAGAGACATTCGACTTCTGGGAAAGAAGACAGTCCGGAGCATACAAGGATGGACTGCCACAGAAGAAGGCAAAATAGTCTAACTGCTTAACGATCAATCGATCACAAAAACAAACCAATAACTAAAAGAGCCCCGCACTCCGGTGCGGGGCTTTTCTTTCCGGTAAGTTGAACCGTTTACTTCTTTTTCTGATTGTTGCCCACGACAGGGTCGGCTTTTACCTTCTTCCAGGTCTTCCTTACCTGATCGATCTGCTTCTTGTCTACGTTTCTCTTTTTCAGTTCTTTGACGTACATCTCTTCTGTCATGCCGATCTGCTTGTAGTACTTGATCATCTCTTTTTCCTTGTACTGGATGAAGAAGTAAAGTCCTCCTACTACTGCAAGACCGATCACCATCGCGATCAGCAGACCCCACCATTTGAGTTTCAGGATCAGCAGTACAGAAGCTATCACCCATACAACTGCGATAGCGATCGCACTGTTCCTGAGGGTCTTCTGGTCGATGCCCTTAGGTGCCTTGACTCCCTGTGTATTTAGCTGCTGCCTGTAGACATTCTTCTGATATCCGCCGGAAGGACGGTTATAGTTCATGTTCCCCTGCATGCCGCTCTTTGCTTTTCCGTATCTGTTCTTTGCCATGTTCTCTTCCCTTCTGATAGGTATTAATTTTTTACTATGTGAGTTTATCATATTCTCGTTCAGTGTCAATGGGTGCTGCTCATACAGAAGACGCAAAAGTATCCGAACGAGGGGCCAATTTGCAGCCGGTTTCGAGGGGAGAACAAGCAGCGTACTGCGAAGTTCGAGCCCGAAACTGATGCGTCGCAAATTTTGAGCCGGGAGGCGTACCCGAGAGAGGAACTTTTGCGGCTTCGTTGAAAACCGCACGCCTGTTGCTGTATTATTAAGGTACTATGAAAATGACAGATTTGCTTGAAAAAGACAAAGACAAGCTGCTTACGGAACTATCCGCCGCAGCTTCTGCCGAGAAGGCCATCCACGTCCTTGAGAACGAGATGGACAAGCTGCTCATTAAACACAACGAGCAGTGTGAGACCGACCGCGAAAGGGAGTCCGCCGCATATATGATGCAGGCGGTCAGGCTTTCCCTGCCTCTGATCGACTCCAACGGAAAGATCAAGGTCTGGGAGAGCGGTCAGAAGAGCGAAGTAGATACCGGAGGTTCATTTAAACTATCGTTCCTTGTGCTCCTTATAATCGGTCTCGCGCTTTGTGTGTTCGGCTTTGGTCCGCTGATGATGGATGCCTATATGGCGGCAGCAGCAAATGCCCGCGACCAGGTGATCCTTCACGGAGGAGCAACGCTGGTCGGTCTGGTCGCCCTTTACTTCTCGGGCTACATGTACAGCCGTCCTAAAAAGGTTACCGGCAAAAAGGAGTATCAGGTGGATATCCGCATAGATGCCGACCGCATTTACCGTAATTTCCGCACTGCCCTTCTGTCAGTAGATCAGAGCCTCGAGGAGATCCGTGCTTCGGAGCGCTGGAAGGCACGTGAAAAAGCAGGAAGCATCGAAGGCAGGACTGTCTCTCAGTCCGAGCTGGATCTTTTCTCTGACCTTCTTGCCGCAGCATACAGCGGTGATTCGGAGTATGCTCTCGAGAAGATCGAGCAGATAAAGTACTTCCTTCACAGGCAGCAGATAGAAGTCGTGGATTATTCCAAAGAGAATGAGAAATACTTCGATCTCATGCCGGGCAGCAAGGCAGCTACGATAAGACCTGCAATGGTAGCTCAGGGCGGGCTCCTTAAAAAAGGCCTCGCTTCAACCGGCAGATAATCTACAGAAAGGCTGAATAAATGGATCGTTTTTTCGGATTTGACCTGGGAGATGCCGAAAGCGCCGTCGCCAGACTTCACAAGGAAGATCAGGTGGTGCCGGAAATGCTCACTGTTGTTGGTGAGCAGAGTTTTATTACGGCATACGCGCAGCTTTCATCAGGTGAGCTCCTTATAGGCGAAAAGGCATGTTATGCCGACAATGTAATAAAGCGCAAGATCCGCTTCAAGAGCAGGTTCCTGACAGACCGCTCGAGCGCGGCAGATGTAAAGAGCTTTGCAGGGGGCGTGCTTGGTGAACTATATGGCAGCGGTGATCTTATAAAGAACGAGGAATGCTCGTTCTATGTAGGATGCCCTGCCGGCTGGAACAAAAATACCAGAGAGCATTACCGCGAGATCTTCGAGAGCGCAGGATACCCTCCCGCAAAGATAATCTCCGAGTCAAGAGCCGCAATGGTAAGCGCCTGCCAGTCCAAGCACCTGCAGGTCGGTGTCGACATACTGTCGAAGCCGGTGCTGGTAGTGGACATTGGCTCATCGACTACCGACTTCGCCTACATCATGGGCGGCAAAGAGGTAGAGATGCAGACTGCCGGTGAAGTTGTTCTTGGCGGAGGAATCATGGACGAGATACTTCTGCTGGAATCTCTGGAAGCATCAGGATTTGCGCGCAAAAAGATCAAAGCCGTCTTCGATGCAAGCGACGCGTGGAAAAACTACGCCGAGTTCGCGGCCCGCAGACTTAAGGAGAAGTATTTCTCCGATGAAGACTACTGGACTCACCACGAATGCAAAGAGACTATAGTCATGCACTATGACCGCCCTGTCAAGTTCACCCTCAGGATGAACAGCACAATCGCGAAGCAGCTGGTAAAAAGAAGAGTCCCTGCCCTGAACAACCGCTCATGGAAGGAAGTCTTCATTGCCTCCCTCAAGGATGTAAGAGATAACATATCAGGCGAGCAGCCAGAGCTTATATTCCTGACCGGCGGAGTCAGCAAGCTGGCTGCCATCAGGGACTGGTGCAGTGAGGTTTTCACTGATTCGGTCATAATATCCGCGACTGATCCTGAATTTTCGGTAGCAAGGGGCCTCGCGTACTGCGGTCGTATAGATGAAGACATCAGGGAGTTCCGCGAAGACCTGGATCAGCTCATCAAATCCACTACGATTGAAGACATAGTCGAGAAGCACATTCCTCTTCTCTATAAAGACGCTGTCGATTGTCTGGTAGAGCCTATCATCGAGCAGGTAGCCATGCCTCTTTTCGACAGGTGGAGAGACGGTGAGATCAAAAAGCTTTCGGATACTGACGAGATACTGCAGGTAGAGATAGCAGAATTTCTCAAGAAAGATGAGACCAGAGAACTGCTTGCAGGACCGATCACCGCGTGGCTCAAGCCGGTCATAGAGGAGCTGGAGGAATATACGGTTCCTATCTGCATCAAGCACAGGGTTCCGTACACCGCACTGAGTCTCCGCTCTTACCTCTCGGCTTCCGACATAGACATAAAGGTGGATGCAAAGAATATCTTCGCGGTTGAGGAGATGACCTTCCTTATCGACTCGATAGTAACCGCGATCGTTGCGATCCTCATATCCGCGATCGACCTTATCCCATTCATGGCAGGCCCTGAAGGCGTTATCATTGGAGTCATAGCATCTGCCGTTGTGCTCATACTCGGCAAGGACAAGATGCAGGAGAAACTCCTGACTGCTGACATCCCTAAGACAGTGCGCAAGCTGGTGCCGAAGAACACATTCAAGATGCGCAAGGACAGCATCTGCAGAGATGTAAAGGAATCCTTCTATGAGAGCCTCGAACAGGAGAAGAGTGAGGAGATAACCAAGCGCATGGTCGAAGAAATTTCCGCCCAGATCGAGCATACACTGGTCAAGATGGCCGAAGTAGTCGAGATCCCTTTAGGTTAGCAGGATTGAAAATCGCTCCAGTCAGGGCAGTTTTAGCAGTCATATATTTATACGACCGGCAACATCTATGTTGCCGGTTGTTTTTTATACGTGCATTACTGGTTAGCTATTGACAAGGCACATGAATTATTAGTATATGAGTATTAATAGTTGTTAATATTGTATTCTTTAATTCCGATAAGTCAGGGAAGATCTTCCCCATATATTTTACTAAGATAAGGAGGTAGTTATGAGAAAAAAGCACAGAGCATTATCCCTGTTGCTGACGCTTGCAATGCTGCTAATGTTTATGCCCGCGCTTACATTTGCGGAAAGCGACGCTTCAGTAAAAGCAGAAGCTAAGAAGGCCATCGCTACACAGGCAGCTGAGAACAGATCTTCGCAAAAGTCAAAGAGCAAAAGTGTTCTTTTAATGAAAGATACACAGTCTGTAAGGGCAAATGCTTATGATGATGACGATGACAGCGAACTGTACGGAACATATACTGGCAGACCTGTAATAACGACATCTGACTGGACAGATAGTGATGGCGAACTTTGCTACGGCTTTGATATTGAACCAAATAGAGGAGATACTATTACTGTAGAAGTTGATGGTAGTACATATACTTATATATGGAAGCAGGATCCTGACGGTAGTTTTTACTTTGAAGCGCCTGATGATCCGGATGACTATCTTTATATTGATTATGTAGATGTTGATGAGTCAACCTTTTCCGAAGGATTAATGACTGTAGTCAGAGAGATTTGGGATGATGACGCGGATGATTATGTGGAAGTATGGACTGCATATATTTATCTGGACAAATTCACCCTCCGTAATACTGTTTCAAAGATCGTATTTGAACCAAAAACCATAAACCTTGTTGCAGAAAACATAATAAGCTACGATGAGGGAATGCCTTATTATTCCTTCCTTGAAAGAAGCAAGCACATTAAAGGAGACACAAGCTGGATGTCCCCATATGCTCCGGGAGATAAACTGACTGTGTATTATACCAATGGAATCTCACAGACATTTGTAGACACAGATATACTTTTTTATGACGAAGAAGACTACAGTTATTACTATAATGATTGGTTCACTAAAGGTGATAATTATATAAGAGCACTAGTAGATAATTACGAGCTGACACTCGGCTCCAATACAGTTAAAATTTCCTGGCATGGAGTTACAGCGAATGTCAACGTAGTAGTTGAGACTGCTGCACAAAAGGCTGCAAGAGAGGCTGAAGCTGCGAGACAGGCTGAAGCTGCGAGACAGCAGGCTGAAGCTGCGAGACAACAGGCTGAACTCAACAGAATAATGAGTGTAAAGACTGTTACTGTCAATTCCAGTACTGTCAACGCAACAACATTGAGTAATGCTATCAGTGCAGCTGGTGGATCGAAGAGTTACGTGACAACAGTCGTGCTTGGCAGTAAAGTCAAAAAAATCGCAAAGAACACCTTCAAGGGTACTAAAGTTACAACAGTGAAGGTAAAAAGCAAAAAGCTCAAAGCTAATACGGTCAAAGGTTCACTTAAAGGCTCGTCGGTTACAACCATAAAAGTCACTGCCGGATCAAAGTATAAAAAAACATATAAGAAAATCTTTACAAAGAAGAATGTCGGCAAAAAAGTCAAAGTAAAATAGAAAAAATCAAAGGAATATCAAGCGTCGTATATCCATTGCATCAAAATCATTTCGGTGCAATGGATTACGACGCTTGTAGGGTTTTCAGAAGAACAGGAAACATCAAATGCAGGTTTATGGCAAAATAAACAAAATTAAGCTTATTGCAGTAGCCACAATGGCTGCTGTCTTGTTTTGTATTTATCCAGCATATTATGAAGAAGTAGCCGTTGAAGCCGAAACAGCTTCTTCCGGGCAGGTAGTCGTACTCTATGAAGATGCCCAGATGATTGCTGCACAGCACAAAGACAGCAGGAAAAACGACAGCCCGGACTTTGCGGAATCTGCTCAGGAGGCAATTCTGGATAAAGCTCTCGATGATGACTATACCATAGATGACACAATGGTGTTTGATGCTGTTGAAGAATCTGAAGAAAAAATGGTTGTGAGTGTGGTCTCTTCAGATAATTTAAGCACTGAAGAACTCGTGGACGTACTACAGAATACAGATGGAGTAAAATATGCTGAACCTAATTTTAGATTCAAAGCGAATGTACTGCCTGACTGGAATGATACTTTTATAAAAGATTCATGGCAACTCGGAGAACAAGGGATCAACGCAAACAAGGCTCCGGCAGACAAGCTTTCCGGCGAACCTATCGTGTTGGCAGTGATGGATTCCGGTATAGCCTATGATCATCCCGATCTGGAGGCGCGCATGTGGTCGGCTCCTGCCAATCTGGATATCGGCGGTAAGCATGGAATAGACTACTCAGATTATGACGATGACCCATATGACGAAGACGGCCATGGAACTCACTGTGCAGGCATTATCGCCGCTGCAGCAAACAACAGTGAAGGTATTGCCGGGGTCTTGGGAGAAAGAAGTGTTCAGCTCATGTCTGTTAGAGTGCTGGATGAAGACGGAGGAGGCGACTTTTCAGAAATAATCAAAGGCTTTGACTATTTGATTACAGCAAAAAAGCAAGGCGTTAATATTAAAGCTGTAAATTGCTCATTTGGGGTCGAAGGAAGATCAAGCATCCTGGACAGCGTTATTGACAGAGCAGGAGAAAACGGCATCCTGACTATAGCCGCGGCAGGTAACGACGCTTTGAACAATGATGAATACAGCTACATACCGAGCGGCTCAAACTCAAGATATGTTATATCTGTTGCGGCGATCGATGACAGTGGCAGTCTCTCATCATATTCCAATTATGGAAAAAACAATGTAGATGTAGCTGCTCCAGGCAGCAATATCCTGTCAAGCGTTTCATATATAAACTATGCTCCGTATCTTTATAACGCAG
This sequence comes from uncultured Eubacteriales bacterium, assembly GCA_900320285.1. GTDB lineage: Bacteria > Bacillota > Clostridia > Peptostreptococcales > Anaerovoracaceae > Crickella. The sequence continues at coordinate 143,722 of ONRQ01000001.1, forward strand.
ATCGCATCAATGAAACTACACAGGTCTATGGAGAATTTGACGGTGCTGAGATTACATATGATGCCGAAACAGGTGCAAAGTCTGTAACGCCTGTTTCAGGTACGGGTTACGATGGAAACGCAGTCACGGGAGTGGATTCCTTCGGTGAATCAAAAATGTATTCAGTCCTTACAAGCGGAAGCAACGGTCATACAGATCTCAGCATAACCAATGGAAACGAAGAGGGGTCCTTTCAAGTAGGAAACAATCAAAAGAGCCTCAGATGGACCATCAGGAACGCCAGCTATGGCGACAAGTATATTCTTTATTTTCCTTATAACAAAGTTGGTGACCGTCCTTTTGTCAGCATGGTATTAAAGACTTACTCAAATTCCCCGGTTAATACCGATGGGGACCTTCTCATTGGGGATATAATTATTGACGAGGACTCTGACGGAGAATTTCAGTATCAAACGTCTGCTGAAGAGGCAGATTGGATTCTCAATACAGACAAGACATACAACAGCATTTGGCGTGCATCAGGAGAATATGGTGTGCTTTACGACAGTCTGTCTGTAAGTGAGCTCTCATATGGCTCTTACGGATTGGGGCTTGTTTATCAGGCGTGGGATGACGGAGATTTTTATGTAGATATCAGTTCTATAGCCATTTCATCAGAACTAGCAGATGAGAGTGCCTTTGGTTCCTATGATGTATACTCCGGAACTTCTATGGCTACTCCTGTTGTAACAGGTTCTGTAGGTCTTATTGCAGCAGCACGACCTGAACTTAACGCTGAGGCGCTTAAAGCAGTTCTGCTTAACACTACGAGGAAGAGCGGAGCTCTGACGGGCAAATGCCTGACAGGTGCAAAAGTGGATTTTTCAGCATATGGCAGTTCCAGCACCCCAACATCCGGCGGCGGAAATACTGCAGTTAATGTTAATAATGTAGAGGCTAAAAAGTTTATATGGAACGGAAAAAAGCTGACCTCTAAAGTTAGTGTCCGGATCCGCAGCGCACTGGCCAGTTCAAAAAAGCCTAAGAATTTCAGCGTGAAGGCAAAGAAAGGTAAGGCTGTTCTTAAATGGAAAAAGGTAAAAGGTATTAATGGATATATCATCTTCCGCAGAACAGGTACGGGAAGATATAAGCAGATTGCAAAACTGTCATCCGGTAAAAAAAGCTATATTGACAAAACTGTAAAAAGAGGCCGGAAATATAAATACATAATTGTAAGTTATAAGAAGATACCCGGCAGCAATTCCGTGCAGATATCCCCTGCTTCAAAAGTTAAAAAGTTTAAAAAATAAAAATCCTTTCTATATGAAAAATTCCCTTTATGAGAGTCAATGATCTGATTTTTCACTGTCCCTCATAAAGGGTTATATTTTTGAACCTATTCCATATAGGTGTTCATGTATTTATTCCAGATCTCATCCGGTACGAGGCGTCCGCCTGTTGCCCAGCAGACCTGTGTGGCGTTAGCCAGCTTCTCCGGCGTGAGCCCGTGATCTTCCAGATATTTCTTTCCGGCATCGAGCTTCATTATATTGAGCGGGCCTATGAATGCGGCGCAGCTCGAAGGTTCAATGAAGATATCTTCTGTCTCCTTCAGCATCCTCATGTAGTCGAAGAGGATCGCATCGCGTACCGTGAAATCTCCGGACAGCAGATTGCGGCATATCCTTGTGACCAGCCCTGAAGGGCTTGCGCATGCAAGTCCGTCTGCTGCCGACATTCCGGTGAGACCGAAGTCGCTTACGTTCACCTCGTTGAATCTGTCGGAGGCCATGCCGAGCAGTACCGACGGGAACAGCGTTGGCTCACAGAAGAAGATGTGTACATCGTCCTTGAAGAGACGCTTAAATCCGTAGCAGACTCCGCCCGGAGCGCCGCCTACTCCGCATGGTACGTAGATGATCATAGGATGATCCTTATCGACAGTAACACCCTTTTCCTCGAGCTGTTTCTTCATTCTGCCTGCAGCAACTGCATAGCCGAGGAAGAGCGGCAGTGAATACTCGTCATCAACAAAGTAGCTCGTCGGGTCGAGATCCGAGAGTCTGCGGCCTTCGCTCACAGCCTTTGAGTAGTCCTCTTCATACTCGATGACATCTACTCCCTTGCTGCGGAGCATGTCCTTCTTCCACTGTCTTGCATCGGCCGACATGTGTACCTTCACCTTGAATCCGAGGAATGCACTCATGATGCCGATCGACAGCCCGAGGTTTCCGGTAGATCCGACCTGCACGGTGTGCTTGCCGAAGAACTCCTTCATGTCGTCATCGGCGAATCTCTCGTAGTTATCATCTTCTGTGATGAGCCCTGCCTCGAGCGCCAGGTCCTCCGCGTGCTTCAGCACCTCATAGATGCCGCCTCTTGCCTTTACCGAACCGGCGATCGGAAGGTGGCTGTCCATTTTGAGCATGAATCTGCCTGGTATCTCCGCATTGTACTTCTCCTCGAGAGCTTTTTTCATCTCAGGGATGTCAGCAAGCGGCGATTCGATCAGTCCGTCATCTTCCGCCGTCTCAGGGAAGCACTTCTTTATATACGGAGCGAATTTATGGAGTCTTCTTTCGGTATCTTCGATGTCCTCGTCAGTCACGACCAGCTGACAAAGCGCATCCGTCATCTCAAACGGAAGCAGCTTATCGTTGATCCACAGCGTTTCAGTCTGATCAGCTATGTCCCTGAAAACCTGATCCCTTTCGATCATTTCCTTTGCATATTCCTTGATGCTCATGCTGCATCCTCCTTTTACATCGGTCCCTTATCTTTTATAAAAGTATGATACATCTTTCTGCGTATCTTTATAGGAGAAATCTTCTCTGCAGATTTATCGCCGAAATGTCTAAATGACTTGTTCCTCCGGCTTACAGGAGGCCAGTACTGCAGCCCTCCCCCGTTCGGGTTCTGAAAACGCGCGAAGTTCGCGACATAGCTCACCATCTGATCTTTAAGATCATAGTCGATCTTTTCGAACGGCCGCCAGCATTTATCCATGTTGCCGAACATGTACCAGAGATCAGATCCGTGGAAGGCTTTGAAGCTATTGCCCGGCAGATGCCTGTCAAACAGATATCCGTATACCGGAGAGCTTCCTTGCTTTACCCGTTTCATTGCCCAGCCGATCGCCATGTCAAAAATTATGTATGGCATGAAGTCCTGCGACGTGATCCCGATTATCATCGGCACATCGAGATACTCTTTTTTACGGATGACCTTCTGCGGGAGTTTCGGGATTATCTTTCCGTCGATGCCCGGCTGTACGGCCTGGAAGCTCCAGTTCTCCCTGGACTCCTCATACCAGGCTTTCCATATCCTGTCAGGCGGGAGTTTCCTGAACTCCTCGGTCGTCTCCACGCCAGCGCGTCTGCGGACACCTTCCCAGAAAGGCAACGACTTTATCTTTGTCCACGGCTTTGTAAATATCGGAACAGCTCCGGCCCCGGACATGAGCACGGCACCCTTTACTATCCATTTGAGTTCCTGCGTATACAGCAGGTTCATTATGGACATGGCTCCTGCCGACTGTCCCATTATGGTGATCTTATCCGGATCTCCGCCGAAGTCGGCAATGTGCTCATGGATCCATCTCAGTCCGAAGACCATGTCTTGCAGGCCGTAGTTGCCGGATTCGTACAGTGAGAAAACGTTCAAACGGTATCCCAGCGACACGAAAACAATGTCATGCTTTGCGTATTCAGTGCAGGTGCCGTACGGCAGTTCCCCGACAGTGCCTGTTTCGAATCCCCCGCCATGGATGAATACCAGAACAGGATGATCCTTCGCCTTTTCCTTTGCGACTATGTTCATCGTCATCGGAGATTCAGCGAACTTAAACTCCTGATCGCTGCGGAATTCCTTGTGGTAAAACGCGTCCGGACCCGTTGATTCATCCCTGTAAGTAAGGTACTGGTAACAGTCGGTCTCGATCTGCGTTGCGTCAAACACATCCCACTTCGGATACGGTTTCGGCTCTTCGAAACGCTCCGTCACTGCGTACGGGATGCCCCTGTACATGCAGATTCCATTTTCTACTGTCCCTATGACTTTCCCAAGACCCGTCTCGATCTCTATTCTGCTCATCATTTCTTAATTTTAAAATGGATCGCTTACTAATACTTTTCCGTCTTCCTGAATAATGATGTTCATCCCGTCTTTGACGTATTCGAGGAATTCGTCACCCAGAGAATCAACTACCGGCATCTTTGCTTCAGGAGCATCGAGCCATACATCGGCCAGGACTGCTCCTGCCGCCGCCAGTGAATCGATAGGATTCGAGAACAGCATTGCTGCCGGCTGGCGTCCCATCGAGCATGCACAGTAAAGCACAAGCCCTCCTGTTGTGGAGCCAATGGTCTGAGGCAGGCAAAGCGCCTTGCCGGCCATCTGCTTTCCATAAAGATCAGGATTGTTCTGGTCGCCGCATGTCGCCTTTTTATCACCGAACTGCAGCGCTTTCTGGAAGGAGGCGAGCGTGTTAAGGCCGCCGTGTGATACGAGCGCTTCGGCAGATACCCTGCCCGGCGCGACTACGCGTCCCTGAAATGTCTTCATTTCTATTTGCCTCCTTTCCTTTTCTGAGTGATCTGCTCTGCGATCTCATCGTCCGTATAGAAGCGGGCGGATGTGTACGTTCTGAGCTTATTGCTCGACGTGATAACAGGCATCTTCTCGCTGAGCGGATTATTCATGTACATGAGCGGGCAGATATACGAAGTGATGACTCCTGTTGCCTTCAGCCTGTCTGCATACTCCGTCTTTCCAAACGCTTCGAGAACGTCAGGAGCAGCTGTGAAGACTGTCGGTACTGAAACCTTTGAGGCACCGCTCTTTGCGAGTCCGGCTTCCACCTTCTCCGTCCAGTCCTTGAGCTGCTGCAGACTCATGTGCGGGCAGCCCATGAAGCAGAGCTTCGGTTCAGCGTCCTTGTTCTTCCAGATGACAGGGTATTCCCTGTAGACTCTTTCGAGCTCCTCATCATCCACAACATAGACTTTAGCGCCTTCCCTGATAAGCGACTCGCCGTATTTGACAGCTTCAGGTGTCAGCTTGTCGATGTGATACAGGCCTACCGCACCGTTTGAAGCTGTGGCAGCGCCAAAGTCCTTGAGGTAAGTGCATGCCTCATCATCGAGCTCAGTGCCCAGCCACTTGTCGAGGCCCTTTACATACGGAACATCCTCCATGACCTTCATGCCAATAGCAGATCCGAGCAGCTGAGCCTCCGGCTTTTTAGTCGTCTTTATTTCCACTATCCAGTCAGCCTTGCGTCCCTCATCCGTAAGGAGACCGAATTTCGGAACATATCCGATGACAGAGCCCATGAGGTCGATGATTCCGGAATTGCGGTTGCACCTTGCTCCGAGTACCGAGTTGGCATATACGACAGCCGATGATTCAGACCAGCTCAGCACCTCGCCGAATCCCGGTTTGTTGCCTACTTCATCCATGTAGCACGTACATGTGAAAGCGTTGTCCGAGAGCAGACCGAGGTCGGCCAGCTGTTTTTCATAATCCTTCTGCCTGCTGTACATGAACAGCTTGAATACAACATCCTGCGCGATGTTGCTCGGAACGTTTTTGTCGAGCGGCTTAGGGTCTACCGTGAATTTCTGTCCGGACGGAGCTCCTGCCTCAAGCAGCTTGTCCATAAGATCATAGACCGGTCCCAGAGCCTTGAGTCCGAACGAGGTCACGAGGTGGTTGTACTTGCTGCTGATAGGAACCATCTCTGTCGCGCCGAAGAGCTCGCCGTATCTGACCAGCGACTCCATGACCTTCGCGAGAGTCTCCCCCTTTGAGCCTTCGAGTATCGCCCTCTGCTCATCGGTCAGTTTTACTTTATAATCCAACTATCCCATCTCCTTTCCTTAGATTTCTATATCTGTATCTTCACTGATATTTTAACACATTGAAGTGTTGTTAACCTTTTAATTGTCTAATTGTAATTTTCTACGATGCCGTTATCAGCATTGCCGTGAACCACATCCAGAAGGCCCATCCGAGAATAAACAGTATCGCATGTTTCTTCTCTGTATGTACCGCGATGAACTCTCGTATCAGTGCACTCGGCCAGTAATAGAAAGCAACATGACTTCCTATGCCCTTGCATTTGAGGCCTACTCTGCGGCAGTATCTGAGCGCCCTGTACACATGGTAATTGCTGGTCACCAGAGCTGTATACTTTCTTCCTTCACGGCTGTCGATTATGTTTTTAGAGAATTTAAGGTTCTCTAGAGTAGTCGTAGATTTGTCCTCCAGGATAATATCGTCCTCAGGAATGCCCTGCTCCAGCAGGTATCTTTTCATCGCTTCAGCCTCGGAAATGCTTTCATCAGCGCCCTTTCCGCCCGAAGGTATGAACTTCGTAGGAGAAGGATCCTTACGGTAAACCATTATAGCCTTGTCTATCCTCTCCTGCAGGAGTCTGGAAACCTTTTCTCCATTGATGAGTCCTGCCCCGTGTATTATTACGTAATCGAAGTCTTTGCTTCGCGGGATTATCATCAGAAATACCGAGTAGATCATAAATATGACAAATGAGAGAGAGCCGTAAATCACTGTCACGGCGATAAGAGATGTCACGAGAAATACCGGAGAATGTAAATACACATCCTGTGCTTCAAGGCCGAATATCTTAGCATATAGTATGACATTATATGCGGTCAGTATCTCCCCCACAAGAATAGCTATCCCTAGTGCCAGTGAGAGTAGATGAGCTGCGCTCCTTCCTTCATTTCTGATCATCACGAGGCCGTTATGTATAAGAAAGAACGGAACTATCAGAAGAGCTGCCGTTGTCAGAAGGAATGTTGTGTACACAACTTCTTTGGCATGTTCTCCTGAAGCAGCGAGGGCGAACGGTACCATGGACAGCAAAGCGAACGCAAGCAAATGACAATTGCGGTATCTGCTCCTGTCTTTATGAAATGAATAATAGAATATTCCCCACCAGATCAATGTGAACAGCAGGGTTATCATAATATTGCTCATTATCTGACTCCAGTAACTACCATTTTATAAAACGGCTTAACACCGGTTTTTATTATATCGCATGATGAAAAAAAGGACTACCTTTGAGGTAGCCCTTCCATAGTTTTATTTCTGTTTTGTTATAAAGCTTCTATCTTAAACTTTTCCTTGAAATCAGCAAAGTTATTTTTGAAGAAATCATCGTGCCTGAAGCTCGGCTGCTTGTGGTATGCGTGTTTTCCTTCTATTTCGGAAACTGCCTCAAGAACATCCAACGCTACGTTGCTGCAGTGGTCGGAGATCCTCTCATAATCTGTGATCATGTCATTGAAGACGAATCCGTGCTCAAGCGTACATTCCTGTCTGCTGATTCTTTCGACATGATTAGCCTTCATTGTGTCGCAGATGTCATCTATTACTTCCTCCAGAGGATCCACCCGGAGTGCATTGTCGTAGCTGTTGTTCGCAAATGAGAATATGGTAAGATTTATGATTTCCTGAATTGCATTCTCCAGTACATTCAGCTCCTTTAATGCGCTGTCCGAGAAGACTATCTTCTTTTCCTGGATCTCTTCTATGGATTCTGCTATGTTCCTTGCGTGGTCGGATATTCTCTCGAAGTCGGAAAGCACTTTCAGGTCCTTGCTGACTTCTGCGGAATGTTCTTCATCCAGATCGGATGTAGTGAGCTTGAAGAGATAGTTGCCGAGTTTGTCCTCATAGCGGTCTATCACCCGCTCAAGATCGACTACCCTCTTGACGCCATCCTTGCTGTACTCTCTTCTGGCATTGATAACGCCCATTACGCTTTCAAGTGTCTTGGATGCCATAGATTCTATGACTTCCTTGCTCTGTGCAAGTGCGAGTGCAGGGTGATCGAGGAATCTCGGCTCGAGCTTGTCCATGTCTGCCTTTTCTTCCAGCGCTTCCTGTCCCTCCGGGAAAAGCTTGACTACCAACTTTTCGAGCAGTCCTATTGCCGGTGCCAGAACTATGACTACTGCCAGTCTGTAAAGCGTATTTGTAAGAGCAACAGAGACCATGTTCATCTCCATCGTCATGAAGTCGAAATGAACGATAGCATTGACGATATAGAAAATGCTTCCGACGATCACTGCTCCGAGTATGTCGATTATGAGATAGACAAAAGCTGTTCTCTTACCGTTGACGCTGGCTCCGAGAGCGCTGAGCATTACCGGAACCGAAGCTCCGATGCCGATACCCATAAGGATAGGGAAGGCCATGTCAAATTCCAATGCGCCTGTCCCTGCCAGAGCCTGGAGAATACCGACTGCAGCGCTGGCACTCTGGATGACCGCCGTAACCAGTATACCTATCAGAACTCCAAGCACAGGATTGCTGAAGCTCGTCATCATATCTATGAACTTAGGATCTGTTCTCAGCGGAGCGATAGATCCGGACATCATGCTCATGCCGTACATCAGTACAGCGAAGCCGAGCATTATGCCGCCGATGTTCTTATGTGCAGTCTTCTTTGCAAACATCCACAGGCCTATACCTATAAGGGCTACTACGCCTGTCAGGACCTCAGTGCTGAACATCGAAGCTACTCCTCCGCCTCCGCCTAAGCTGTTGAGGGCAAGTACCCATCCCGTGATGGATGTACCGAGGATCGCTCCGAGCACTATGCCGATCGCCTGCTTCACCTGCATCATTCCGGAGTTTACGAAACCTACGACCATTACAGATGTAGCGGATGATGACTGGATAACAGCTGTTACCCCGGTTCCGAGGAGTATTCCTTTTATAGGATTCCCGGCAAGTTTATACAGAACCATTTCCATCTTGCTTCCCGCTACCTTCTTGAGCGAGTCGCCCATGACCGACATTCCGAAGAGGAACATCGCCACGCCGCCAAACAAGGAGATTATGTTAGTTGCATCCATATAACCTTTCTCCCTTCTCCTTTGTTAAAAAAAGAGACTCATACCGAAAAACATCGGTAAAAGTCTCGCTACTTCGAACATATCCCGGGGTGCATTGACCCGTACTGACGAAATATGTTACGCATTTTTATGCGCAAGCTACTCCCTATTTAACCACTTTAAATATCACACAAAATACGCTGTAAAGTCAACACTTTAATCAGATACAAGATGCAATTATGCTTCGAACTTTTCAGCTACTTTCTTCAGCAAATCTCTTATCTCCAGATGCTGTGGACATACTGCCTCGCACATGCCGCATTCTATGCAGTCGCCCGGCTTACCGCTCCCGTGTTCTATAATGAATTCATATGTCTCCCATGGATTATTCTTTCCGAAAAGCACCTGATTGTTGTAGCAAGAGAACAGAGACGGGATCTTTATCTCCATCGGGCAGTGATTCTCTTCGATGCAGTATCTGCACTTGGTGCACGGAATCGCTCCGAGAGAACCGAACACGTCCGCGACCTTACCGACTGCCTCACGCTCTTTGTCTGTGAGTGGCGCGAAATCCCCGTCACAGCAGCTGAAGGTTTTCAGATTATCTTCCATCTGCTCCATATTGCTCATGCCTGACAGTACCATTTCCATGCCGTCAAATCCTGCAGCGAACCTGAGGGCGTATCCTGCATTGCTGCAGTCCGAACCTGTCTCATCCCTGAGATCGTCGAATATCTTCTGCGCTGCTTCAGGCAGATTGACAAGATTGCCGCCTCTTACCGGCTCCATGACGAGCACAGGCTTGTTGTGCCTGCGGCAGACTTCATATACTTTGCGGCTCTCCACGGAAACGCTCTCATAATCGAGATAGTTGAACTGTATCTGAACTATCTCCACATCGGGATATTCCGTGAGTATGCGGTCAAGCACCTCGGCTTTGTCATGGAAAGAAAGCCCCACGTGACGCACCTTGCCCTCTGCTTTCAGATCAAAGGCTGTCTCATATGCGCGGCACTGCTTGAAAAACTCAAAATTCTTTGCGTTCTGCGCGTGCATCAGGAGGAAGTCGAAGTATTCCACTCCGCAGGTCTCAAGCTGCAGATCTATCAGAGGTCTGATGTCCTCCTCAGATTTGAAGTACTCATCTGTGAGCTTGTCAGTCAGAACGTATTCGCTGCGGTCATGTCTGGACGTGAGGCACTCCCTTACCGCGATCTCGCTCAGTCCGTCATGATATCCATGCGCGGTATCGAAATAGTTGAATCCCATTTCGAGGAAGCGGTCCACCATTCTGCATACCTGCTCATTGTCGATCTTGCCGTGGATCATCGGCAGTCTCATCATTCCGAATGCCAGATGCTTTTTATTCTCCCTGAATGCTCTGTTACCCATATTTCCTCCCTTTGTTTTATCCGTAAATAATATTCTGTATATCAGATTGCATGTGACGCCCTGATACTCTTCATCACTTCATTCTCTTCTTCTGTTTCCCTGTTCCATTCAGGATCATAGAACAGGTTGAGCCTGAGATCGTTTGAGATCTCCCTGAGGAGCTTGCATCCCGCGATGCTGTTGCCCTGCGTATCAAGCGCAGGCCCGAATACTCCTATGCCGGCTCGCTTGTCGGATACCGACAGCAGTCCTCCGCCGACTCCGGACTTTGTAGGAATGCCTACCTTGATCGCGAAAGTACCCGATCCGTCATACATGCCGCAGGTCAGCATCAGTGTTTTAGCTATGCGGGCAGTACGTGACGACATGAATCTTTTCCCGGTCTCTTCGCAGACACCGTCATTTGCCAGTATCACCCCCAGGTTGGAGAGCGAATCCGCCGTAGCACTCATGGAGCACATTTTTGTATAGAACCTCAGAGTATCCTCAACGTCTTTTTTCAGAATACCCTTGCTCTGCAGGAGAAACGCTATGGAGCGGTTCCGGGAGCAGGTCTTCATCTCCGACTGATATACCACTTCATCCAGCACTATTTCCGGATCTGAGCATATATTCCTGGTAAATCTCAGTATATCCTGGAATGACAGCTCCGGCAGAAGCAGTCCGCAGAGCGCAAGTCCACCCGAGTTGATAAGAGGGTTGTATGGCTTGGAATTGCTTACATCGAGCTCCACCAGTGAGTCGAAGGCTTCACCCGAAGGCTCCATGCCCACCTTGCTGAACACCGCCTTGCGCCCACATAACTCAAGGGCCACTATCAGCATTATGACCTTGCACACAGACTGCATGGTAAATCTGACATCGTAATCGCCCATGCTGATTTTATCACCCTTAATCGGATTTATTACTATTCCGAGCTGGTGGGGATCAACCTTGCCCAACTCAGGTATATATGTGGCGACCTTGCCCTTAGGAATCTCTTCTCTTGCACGATCCATGCCTCTGGTTATAATCTCTATCGCCTTGGTTCTTTCCTGCAACTTGTACTGCTTGTCTATTACAAGTTCTTCTTTAGGGCTGTTGTTTTTCACCTCATCCATGTTGCAATCCCCCTTTCTCCTCTATTCTACCCCGTTTTCGTGTCCGTGTGATATATATTTTGCAAGATCCCACACGCTCTGCACTTCAGGGCTCATCTCTTGGGATGAGGATCTGAGCACACAGATATCTCTGTACATGGTCGAGTCTGCAAAAGGTATGCGCCTGACATTGAAACTGTCGAGGATCGGAAGAATCGGCATTATAGCCACTCCGGCACCAGTGGACACCGATGCTGCGATAGAGCTGTACTCGTCCGCTTCGATTATAGTATTTGGTTCAAACTCCGCCTTTTTGAACTCCTTCTCGAGCTGATGATATGTCAGAGTCTCATGATTCAGCGAAATGAAGTATTCCCCGGCTATATCCGCCAGAGCGACTGACTCGGCGTCTGCAAGGCGATGTGTGGCAGGAACTATCAGATAAAGTTCCTGCCGGTAGATCGGGATGTAGTCGATCGAAGCCAGATCCGGCTTTCCGGCGATAAGAAGATCAAGCGATCCGTTCAGAAGCTGCTCTATGAGCTCTCCTGCCTTACCCTGGCGGAAACGGAATGCGATCTGCTCACTTCCCTGATGCTTGTAAAAACTGTTTACGAATTCAGGCAAAGCAGAGAAGCTTACACTGTAAATATATCCCAGGCTGATATCTCCCAGGGATGGGACTTTCATCTCTCTCAGGCGTTCAGTACCTTCAGAAAGTTCAGAGAGAGCCCTCTTTGCATATGGCAGAAATTCTTCGCCATACTTTGTGAGAGTCACTTTTTTGCCGTTCTTCTTGAACAGCTGTACTCCCAGTTCCTGCTCGAGCTTGCTGATAGCATAGCTCAGACTTGGCTGCGATATATAGAGGAGACGCGATGCGCGCGTGTAGTGGAGCACCTCGGCCGTAACACAAAAGTATCTAAGCTCCTGAAGAGTCATTATCGGTCCTCCCTTTCATCAATGAACAGATCTTCGCTAAGAGCCTGCCATCTGTCCAGCAGAAATGCCAGTGCGAGCATGTCCGCACTGCCTCCCGGCGACAGATTGCGGCTGATAAGCTCCCGGTCCAGCTCATTCAGAGCTTCAATACGTTCATCAGCAGGCATTCCTGATATACCGGCAGCAGCATGCATTACAAAATCAAGGCCTTCCCTGCCTCCGCGGTGAAGCAGATTAGTGTCTTCGAGCGAAGCCATGGAGTCGCATAGTGCCAGAGATGCGGCTTCATCCCAGCCGCGTTCTCTGTAAAAAGCAAACCGTTCCATGCAGTACAGAGCATCAGGAAATCCTGATGCAGCTTCCCCCGTAGCGCCTTTTGCACCATATGTTTTATATACCGCACCTCCGTTAGTGACCGGGGCAGACAGTGTTTCTTTGAGCCTGATCTCAGCATCTTCCCCGGCCAGCTCTACCGCATGGCTTATGCACGATCCTCCTCCGGTAAGACACCTGCCCATACCGGCAAGCAGCAGACCCATCGAATATATAAGGCCTTTGTGTGTATTGACGCCGTCTGTGGCAGCAAACATCTCCTCTTCGGCTCTTATGCCGCGCTTACGCAGCACACCCATGCCGCAGCGATCCATTCCCAGGAGCGCGGCATCTTCAAAGTATTGGGTGAGCGCGTCCGCACTCCTCTCAAATAAAGAAATGTCCATGTCTGCATGGGCACCGTTATTGTTCAGGTCCACAAGTCCCGGTTTCGGAGTCGTATACAGCTCGTCCAGAAGAGCGTCATGCGCGGCTTCAGCCAGCCTTCTGGCGCAGAATCCTCTTAGCAGATCATCTGTCGCTCTCTTAACTTCTTCGAGGCCGTGCCTCCTGCTCCTCGCGCACTCCGCCGCGTAAGAATCGCAAATAAGACAGCGCCTGCCTTCCGCCCTTGACAGCTTGCTCCCGCCCGGTATGATCACATCGAAGTCATAGAGCCTCGCTGCAGGGAATGAGTCCTCTGCCTTCTCGAGCATCGCTTTCACCTGCGTCCCCTCTTCATTGAGGAGCCAGAAGGCTTCGCTTCCGGTCGCCTCGTCCAGAGAAAACTCCTTCAGAATCCTGAATCCGAGGGATCTCATCTCTTCCGCGCCGGCATTGAAGAGCATGCGCGTCATGGGGGTACGCTTAACATCACCTGCGATGTTCATTGTAAGGCAAACGAGACACTTCTCCGGGCCGGCGCCTTCAAGCATCTTATTCTGTATTGCGACCCGCCTTTCGCGGGCCTCGAGCATCTGTCCAAGATCAACGCTGTATGACTTCATAGGTGCTTTCCGGTACCATCTCTCTGATCTTTTCAAACTCGCCGTCTTTTATAAGGCTTCTGACCTTGCCTGCGCTGATCTCCGACAGGCGCGGTATCTCTTCAAAAGCGATCCCGTTTGCAGGCAGAAGCTCCTTCATGCGCTCGTTATAGGCGCGCGTAACAGGCGAAAAAGGCTCCTCGCCGGCAAACCTTATGCTTATATTCAATGCAGGAGCTATGCGCCTGCAGAACAGCTCTATATCGAGATCTGACTTCACCAGATCGGCGCGTGACTCGTCCCTTATGAAATAAGCAGGGAAAGTTGCACGGGATATTAAGTACAGGTCACTTTCAAATACGTGGCAGTTTTCTATGTCTGCAGTTCCTTTTCTGATCATTTCAAGCCGCTCTTCCGGACTGAACATTGAACCCTTCTCGGATACTGCGAAAACATACAGGTTATCGCAGTGCGAGGCGGCATATTCGATCAGGTGGCGGTGACCCAGAGTAAACGGATCGCAGTTGCAGACAACAGCTCCGCATACCCCGTCATACTTAGGAATAGACGCCAGGAAACTTTCCAGGCCATCCTTTCGGTTCTCGAGCAGAACGGCATCTGTCGTTTCTATTACCGTATGGAACCCCATCGACCTGAACATGCGCAGATTCTCCGGTTTTGTGCACAGAAAGAGCCTGTGGATGCCTCTGGCGTACGCTTCGGCTATCAGAGCGGAAAGAACAGCAGCCATCGCGCCCTGACCTTCCGCATCAGAGTCGACAGCGAGCTGCTTTACTGTACGTCCTGCCAGAGCACCGCATGCGATCAGATCGCCATCTTCAGTCATCAGCGCTACGATATCAGCATCTCCTTCGTCACGCAGACCGCACGCCTCAAGAAGACACATATATTCCTTATGCTGCCGTTCAGACAGAGGTGTGTTGTAGATCGAAATTCCCATACTTAATAATATGGGTTTAACAACATCCCCGGCCGGGGTGTTATTAAACCCTTACTTCTGAATCTGATATTACCTAAAGTTTTTTCTCAAGACGCTCGCGGATAGCCGCAATGAAGTCCTTTGTGAGAACAGCTTTTGCTTCCATGCCGTCTACGAGACCGACCAGGTCCTTGGTCATAATGCCATCGTTGAGTGTATCGATGCATGCTTCCTCGAGCTTGTCACCGAATGCCTGCAGGTCTTCGAGTCCATCCATCTCGCCGCGCTTTCTGAGCGCACCGCTCCATGCGAAAATCGTCGCCATAGGGTTCGTGGAAGTCTCCTCGCCGTTGAGATATTTGTAATAGTGGCGTGTTACCGTACCGTGAGCTGCCTCGTACTCGAACTTGCCGTCCGGGCTGCAGAGCACGGAAGTCATCATAGCGAGCGAACCGAACGCTGTGGATACCATGTCGCTCATTACGTCTCCGTCATAGTTCTTGAGAGCCCAGATGAAGCCTCCCTCGCTGCGGATAACGCGTGCTATGGCGTCGTCGATCAGCGTGTAGAAATATGTGAGGCCAAGCTCCTCGAACTTCTCCTTATAGCACTCGTCGTATACGCTCTGGAAAACATTGCGGAAGTGCATGTCGTACTTCTTGGAGATGGTGTCCTTTGCAGAGAACCAGAGGTCCTGCTTTGTCTCGATCGCATACTTGAAGCACGAGTGAGCGAACGATTCGATCGAAGTATCCTTGTTGTAGATGCTCTGAAGAATGCCAGGGCACTCGAAGTCATAGACTGTCTCGCGGTACTCAGCTCCGTTCTCTCCGGTAAATACGAGCTCTGCCTTTCCCTTCTCAGGAACGCGGTATTCAGTTCCCTTGTAGAGATCTCCGTATGCATGACGAGCTACAGTGATAGGCTTCTTCCAGTTGCGTACTACGGGCTTGATACCGTCTATTGTGATAGGCGCGCGGAATACAGTACCGTCAAGGATCGCACGGATGGTGCCGTTAGGGCTCTTCCACATCTCGTGCAGATTATACTCAGTCATGCGCTGCGCATTCGGTGTGATGGTGGCGCATTTTACTCCTACGCCGTACTTTTTGATCGCTTCTCCCGCGTCTTTTGTGATCTGATCGCCCGTCTCATCGCGGACAGGAAGTCCGAGATCGTAGTATTCACTTTTGAGGTCGACGAAAGGCAGGATGAGTTCATCCTTGATCATCTTCCAAAGTATCCTTGTCATTTCATCCCCGTCCATCTCGACGACAGGGGTGGTCATTCTGATTTTTTCCATTTTTTCTCCTTATGTATATATCCTGTTCCGCTACACTTCCTTGATCTGTCTTACAACGTCCATGATGGTGCCGTCGCGCGCTTCGATTATGCCTACTACCCTGTCTTCGAACTCCACTTTATCAGGTTCGCCGACTATTGAATAAGCAATATCACGGAGCTCTTCGATGGTCTTGAGAGGCACACACTCAGCTTCCTTCAGTGCCTGCAGAATATCCTGCCTTGCCGGATTTACCGCTACTCCGTAGTCCGTAACGACTACATCGATACTCTCGCCCGGTGTTGTAACTGTCGTAACTTCGGAGCAGATCGCCGGTATTCTTCCCTGCAGCAGTGGGCAGATAACTATCGCACATTTTGCGCCCTGAGCTGTATCCGGGTGTCCTCCCTGAGCTCCGGTTATCATGCCGTCAGATCCGACAACTACGTTGCAGTTGAAGTGTACATCTACCTCCAGCGATGCCAGTACTACGTAGTCGAGCTTGTTTACGACAGCACCCTTGTTGAGAGGGTTCGCGTAAACGGCAGCCGGAATCCTGTGGTGGTTCACGTTCTTGAGGCTCTTAACCGCATCGAGGTCGAAGTCCTGTACGTCGAGCATGACGTCAGCCATGCCATCGTCGAGGAGCTTGCACATTGCCTTTGTGAGGCCGCCTACACCGAATCCCATGCGGATGTTGCGCTCTCTCATGATGTCTGCAAGGTACTGTGTCGAAGCGATCGAAGCTCCGCCTACACCTGTCTGATATGAGAAGCCGTCCTTGAACCAAGGTGTATTTACCACTACATCTGTGCAGTACTGCGCCATGAGCAGCTTTCTCTGATCGGTGGTCGGCTTTGCGGCGCCTGTCGCGATCTTTGAAGGAATACCTATCTCATCGACTACACAAACGTAGTCAACTTTTGTCTGTGATATGTGTGCCGGGAAGTTCGGATACGGTACCAGACAGTCCGTGATCGCAACGCAGTGATCGGCATGGTTACCGTCAACTATCGCGTAGCTCAGTACGCCGCAGTCCGCCTTGCCTCCGATACCTCTCAGGTTACCGTAATCGTCAGCGGTCGGGGCTCCGATAAAAGCGATATCAATGTGGCTCTCTCCGGTCGCTATCGATCTTACACGTCCGCCATGCGAACGCATTATGGCCAGACCCTTCAGCTTTCCCTTGGAGATCGCCTCACCTATGCCTCCTCTGACTCCCGACGACTCAATATTCGTGATGGTGCCGTCTTCTATCATCGGAACGAGCGCACTGTGCGCCTTGCCGAGCGAAGTAGCGCATATCCTTATATCTTTGAGACCCATGTCATGGATCTCTTTCATTACCATGTTGACTATCAGGTCTCCGTCACGGAAGTGGTGATGGAACGATACAGTCATACCGTCGTGCGCATCGCACTTCTCCAGAGCCTCCCTGATACTTCCTACCAGCTTGGATTTCTGGTTATTTATTACCGGACGTATCGTAGGCCCGTGGAGTGTGATCGGCTTGTCGTCGCGGTAATAGTTGCCCTGAAACGGCTCTTTCCCGGTGATCTCAATTATCTCTTCCGGGATCTCTCTTCCTACTGCGTTTTTCATGCTACAGATCCCCCTTATATACACCTGATGCCTTTGCCAGGGCTATCGTTCTCTTTGCGCCGTCGTAGAATGCGATGTCTATCATCTTGCCGTCCACCGTGAATACTCCTATTCCCTGAGCTTTCTTGGTGTCGATCTCCTTGATGACCTTCTCTGCGAAAATGACAGACTTCTCACTCGGCGTATATATTTCATGGACGACAGGGATCTGGCGCGGATTGACTATGGATTTTCCGTCAAAGCCCATGGAATGAATGATCTCGGTTTCCCTTCTGAAGCCTTCCATGTCGTCAAGGTTAGTCCATACTGTATCAAAGCACTGAACCTTTGCCGCTCTTGCAGCTATTACCATATGCTGTCTGGCCCCCATGAACTCCACACCGGTTCCGGAGATAGGCACCTGAAGGTCCTTGGAATAGTCCCCTCCAGAAAGGGCGATACCGAAGAGTCTCTCCGATGAGTCACAGATGCTCATGGCGTTGATGACACCTCTTGCAGACTCGAGAGCTGCCATGATGAGCACGCTTCCTTCAGGTCTGCTGAATTCTCTCTCAGCTTCTGCGATGGCGTACTCAACAGTGCGCACATCATCAGCAGTCTCAGTCTTAGGAATGCGGATGGAGTCGCATCCTCCCGCAACGGCGCATCTTATATCCTCACGCCAGAGGTTTGTATCGAGTCCGTTGATGCGGACTACTCTCTCAACACCTCTGTAGTCTATCTCCTGCAGGGCGTGATAAAGTGAGTAACGCGCTGCATCTTTTTCTCTCTCAGCTACGGCATCCTCAAGGTCCAGCATGATCGAGTCCGGTTTATACACGTACGGGTCCTTGATCAGGCTCGGTTTCTGACAGTTCAGAAACATCATGGTGCGGCGCAGGCGGTATTTATTAGGATTGCTCATTTTATCATACCTCCCCAGTTGATCCTGCCTTCGTGCTCAGCAGCGCGCATCACGGCGCACTCCACTCTGGCCTTAATGGTGCAGTCAAGAGCGCCCTTGTCGACTATGCTTACTCTGGCATTGCGTACCCCAAGACGCTTCAGAGTCGCAAGCGCGACCTTTCTTATCTGCCGTCCGTACTGCCTTATCACAGCACTTTCAAGTTCGAGCTCTATGCCCTTTTTTGCCGGCTCGACCGTGACCATGCAGTCGCTGCTCTCAAGAGTGCCCGCAACTGCGATTTTTTTGATTTCCATGGTTTTCCTCCCCGGTAAATCCCTATTTATTCTGCGCCGCATAATAATTCATGAGGCAGCCTTTGAGGATAATTTCCTTTTCATCAGCGGTGAGACCTTTGACATATAAGGTCAGATCGCAGACCGACCCGTCCTTACGTATGGCTTTTGCAGGAATCTCTTCCTGTCCGCTCTCGATAGCGGTACGGATGCCCGGCACGAATACGAAATCGCCTTCTTCATAAGGGAACTCGTCTCCCTCTGCGAGCGTGAACGGCAGGATGCCCCAGTTGATGCAATTGCTGCGGTAGCGCTTTGTGGCGTACTCATAGCAGATGTTTGCGAAACCGCCAAGCACTTTCTGACACGATGCCGCCTGCTCACGGGCAGATCCGTCGCCCGGCTTGTTGGCGAATACGCATGAGCCGAACTGTGTATTCTTAAGGAGTTCATCAGCGTCTCCGACAGCTCCGAGAGCCTTAATCATCTTTGCAGGTTTCTCCCCTTCACGGCGTGCAGCCTCATCAGCAGCTACCGCTTTGGAGCGGCCTACGTATTCCGGAACGCGACGCGAAAGTGCGAATTCCGAGAGGCGGAGCGGATTGCTCCTGTATGAGCTTGTCTCGCCCGACGGTATCAGCTCGTCTGTTGTTGTTACAGGATCTCTGATAACCGCTGCGAGCTCCAGCAGCATGTTGTCTGTAAGTTCATACATCTTAGGCCAGTCTGTGATATTCGGTCCGAGGATGAGCTCTGTGTCCGGATCCGCCTTGCCGAATCCGTAGTAGCAGCGCTTCTTGTATACTTCGTTATCGAATGTGTACGGGACCTGTTCTGTCTCGTAATCTATGTCTGTAGCTGCGGTTATGTACCCGCCGTTTTTAGCGGTCGCGGCTATCGATCTTGAATCCATCAGTGCAACGGCGCTTATCTGTCCCTCGCCCGGCTTTGATCCTTCGCGGTTAGGGAAGTTTCTTGTTGTATGGCGGAGAGAGAGCCCGTTGTTTGCCGGTACATCTCCTGCTCCGAAGCAAGGTCCGCAGAACGAAGGCTTTATTACGGCTCCGGCCTCAAGCAGCGCCTCAGTCTTGCCTGCACGTGTGAGAGCCAGGCTCGTAGGAACACTGGTAGGATACACTGAAAGCGAGAAGTATCCGTTGCCTGTGCTTCCGTCCTTAAGTATGTCTGCAGCCTCGACTATGTTGTCGAAGATACCGCCCGAGCAGCCCGCGATTATGCCCTGATTGGCCAGAACACCCTTTTCGCTGACCTTTGACCTGAGGTCGAGATGTGCCTTAGGGAACTTCTTTGCGGCCTCAGCCTCAACTCCGGCAAGGATCTCATCAGCATTCTCCAGAAATTCATGTATCGTATATGCGTTTGAAGGATGGAAAGGAAGTGCTATCATCGCCTCCATCTTATCGAGTTCGATTGTTATTATCGCGTCGTAGTACGCGCCTTCCTTCGGCTCAAGTTTCTTATAGCACTCCGGGCGCTTGTGGATCTCATAGTACTTCTTTATCTCTTCATCGGTTGCCCATATGGACGAGAGGCAGGTGGTCTCAGTCGTCATTACGTCGATGCCGCTTCTGAAATCGTAAGGCAGATATTCAAGACCCGGCCCCGCAAACTCGAGGACCTTGTTCTTGACCAGTCCCTGTCCGAAGGTCTCCTTCACGAGAGCTATGGCTACATCGTGAGGTCCGATTCCCTTTTTAGGTTTGCCGGTCACATAGCAGAGCACTACTTCAGGCGGAGTGATGTCCCATGTATTCTTAAGGAGCTGTTTTACGAGCTCCGGTCCGCCCTCTCCTACACCCATGGTTCCAAGGGCACCATAGCGTGTGTGACTGTCCGATCCGAGTATCATATTTCCGCAGGCAGCCAGCTCCTCTCTTGCGTATGAGTGGATAACACTCTGGTTTGCAGGAACATAAATGCCGCCGTATTTCTTTGCGGCAGACAGACCGAATACATGGTCGTCCTCATTTATGGTGCCTCCGACAGCGCAAAGGCTGTTGTGGCAGTTCGTCATAGCATATGGGATCGGGAACTCAGTGAGCCCGCTTGCTCTGGCTGTCTGAATAATCCCGACGTATGTGATATCGTGCGAAACAAGCGCATCAAAGCTGATATGGAAAATACCGTCATCAGACTGGGCGCGGTGAGCGTTCAGTATCTGATAAGCGATAGTGCCGTTCCTTCCGGCACTTTTATCAGCATCCGGTGCTGCATTCTGTGGAGCACCATTGTGCCATTCTGTACCTTGCTGATGATACTTGATCATTGTTTCCTTCCTTTCCTGAAACAATATGGTTTTATTTTATTTTTTGCTGCGGGAACAAACTTCCCATCAATTTGATTATAAGATTGCAACTGCAGTAATTCCAATACATTTTACCCAAAAAATGATAGAGACTCTCTATCATTTTTGTTTTTTCATGTTTTTCATTTTAATGCCGGTATGCCGCATAAATTCCGCCATTCTTTATTGACTTTATGAGCTAAAAGGGTATACTGAAATTGTATACAATAGATGCCGATGTATGGAATTTGTTGAGGTAAAAAATGGATATGATCAGCGGAGAAAAATCGAACCAGCCATTATCAGCCGGGTTATATGCAGAGCTTCAGAAGGACATCCTGTCGGGCAATCTGCCTGATGGCAGCAAGCTAACCGAACAGACCATCTGCAAAAGATACAATGTGAGCCGGACCCCGGTCAGGGAAGCCTTCAGGCAGCTGGAAGCAGACGGTCTCATAGAGAACATACCTAACCGCGGCGCTTTTGTGACAGGCCTCACAAAGCGCGACATCTCAGACCTTTTCGATCTGAGGATACTCTTTGAAGTGCAGGCCGTGGAATGGGCTATAAAGAGAATGAGCAGTGAAGAGATTGACAGGCTTGCAGAAAGCATGGAATTCATGGAGTTTTATACTCTGAAAGAAGATGTTGAAAAAGTGCTGTCTTTCAACACGCAGTTCCACAACATAATATATGCGGGCACAAAAAACAGGATGATACAGAAGACCCTGTCGATCTATCATACCTATCTGAAATACTCAGCGCCTCATAAGACATATACAGAGGAAAGCCTAAAGGCCATTCTTGAAGAACATAAAGCGATATATGAAGCCTTTGAAGCCAGGAATGCTGCCGCAGGGCGCAAGGCCATGGAGTTCCACATGGAGCAGTCCAAGCTCCGCCGCATAGCGCAGTATTTCTAGCTTCTATACAACCTCAGGCGTGCAGTGCATGTGTGCAGGTCCGAGTACCCGGAACCCTTCTGCATGCGCGCACATATTACGAAGGCCGAAATCAGCCGAACGCAGCTTCAGATACATCTGAAGCTGTTTTGTTTCTGTATATCCCTCAGGGAACTGGCTGACGTGGCAGCCGAAAAGCGCTTCATTCTGAAGCTCAAACATCTCCTTAGTCACCCTGACATAACGGTTAGGCTTTGCAGTCATGTAATACGCGATGCCCTTCACATCCGCAGCAGAAGCTCCGGCTCTCTCCATTATTCCCGGATACGGAGCCAGATATGCGACATGCGACGCGACGCGGCCGGCGTTCAGATGGTCTATGTGACACTCGCGTCCCGTATTAGGATCAGGCGCAAATATAAGATCGGGCCTGCACTCACCGACAGTCACGGCAATCCCCTTCTTCATGTCTTCATAGTCGTAGAACCCGCCGTCACACAGGTCAAGAAAACGAACGTCGCTCACCCCCAGACGCTCAGCGGAAGCCAGTGACTCCTGCTTTCGGAGCGCAACGAGCTCATCGCCCTTTATGCCGCCGGAAAATCCGTCACCGTACCTTCCGTCAGTGAGTATCAGAAACGTGATCTGCTTTCCCTCCCTCGCGAGCTTTGCGACGGTTGCCCCGCACCCTATTTCTATGTCATCCGGATGCGGCCCTATGAATAAATACCTTGAAAAAGATTCTATCTTTGGTGCAGGGGCTGCGATCTTCAACGCCAGTTTTGTCAGACCCATATCATTCTCCTGTCCTTATCGCCGTGCTTAAGCCGTTTTACCTATTATAGCGTGTTTTTTGCGGGATATTGTAGTATTATCAAAACATCCATTCATACATGGCATCAGTTGTTAAGGGTATATAAACAGAAAAGAGATCTTTATGAATTTTGTTTTCATCTCACCAAACTTTCCGGATAACTTCCGTAATTTCTGCGACAGACTGCACTTTAACGGCGTCAATGTTCTGGGCATCGGTGATGCTCCGTATGATTCGCTCAATGATGATCTGAAAAGAGCGCTGACTGAGTATTATAAAGTGGATTCCATGGAAGATTACAGCCAGGTCTACCGCGCGGTCGCATATTTTGCTTTCAAGCACGGCCGTATTGACTGGATCGAATCCAATAACGAGTACTGGCTGGAGCTCGACGCTAAGCTGAGACAGGATTTCAACGTAACTACAGGCGTACAACCTGATGAGCTTGCGCTCTGGAAAAGCAAGGCGGCCATGAAGCCTGTCTACAAGGCTGCAGGTATCCCTTCAGCCCGCCAGCACCGCGTGTCCACCATCGAGGATGCGCTGGCCTTCATCGATGAGATCGGCGGATATCCTGTTTTTGCAAAACCTAATGTAGGAGTCGGCGCAAGCGCGACATATAAGATAGAAAATGATGCAGACCTCAAAGCGTTCTTTGACGAAGTTTCAGGAAGCGACTACGTTATGGAGGAATACATCGTAGGAGATATATATACTTATGATGCAATCTGCGATCAGAACGGGAAACCGATTTTTGAATCCACTTTAAGGTGTGTAAATGTCGCTGATTCAGTAAACGACGGCACGGAGGCTATCATTTTTGTAATGCCTTACGTTCCTGAGCAGCTTCGTGAATACGGACGCAAGGCACTGAAGGGCTTCAAAGTAAAGAGCCGTTTTGTGCATTTTGAATTCTTCAGGCTGACCGAGGCGCGCAAGGGTCTCGCCGGCGTTGGTGATTTCATCGGGCTTGAAGTAAACATGCGTCCTGCGGGCGGTTTCATACCTGACATAATGAACTACTCTCACTCAACGGATGTATATAAAATATGGGCAGACATGGTATGTTACGGTCACAGCACAAAGCAGCAGGGAGGGCCTGACCGCTACTGTGTATTTATCGGCACCAAAGATACATTCACACACACGCATAGCCGCGATGAGATACTG
The DNA here is from genome assembly GCA_900320285.1 of uncultured Eubacteriales bacterium. Lineage (GTDB taxonomy): Bacteria > Bacillota > Clostridia > Peptostreptococcales > Anaerovoracaceae > Crickella. Next base: position 167,476 of record ONRQ01000001.1, read on the forward strand.
TCGCGCTATGGTGACAGAATAACAATGTGCCAGCGCATGCCGGATGTCTTCGTGGCCGCCATGGGAAACCAGATGTATATGGCTCTCCTGGATACGGAGGACGATGTGCGCGAATTCGTCAGCTTCGTACTGGACGAACAAGCCAGGCTGATAATGCCTACTCTATATGTATAACAGACACCAAAAGAGCCTGTGCATCTCTGCACAGGCTCCTTTTTAAGTTGTAATCCTTTTTTCAGAATACCGCCTTACTCCTTGGCTGCCGCCTTAAGAGCTGCTACGATATCTTCAACGTTATCCATTGCCATGACCTTGTCTGCAAGTGCATCGGCTTCTGCCTTTGTCCACTTCGAAATGATGCAGCGTGCCGTGAGAACAAGCACAGGGTTTACACTGTACTCGTCAAGTCCGAACGACATGAGCAGCGGGATCATAAGAGGATCTGCAGCTGCTTCTCCGCACATTCCTACAGGTATGCCTGCTTCCTTAGCAGCAGCGATGATCTGTCTGATAGAGCGGAGCACTGCCGGCTGGAATGCCGAGTAGAGATATGCGACCTTGGCATTTCCTCTGTCTACGGCCATTGTATAACCTGTAAGGTCATTTGTTCCGATCGAGAAGAAGTCAGCCTCTTTAGCAAGCAGGTCTGCTATTGCAGCAGATGCTGCTGTCTCTGTCATGCAGCCGACCTCAATGTTCTCATCGAACGGGATGCCTTCTGCCCTGAGATCATCCTTAATCTCTGCAACAAGTTTCTTAACGGCTCTGACTTCGTCGACTGTTGTGACGAGAGGTACCATGATCTTTGCCTTACCGAAAGCGCTGGCTCTGGTGATGGCACGGAGCTGAGTCTTATACATGTCAGGATTTGCAAGGCAGTATCTGACAGCTCTGAATCCGAGGAACGGATTCTCTTCTTTCTCGAAGTCCATGTAAGGGATGTCCTTATCGCCGCCGATATCAAGCGTACGGATGATGACTGTCTTGCCTTCCATGGTCTCAAGGGCTTCTTTATATGCTACAAACTGCTCCTCCTCGGTAGGAAGGTGTGTGTTGTCCATGAAAAGGAACTCCGAACGGAACAGGCCTACGCCCTCGCCGTCGCATTCCATGGCTTTTTTCGCATCCTTAGGAGTACCGATGTTGCAGAAAATCTCAAGTTTATCTCCATCAGCAGTCAGAGTTTCCTTGCCGATGAATTTCTTCAGTTCTTCTCTCTTTTTGATGAACTCTTCACGCTTGACGACGTATTTTGCGAGAACATCTCCTTCCGGATTGATGAATACGTCACCCGCAGTACCGTCGACGATGGCGGCATCCTTGTCTTCGACCAGATCCACGATTCCAGGAACCGATAATACGGCCGGGATCTCAAGTGCTCTGGCGAGAATGGCGGAGTGAGAAGTAGGGCCTCCGACCTCGGTAATGATTCCGACAACATTCTCTTTTACTATCTGTGATGTCATGGACGGTGTAAGATCCTTGCACACGAGCACGGTGCCTGCCGGGACCTTTCCGATCTCTATGTCCTTAATGCCAAGCAGCTTCTTGAGAACGCTTACCTTGACGTCTGCGATGTCTGAAGCTCTCTGCTTCATCATCTCATCATCCATTGTGGAGAATATGCCGTAGAACATGTCGCAGACACCTGTGAGAGCAGCTTCTGCGCACTGTCCGGCATCTATCATGCTGAACATTTCTCCTGACATTGACGGGTCTGAGATCATGACTGCATGGCCCAGAAGGATCTCTGATTCTTTTTCGCCGATGTTTTTCTTAACATCTTCGGCCATTGCATATGTTTCTTCTACGAAATCATCTATTGCTTTCTGAAAGCGGGCTTTCTCTGCTTCTACATCCGAGACCATTTTTGTCTCAAAAGAAAGATCCTGCTCAATTATGCGGCAGATGCTTCCGATTCCAATTCCGCGCGATGCTGCAATTCCTTTGTACATTTTTATTCCTCCGTTAATAAATGCTCCCCTGCAAAAACTGCAGGGGAGCAGAGAAGATTTACTTATTAATCAGTCTCCCATTCCGGAATCGATGAAAGCTGTGATCTCAGCGAGAGCTGCTTCTTCATCCGGACCATCGCATACGACTTCGATCTGCGAACCGCACTTGATAAGAGCAGTCATCAGAAGCATAACGCTCTTAGCGTTGAAGTCCTTACCGTTGTGCTTAACTGTAATATTGCTCTGGTACTTAGCTGCCATCTGGGACAGAAGGCTTGCCGGACGCATGTGCATTCCCAGTTCATTATTGATTGTGAATTCTTTTGATACCATAGTAATTCTCCTTGACTACTTATCCTGAGTTACAGTGACTCCCTACAGAGTAATTTTACAACATCTGCAGGTGTCTCGGCAAGATATGTTGCACCGGTATTGTATTAATACAGACCGATACTGAAAGCAAATGCGATCAGAACTGCTACAGGTCCTGTAATGATACGTGAGAACAGAACTGCAGGAACGCCGTACTCGATTGTCTCAGGCTCAGCTTCTCCGAGTGAAAGACCTACCGGTACGAAGTCAGCTCCGACCTGACCGTCGATAGCGAACAGAGCCGGAAGTGCATATCTTGCAGGGATAGCACCTGTAGCGAACTGTGCGCCGAGGAGTGTTCCTACGATCTGAGCGATTACAGCTCCAGGTCCGAGGATCGGTGACAGGAACGGCAGCGAGCAGATGATACAGATTACCAGCATGCCCGGAAGTGTTCCGCACAGAGGAGCGATCGTGTTAGCGATTACGTTACCAAGTCCGCTCGCACTGATGATACCGAGAATTGTACTTGTGAATGCCATGAACGGCAGGATGTTCTTGATGACCATGTCGATGGTCTCACGGCCTGCCTGGAAGAACTGGCCTACTACGTAGCCGACGCCCTTACCGAGACGAACTACGAAGCCCTGCTTCTTTCCTTCATTAGCTGCTGCGATTTCAGCCTTAGCCTCAGCCTTTGTCTTAGGTCCCTTTTCCACAGCAGCTGCTGTGGCTGCCGGTGCTGCAGCTGCTGTTGCTGCGGTCTCCGTCGGAGCATCGTCTATTACCTCGATGTTCTTTTCGCGTACAGCGGAGACATAGATATCTTCTGTGATAAACATCGCCAGAGGGCCGGCCTTTCCTGCTGGCATAAGGTTTACTGTATTGATTCCCTTCTTAGGATAAACGCCGCATCTTGCTGTTCCGCCGCAGTCTACTACTGCAACCATGATCTCGTCATCAGGAAGGGTTGTTTTCCAGCCGTCTACCGCTTCACCGCCTGTGAGCTCAGCGATCTTTGCTGCTACAGGGTGGATCCCTCCGCCGGTTACGCTGAGAACTGTATGGCACTTTTCGGTTGGTGTAATTATGAGAGGGCCGCCCCAGCCGCCGTCTCCATGGCTGATTTTAACCTTTTTATACATTATCTTTCCTCCCCTCACTACTGGATATTCTCAGTGAGAAGATCATCGTCTATTGCCTCGATGTTCTTTTCGCGTACAGCGGAGACATAGTTATCTTCTGTGATGAAATTTGCCAGAGGGCCAGCCTTTCCTACCGGCATAAGGTTTACTGTATTGATTCCCTTCTTAGGATAAACGCCGCATCTTACTGTTCCGCCGCAGTCTACTACTGCAACCATGATCTCGTCATCAGGAATGGTTGTCCTCCAGCCGTCTACCGCTTCACCGCCTGTGAGCTCAGCGATCTTTGCTGCTACAGGGTGGATTCCGTCGCCGGTTACGCTAAGAACTGTATGGCACTTTTCGGTTGGTGTAATTGTAAGAGGGCCGCCCCAGCCGCCTTCTCCAGCACTGATTTTAATTGTCTTATACATGATTTTTCTCCTCTCACTATTTATTTCTTGTCATAAATGCATAGATTCTCTCTGTAAGCAGCCCTCTGATAAGAATGACTATGAGTCCGACAATGAAATAACGGACTGCAAGGCCTCCTGTGCTGAGGCCTGCTTCCTGCAGACCTGTAGCGATACCGAGGTATACGAACAGCTCACCGGCGTTTGCATGTGGGAAGAGCCCTGTAACCGGATGTACAAAGCTTACTGCTGCATCATAGTAAGCAGGTTTATACTTTTCTTCCAGGAACCGTCCGAATGTGTAGCACATCGGATTTCCGAGGAAGAAAACTGCTATGAGAGGGAGCAGTGTATATCTGAGGACAGCAAACCTGGTAATCTTTTTGGCAAAGTTTTCTACCTTTTCAGTACCGATCAGCTTGATGATAGAGTTGACAAATGTCATCAGGCATACAACCATAGGGATGATTCCTGACACCCAACCCATGAAGGTCTCGCCGCCGGCAGTGAACAGTGACATAAAGCCCTCTGCCAGTTTGGTTATAAGTTCCATATAGTTCCTCCATTCGAATTATTTTTGTCTCCATTTAGCATGGATCCAGCTTTTTTATATATGTAACACCGGTTCCGGCAATTCTGCAACAGCTGCCATCCCGGTGGTTCATATCTGTATTTACCTGAGTTTCTTTCCCTTTTTGCCTCTTTTTGTTTCCATGAAAGCTTCCTGCTCTCTTGTCAGCTCTCTGTCAGTAAGCCTTACCTCCAGAGCTTCCAGCGCACGGATGTATCCCTGCCAGCGCTTCCACTCTTTTTTATCCAGATCTTCCGTCAGTTTGAGCAGCTCGAAAATGCTGCTGCCTACCAAAGGCCGCCCCAGAAATGAGCTTACAGGATGAAAACGTGACCACACGCCGGATCCATCGAGCACCTCAGCGCCGGTGATGATCCCATCGCTGTCACAGGCAATAATGGCAACATGACCATCAAAAAACTTACCGCGCCTCTGCCCCATGCCGACGTTCCCCAGCTGGTGGACCCTGCGCACTGCTTTTCGATAGTTCTGGATCTGCAGGACTCCGCCAATCGACTGCAAAACAAGCAAACCGAATATTATTAGAATCAGAACGGATATCCCGCTAAGCTTCATTGATCAATTCTCCCGCTAAGTCCTATTTTCCTAATGTTAGCATTGTATCTTCAATTACTATTATTATCAAGGACTATGTTCTGACCAAATGCCCGATTTAATACATTTTTATAATTGTCAGCGCATTTTGTTCTAATGTTAATATTAACGCAAATCATCTATACATTTGCATAAAACAATCTCATCCCATTATAGTTCCGCAGGATCAATTGCACATTTCAAAGCAAATTCGCTGTTGTCGCATTCCTTATGAGAATTTCAACGTAAGAAAATTTTACGCAATTGTTCTTGATATATGTTGAAATATTAACTAAGATGAGTTCGTAAAATGAGCTTACTATATATTTTGAAAATATAAAAAAAGAGAGGTACCGCTCCATGGTAAAAGCTGAACGTCCATTCCTGATCGTTAATCCAAAATCCTATCTCTATGGGCAGAAGAGTCTGGAACTCGCCATGGCTGCTGACAGGACTGCTGCTGAGACAGGCCTTCAGATTTATTTCACATGTCCTTATGCTGACATCAGGCTGATCCGGCAGAACACCAGCCACATTATCGTCTGCGCGCAGTCTCTCGATCCGCTTACACCCGGCCGCGGAATGGGACACGTTCTTCCCGAATCACTTAAGGAAGCCGGAGCAGACGCGGTTTTCCTCAATCACGCTGAGAACCCTAAGACTGTTGCAGAGCTGAGTGCCTGTATTGAGCGCGCAAAAGAGCTTGAGATGATCACTATAGTATGCGCTGACAGCACAAAGGAAGCTGCCGCTGCTGCCTGCCTCGATGCAGACATCGTGCTTGCTGAACCTACAGATCTGATCGGAACAGGAAAGACTGCCGACGATTCATACGTAACAGAAACGGTAGCTGCACTCCACAAGGTAAACCCGGACGTGCTGGTCATGATCGCATCCGGCGTTGTTACAGCTGATGATTGCTATAATGTAGTAAGACTCGGCGCTGACGGAACCGGTGCGACCTCCGGTATCCTTAACGCTCCATCACCGGCTGTACGCGTACAGGAAATGGCAGAGGCTATTGTAAAAGCATATAAGGAAAGAGAAGGAAGATAATGAAGGTTTACAAAGAACAGATCGACCTGAGATCTCACGGAGGAACTCCTACTTTTATAAATATAACACCGGAAGTAAAGCAGGCCATCGCAAACAGCGGTATCCGGAGCGGAATCGTAACTATCATTTCCCCTCATACAACATGTTCGGTATTCTTTGAAGAATTCGTTCACGACCTTACTGAAGACGGAACAGAATTTCTGCAGATGGATCTGAACGATGCACTCTGCAAAATCATTCCGGATCAGACTGAGATCCCACCCGCCGGGCCTTACATGTACCCGGGTCCTGAGCATTATGCCGACGTAGCTTCATGGCCTGATGCTGAGGTTTACCTGCCGGGCGGCGATAAGACAGCCCTTCTCAACTGCGATGCACACATAAAGGCTACTCTTCTCGGCAACAGTGCTACACTGGAAGTCGAAGACGGAAAACTCGCAGTCGGTACAACCGGTTACGTTTACTTCGTAGACTTTGACAGAACAAGAGAACGCGGCAGAAGATGCAGAGTCATCGTAATGGGTGAATAAACAAATTACAGGGAGGATATAGAAATGCTTGTTAATTCGAAAATTTTGCTGAAGAAGGCACAGGAAGGCCATTACGCGATCCCGTCTGCAAATGTTATTGACATGGAGAGCATAAAGAATCAGATACAGCTGGCAGAGAAGCTCGGACTCCCTCTGATCGCAGCCGTCGCTGAGAGCCATCTTGGCAGCAGCATCAGCCTTGAGGACGCTGCACTGGTAGGCAGAAAGTATGCTGCTGAAGCAAGCGTCCCTGTAGTTCTGCATCTCGACCACGGTCAGAGCTTTGAGACATGCAAAAGAGCCATCGATCTCGGATTTACTTCCGTCATGATAGATGCTTCCATGAAGAGCTTTGAAGAGAACGTTGAAACTACGCGCAAGGTAGTTGAGTACGCACACGCCCGCGGAGTCACGGTTGAGGCTGAGATCGGCCATGTTGCCAGCAACTTCGATGAAAACGATCAGGAGGCTCTCTATACGACTGCAGAGGAAGCTTCTGCATTTGCTGAACAGTCCGGATGCGACTCACTTGCTATCTCTATCGGTACCGCTCACGGTGTTTATAAGGCTAAGGCGATTCCTGAGATAAGCTTTGATTCACTTGCTGAGATCCGTCAGGCAACCAGCGTGCCTCTCGTACTTCACGGCGGATCCGGTTCCGGGGACGACAACCTCAGCCGCTGCGCAAAGGAAGGCATCTGCAAGATCAACATCTACACAGATATCTACCTCGCAGCAATGAAGTCTCTTGAAGAAGCGGATGCTTCAGACTACTTCAAGGTCAGAGCTGCCCTTCAGAAGGGAATGAACGACTGCCTCGAACATTACTACAGGGTGTTCGGTACACGGGCATAAGTCTGCAGAATCATAGCAGAAAATCGAATAGGGGCTAACTTGTAGCCCCTTTCACACCACCGTACGTGCCGTTCGGCATACGGCGGTTCAAATCAACTTCAACATGTGCCTTTCAGCA
>ONRQ01000017.1 GCA_900320285.1 uncultured Eubacteriales bacterium
AGCACAGGTGAGTCACTGGCAGCTCTTGAAACCCTGGTTGAGACCGTTGGAGGAAAGATCGTAGGCAAGTTCACGGTGCTCGCTGAAGGCGAGGCTGCTGACCGTACAGATATCACATACCTTGAGTATCTGCCACTCTTCAATTCGGACGGTACTCCGCAATAGTTGGAGAGAACAAAAACACAGCAATTGAACCTCCCCTTTTGGGAGGTTTTTTGTGATTTCATATCAAAAAATCGTTTGTTTTGTAGAATGTACACAAATTAGAGTTCGAAAATTGAATTTTTTCACAAAAAGGTTGACACACAATCTTCACAATACTATAATCGCAATGTACACAAAACCTGTGCACAAAAGGAGACCATATGTACTTTAGCTCAAGCCTTATCGTCATCGGTATTATCAGCGTCCTTCTGGTCGTAAGACTGGTAGAGGGCGATGTTATGCTGTAGGGCGATTGAGTACAAAGGTCATAAACCTGAGCTTGGGAGCCCGCGGCAATGCGGGCTTATTAAATGCCCGGGCATTGCAACAAGGAGGGACCCGCCCTGCGGGAGGATTCCTAATTGCTAAGGTAAACAGGCAACTATCAACTATAACTAAGTCAGATCCACGAATCATTTTAGAGAAAGGGAGAAACAAACATGAAGAACACATTCAAAAAATTCGCAGTGATCGCGATGGCATGCATGATGGTCTTCGCACTCGCAGCTTGCGGTGGCGGCGGAGACAGCAGCAGTGATTCTGAAGGCGCCGGCGCCGGCACACTTCATATCGGCGGCGTAGGTCCTCTGACAGGCCCGGCAGCACTCTACGGAACAGCTGTAAAGAACGGAGCTGAGCTCGCAGTAAAGGAAATCAACGAAGCTAATCCTGATGGCGTTCAGATCGCATGGGATATGCAGGATGATGAGCATGATGCAGAGAAGTCTGTAAACGCTTACAACAAGCTCGTTGATGACGGCATGCAGGTACTCGTAGGTACTGTTACATCAGCACCTTGTACAGCTGTAGCTGCAGAAGCTTACGCAAACAGAACATTCGTACTGACACCATCTGCTTCAGCAGCAGCTGTTGTTGAGGGAAATGACAACGTATATCAGCTCTGCTTCCAGGATCCTCAGCAGGGACAGATTGCAGCAGACTACATTGCTGAGAACTATCCGGACGCTGTAGTAGGCGCTATCTACAACAACGCAGACAACTATTCATCCGGAATCTATGATGCTTTTAAGGCAGAGTATGAGACAAAGGGCAAGACGATCGCTGCAACAGAGGCATTCTCTGATGATGCTAACGCTGACTTCAGCGCTCAGCTCAACAGCATGAAGAACGCGGGCGTAGACTTCGTATTCCTGCCAATTTATTACACACCGGCTTCAAACATCATGAAGCAGGCAAGCGACATGGGTTACACTCCAAAGTACTTCGGATGTGACGGATTTGACGGAATCCTCGCTCTTGAGGGATTCGACACATCACTCGCAGAAGGCGCACTGCTTCTGACACCGTTCTCTGCAGACGCTGATGACGAAGCAACACAGGCATTCGTATCTGCTTACCAGGAAGCTTATGGCGAGAAGCCAATCCAGTTCGCTGCTGACGCTTATGACTGTGTATATGCTGTATACAATGCATTCCTTGAGACAGGTCTCAGCACAGATGCAAGCATGGAAGAGATTTGCGAGGCACTGATTTCCCAGTTCAACGGTGGCTTCAGTGTAAAGGGTCTGACAGCATCCGGAGAGATGAAGTGGGAATCCACAGGTGAAGTCGACAAGGCTCCGAAGATCTACCTCATCCAGGACGGAAAATATGTTGAACAGTAGGACACTTACTGACTTAAGTGTATAGTTGTTGGCTTAGGGGTGCTGCATGATTCATGTGGCACCCCAAAGCCGCATTTTATCCTGATATTTATAAAGGAAAGAACAATATGAGTTTTTTGACAAATCTGATCTCGGGACTCAGTCTGGGAAGTGTATACGCAATAATAGCCCTGGGATATACGATGGTATATGGTATATCCAAGATGCTTAACTTTGCCCACGGAGATGTCATCATGGTCGGAGGCTATGTTTCCTTCATACTCAATATGTATGTTGGAATGAATGGCTGGCTGGCTCTTTTGATCGCTATGGTTGTATGCACTGTACTGGGTATATTAATTGAAAGACTGGCATACAGACCTCTGCGCGGCACAGGTTCTCTTGCGGTTCTGATAACTGCGATTGGAGTATCCTACTTTCTGCAGAATTCTGCGCTGCTGATCTGGGGCGCAAATCCGAGAGTGTTCCCAAGCCTTTTTGAAGGCGCAAAGACCATACACGCATATAATGGACAGCTCAGCATTGCTCCTGCATCAATTTTTACGATTGCAGCTAATATAGTCATCATGGTCATTCTGACCCTGTTTGTAAGCAAGACAAAAGCGGGAAAGGCAATGAGAGCGGTTTCTGAAGATAATGGTGCCGCTCAGTTAATGGGAATCAATGTAAATCAGTCCATATCGCTTACATTTGCGATCGGGTCAGGTCTTGCTGCAGTAGCGGGAGTCCTGATGTGCTCTGCTTATCCTATTCTGATGCCTACAACAGGTGCCATGCCTGGTATAAAGGCGTTCACTGCGGCTGTTTTCGGCGGCATCGGATCTATACCGGGAGCCATGATAGGCGGTCTTATTCTTGGCATAATCGAAATATTCTCCAGAGCCTACATATCGACAGAACTCTCAGACGCTATCGTATTCGGATGCCTTATAGTCGTGCTTCTGGTCAAACCGACCGGACTGCTTGGCAAGAAGGTACATGAGAAAGTGTAGGTGCGACATGGCTGAAAGACTTTTAAAAAACATAAGCACCAGAGGGCTCAAAAAAACCGCCAAAAAAGGCATGCAGTACAGAAAAGAGGCGATGATATCCTACGCGATTCTTTTCATAGGGTACGCAGTGCTTCAGATAGGTGCAATGACGGGTATCGTCGGAAGAAATCTGCAGGGACAGTTTGTACCTATCTGCGTATATGTATCTCTCGCTATCTCTCTCAATCTTGTGGTAGGTATCTCAGGAGAGCTCTCGCTCGGCCATGCAGGATTCATGGCGGTCGGTGCATTTACAGGCATCATAGTAATGAGAGTTCTCGAACAGTATATTACTATCGTACCGGTCAGATTGATAATAGCGTTGCTTGTAGCAGCATTCGTTGCCAGCATTGCAGGTTTTATTATCGGTATACCAATATTGAGTCTTCGCGGAGACTATCTGGCTATCGTTACGCTTGCGTTCGGAGAGATCGTGCGAAATTTCATGAATGTACTTCACTTTGCTCTTGATGACAAAGGTCATCTTAAGTTTGCATTCAATCATACTATTGAAGGCATAACTAATGAGCAAAGGATCATCACGGGTGCCATCGGCGCAACCGGGGTCACAAAAACTGCCACATTTACATATGCGATGCTGCTCACAGCATTTACACTTTTTATAGTGCTGAACCTCAAGAATTCAAAACAGGGAAGAGCTATCATGGCTATACGTGATAACCGGATCGCGGGCGAATCCATCGGACTTGATGTAAAGAAGTATAAACTGATAGCTTTTGTCGTCAGTGCAGCGCTGGCCGGCATGGCCGGATGCATGTTCGGACAGAACTACAGTACGCTTGCTCCGGTAAAGTTCAACTTCAATACATCTGTACTGATTCTGGTATTCGTCGTTCTCGGAGGTATCGGTAACATCTGGGGCGGGATGATCGCTGCCGCGCTGTTAACGATACTGCCTGAGGCGTTCAGACAGTTTGCGGATTACAGAATGCTCACATATGCTATCGTGCTTATTCTGGTAATGATATGCACCTACAACCCGGCAATTAAAGCCAGGATCCAGAACATCTGGAAAAAGATCAATCCGCTCAAAAGGAAAAAAGACGAGGGCAAAAAAGACAAGAAGAAAAAGAGCGGAAAGGAGGCGGAATAGATGGCAGATAAAAAAGACAAGCGCGACGAGTTTCGCGATATTGACATCTCCGACTCCGGTCATGCTTATGAAAACAGACAGGAGATCTACTACAATGATAACGTCGGCGGAAGAGCTGTATTTGTAGATTCGAAAGAGCAGTATGAACCTGACGAACCATATAACGATGAGGTCTTCATCCCTGAAAAGGACAGGGGTAAAACACCTATACTGCAGGTCAAGAATCTGGGTATCGACTTCGGCGGTCTTACTGCGGTAGACAACTTCAATCTGACTCTCGGCCGTACTGAGATCGGAGGTCTGATCGGCCCTAACGGAGCCGGAAAGACGACTATCTTCAATATGCTTACCAAGGTGTATGAGCCTACAAGAGGAGAGATCTTCTTTGACGGCAAGAGCACCAAAGGAATGAATACCGTTGATATAAACAAAGCCGGAATGGCGCGTACATTCCAGAACATCAGGCTTTTTGACAATCTTACTGTAGAGGAGAATATCAAGGTTGCTCTTCATCATACGACCAACTACGGCCTCATCGATGGGATGCTCCATACTCCGAAATACAGACATGAAGAATTCCGTATCCGCAAGGAAGCGATGAAATACCTCAAGATCTTCGGAATGACCAAGACTGCAGACTACAAAGCCGGATCGCTCCCTTATGGAGCACAGAGAAGACTCGAGATCATGAGAGCGTTGGCTACAAAGCCTAAACTGCTTCTGCTCGACGAGCCTGCTGCAGGCATGAACCCGTCTGAGACGACAGAACTGATGGATACTATAAGAGAGATCCGTGACAGATTCCAGATAGCGGTATTTCTTATCGAGCACGACATGAGCCTCGTTATGGGTATCTGCGAGGGTATCGTGGTACTCAACTACGGAAGAGTCATTGCCAAGGGATGGCCTGAAGAGATCCAGAGTAATCCTAAAGTAATCGAGGCTTACCTCGGAAAGAGCCGCGGCAAGATGAAAGAGGAGGAAGAAAAGGAGAAAGCAGATATCGAGAAAGCTTTCAGAAAGGGCAGACTGGAATCTGCTGCTTCCGGAAAACCTGACAGAAAGGAGAGTGAGTGATGGGCACGGTACTTACAGTTGACAACATCAACGTTTACTACGGAGCCATCCATGCCATCAAGGGCATCTCTCTGGATGTAAACAGAGGCGAGATCGTTACATTGATCGGCGCAAACGGTGCCGGCAAGTCGACAACACTTCACACGATTTCCGGATTACTGCGCAGTAAGACAGGTGACATTGAATTCCTTGAGAGTTCCATTTCACATGTTCCTGCTCATAAGATCGTTGCAATGGGTATTTCACATGTTCCTGAGGGCAGGCGCATATTCCAGGGCCTGACGGTAGAAGAGAACCTGCAGATGGGCGCTTTCGTAACAAAGAAGGACCGTATCGCCCACAACCTCGAATATGTATATGAGCAGTTCCCAAGACTCAAAGAGAGAACATCACAGATCGCCGGTACGCTTTCGGGCGGTGAGCAGCAGATGCTGGCTATGGGAAGGGCGCTTATGTCTGACCCTGAGCTTCTGATGCTGGACGAGCCTTCGATGGGACTGGCACCTATCCTTGTAGACCAGATATTCGACATCATAGTTAACCTCAACAAGGCGGGTACTACGATTCTTCTGGTAGAGCAGAATGCTCAGATGGCGCTTTCGGTAGCCGACAGAGCATATGTAATCGAGACCGGACGTATCACTCTTTCGGGCACAGGCGAGGAACTCGCTAAGTCCGAAGCGGTCAAGAAGGCTTATCTTGGAGGTTAAAAAGGGACTGATACAGGACCGACACTTAATATTCATAAAAAAAACACTCAAAGAAGCGGCTCTGCCGTTTCTTTGCTTTTATATGCTGTGGTATTATTACTTGATAACTTTTTAATTAGGGAGATTAATATATGACACAAAAAAAGAGAGCATTGGGACTGCTGTCGCTGCTGCTGATACTGGCACTTGCAATGATGCTTGCTGCCTGCGGAGCAAAAGACGGCGAAGGATCCGGCGAGGCATCCGGGCAGGAGGAAGTTGCTGAGCAGGAAGAATCAGAGGAGCCGGCTGCGGAGGTAGTAAAGGCTATAGACGAAGTTGATAACGTAGAGACAAATGATCTGCCTCTTCAGATTGAATCGATTACGCTCTTCGAAGACGGAACACTCAGGATCGTTCCTACAGATGAACTTCTGGAGAATGCCGAGACCAACGATGAACTCGTTGACGGAGCCATTTATCCGTTCGAAGAAAGCGGAAAGGTCAAGGATGTGTATCTTGTAAGATACGGAAACGGCGGCTACAGAACAATAATCTGTCTCATGGATGACGGCTCGCTCTCAGCTCTGAGCGCCAACGAGCTTATCAAGGATCACATAACAGTAGTATGGGATAATCTCACGGGCAGAGACACATATGTTTCCGTCGAAGAACGACTGTCGGAAGATGAAGACGCTTATGGAGTAGTCGGCATAACTGAGGACGGAGAGGAGATCGATCTTGATTTCAGCCTTGATTTCTAACGAATCAGGGCGATTTGTGGTACAATATAGTGTAATAGTTTTTTCAAAACGAAAGGAACGTAAATGACAAACGCAATAGATGCACGCGCGGCTATCGCGGAGTGGTTCGAGACCGACTTCAAAGATTCGGCCAAGGCTACTACAAAGACATCGAGGCTTGAAGACGGCAGACTGAGTTACAGCTTTTCTGTTGTCAATAATTCAGGTTTCGACTTTGACAAATTCTCGTTCAAGATCAAAGTGATCGACAGGACCAACAACGTTGAGATCGGTACTGCATCCATAAATGCAGGCAAATGGGCAAGCGGAGAGAAGAAAAATTTCAAATCCCGTCTGGCTATACCTGAAGGCGTAAAGAACCTGTCGTTCGTAATGTATGCCAATTCGCTCGATTATGAGGCAATGCCGGCGGACGGCGCTGCTCCTGTTGTAAGGGAAGCCTCCGGATCATTTAAGGACTTCGGAGATATCTTAACAGGCGCTGACGGAAGCGGCGGCGTTTTTGGCGAGCTTTTCGGTACGGGCGGAATGCCTGATTCAGGTGGCAAAACAGTAACGACAAAGACTACAACCACAAGAAACGCCAACGGCACTACTACCACAAAAACAACTACTACAACAACTACCAGAAAGTCTGGTTCCGGTACGGTAAATACTGCTCAACGCAGACCGCAGTCAGGTACTGCGACCCAGACCGGAAGCTTCACGGAGCGCCGCAACGAGAAGAAACTCAACAAGAAGAGACTCGGTAAATCAGGCTGGACTGTTGCGTCGCTGATAACGGGAATCATGTTCCTTATGGCGGCCGCCGGATCCACAGATTCTCCTGAATTCAGGCTCGGAGTCGGCATTGTGGGAGTAATAATGATCGCAGCAGCCGGTATTTCAAAACTGATCATGAGCTCAAAAGCCAAGAGAATCAGAATGTACGAGGCTAAGGTCAACAAGAACGGAAATACATCGATCGACGAACTCGCGGCATATGTCGGAAAGCCTTTCAACAAGGTGGCTGATGAACTCCAGGCTATGATAGCCGACGGATTCTTCCCGCAGGCTTATGTAGACATTAACAACCGTATGCTCGTCATGACCAGAAACGGCGTGCCTATCGAATCGGTTGAAAGATCGGCGGCTGAGGTGAAGGCAGCAAAGCGCAAAAAGACGCGTGACGGCGGAGCCCCTGAGACTCTTGATGACCTCATCATCATGACCGATGATCCTGAGCTCAAGAGCAAGCTCAAGGCTCTCAGAACAGTCACCAAAAAGATTGATAAAAGAGTTGAAGAGGTTCCGGAACTCGAAAATCAGGTTAAGGATTTCAGAGAAAAGTATTATCCTGAGGTCGTACGTCTGACTGATGACTATAACGAAAAGATAGCAGACATGGGCAAGCTCAGCGCAGAGCTGCCTAAGGACGAAGTCACAACGGATTCTTCGGGATCACCGGTACTCAATACCAACCCGAATTATCTGCAGGAGCAGGCCGATGAGATCAAGGTACAGCTTATAAGTCTTATCGACTCTGTCACAGAGGCATCGGAGAACCTGCTCGAAAAACTCCATGAAGACGATATCATGGACATCACTACGGATATCAAAATGCTGCAGACTACGCTTGCGAGCAAGGGCCTGCTGGATTCAGATTTCGACATCTAATAGTTATTAAAGGAGGATAAGATGGCAGATTTTGAACTTACACCTGAAGCTGTAGTTGAAGCAGCAGAGAAACAGGCAGTTGATCTTGAAGCAGGAGTACAGGAAGTTGCGGCACAGGCTGCTGCTCTCGACATGTCCCAGGCTTTCGATTTCGCACCTGAATTCGCACCTGAAGAAGAAAAGAAGGAAGATCCGCTTGCAAAGTTCACACCTGATGAGCAGAGACAGATCAAAGCGGTTGCAGATAAGATCGATATCACAGACAGCAACGCAGTACTGAGCTACGGCGCAAGCGCACAGCGCAAGGTTTCGGATTTCGCTGATGGAGCTCTCCAGAGTGTCAGAACAAAAGACATGGGAGAGACCGGACAGGTGCTGACATCACTTCTCGTTGAGCTCAAGTCAAACGGCGAAGAGAAAAAGAGCTTCTTCGGAAAGCTGTTCGGGAGTGCGGAGAGAAACTTCGAAAAAATGAAAACTCAGTACTCCACAACCGAGGCCAACATCGACAGGATCGTAAAGCTGCTCGAAGAGCACGAGGAACAGCTCCTCAAGGACATCGTTCAGCTCGACAGACTCTATGACAAGAACAAACTTTACTTCAAGGAAGTTTCGATGTATATCGAGGCCGGCAAGCTCGCTCTTGAGAAGGCAAAGAACGAAACTCTCCCTGAGCTCGAGGCTAAGGCAAGAGAGACCGGTTCAGTAGAGGATGCACAGGCAGCTCAGGACTACGCAGACATGATCACAAGATTCGAGAAGAAGATCTACGATCTGGAGCTCTCGAGAACAGTATGCCTGCAGTCGGCACCGGAGATCAGAATGGTACAGAATTCTGACACCATCATGTCCGAGAAGATCCGCTCCACTATCGTAAATGTCATTCCTATGTGGAAGACACAGATGGTGCTGGCACTCAACAACTATCATACACAGAAGGCTATCGAGGCTCAGCAGGCAGTCACAGAAGCTACCAACGAGATGCTCAAGAAGAATGCCGAGGCTCTGCACCAGAACACTGTTGACACAGCGAAGGCAAGCGAGAGAGGTATCGTTGATATCGAGACACTGCAGCACACCAACCAGGAGCTGATCACAGCGATCGACGAGATCATCCAGATCCAGGAGGAAGGCAAGGTTGCAAGAGCAGAGGCCGAGAAGGAACTCGCAAGAATCGAGCAGGAGCTCAAGGACAAGATGCTCGGTATCGCTGCTAACGCAAGATGGACAGGCGAGGACATCGCTGCAAGAACTGATCAGAAATAACAGGCATACACGAGTGGCTACATATAGCTTTGCATGCATGGCTTTATGTGCTCACTGATCCCTGAAAAAGGAGTTTTTTAGAGAAAGTTACATATTTCGACATTTTTAATCGTATATGTAACTTTTTCTTTTTTAGGATCACTGATTATGCAAAAGCGGTTGACCATAACAAGCAAATCTGACGTTATCGTTAACTATAAAGCAATGACAGAAGGACCTGTTTGCTGGAGCAAAGTCAAAAGAGTTACATATATAAAATAAGTGATCAGAAAATGTAACTGTTTTTCAAAAACTCCTCTTTGTAAGAAATATATCTAAGTAAGATGGGAACAAAAAAAGAAGGAGCCAAATCGAATAGTGGCCGTAAGAGGCTGCTGCCGGCAATCATTCTGGTGGTGCTTATGGCAGTGGTCCTCTTTGCTGTGTCCGATGTGCCGTTCGTGAAGAGCGCAAGGGATGCCCTGATGCAGAAGCTCGGATACGAGGCGATAGATCAGAACGGGCAGAGCGGAGGCGATGATAACGAAAACACCGGCACTGAGAACAGCAGCGATAATGGAAGCGGGAGTAATAAAAGCAGTGGTGCACAGCCATCTGAATGGGACATCTCTGCAGACATCGATCCGTCATCGCTTCCGGAATACAACGGACAGCACTATGTGAAGGTGAGCGGAGGAGTGCCTGCTTTCCCTGACGATGTCTATGAAAGGGGAGGCCTCGTAAAGGACGGCGATGAGTGGAAAACCAAGGGCAACCTTTTCGGAACGGTAGACTCGAACAAACTCGCACCTTACGAGTATTACGGAAGTCTGGATGATCTGGGCAGATGTACTGAGGCTTACGGGCTCCTTGGTGAGGAGACCATGCCGCAGGAAGGGCAGGAGCGCGGAGACATCTCATCTGTTCATCCTTCTGGCTGGGCAAAGGCCCAGAACTGGGAACGCTGCCACCTTATAGCATGGGCGCTTTCTGCAGAGAATGCCAACCCATCCAATCTTGTCACGGGCACACACTATCTCAACTATGACGGCATGAGACCTCTCGAGGAGGAAGTCGAGCATTACATATGGGATACCGGCAATCACGTGTTGTACTATGTTAAGCCGTGGTTCAGCGGCAGGGAACTTGTAGCAAGAGGCGTGCAGATGACAGCGTGGTCGGTCGAAGACAAGGGCGAGGGTATATCTTTTAACGTATACTGCTTCAACGTTACGCCAGGTGCCGAGATCGACTATAAAACGGGCATCGTGACGACAGAAGAGCAGGCTGCTCAGGACGCAAGAACATATGTAATAAATACACGTTCTGGAGTGTTCCACTACCCGACATGCGATGGTGTCAAAGAGATGTCGGAGCATAACAAAAAGACAGTTACAGCGACGCGTACAGAACTGACTTCGCAGGGATATACACCGTGCGGTGCCTGCGAGCCATAACAATCATCTATCATATAAAGGAGCATTTACTATGCGATCGATCACATCTATCAAATCATCACTTTCTGCAGGCAGTTATGACATGATGCTCAAAAGCCTCTACTGCCGTCCTGCTGATATGCTGGAACCATACAGAGACAGGATAGTCAGAGTTCTTGACGGATTCATGAAAGAATTCGATGCTTCTCCGGATGCGGAAGTCTCGGTTTACAGTGCGCCGGGACGTACCGAGATTGGCGGAAATCATACTGATCATCAGAGAGGTAAAGTCCTCACAGGATCTGTGGATCTCGATGCAATAGCCTGTGCCGCGCCTAACGGAAGCAACGAGGTGCGCATATACTCAGAGGGATACGGTCTTACGACTGTGGATATAAGCAATCTTGAGCCTGTAAAGGAAGAAGAGAATACGACAAAAGCTATTATCCGGGGAACTCTTGCTGCCATAGCATCGAGAGGTTACGAAGTCAAAGGCTTTGATGCCTATGTTACATCTGACGTTCCGGGAGGATCAGGACTTTCATCTTCAGCATGCTTCGAAGTCCTCATAGGCGTCACTGTCAACGGGCTGTTCTGCGCTAACAGCATACCTCTTGCCGAGATCGCGAAGATCGGGCAGTATGCAGAGAATGTGTACTTCGGAAAACCATCCGGTCTGCTCGACCAGATGGGATGCGCTCTCGGCGGCATAGTTGCGATAGATTTTCAGGATAAAGAGAATCCGCAGTACCACGCAGTTGACTTTGATTTTGCGTCTGCGGGATATGCGCTTTGCATAATTGATACAGGAGCTGATCACGCTGACCTTACGGGAGATTATGCTGCGGTTCCTGCCGAGATGAAGTCTGTTGCTCAGGCTTTCGGAAAGGAAGTGCTCTGCGAAGTTGATGAAACGGAATTCTACAACTCCATAGCGAAACTTAGAGAGAAATTGGGAGACCGGGCTGTGATGCGGGCGATACATTATTTCACGGACTGTCACCGTGTTGAGCAGCAGGTAGAAGCTCTTGAAAAACATGAATTCGATAAGTTCCTGAGACTGGTCAGCAGCTCGGGTCATTCATCATATATGTATCTTCAGAACGTAGCTACATACAGGGATCCTGCAGACCAGCCGGTCGCACTTTCGCTGGCCATGGCGGGCTACTATCTTGCGGGACGCGGCGCGCGCAGGGTGCACGGTGGCGGATTTGCAGGAACCATACAGGCATTTGTACCGCTCGACATGGTGGATGAATTCAGGCGTGGAATGGACTCAGTGCTCGGTGAGGGAGCCTGCAGAGTTACATACATACGCCCGGTCGGCGGATGCACACTTATAGACTGATAAAACACAGGCAATTATGATAAAGCAGGAGGATCAAAATGGAGCTGCTGATATCGCAACTTATTGAATATGCTGTAAGAAAAGGATGGATAGAGGACTCTGACCGTATATGGGCATCAAACAGGATACTTGAGGCGTTCCATATGGATGGCTTCGACGGCCTGATTGACATAGAAGGAGAGCTCCCGCAGATACAGGAGATTCTGGATGGATTGTGTGACTATGCTTATGAGCACGGAGTCATTGAAGGCAATTCTGCTACATATCGCGATCTTTTCGACACAGAGCTCATGGGACTGCTGATGCCGAGACCGTCAGAGATCACGGAGGCGTTTTACAAAAAATATGAAAATTCGCCGAAAGAGGCGACTGACTGGTACTATGAGTTTTCAGGAGATACGAATTATATCAGAAGAGACCGTATCGCAAAGGACCGCAAGTGGACTGTAGATACAGAGTACGGAACGCTGGATATCACGATAAATCTGTCCAAACCGGAGAAAGATCCTAAGGCAATAGCTGCTGCAGGTAAAGCAAAGGCTTCGGGATATCCGAAGTGCCTTCTCTGTGCCGAGAATGAGGGCTATGCCGGGAGGCTCGATCATCCTGCAAGACAGAATCACCGTATCATACCGATTGAGCTGGGAGGGCAGGACTTCTTCCTGCAGTACAGTCCTTACGTTTATTACAACGAGCACTGCATCGTGTTCAACAGAAGGCATATACCTATGCACATAGACAGGCAGGCATTTACCAATCTGCTCGGTTTCGTAACAGTATTCCCTCACTATTTTGTGGGATCGAACGCTGACCTCCCTATAGTTGGCGGAAGCGTTCTGAGCCACGATCATTATCAGGGAGGCAATTACGAGTTCGCCATGGCGCGGGCAGAAGTCGAAACATCATTCACAGTACCGGGCTATGAAGATATAGAAGCGGGTATAGTAAAATGGCCGATGTCTGTCATCCGTCTCAAAGGCACGGACAGGGAGAGGATGATCGACCTTGCTGAGCTGATACTTAATAAGTGGCGCGTCTATGATGATCCTGATGCGTTCATCTTCCATGAGACAGACGGAGAGAAGCACTCAACAATAACACCGATTGCCCGCAGAAGGGGTGATGCCTATGAGCTTGATCTCGTACTGCGCAACAACATAACAACAGAAGAGAACCCTCTGGGTGTTTTCCACCCGCATGCAGAAAAACATCATATCAAGAAGGAGAACATCGGACTTATAGAGGTTATGGGACTGGCTGTTCTGCCTGCAAGGCTCAAGGGTGAGCTGGCAGCTGTAGAGAAAGGAATTCTGGAAGGCAAAGATCTTACGGAAGATCCTGCGACAGCATCGCATGCTGAATGGGCTGAAGCGGTCAAAGCGGAGCATCCGGAAATGAATGCCGGGAATGCAGGAGATATACTGCAAAATGAAGTAGGAAAAGTGTTCGCGGGAGTACTCGAAGATGCAGGCGTGTTCAAGAGAACGGAAGAAGGAAGAGCGGCATTCGAAAGATTTATCGACTGCCTTGCCGGCCGTGACATATAGGGAATCAAGGAGGAAAAGAGAAGATGGCAAGCGGAAGAATGGAATTCCACGCAGAATCAATTATGCAGCATGCAAACTTCAGCTTTGTGCTGCCTAACGATGTAGCGATGGAGGAAGTTTTTGACCTTAAGTATTATGACAGAGATCCGATGAATCTCATATTGCTGCACGGTCTTACCGGTACTGATACAGACTGGCTATACGGTGGTGTGGCGCAGCTGATGGCCATACAGTACAACCTGAATATATTTATGCCAACAACCGGAAACTCTTTCTACCTGGATCAGGGATATAAAGGGAGAAACTACTGCGAGTTTATCGCGGAAGAGCTTCCTGAATACATACAGAAGACATTCGGAATTAAGATGGAAAGAGAAAACACCATGATAGGCGGTCTCTCGATGGGCGGATACGGTTCACTTCACACGGCGCTTACATACCCTGATAAGTTCAGCGCATGTATAGCACTTTCATCAGCTTTGGTCGTAAGAGATGTTGCGAAAAAGCCTGACTCGGAAGTCGGCAGCGTGCTCCCTAAGGAGTTCAGGAAAGAACTGTTCGGAAGTCCTTCAAAGCTGATCAAATCCGATATGAATCCCGAAGTGCTTTACAAAAAAATCAAAAAGCAGGGCAAGAAGGCGCCGTTCATATACCTTGCAATAGGTGTTGACGACAACCTGCTTGAAAGCAACCGCACGTTCCGCGATTTCCTGAAGAAAGAAAAGGCTGATTTCTTCTATGAAGAGGGACCGGGAAGACATACCTGGCAGTTCTGGAATGAATATATCGACAGAGGACTGAAAACCGTACTTAACAGATAAGGGGATGGAATAATGCTTTGCAGCAAATACAGTGATTTTACGAAATGGGTCATCTACCAGATATATCCGCGCAGCTTCATGGACAGCAATGGCGACGGCATAGGTGATCTTCAGGGAGTAATCAGCAAGCTCGACTACATAAAGGAACTCGGAGCAAACGCAGTATGGCTCTGTCCGTGCTTCAAGAGCCCCAATGAAGACAACGGTTACGATGTTGCGGATTACTGCGACATAATGGATGAATTCGGTACTATGGCTGACATGGATCAGTTGATAGATGAACTGCATAAGCGCAGTATGAAACTCATCCTTGATCTGGTGCCTAATCATACGTCGACTGATCATGTATGGTTCCGGGAATCCAGAAAGGGAAAAGATAACCCGTACAGCGACTTCTATTATTGGTTTGATGTGCCTCCAAACGACTGGGAATCATCGTTCGGGGGAAGTGCCTGGCAGTATGATGAGATGCGGGGGCAGTATTACCTGCATACATTTGCTGTGGGACAGGCTGACCTTAACTGGGAGAATCCGGCTGTTGTAAAGGCGATGCAGGATGTAGTCGACTTCTGGGTCGATAAGGGCTGCGATGGATTTAGGATAGATGTCATAGACTGCATATCAAAAGATCTTCCAAACGACCGGAATGGACTGGGGCCGCGCCTTCATGAATACATACGCGCGCTTTTCGGCCGTGAAAAAACGGCACATCTGTTTACGGTCGGAGAAGGCCATACCAACGAGATAGATGATATAGTACTTCACTGTGCTCATGATCGCAACGAGCTTTCAACGCTCTTCATTTTTGACCATATGGAATGCGGCCGTTCTGATAAATTCACTCCGAAAGATGAAGGCCTGAGGGCTTTAAGAGATTATCTTGTGTACTGGCAGAACGAGACCGGCAAAAGGGATCTGCTTTACAGCCTGTTTATAGAAAATCACGACCAGCCGCAGATGATTTCACGTATAGGCAATGACAGGGAACTAAGGTATGAGTCTGCCACTTGCATAGCGACCATGCTTTACCTGCTGAAGGGTGTTCCGTTCATCTATCAGGGGCAGGAAATAGGAATGCCTGCTGCTCATTATGACAGTATTGATGACTTCGATGATGTTGAGTGCCTCGGAGCTTATCGTAAATACCGCAGAACACTCAGCGAGGAAGAGGCTCTTGAAAAGGTGAATTTCGGAAGCCGTGATAATGCGCGCCATCCTATGGCGTGGGACGACAGCAAAAACTGCGGATTTACAGGTGGAGACTGTGAGCCGTGGATCATAAATCACTCGAGAGCCAAAGAAATAAATGTAAAAAATGACCTAAACTCCGATAAATCTGTATACAGGTTTTATCAGGAACTGCTGAAGCTGCGTGCCGGAAACGATGTGCTCCGCGATGGAAATGTTGAAGTGATATCAAAACCTGAGGATGAATTCTTTGCCTATATAAGGTCGCTGAACGATGAAAAATGGATGGTTATTTGCAATTTTGGGAAAGAGCAGGTCATTGAACTTCCTTCTGACTGCGAGGAGCCCGTTCTTGCCAACCTGGAGAGAAAAACTTCAGATGGCCTATACCGTCCATATGAATGCGCTGTCGCAAAAATGATATGTTAAAAATGTATTTTAATTAAGCAAAGAGGTGTATTTGTTGACATAGAGGCTTAAAAATTGGTATAGTCTTTTTGTTAATATGTAATATTTATTACATATATTTGGTAATAACGTAATATAAGAGAAGCAGGACAGGAGAAACTTAAATCGGGAGTAATTATCTGCAAAATCATCAGGTACTATAAGCCCGTTCATAAAAGAAAGCCTATCCTGCATTTTTTTTCTTAAGGTGTGAGCTGTGAGTGCATACACATTTTAACTGATTGGGATTTGCTTTGTGTTCTGAAACCAACGGTTCATCCGTTGAAAGTCGACATCATAACGGATGCCCTGTTCGGGACCGGAGCGTTATTTCAATACCGATTCGACCGGAACGATGAGACTGGGGACGTATCGGGGAAAAGCAGCTGCTTCTCCGATATCCCGGCGCCGCATAACACGGTGCCTGTGGTAATTACATAGGAACTGCTGACGGTTAAACCATCTACCCTGTGGTGTCGGAAATAAGTTATTTTTAGTTTTTATAGGAGGAATAATATGAAGAAAAGTACAATGAAGAAGCTGTTGGTTGCTATGCTTTCCTTTGCGATGATCTTCGCAATGGCAGCATGCGGCGGCGGCGGCAGCGACAGTGGTGATGCTGCTAGCAGCGCTGATGGCGGATTCACTATCTTCAACTCGAAGATGGAGATCCAGGATCAGTTCGAGGCGTTGGCTAAGCAGTACACAGAGGAGACAGGTGTCCCTGTAGAAGTTTATTACTCGCAGGATACAGTATCCGCTCACCTCGCTACTAAGTATGCTTCTAAGGATCCGTACACACTCAACATGGTTGACGCTAAGGACATTTACTCGCTCGCCAAGGAGTACGGTGTTGACATGAGCGATCAGGATTGGGTTGCTGATACGGATTATGCCATCTCAGTAGACGGTAAGGTCCTCGGATTCCCTTCAAGCATCGAGGCCAGAGGCATCATCTACAACGCAGAGGGTATCAAGAAGATCACAGGAAAGGACTTCGATCCTGCCAGCATCACTACTCTTGACGGATTCAAGGCTCTCCTTGATGAACTCGTAAAGGGCGGCATGGAAGCTCCTGTAGCTATTATGAAGGAAGACTGGTCTCTCGGAGCTCACTATCTCCAGCAGGTATATGAGGAGAGAGAAGATCCTGAAGCATTCGTTCAGAGCCTCTACAAGGGCGAAGTTGACCTCATGAAGGATGAGAAGTTCAATTCTCTGATGGATACATTCGATGTCCTCAAGGCATACAACAAGGACAAGGCAAGCCCGATCGCTGCAGAGAGAGACCTTTCTGAGCAGGGACTCGCTGAGGGAACAGTAGCATTCATGTTCGGCGGCAACTGGGATTTCGCTGAGATGAAGAAGTACGACTACATCGGAGGCGCAGGAATGATGCCTGTTCCTCAGAACCTCCAGGATGACTACACAGGTAAGCTCGTTGGCGGCGGTTCGAAGTTCTTCTACATCGACGGAAGTGAGAACACATCCGCAGAGAAGCAGCAGATGGCTAAGGATTTCCTGAACTGGCTCGTAACAAGCGATGCAGGAAAGACATTCATCTCCGACACATGCGGAATGGTTTCCCCATTCAAGAGCAATGACGTAGCATGCTCCGATGACCTCGGTAAGGCTGTAAAGACATTTGCTGACGCAGGCAACCTCGTTCCAAACTATGACTATGACCCTGATGACCACTATTCAGTACTTGGTGCTGAGATGCAGAAGTATCTTGCAGATCAGTGCACACGTGAAGAGCTGGCAACAGCTATCCAGAATTACTGGAAGAGTGTTACACCTGTAGAGCACTAATTTCGGAATCATCTTATTAGCTTTATTAGCTGATCAGATCTATCTTCCGGTAAGAGACATTCTTTCACGGATGTCTCTTACCGGAGAATTTTATAAATATTCACTGATCGTGATTTAAAGGGGTTAATATGGAAAGAAACACATTTAGTTATAAACTAAGGCAGATTCTGATGTTTGCCGGCCCGGGCACGATCCTGTTCTTCTGTGTCGTTATAGTACCTTTTATATATGGTCTGTATCTGACATTCACAAGCTGGGACGGTGTTTCCGCTAACAAGCCTTTCGTAGGCTTTGCAAATTATGCGGCTGCATTCTCCGACAGTGCATACTGGATTGCGCTTGGCAGAACGGCGATTTACTCGATATTTGCCGTAGTATTCATCAATATATTGGCATTTGCACTTGCTTATCTCGTAACGAGTGGAGTAAAGGGACAGAATTTCTTCCGCGCAGGCTTCTTCGTACCTAACCTGATCGGTGGTATCGTACTTGGCTACGTATGGAAGTTTGTTTTCAACAGAGCTTATGTTGCAATCGCAAGCGCGATCACAGGAGCTCCTGCTACATCACCGCTGGCAACTACAGGCGGTGCCATGTTCTGTCTCATATTCGTATCGGTATGGCAGTACGCAGGATACATGATGCTGATTTATGTGGCAGGTTTTATGAGTGTATCTGATTCTCTGAAGGAAGCGGCTATGATTGACGGCTGCACTCCTTCTCAGGCAATGCGCAACGTTACGATCCCGCTTATGCGTTCATCGTTCGTACAGTGCATATTCCTAAGCATAACAAGATGCTTCGTTGTATATGATGTCAACCTGTCATTAACAAAGGGCGAGCCGTTCAATACTTCAGTAATGGCGGCTATGCACGTATACAATACAGCATTCACCTACAAGAATTACGGCATGGGCCAGGCAGAGGCTCTTATCCTCTTCATTGTCTGCGCTATCGTAGGTGTTACACAAGTTATGATCGGTAAGAAAGGAGAGGTGGAAGCGTAATGACTCAGAACGAAAAAGCCGCAGCGGCAAAGAAGAGAAGTCATGCGATCATGATCATTGTCCTGATCCTGCTGTTCATACTCTTCATTATACCGTTTATAATGGTAATTATTAACGTATTCAAGGTTAAGACAGATATAGTTTCGAATCCGCTGTCACTCGTAGGTGAGCACGGATTTACTCTTCAGAACTTCCCGAATGCGATGGCAAAGATGAATTTCTTCGTCGTATTCAAGAACTCCCTGATAATTACTATATTATCAACTATTCTTACGATTCTCGTATCTGCAATGGCATCTTTCGTCATTGTGCGTAACGGAAAGTGGAAGTTCTGCTCGGGTATTTTTGCACTGATGGTTGCCTCCATGGTAATTCCTTTCCAGGTACTGATGGTACCTCTGGTATCAGTATACGGAGGAATTTTCAGCGTTCTTAACCACCGCATCACACTGATTCTGATGCATACAGGTTTTTCGGTCTCCATGGCGACATTCATGTTCCACGGAGCGATACATACAAATATACCTTTGGAGCTTGAGGAAGCGGCTCTCATTGACGGCTGCACAAGATGGCAGACTTTCTGGAAGGTCGTATTCCCGCTTCTCAAGCCTACAGTTGCTACGGTAGCGATCATCGACGCTATGGCGTTCTGGAACGACTACCTCCTGCCAAGCCTGGTTCTGACCAGCAAGGAGCTCTACACGATTCCAATCGCTACACAGGCGTTCTACGGAACATACTCATCTGATATAGGACTGATAATGGCTGCGCTGCTGCTGGCAATGCTGCCTATCCTGATCCTGTACCTGTTCCTGCAGAAATACATTGTTGCAGGAGTTACTGCAGGCGCTGTAAAGGGTTAAGCTATCCGAAGGGATATGAACTGATGGCAAACAGATAACAAATGGAAAAATTCTTTGACTCAAACAATCCTTTGATGGTGTTTCTCTCCCGCCTGGTGGATCTGGCAGTACTTAATATACTGACCGTGTTCACCTCAATGCTGATAGTAACAGCCGGCGGAGCGATGACAGCAATGAATCATGTATTGCTGCATCTGTTGAGAAAAGACGAGACATATGTAACGAGAATGTTCTGGACATCCTTCAAAGAGAATTTCAGACAGGGCATTCCAGAGGGGCTGCTGGTTGTGGCGACAGCCATTGTCACAGCAGTAGACATGTGGGCTTTGCATGGATCCGAGTCGAAGACAGCAACGCTCATGATGATAGTCATCACGATAATTGCTATGTTCCTCGCAGCAACATTTGTATATATGTTTGCGCTCCAGTCAAGGTATGAGAACACAGTCCGCGGCACTATTGTAAATGCATTCAAGCTTGCTGTAGGCAATCTGCCTAAAACAGCCGGTATGATAGCCATATGGTTGGTATGGGTGCTTATTCTGGTTTATTTAAACAAAGCCGCACCCGCATTCTTCATGATATATGGTCTTTCTCTGCCGGGATACCTGTGTGCCATGCTTTATAATGGAGTATTCTACAATCTGGAGACTGAAGGAGAATAAAAAATATGGCAAGTTTATCATTAAAACACATTGAGAAGATCTACGAGAACGGATTCCATGCCGTTCACGATTTCAATCTCGAAGTAGAAGATAAGGAATTCATTATCTTCGTAGGACCTTCCGGCTGCGGAAAGTCCACAACTCTGCGTATGATCGCCGGACTCGAAGACATCTCCGAAGGAGAATTCAAAATCGACGGCGTTCTGATGAATGACGTAGAGCCTAAGGACAGAGACATCGCGATGGTATTCCAGAGCTACGCTCTCTATCCTCACATGACAGTAAGAGACAACATGGGATTCGCGCTCAAGCTCAGAAACGTTCCAAAGGATGAGATCGATGCAAAGGTAAACGAAGTTGCAAAGATCCTCGACCTTGAGAAACTGCTCGACAGAAAGCCAAAGGCTCTCTCCGGCGGTCAGAGACAGCGTGTAGCCATGGGCCGTGCTATCGTAAGAAGCCCTAAGGTATTCCTCATGGACGAGCCTCTGTCAAACCTCGATGCTAAGCTGAGAGTTCAGATGAGAACTGAGATCGCTAAGCTCCACGAGAGACTCGGAACAACCATCATCTACGTAACTCACGACCAGACTGAGGCTATGACACTCGGTACAAGAATCGTAGTTATGAAGGACGGTATCGTTCAGCAGATCAACTCGCCTGAGCACCTCTACAACAAGCCTTACAACCTCTTCGTTGCAGGATTCATCGGATCACCTCAGATGAACTTCATTGATTGTCTTGTTGAGAAGAAGGGCGCTGACACATTCCTTGATATGGCAGGATTCCCAATCAAGCTCCCTGCTGACAAGGCAGAGGCAGTCAAGGATTACGTTGGCAAGACTGTTATCGCAGGTATCAGACCTGAGCACCTCCTCGATGGAAGAGGCAAGGAGAAAGACTTCTGCACAATCAAGGCTCCGATCGAAGTTCGTGAGCTCCTCGGCGCAGAAGCTTATCTGTACTTCACACTCGGAGGCAAGCAGTGCACAGCAAGAGTTGCTTCCGATGTTGACCTCTATGTCGGCATGGAAGGAACAATGGCACTTGATCTTAACAAGCTCCAGCTCTTCGATAAGGAGACAGAGCAGAGCCTTCTCTGGAAAGAGTGGTAGGACTTTTACCGATCCGGTACTTTATTAAACATTTACAGGACTGTCACTATTTAGTGGCAGTCCTGTTATATTTTTGATATTATCTTCGTGTAACAAAAAGCATGTGGAGAGGAATAGATATGAGCATACGTTACATTGAAGAGACGAAACATCTGATACTTGAAACAAAGAATTCAGGTTACCATATGAAGATAGACCATCTGGGTTATCTTCAGCATATGTATTACGGACCAAAACCGGGACAGGACGATCTATCTTATGCGTTTCGCTACTATGACAGGGGATTTTCCGGGAATCCATATGCTATGCGTTATGACAGGACATATTCCCTGGATTCCATGCCGCAGGAATACACATCTTTCGGTGTAGGAGACTTCCGTGTGAACAGCATAGCAGCATCGTGCTCTGACGGAAGCCGCTGTGCGGAATTCAAGTATGTATCCCATGAAATAGTAAGCGGAAAGTACAGCATACCGGGGCTCCCATCGGTTTATGATGAAAGCGGCAAGGCGCAGACTCTGATAGTGACGCTTATTGATAACGCGGCAAATATCGGGATAAAGCTGTATTATGGGGTGCTTGAGGATCTTGATGTCATAACGAGATCTGCGGAAATAATCAATGCCGGATCAGAAATGGTGTGGCTGCGCAAGGCATCTTCCATGTGTCTTGAACTTCCGTACGGAAACTGGGACATGATACACTTCCACGGCAGGCATTGTATGGAGCGCCAGCCGGAGCGCATTAAGCTGTTCCATGGAGTCCACACCCTGATATCCGGACGTGGAATGTCGAGTCATCAGCATAACCCTTTTATAATCATATGTGATCATGATGCCACCGAAGACAGCGGCACATGCTATGGCATGATGCTCATGTATTCGGGCAATCACAAAACCGAAGTCGAGCGCGATCAGTTTGAGAGCGTGCGGGTAGTGATGGGACTCAATGACGACCGCTTCCGCTGGGAGCTGGAGCCGGGGACATCGCTTCATACTCCTGAAGTGATACTTACATGCGCTGACGGACTTACTGAGCTTTCGCATAATTATCACCGCTGCATACGCAACAACGTCGTGAGAGGAAAGCATAAACTGAGCCACAGACCGGTCCTTGTCAACAACTGGGAGGCAACATACTTTGATTTCACAGAAGACAAACTCCTCGAGATCTGCGGCATAGCCAAGGATCTTGGCATAGAGATGTTTGTACTCGATGACGGCTGGTTCAGAAACAGAAAAGATGACAACGGCGGCCTGGGCGACTGGTTGGTCGACACAGATAAACTGCCGAACGGACTGGGAGGCTTGATCTCAAAGGTCAAAGGAATGGGGCTTAAGTTCGGACTGTGGATAGAACCGGAGATGATAAGCGAAGATTCGGATCTTTACAAAGCACATCCTGAATGGGCGCTGACAGCTCCGGGACGCGCGCCTATGATGGCACGCAACCAGCTCGTGCTCGACCTCTCAAACGATGAGGTGCATGAGTATTTATACGACACCATATCCGGACTGCTCAGGGACTATGACATAGATTATATAAAGTGGGATTTCAACCGTCCTATATCTGACGTTTACTCGCACTCGACCCCGTCGGCAAGGCAGGGAGAAGTGCCGCACCGCTATTACCTGAGCCTTTATAAACTGTATGACAGACTGACCACAGAGTTCCCTGATGTGCTGTTCGAAGGCTGTGCGGGTGGTGGCGGACGCTTTGACGCAGGCATGCTCCAGTATTCTCCGCAGGTCTGGTGCTCTGACAATACTGATCCGGTAGCAAGACTTGCCATTCAGTACGGCACATCATTCGGATATCCGTCGTCATCGATGGGGGCGCATGTAAGCGCATCGCCAAATCATCAGACAGGCCGCAAAACACCTTTGTCGACTCGCGGTGTTGTGGCAATGGCCGGAACTTTCGGATATGAGCTCGATCTTACAAAGCTCACAGCAGAGGAATGCGGCGATATAAGGAATCAGATAAAGCGATATAAGGACATAGAACCTGTGATCCATGGCGGACGTTTATACAGGCTGAGCAACCCGGCGGAAAACAGCAGGTATTACTGCTGGGAGCATGTGAGCGCAGATAAGAGCCGCTGCGTTCTCAGCGTTGTTGTGACCGATCCTCAGGCAAACTACACACTTGTACATGTAAAACTTAAGGGGCTGGATCCGGATGCGATGTATTCTGTCGGAGGCGAATTCGAATGCCGAGGCAGCACTCTGATGCAGAACGGATATACCTTCCCTCAGCTGACCGGAGACTATCCGGCACAGCAGTTAGATATAACCAGAATTTAACAGGGAGAAAAACCATTGATAAGCAAGGAATTACAGCATGTAAGAGAATTCGAAAAAAGTGAGTCTGCTTTCATTGCAAAAGAAGATCGCCCGGTATTTCATCTATCACCGCGCATAGGCTGGCTCAATGACCCTAACGGATTCTCTTTCTATAATGGTGAATACCATCTTTTCTATCAGTATCATCCGTACAGCTCATATTGGGGTCCTATGCACTGGGGGCATGCAGTAAGCAAGGACCTGATTAATTGGGAATACCTTCCGGCTGCCATGGCCCCGGACACGGATTATGATGGCGCGGGATGCTTTTCAGGTACGGCAATTACCTTACCTGACGGCAGGCAGCTCCTGATGTATACAGGTTGCGGAGACAGCAGCAGAGATCCTCTCGGCAAGGGAAGATGGCTTCAGACACAGTGCGTTGCAGTTTCTGAGGAGCAGGACGACGGAAGCATAGAATACGTAAAGAGTGCCGGAAATCCTGTTATATGTGAAGAAGATCTCCCTGAAGACTGCGATGCATACGAATTCAGAGATCCTTATATCTGGCGTACAACAGACGGCTCATACAGAGCACTTGTTGCTGCGGGCAGAACAGGCGAGATAGGCGAAGACGGGAATTATCTGCATGAAAAAGGCACACAGCTCATTTTGTTCAGGAGCGATGACTGCTTCAAATGGGAGTACGATAAGGTGATGTTTGAAGATCACCGTAAGATAGGAGTAATGTGGGAGTGCCCAAACTTCTTTGACCTGGACGGCAAACAGATCCTGATTGCCAGCCCTATGGACATGCAGGCAGAAGCTGATGAAGCGAATGGCTCTATAAGATTTCCTCAGGGGAGCAACGTATGCTGCATAGCAGGTGAATATAATGAAGAAACGGAGACCTTCTCTCCGGACGGAACTTATGATCCGGTAGACATCGGCCTCGACTTCTATGCACCTCAGGTTATGAAAGCTCCGGACGGCAGACATATCATGATTGGCTGGATGCAGGATCCGAAGAATGGCAGATTTGCTGATGCGAAGGAAGATCTTTCAAGGCCGGGACTTCAGGATGCTTTGCCGCTGTATAATCCGGACGGATATGCCCACGGGCCGGAGGGTTCGCATATATTCGGACAGATGACCATTCCGAGAGAGTTGAAATACAGGGATGGAAAGCTGTACCAGTGGCCGGTCAGGGAGTTCTGTGAGTACAGAAAGGACAGACTGGATTATGACGGTGTATTGCTTAAGGATGAGGAACGCAGCTTTGACGGCATATCCGGCAGGTCAATAGAACTGGAAGTGGAAATTGCTCCGCACGAGGTAGGCGCTGCATTTTACAGAGAGTTCACTATAGATTTTGCGAAGGACGAGGATCACTTCATCAGGCTCAGCTATAAGCCGGCCCGATCGCTGATCACTATTGACAGGAGCCGCAGCGGCCAGTGCAGTGAGATCACTGCAAGGAGGAGCTACAGAGCGACGTATGCAGACGGCAGTCTCAGCCTGAGGATACTTATCGACAGATGGAGTGCTGAAGTATTCGTCAACGGAGGCGAGCAGGTTATGTCGCTTACTTACTACACTCCAGCGGACGCAGAGGGTATCACATTCTCAGCTGACGGCATTGTTGCAATGGATGTGACAGCATATCAAATTGGGAGATAGTAAACTGAAAATGCAGTAATATTGATATACCAGTTTGGCAATACTGTGTATAAAAAAGAAGTGATTCAATGTATAATTAATATGTATGTTGCAACAGCATAAATGATAAGGGGAATACATATGACAGATATAATTACACTCGGAGAACTTCTGATAGATCTTACTCAGAGAGGTTCTGACGAAAACGGAAACGGAGAATTCACTGCATATCCGGGAGGTGCTCCGGCAAATGTTGCAGTTGCAGCTTCAAGACTCGGTGCTTCAACAGGCTTTATCGGCAAGGTCGGCAATGACGCTTTCGGACGCAGCCTCGCAGATACCCTGAAGAAGGATAATGTCGATGTAAGAGGCTTATATTATGACGATTATCAGCCTACAACCATGGCTATCGTTTCGGTAGATGAAAGCGGCGAACGCGACTTCTCTTTCTACAGAAAACCGGGTGCGGATACCCAGCTGACTGTTGATGAGGCTGTATCAGCTCTTTCTGCAGATCTGCCGAAGATACTGCATGTAGGTTCGCTGTCGATGACTACTTCACCGGGTAAGGAAGCGTGCGAAGAGGCTGTCAAATATGCGAAAGAGAACGGCTCGGTCATAAGCTATGACCCTAACTACAGGGCTGCGCTGTGGGACAGCGAAGAGCATGCCACAGAGATGATGAAAGTGCTGCTCCCGTTCGCTGACATACTGAAGGTGTCAGATGAAGAGATGGTTATGCTGACAGGAACAGACGACTTCGAAGAAGGAAGCCGTTTACTTGCTGAGTACGGATGCGGCCTTGTGATGGTTACGCTCGGCTCAGACGGAGTATTCGTCCGCATGGGAAGCAAAACAGCTACAGTACCTGGCTTCAGCGTAGAAGTAGCTGATACCAACGGAGCAGGCGATACATTCCTCGGAGCTATGCTCATGCAGATTGCTAAGGGCGTTAACGGCTCGGAAGATGTATGGGCACAGATACTTGATATGGTACGCTATGCAAACAAGGCAGCTTCGCTGACATGCTCACGCCACGGAGCGATCCCTGCTATGCCGTCACTTGCTGAAATGGAGAAGGAATTCAATGAGTAACGAATCCGGAAAGAAAAAAAGCAGCTTCGATATAAGACTTGAGAAATACTATGACGAGCTCAAATGGCTCTACATGGAGCTGTATAATGACGAGGAGGCTTTTGAATACTTCCTCAATATGCTGCGCAAAAGCTTCAGAGAGCGCAAATCGTCGCTTCGCAGTGTTGACGCCAGACGCTCGGCTCATCCAGACATGCATCATTCCAACAAGATGATGGGTATGATGCTTTATACGGAGAATTTCGCGGGGAACCTGCCGGGGGTCAGAGACAGACTTGACTATCTCAGGGAGTGCGGAGTCAAGTATCTTCACCTTATGCCTCTTCTGGACACGCCTGCAGACAGTGCAAGAAGCGACGGCGGATATGCTGTTTCCGATTTCAGAAAAGTAAGATCTGATCTCGGCACCATGGAAGATCTTGAAAAACTCACAGGCGACTGCCATAAGAGGGGAATAAGGGTCTGCCTCGACTTCGTGA
Source organism: uncultured Eubacteriales bacterium (assembly GCA_900320285.1). Classification (GTDB taxonomy): domain Bacteria; phylum Bacillota; class Clostridia; order Peptostreptococcales; family Anaerovoracaceae; genus Crickella. The sequence continues at coordinate 27,173 of ONRQ01000017.1, forward strand.
TGAACCATACGAGCGACGAGCATGCATGGGCAAAGGCTGCAAGGGCCGGCGATCCTGAGGCTCAGAGCAGATACTTCTTCTACGATAACTGGGACATCCCAAGGCAGTACGAGGAGACAATGCCGCAGGTGTTCCCTGAGACAGCTCCGGGCAATTTCACGTACTTCGAAGACATCGGAAAGATAGTCATGACGACTTTCTATCCGTTCCAGTGGGATCTCAACTATGCAAATCCGACAGTATTCAACGACATGACGGAAAACCTGCTCTACCTGGCAAACAGGGGAGTGGATATAGTAAGGCTTGATGCCGTTCCTTATATATGGAAAGAACTGGGCACTAACTGCCGCAACCTGCCGCAGGTTCACACTCTTGTTCGCATGATGAACATATCCTGCAGGATCGTATGCCCGAGTGTACTGCTCCTTGGCGAAGTCGTAATGGAACCGAGCAAGGTTCTTCCATACTTCGGTACGGAAGAGAAGCCTGAATGCGATATGCTCTACAACGTCACAACCATGGCTTCCATCTGGCACACCATGGCGACGCGTGACGTAAGACTGCTCAGGCATCAGCTGCAGCAGATAGAGAACCTGCCTCCGAACTGCATATTCCAGAATTACCTGAGATGCCACGATGACATCGGCTGGGGACTGGATTACGGGTTCCTTTCCCAGTTCGGCATGGGTGAAGCTTCACATAAGAAGTACCTTAATGACTGGTTCACCGGTAAGTATTACGGAAGCCCTGCAAGAGGAGAGCTCTATAACGACTCAGAATGGCTGCGAGATGCCAGACTTTGCGGCACGACAGCTTCACTCTGCGGAGTTGAGGCTGCTCTGTATGAGAATAATGAGGAATTGCTGCAGAAGTCTATCGATGCTGTCGTGATGCTGCATGCCTGCATGCTTACACTCAGAGGGATCCCGGTGTTCTACAGCGGTGATGAGCTGGGAATGCTGAATGACTACGGATACCATGATGATCCGGGCAGATGGGCAGACAGCCGCAACATTCACAGAGGAAAGATGGACTGGGAGAAAGCGGAGGAGAGAAAGGATCTTTCCACTCCGACCGGAAAGATATTCCATGAACTGCGCGAGCTCGTAATGATCCGCAGATTCAACGAGGTATTCCATTCCGATGCGCACGTTTATCCGATAGATACAGGTGACAATAGAGTGCTGGGAATAGCCAGAGATTATAATGGAAAGCGCATGCTGGGACTGTTTAATTTCTCACCTGATGAAGTGTGGGTAAATTCCTGGGCAGGCGGAAGCATGATGAAGCCATACGGATTCCGCTGGATTCTGGAGAGATAGCTTTCTAGCGCCTTGAAATGGCTTTGAACAATTTGATAACAACACTGCTGACAAATGCAATTACAAGCATATACAGCGCAAGACCCGCGGGGATACCCGCGGTTTTTTGTATGTCGCAAATGACAGGCTGTGGTGAAATGTGGAAAGGATTCAGATAAAACATAGCAGCCCATATATGTGAGACAGACGGATGTGCGGCATGTATTGCCGGCATTACAGGTTCAACTGCTATATTGATGATAAGCGCTATGATACCAAGGATCATAAAGAGAAATGCCGTGTTGAGCAGGCTTTTATAGCTTGAATCTGTGCGGCCGGTCAGGACAACAAACAGGCTTATGAAAAGCAGTATTCCATGCCATATAAACCCGTGAGCAGTAAGAGAAATGTACGTCCTCAGTATGTCTTCCGGATATATGAGAGTGGCAACGGCACTGACAAAAGTGTATCCGCTCATGAAGGTTATCAGGGTAATACGGGATTTTTCCTTCAGGAATGGCAGGAGTATGCAGAGGTACATAGGCACTGAGCAGAGCTGGAAAGGGAAGAACCAGAAGTCGTAGGCTCCGTCATTAACTATGTAAAAAATAAATACCTGCTTGTACACTTCAAGAACAACAAGTATCCAGCCTGCTGAAACAAGTATCCTGCGGACATCTTTTTCAGAACCGGCACGGCGCGTGAAAAGAACAGCTGCCAATATTGCAAGCGCAGCGGCCAGAAGAGATGCAATAATATGAAAACCTCCGAAGAGCTGCGGGGGATCCATCCGCCATGCTGTCATATTCAGAACGTCGATCACCTTGTTTTCCATAAAAAAATCATACTCTCCACATTGATCAAAATCAATTGCACTATAGACTTGACGATGCGAGTCTTACGGCTTATTGTTAACAATATATATAAAGAAAAAGGGGAAACAATGAGAAAGCGCATACTGTTCAAAGATGAAGAGATCTCACGCGAAATAGAAAGGCGTATCAGGGAAGAGCGCCTGAAGGAATGGGACAGACTGCCTTCCGAGAGACAGCTGGCAGAAGAGTTTGGTGTGCAGAGAGATACCGTCAGAAGTGCCCTTGAGATACTGATCAAAAAAGGCGTTCTGATAAGGAAACCGCGTAAGGGCCATTTTGTGGCGCCAAGAAGGATAGAAATCAACCTCGATCAAATCCGATCCATCATAAGGGAAATAGAGAGAGTCAGAAACGATAACAGGTCGATAATGCTGAATCTTGAAATGATAAGCATGAGTGAAAAACTGGCAGAAGTCACACAGTTGCCTGTAGGGACTCTTTGCTATCAGATACTTCGCATAAGATATGACAGCAACCGGCCTATGTCGCTCGAGAGGTCATACCTTATAGCGGAGCATGTTCCGGGCATGAGCAGGGAAGACCTGGAACTAGATACTCTCGGCTCGCTGATGAAGAACAGATACGGGATTTCTCTTTCAAGCGTACATCACCGGATCACACAGGTATACGCAAACGACATGGAAGCTGAGCTTCTTAGAGTAAGCAAGGATGAGCCGCTTATCAGATATGATGGAATGATATATGACAGAAAGGACAGACTCATAGAGTATTTTGACAACGTTGTAATGCCTGATAACATTGAGTTTCACATAAGGGATTTCGCATAAGGGATCATATGCGGACATGGCAAAGGAAATGAGCATATATAAGCAGATCAGAGAACGGATAATTGATGAATATGGCCAATGCCTTGACGGAGAAAGGTTGCCGGGAGAAAGGGAGCTTGCGGAGAAGTATTCCGTGAAGCGCTCTTCCATTCAGTATGCCCTCAGAAAGCTTGCAGACGAAGGTGTGGTATACCGGGTCAGAAGAAGAGGGACCTTTATCCGCAGGAAACACGAACAGGTGATGAACATCAGTGACATTTCGTTGGAAGAAAATAAAGGTATCTCGGGACTTGTACGCTCATATGGAATTAAGGTCAAAAATGTTGTCCTGGTCAGCGGAACCATCACAGGAAACAGGTTTCTTGAAGACAAACTGAATCTTCAGGAGGGCGAGCCCGTATTCGCACTCCATCGGGTAAGCTACGGCAGTGAGGAACCTCTTGCTATAGAGTATACCTATGTGCCTAAAAAAATCTTCCCGGATATTGAAACGTTCGACTTCAGGATGGTATCGCTATATGAATATATGGAGGACAAAGGCCATTTACCTGAAAAGTATGACAAAAGGCTTCGCGTAGTAAGGTTGTTTCCTAAGGAGGCCAGATATCTGGAACTCCCTGTGGACCATCCGGCATTCAGCTTCGAACTTATAGGGGTCGATTCGGAACGGCAGCCTGTGGAATACATAGAAAGCTTTGTGCGATGTGACAGAGCGGAGTTCAGCTTCACCACCAGACTTTGATGCTGTCTGCAGCACACAATAACAGCAGCCTGGTATACTGAAACATTTCACACAAAACGCTGCAAACAGGGAAGTTTTATACATAGACAGATTATGTGGTATAGAAAAAATGTACAGGTGGTCTGCTTTTTCTTTTCTGTCAGTTCTTTATATAAGAGTAAACATAAATATAATTATTTGAGAGATCATAGGGTTTCCCACAATAATGTTGCCGCATTTCGGTGCTCCCTCTCCATACATCGAGCGTGAAACCCGAAAGATCTCTATATGAAAGGTGAAAAACAGAATCTTTCGAAGGGCATGGGCTGCGGTGAAAACCGCAGCTTTTGTTTCTTGATAAGTTTTCTTCCTGAGGGTAAACTAATCACAGGGAACTGATTCCATATTCATCTGACAGAGAGGATCATAAATGGCAGGAATGAATGAGACGCCTTCGGGCGAAAGAATACATATAGGTTTCTTCGGGCGCAGGAATGCAGGTAAATCAAGCGTGGTAAATGCCGTAACAGGGCAGGACCTCGCTGTTGTCTCTGAAGTAAAGGGCACAACTACTGATCCTGTTACGAAATCAATGGAGATACTCCCGCTTGGGCCGGTAGTTATAATCGACACTCCCGGATTTGACGACGAGGGTAGTCTGGGAGAGCTCCGCGTTCAGAGAACACGGAAGATACTGGAGAAAACAGACATAGCGGTGCTTGTCGTTGATACTACAGAAGGCTTTCGCAGGGTAGACGAAGAACTGGTCGGACTGTTCAGGGAGAGAGGGATCCCGTGTCTTATAGCGCTCAACAAAAGCGACATACCGGAGGACACGGAAGACCATGAAGTTGACGAAGAGACAGCCGGCCTGATGCAGCGGATAGCAAAGAACAGTAACGGCATGATCCACGTCAGCGCGCTTACAGGCGACGGTATAGATTCACTCAAGGACAGGATCGCATTGCTGAAGCCTCAGGGTGAAGAAGGACGGCTCGTCGCAGATAAGATAAACCCGGGGGATATGGTCGTTCTGGTGGTGCCTATCGACAAGGCAGCACCAAAGGGCAGACTTATTCTCCCTCAGCAGCAGACCATCAGGGACATTCTCGATGCGGGGGCTTCAGCGGTGGTAGTGCAGGATACAGAACTGGCAGACACTCTGGATAAGCTCGGAACAAAACCATCTCTGGTGATCACAGACAGTCAGGTTTTCGGTAAGGTCGACAGTATTGTTCCGCCTGATGTGCCGCTGACTTCGTTCTCGATACTGATGGCCCGCTATAAGGGCCTCCTGGACGATGCGGTCAGAGGAGTAGCCGCGATAAATGGTCTGAAAGACGGAGACAAGGTGCTTATAGCAGAGGGATGCACTCATCACAGGCAGTGCGGAGACATAGGTACCGTCAAGATCCCGAAGTGGCTCCGGGAATTTACAGGGAAAGATCTCGTTTACGAAACTGCGAGCGGCACTGGGTATCCCGACGATCTGACACCTTATGCACTGGTGGTGCACTGCGGAGGATGCATGCTGAACGAAAGAGAAGTAAAGCACCGCGCATCCGTAACAACCGCGCAGGGTGTGCCTATCACCAACTACGGTACTATGATCGCATACGTACACGGCATACTTAAACGCAGCCTCAGCATATTCCCTGAACTGGCTGAAACGCTGTAAAATCAAGGATTAAGAAACTCTTTTAGCGGGCATAGTTTCATTGCTATAATGCCCGCTTTGCTGTATATTGAGATAAGAGGAACGACAATTAGTCTTTTTGTGCGCTCAGAAAGGCGCATGAAACTCTTAGAAAGGGATAAGAAATGAGAAAATATAAATGCAAGTATGATATTGAATTCCAGGATCTCAAGGAGATCATGGATTTTGTAGCGGATAAGTACGGAAAGAACACCGCGTTCATCTACAAGACTCCTGACAGAAAAAACAATGTGGAGATCACATACCGCAAGTTCAGGGATGATATGGATTCCATCGGAGCATATCTGATCAGCAAGGGACTCAAGGGAAAGAAGATAGTTGTTATCGGACCTAACTCGTATACATGGCTGGCAGCTTATTATGGCATAGTCATCAATGTCGGTGTTGTAGTGCCTCTTGATAAAGGCCTGCCTGAAGAGGAAATCGTAAATTCGCTGATCAAGTGCAAAGCCGATGCCATCGTCTATGATGAGACTCTTAAAATGGACTTTGAAAAGATCAGCAAAAAGGACGGAGTTACGGCAAAAGTGCTGATTCCTATGTCGGAGCTTTCGCAGGAAGCACTGGAAGAGCATGCAAAGCTCGTAAAACAGTATAAGCCGGAATTCAAGGTGATCGATAAACACGCAGTAGATATTATACTGTTCACTTCGGGCACATCTGCGGATGCAAAGGCGGCTCAGCTGACACAGCGCAATATAGCATCTACTATTGCAGCTATGAGAAAAGTCGAGCCTATCTACGAAGACGACGTAGAGATGATACTGCTTCCGCTGCACCACGCGTTCGGAAATCAGGGCGTACTGATGTTTATCAGTAACGGAGCCACAAACGTATTCTGCAGCGGACTCAAATACATTCAGAAGGAGCTCAAGGAATACGGCGTGACTGCATTCTTCTGCGTACCGCTCATCATTGAGTCGATGATCAACAAGGTGCTGAAAACAGCTGAAAAAGAGGGCAAACTGCAGAAACTCGAGACCGGCCGAAAGATTTCCAAAGCTTTGATGAAGGTAGGCATCGATGTAAGACGCAAGCTGTTCAAGGATGTTATAGACGGACTTGGCGGCAAACTGAGATTCCTCATCAGCGGAGCGGCTGCTCTCGATCCAAAGATCCTCGAGTATACAACAGACTTCGGTATCCTTACTGTACAGGGATATGGCCTTACTGAAACAGCTCCTACCATCGCTTCAGAAAGCTACTTCTACCGCAGACCTGGTTCAGTCGGCCACGCCATGCCGGGAGTTGAAGTAAAGATCAATAATCCTGATGAAGACGGCATCGGAGAACTCTTCGCAAGAGGGCCTAACATCATGAAGGGCTATCTTGATGATGAAGAAGCAAATAAGGAAGTATTTGTTGACGGATGGTTCAATACAGGCGACCTTGCCAGGATCGACGAGGATGATTATATCTTCCTGACAGGACGCAAAAAGAATGTAATAGTTCTGAAGAATGGTAAAAACATTTATCCTGAAGAGATCGAGGGCCTGATCGACAAGATCCCTTATGTCAAGGAAAATGTTGTCATGGGTGAGGAAGAAGGAGACGACTACAGGCTGGTAGCGCATGTGGTATATGATCCTGAGGCGGAAGCTCTCATAGGAAAGAGCCCTGAGGAGATCCAGGCGATAGCGGATGCCGACATTGAGAAGATCAATGACGAGATGCCTAAATATAAGCGCATCAAGCAGACCTATCTCAGAACAGAAGAATTCGAAAAGACTACTACACAGAAGATCAAACGCCGCAAGATAAAATAGGAGGCAGAAATGAAAAAAGGAATCGGACGCTTGGCACTTTTAGCGTTGATGATGGTGATAGCAGTCACAATGCTCACCGGCTGCGCAAAAAAGCCAGGTCCGGAAGATGCTCAGGCATATGTAAAAGCCGTACTCGATCTCATGTGCACCGGGGATTATGATCATTCGGTCAAGCTCGCGGATATTGAGGAGGGCAAGGAGTCTGAGGTACGTGACAATTTTATCAATGAAATGATGTCAGAAGTCAGTGCCCAGTCGAACCTGAACGAGGAAGTGACCGCCGCTTTCAGAGACTTTATGATGAATGCGCTCGAGAAGGCAAAATACACTGTCGGTGAAGCTGTAGCTACTGAGGATGACGGATTTGATGTAACTGTCTCGGTCGAACCTCTTCAGATATTTACGGGAATCGAGGAAGAACTTAATACAGTACTTGAGGAGAAAGTGGCTTCAGAGCCTGATAAGATACTGGCAATGTCTGAGGATGAACAGACAAACTACGTGATGGGGATAGTCATAGAGCTGCTCAACAAGAAGCTCGAAGATCCTAAGTATGATCCGGCAGAAGAGGTAGTCGTTCACTACGGACCTATGGAAGGACAGAAAGGTGTATACGGCTGTACTGAGGCTGAAGGCGAAAAACTGGGGGCAAAACTGTTCTCAACAGAAGGCCTGTAAGCGAATAGGAATAACTGATACACTGGGCGGGCAGAATAGGTTTTATCTATTTTGCCCGCTCTTTGCGTGATAGTAAAATTTATTTGTAGGTTGTGCTTTCAGTTTTACTGCAGGCACATATTTTACGGCGTTTTTATGTAAGGGAGAAAAATATTATGGCAGACAATCAGAAAATGTGGGCAGATCTTGGTATGAACCTTGAGCTTCATGATATGCTTTGCGAAGTCCTTCCGGGAGCTATCGGCGATGTATTCATGTCCCAGGAAAACAGACCTGCAGCTATGGACTATTTCGATATGGTCCTCGCAGATGTTCACGGCCTCAGACCTTCCGAACTCGTAGAGTTCAGAAAGAACGGCGGAAAGGTGTTCGGCACATTCTGCGCTTACGTACCTGACGAAGTCATCTTCGCAGCCGGCGGAATCGCTACAGGCCTCTGCGCAGGTTCGCAGTTCCGAGAGATATCTTCCGGCCAACACATGCCCGCTGATCAAGGCTATGCTCGGCGCAAGATTCGACAGAACATGCCCGTTCTACAGACTTGCTGATGTCTATATCGGTGAGACTACCTGTGACGGCAAGAAGAAAGCATACGAGATCCTCGGAACAGACGTGCCTCTGCACGTAATGGATCTGCCACAGATGAAGAGAGATAAGGATCTTCTCAAGTGGGCTGACGAGATCAAGGAACTTATCAAGATAGTTGAAGAGACAACAGGCAACAAGGTAACTGCAGAAGCTCTTGCTGAGAACATCAAGAAAATCAACGCAAAGAGAGCTGCTCTCCAGAGACTGTACAGCCTCAGATGGAAAGAGAACGTTCCTATCAGCGGAACCGACGTACTGCTCATCTCGACGGCGTAAACCTCGCAGCAGGCAAGAAGAGAATCCTCATCTCCGGAACACCTATGGCTATTCCTAACTGGAAGCTCCATAACCTCGTTGAGACAAGCGGTGGTATCGTAGTCTGCGAAGAGACATGCACAGGCACAAGATACTTCGAGAACTTTGTTGACGAGAGCGGCAAGGATCTGGACGAGATGGTTCAGAACATCGCTAACAGATACATGGGCATCAACTGCGCATGCTTCACACCAAACACAGCAAGATTCGACGATGTAGTAAGACTCGCTAAGGAAAGCAAGGCTGACGGAGTCATCGATGTAAGCCTCATGTTCTGCCAGACATATGATATCGAAGGCAGAGCACTCGAAGAGAAATGCAAGGCTGAGGGTATCCCGTTCCTCGGCATCGAGACAGATTACACTGACAACGATGCTCAGCAGCTCAAGACAAGGATCGGCGCATTCATCGAGATGCTCGGCTAAACCGGACTTTTTCTGAAGGAAAAGAAATGCTAAAATATAGGGCGGACAATTTCCGCCCTATAATTTTTAGAGGAGCTTAATAAATGGCAGAATATCTGCACTATTACATTCTGTTTCAGAATCATACGGACGCGACTGCAATGTACAGGTCGCTGAAGGGGAAGGGCATGTATGCCCAGATAAGTCCGACTCCGCGTGAGCTTTCTGTCTGTTGCGGCGTTTCTCTTCTTGTCCATGGAGAAGACGTGGACAGAATAAAGGAGATAGCAGAGAGTGAGAAGCTTGCGTATCTTTCTATAAGCGGACTCAACAATACATTCGATAATACGAGGCATAAATATGGCTAAAAAATATATAGGAATAGATATCGGTTCAACTGCGTCAAAGGTCTGCGTACTTGAAGAAGGAAAAGAACCTGTTTTTGAGGTCCTGCCGACTGGATGGAACAGCAAGATCACAGCGGGCATCATCAAGGATGATCTCATCAAAAGATATGGAGACATCGATGACGCAAATATAATCGCGACCGGTTACGGACGTATCAGTGTTGATTATGCCGACCATGTGATAACCGAAATCACCTGTCATGGAAGGGGCGGCTACGAGATGATAGGCCGCGACTGCACTATCATCGATATAGGCGGTCAGGACACAAAATACATCAACGTTAAGAACGGAAAACCTATCGATTTTCTGATGAACGACAAGTGCGCTGCCGGAACCGGCAAATTCATAGAGGTCATGGCCAACAGGCTCGGACTCACGATAGAGGAACTGTTCGAGCTTGCTGAGATCGGAAACCCGATATCGATCAGTTCGCTTTGCACTGTCTTCGCTGAGTCCGAGGTGATAAACTATATGGGAGAGGGCAGGAGCCGTGAGGACCTGGCTGCCGGAGTAATTGACTCCGTCGCGCTCAAGGTAGCGACTCTCGTTCAGAGGAAGGAGCTCCAGGATACTATAATAATTACCGGAGGCTTCAGTAATAACGAGTTCTTCGCATCGCTTCTCAGTAAAAAACTTGGGAAAAAAGCACTCGCCATGCCTGATGGCAGATATGCGGGAGCCTATGGCGCAGCTCTCCTCGCCATCGAGAAAAACAAAAAAGCCTGAGGAATCAAAACGTGAAAAACAGAAAAGTCCGCAATCTTATTATCCTTATATTTCTTCTCACAATTGCTGTTATAGCAGCAGCGTACTTTGTTATACATAAGATCGCAGATTCACATCTCGAAGAGGCCAGAGAGGCGGCGGAAGAAGCCGCACAGAAGCAGGCCGAAGAGGAGGCTGATGAGCAGGCGCGTCTTGATAAAATAGCAGAAGAAAAGAACCAGTGGTATCTGATTCTTGTAAACAACTATAATGCAATGCCTGATGACTTTGACATAGAGACCGTTGAAGTCGAGGACGGATATTACATCGATGCGAGAGTAAATGATGCGCTTAAGGAAATGCTCGCAGACTGCAGGGAAGCAGGTTACTCGCCGCGTCTGATATCCACTTTCAGGACACGCGAGACACAGCAATACCTGTATGACCATACTGCGAATAAGGCAGACACAGCTGTACCGGGCCACAGCGAACATGAATGCGGGCTTGCGGCTGACATAGTCGACGCGGATTCGCTTGGCTGGGGGGACCCGCTCATAGATGAGCAGGAGGACATGCCGGCCCAGAAATGGCTGATGGAACACTGCCAGGATTACGGATTCATATTGAGATATCCTAAAGATAAGGAGGATATCACGGAAATCATTTATGAACCGTGGCATTACAGGTATGTCGGTAAAGAGCATGCCGCGATCATCATGAGCAACGGCCTCTGTCTGGAGGAATACCTCAGAGACATGCAGGACTACTATAAGGCGCAGTAAGGGCGGATAAAGAAGGCAATAAAAAAGTGTTCAGTTAAGGGCTGAACACTTTTTCGTTTATTGAATGTTTATTTCTTACGGATCAGAATGAACGGTGTGCACTGGTCATCCTGACCTGCCGGATTGTCCCTGATGATCTCGCAGAGCTGTTCATCATTAAGAGTCACATCATCGCTCTTTCCGAGAATATCACGGGTGAAGTCATTCGCGTCGATGATGATGCACGACATGCCGGTTTTCTCTTTGATCTCATTGCAGACACCATTCGGGTTTTTAGGGAGCGGAATACCGTACTCGCCGTAGATAGGGAATACATCCGGATAGAAGCCGTCAAGTCCACGTACTTCCTCACCTACCATATCGTAGAAGATGCCTTTCTTTCCAACGAGCTTGCCGAAGCCTGCGCATACGGCCGCAAGGAACACCTTAGCCCCTCCGTTAAGGTCGATGGCATACTGCATTTTATATACATCGCCTACGCCTATTCCTGCTGAATTGTGCTGAGTAGCGAAGCGGCTGAGGAATTTAGCGAGTTTTGTAACTTTAACATCCTTTTTAGGGATGACGTTATTCTGGCACAGAGAGACTATCTTTTCTGCGATCGCAAGAAGGTCACCCTCCTGCCAGAGAGGCCGTACATAACGTTCAACGAGCTCAATATAGTCTTCACCGATCTCGATAAAGTGTGTCTGTATGGCGCAGCGATCATAATCGCCGGTAGAAGTTTCGATTGAAACATTTTTATTTGCATTTGCAGTGAATTCCATTGTTGCTATCCTTTTCTGGTTATGTGCTGCACAAAACACACGACTCGCTGTGCTCCGTCACCGGGAATGCCATCTCGTTCGACCTTGCTTCGCGGGGAACGGCTCTGACGCTTCGCTTGCGAGACTCGTTCCAGCCGCTCACCTACGTTCTCTCTCCGGCATTCCAGGCGTCTCCTGCGCAACGCTCGTCTTAGCGTTTTGTGCACCACCTGATATACAATGCTTACAAATAATTGTAGCATGCTTTAGTGTAAAATGATATGCAATTGAGATTCTATCATATTATTAAGTTTGAATGACATGCTGGCAACTTGCCGCGATGTATTGTAGAATTACATGGAAATCTGAAGAACCAAAGGAGGTTATAAAGTGCTGAGCCCTGGTTATATGATAAGAGTACTCAAGGGAATGAGCCTTGATAAATATAAGGACGTTCTGGACAGAACAGCGAAATTCTCGGGAATGAGTAAGGCTGCCATTACTGCTGATATGGCTAAATGCGCGGTTAAGTTCGGCGCAGGCTATTTTGACTATGTCACGTTCGGCTTCTGGGATCTTACCGACGAGCAGCGCGACACTTTCCTCACAAGACTGCGCAATAAGAAGCTCATCAGCCATTTCAACGATGACACATATGAGCATCTCTTCGACAATAAAGAGGACTTCAACAACCTGTTCAGGGATTACATCAAGCGTGATTTCATCAACTTCCAGACATCCTCAAAAGGAGAGGTGAGGGAGTTCGTTGAGAAGCATAAGGTAATCTTCTGCAAGCCTGTAGACGGTTCCTGCGGTCACGGCTGCATGAAGAAGAACATAGATGACTATGAAAGTTTTGATGACATGTACAGAGAACTCCTGCAGGAGGATTCATGGCTTCTTGAAGAGGTACTGAAACAGCATCCTGATAACGAGAAGGTTTACCCTTATGCGATGAACTGCCTTAGAATAATCACGGTAGTAGACAAGCAGAGAGTTCCTCACGTCATTTTCGCGACACAGAAATTCGGACTGAACGGCCGTGTAGTAGACAACTACGGCTTCGGTACCCGTGTAGACCTTGAGACCGGTAAGATCTGCTCACCTGGAGTAAGCGGTGACGGATCGATGGCCATTATATATGATGAGCATCCTATGACGCACTACAAGCTGATGGGTCACCAGGTCCCGATGTTTAAGGAAGCGTGCGAGCTTGCGAAGAGCGCGGCTCTGGTGGTTCCTCAGGTCAGATACGTAGGATGGGATATAGGTATTACACCTGACGGGCCGGCTATAGTCGAGGGCAACAACTACTGCGCTCATGATTTCTGGCAGCTGCCTGCCCAGACTCCTGAAAAAACCGGTATACTTCCGGTGTTTGAGGCAATCGAGCCTGATCTGAATGTAAGATAGGAATACAGACAAATAAAAAAAGAGCTGTGCCGGGCTGACGCTTAGACACAGCTTTTATTTTATTGCTCCTGCTCCGGTTCCGCCTCCGCTTCCGGCTCCGGCTTGATAACTCCGTATCCGTAGATCACAGGATCGTCGATAAAGTATCTCTTCTGCCGGCACAGGTCACTTGAGTTGCCTTCTATAGTAAAGACCCTGTCACCGGATACTCCTGTTACGATGCCGACATGATCACGGCCTCCGTCCTGATCCCAGTCAAAGAATATGAGATCACCCGGCTCCGGAGTATCTCCCATGAGCCGCCACTGATCGCGAAGTACAAACCAGTCCGCACCGTCACTGACCAGCGCAAACTTTGGCGCATCTCCTGAACTGATGAAACCGCACTGTTCTTCACACCATGAAACAAAGCATGCACACCATTCCACACGATCCTTGAATCCGGCCCATGACCAGAATGGCTCGCCGCCCTTGTTGCCGAGCTGACCCTTAGCTGCATTGATGATTGGTTTGTCTTCAATAACGGAGACGACTTTCTTTATCTCATTAGCATATATCTTGCTTCCGATAGCTCTGCCTGCGAGATATCCGCCTCCTACGGCTATGGCAGCTGCCACTATGAGAGATATAATGCGTCTCTTGGCAAGCTGACGTTTTCTTTTTTTGCGCAATATGCGTCTTATTTCTTCGTCTGTCATAGTAATAGTATACATCATTAGACAAGCGCGGACAAATGCTATATTATAGATACATAGGACAGGAGAAGGAAATGAAAAGGAAAAAATCAACTCAATTACTGATCATATTGCTGCTGCTGACAGCGCTGGTTTTCGTTATAGTTGCTATCATTTCTGCAAAAAACACCTATAATAAGAAGGTCGCAGAAGAAAAAATCACCGAGCCTGACTTCTATGCCATGGCTGAATTCAGCAGCGAAAACTCAAAGGCAGTTATGAAAGCGCTGAAATCAGGGAGCGCTGAAAAGCTCGGAAGTCTGATGGTCGACCCAAAAGGCGCAGAAGACGTTATCTCTTTTGCAGACTGGGGTGAGGCAGATATGGACAATGTGGTTTCTCTGGGAGCCGGCAGTTTTTCCGCTGCGCCTGATAAAAATGGCATGATAGACATATGTGAAAGGTTTGTAGTGCCGGTAGGAGAGCAGAAATATGTTCTGTATGTTGAAACACTCACTTCAAGACACGGCATGAATAATGAAGGTGTTAAAGTGGTTGCGGCTACAACCTATGATCACTTCGAGCAGCTGGACTTAGGATGGAACGGTGAAAATGATGACAGCAGTGCGGTTGCAGGTGAAACTTTCGTGCAGGATAAATAAAATTTAATATTAACAATTTCAAATGTAGATTGACGCTTGCCGATCTGTCAGATTAAATGAAATTGGCGGACTTTACGCTCTGCCGAAAAAACAGATCAAAACCAGCAGAAGGGTGGCAACAGATATGAAATCTACAAAAGACAGAAGAGTAAAACGGACATTGACAGCCTTGCTTTTGATGTTCGTTCTTTCTTTTTCTACAGTATTTGCTGAAACAACTCCGCCGGAGAACACAGATAATCCGGCTCAGACAGAGGATCCGGCTCAGACAGAAGTACCGGCTGAGACGGGCGACAGTACTGAACAGGAAGCGACAACACCGCAGCCGGCTCCTGCAGTGCAGACCCAGGCGCCTGTTCCTGCTGCAACATCACAGATTATCAAGAAGGGCAAATACTATTACTACAAGTATTCAAACGGAAAGATCCGCAAGAAAGCCGGCTTTGTTACGGTAAACGGTAAAAAGTATTACGTCAAAAAAGGCGGAAAGATCCGAACCAGCAAGACTTTCAAGGTAAAGAAGAAGTATTACCGTGCCAATAAATACGGCGTCATCAAGACCGGCGTGTATAAATGGAAAGGATATCTGTACTATTCCAGCGCCTCCGGAGTGCTGCGGAAAAAAGAAGGCTTTATAACCTGGAACGGCAACCGGTATTTTGTGAAAAAGGGCGGAAAAATCGTCACCAACGCAGGATTTGCCGTAAAGAACATTCCTTATGCGGCTGATAAAGCCGGTGTCATAAAAGTGCTGCCTGTACCTGGCGGAGACGGAAGCCCTGTGATCGATGTAGCCAAAGCTCAGGTAGGTATAATGACAGGAAAAACGTACTGGGTATGGTACTACAAAACAAAATTCAAGAATACAGACCGCACTCCGTGGTGCGGAGCCTTTGTTGCATGGTGCTATAATGCGGCGGGAATGTATGATAAGGTAACGGTCGCAAAAAAATTCGGACCTCTTGGATATGTTCCAAGCTATTCAAGGTATGCCGATAAAAACGGCAAGTGGGTCAAGAAGAGCGAGGCAAAAGGCGGAGATATAATCATTTTCGGCAGAAACATGCATGTCGGCCTTGTAGAAGGTGTTGTCGGAGATTACATCATTACTATAGAAGGCAATGCAGGACCTACTGCTGCGATAGGAAGCGGTAAACCTGGCGCAGTCGTCCGGAACGCGTACAGGATCGACTACAAAAAGATAAAGGGAATCATTCGTCCGTAATGATGAAATCGTTTGTGATTATTTCTGCAGAACAAGGATGATTAGTGGTAGAATAATATAACAGAATTATAGGGACAGGCCGGAGGAAGCAGCATGTTCAAGAAATTCAGAGAAAGCCCGTATGCAAAAGCGGCGTTTCTGATACTTGTATGCGGAGGGTTGCTGATCATATTCAACAACTGGATCACCAAGAACCGCATATCGATCGGCTTTGAGAATATAAATAATACGCTGGCGCCTATTTACATAGGCGGTATTCTTGCGTTCATTCTTTGCCCTGTGTATAACGCTTGCGTTAAATGGTGCTACCCGCGAATACTGGCCGGAGCAAAGAAAAGAGGCTTTTCCGTTGGCGCCATGCTGGTGCAGGATGAGGGAGATATTGTTGTAGACAAGCAGGAGAAGCGCAACATACTCGGTATCGCAAGAGCTGCCGCGTCACTGGTGTGCATTGTAGTGGTCGTAGGATTGGCGGGACTGTTTGTGTACTTTGTCGTACCGCAGGTAGTTGCGAGTGCGGTCAATCTGGTCAATACCATGCCGCAGAGACTGGCATCCTTTTCAAGCTGGTGCAATATACACCTCAGCCACTTTCCTTTCGTTGCGATCTGGGTAGACAACCTTGCAAATGCAGAGAACAGCGAGGTCATGCAATGGATACAGGAGCATATACTGAGCGGTAATGCGGCAAGTATCGCCTCAATGGTATCCAACGGAGTTATTCTGGCGGTTAAGTACGTGGCAAATGCCTTTATCGGGCTCCTGATAATGGTATACCTGCTGAACTACAAGGAAAGACTTTTTGCGATCACCCGCAAGATGGTCAATGCCACATGCAGCCAGAAGCGCAAGGCAAGCCTTTATGAGTTTGCAAATATTGTCAATGAGACATTCATCGGGTTCATCGTCGGCCGTATCATAGATTCGTTCATAATAGGAGTACTGACATTCATAATACTGAAGATCTGTGCGATACCGTTTGCCCTGATGCTGAGCGTAATAGTAGGTGTGACCAACGTGATACCTTTCTTCGGACCGTTCATCGGCGCCGTTCCTTCAGTATTCATACTGTTGCTTGAGAATCCTATTGATGCTCTGTATTTCGTAATAATTATAATTATCATACAGCAGCTCGACGGTAATGTGATAGGTCCTAAGATCGTAGGTAACGCGATAGGTATAGGGAGCTTCTGGGTTCTGGTTTCAGTACTGATCGGAGGCGGGCTGTTCGGATTCCCTGGCATGGCGCTTGGTGTACCGGTATTTGCGGTATTCTACAGATATGCAGACAAGCTGATGACAGGCAGTCTGAAGCGCAAAGAAAAGAACACCCATACCTCATATTATTATAGTCTCGAAGCATATGGACTCGAGGACGATGAGGTTGAGCTCGAACCGGATAAGAAGCAGCAGCAATCACTGTTCTCAAAATTCAGGAAGGAAAAGAAAGATATTACACAAAACAAATTTGCCTTTGACCCTAACGATCGTGTGAGCGATCTTGACAGAGATGCCCACAAGCTGGATGCAGTAAAAGATCAGGACAGGAATCTATTGGAATAAAAAGGAAAATATGAAGGAAATCATCGCAAAAACAATAGATAGAATATGTGGTGTTGTGCCTGGGGATCGAGTGTTAAGAAATGAACCGATGAGCAGGCACACTTCATTTCGCATTGGCGGCCCGGCAGAGGCTTTCATCATAGTAAATAATGAAGAAGAGCTTGCCGCGGTACTGGCAATTGTTACGGAAACAGATGCTCAGCACATGATAATCGGCAACGGATCAAACCTTCTTGTTTCAGATGAGGGATATCCGGGAATAATGATAAAACTCGGAGACGACTTCGAGTCAATCGTGCGTAATGAAGACGACCCCTGCAGGGTAAAAGTAGGAGCTGCTATGCTCATGTCGAGGACATCAGCGTTCTTGACTGAAAACGGGCTCAGCGGTTTCGAATTTGCAAGCGGTATACCGGGAAGCATAGGCGGAGCTGTATTCATGAATGCGGGAGCCTATGGCGGTGAGATAAAGGATGTAGTCAGATCTGTCCGCGTGATGGACCCTGATGGGACGAATCTCCGCACAGTAAGCAATGAAGAGATGCAGT
Source organism: uncultured Eubacteriales bacterium (assembly GCA_900320285.1). Taxonomy (GTDB): domain Bacteria; phylum Bacillota; class Clostridia; order Peptostreptococcales; family Anaerovoracaceae; genus Crickella. Next base: position 45,052 of record ONRQ01000017.1, read on the forward strand.
TCTCGTACAGACACAGCATGGCGGAGGATGCGGGAATACTCATTCTTTACGCGGAGATGGAACTAAAAAAAGACGATCCGGAAGAGATTGCTGCAAGAGTAGCTGAACTGCAGTTTAAGAGGAACTCCAAGCAGCCGGTCAATTATCCGAGCGCAGGCAGCACATTCAAGAGGCCTGTCGGCGGATACGCTGCTGCTCTTATCGAGCAGTCCGGCCTCAAGGGTTACACAGTGGGAGGCGCACAGGTATCTGAAAAGCATTCCGGCTTTGTAATCAATATAGGCGATGCCAGCTGTGAAGACGTGCTGGCTGTAATGAGACATGTCAGAGATAAAGTTTATTCGGATTCGGGTATAACACTCGAGCCCGAGGTGAGGATGATAAACTGCAGCCTTTAAGACTATGAAAATGAGCATTGAGGATATAAAAAAAGAATACAGACTAAAATTCGATCACCACACTCATACGATTTACTCGAGAGTGGGGCCGTATTTTCACGGAAAAGGCCGTATCATAGACAATGCCCGTGCCGCGGCGAAAAGAGGGCTTGACTCGGTCGCTATAACGGATCACGGACCATCTGATTTCTACGGTATCGATCTCAGCAAACTTTCGCAGATGAGAAGGGATATCGCCCTTGCCATAGCTGCTTTCCCTAAGCTTAAGATATACCTCGGAGTGGAGGCCGACATCGTCGACACACCTAACGGCCTCGATGTTTCTCCTGAGGATTTCCGGAAGTTCGATTTCGTGAATGCGGGTTATCATTATGTGCCGAAATGTCATATGCTGCATAACTTCATGGCGTTCAGACTTCCGTGGCCTAAGAAAGTGCAGGAGAGAATCAGACAGGAGAATACCGCACGAATCGTAAAAGCGCTCAAATGCAATGACATAAGGACGCTTACACATCCGGGCGACAAGGCTTACATCGATGAGCATGCTGTTGCGAAGGCATGTGAGGAGACCAATACGCTGGTTGAAATCAATGCCAGACATAAGCATCCGGACGTGAACGATCTTCAGATCTATAAACAGTATGATGTTAAATTCATCATCAACAGCGATGCGCACAGGCCGAGATATGTAGGACGCTTTGAGGAAAGCCTTGCGCTTGCCATGGAAGCAGGCATCGATCCGGACAGGATAGTGAACATACAAAAGAGGTAAAAAAGCGAAATGGAAGTTGTGATCATCACGGGAATGTCAGGTGCGGGACGCAGCAGAGCTGCAGACTGGTTTGAGGACCAGGGGTATTACTGTGTCGACAATATGCCGCCGGTGCTGATAAACAACTTTCTCGCGATGGCTTCATCAGCTGAAAACAATATAGAGAAGGCGGTATTCGTAGCTGACCTCAGGAGCGGAAACTTCTTCGGGGAACTCGTGGATGTTATTGATGATCTGAGGAAGAGGGAAGACATAGATCTTACCGTGCTTTACATGGAAGCAGCCGTATCCGATATCGTAAGAAGGTATAACGAGGTGAGGCGCAACCATCCTCTTACAGGAGGGCAGGCGAGCGCCAGCGTCATAGAGGACGAGAGAGAAAAACTCAGGGAGATCCGGGAAAAGGCAGATCTTATACTGGATACCAGCAATCTCAAGCTTCCGGAGATGGTTGCTGAACTCGACCACATGTTTTTCGGAGGCTCGGGATCTTCAACTTTCGCGGTAAATATCAGCTCATTCGGATTCAAATACGGCATACCGACAGAGTCCGATGTAATGTTCGACGTGAGGTTCCTGCCTAATCCTTTCTATGTCCCAAGCCTTAAGAAGCTTACGGGTAATAATAAAAAGGTCAGGGATTACATATTTAAAAGTGAGCTGGCAGAAGAGTTCGTTGAATCGACGCATTCTTTGCTGGCATCAATGGTGCAGGGCTATATTAATGAGGGTAAGTATCATCTGAACATAGCCTTCGGCTGTACCGGCGGTCATCACAGGTCTGTGGCAATAGCGAACGCAGTTGCCGAAAAGTTCAAAGAGGACGGAATGAGAGTCCGGGTATACCATAGGGACCTCGACCTTCAGAACAAAAAAAGATAGAAAACAGGGGACGGAGTGTCATTTTCTTCAGACGTAAAGAGTGAACTGGCCAGGGTAGAACCTGCCAAAAAATGCTGCATGCTGGCTGAGATCGCGGGATTCCTGAGAGCATCGGGATCAATAAGGATCACAGGCGGCAGTTTTGCTATTGTGGCTTCTACTGAAAGTGCTGCTGTTGCGAGGCATTTCAAGGTGCTGATCGAGACATATTTTCGTAATAAGGTGGACCTTGCAATCGGAGGTTCGCACAGACCGGGAAGCCAGGGGAAAAAGGGCAAAAATACGTATTATATAAACATCAGTCCCGACGAAAAGTCGATGCAGATACTCCGCGAGACGGGCATGCTGCTCATACGCGAGGGAGACGACTATTTCAGCGACGGCATTTATCCGCCGATCGTCAAATCCAAATGCTGCAAGAGATCATACATGAGGGGAATGTTCCTGAGTTGCGGTACCATGTCGGATCCGCGCAAAGGTTACCACCTTGAGTTTGTTCTCGACAAGGAGCAGAGCGCCATGGATCTCAGGAAGCTGATCGGATCATTCGATGATCTGGCGGCATCTGTTGCCAGGCGTGGCGATAATTACGTCGTATATATGAAAAAAGCGGCTTACATCAGTGATATGCTCGGCATTATGGGAGCCGGAAGTGCTGTTCTTGATTTCGAAAGCATACGTGTCAACAAGAGCATGCATGGCGAGATAATGCGCATTATCAACTGCGATAACGCAAATGTCGACAGAACTTTGCTGGCGGCTGAAGAGCAGCGTGGATGGCTGGTAAAGATAGCTTCCGCAGAGGTTGGCAGAGAGCCGGATGCGGATGAACTGACAAACCCTCTGTCAGACTTCTGGAGCAATGGGCTCAGACATCTTCCGCCGCAACTGAAAGAGGCGGCATACCTCAGACTGTACAAGCCGGAGGCGAGCCTCACTGAAATCGGTGAGTCATTGACGCCGCCGGTAGGAAAGGCGGCGATCAGCAAACGCTTTGCGAAGCTGCGCGCTCTTGCCGAAAATACCAACGGCGACAGCTCTCACTGACACATAATGGTGAAGATATATGGAAAAGAACCAGATCATTGAACTTAGAATAGAAGATATGCTCGATGACGGCAGGGCTTTCGGAAGATACGAAGGCTGTGCCGTTTTTGTGAGCGGCGGCGCGGTACCGGGCGATTCAGTAAAAGCAAAAGTGACCAAGGCGAAGAAGTCGTCGGCAGAAGCTGTGATGACAGAGATCGTTTCGGCATCGCCAGACAGGATCAATGCGGAATGTCCTTACGCCGGCAGCTGCGGAGGCTGCACGATGCAGGAACTTTCATATGAAGCTCAGAAGAGGCTCAAGGAAGGGCAGGTAAAGGCAAAGCTCAAAAGACTTGGAGGACTTGACGATCCAAAGGTAAATGCGATCATAGGGGCCGATACTCTGAAGTATTACAGGAATAAGGCTGTGTTTGCGGTTGGTCCACATGGAGAAGTGGGTTTTGTGAAGGGCAAGACTCACTTCGTGATGGACATCGATGACTGCCTGCTGCAGACCGACGCTGCAATGGTATGTGCTGATGCGCTGCGGGCGTTCCTAAAACAGACCGGTGTCAGAGAAATAACCCAGCTAACAGTCAGGACCGCGTTCGGAACAGGCGAGATAATGGCGGTACTGGAATCAGATAAAAAGGATGTACCGCAAATTGAAAAACTCATTGAGATGTTTGACGATGCGGTTTACAGCCTGAGCTGCGACGAGGAGGGGAACCCTGGACCGGATAGCCAGGCATACAGCCTGGAGTCGGCAGCTCTGATACATAAAGGAAAATGTCACATCATAGCCGGCAAGCCGACGATCAATGAAGAGGTAATAACGGAAGAAGGCAGGAGCCTTATTTTTGAAATAAGCCCGCAGTCATTTTATCAGGTGAATCCGGAGCAGATGGAAAGACTGTACGATAAGGCTGCAGAGTACGCAGACCTGAAAGGTGGAGAAACGGTTCTCGACCTTTATTGCGGAGCGGGTACAATAGGACTGTGGCTGCTCGAGGATCTCAGAAAAAAGAACCCTGAAGCTTTTGAAAAGACCAGAGTCATAGGAATAGAATCTGTAAAGCCGGCAGTGCTCGATGCCAACAGAAATTCAGTTATCAATGGCGTTATAAACACCAGGTACATCTGCGGTAAAGCGGAAGAAGAGCTCCCGGGCATGATGGGTCTGGCAAAGCTCTATAAATGGAATGAAGTCAATGAAAGGGTGGAGCGTGAACCAGAGATAAAGCTTGAGCATGCAGACGTAGCGGTGCTCGATCCGCCGCGCGCCGGCTGCGCCGAGCCCCTGCTCGCCGCAGTGGTGCAGGCCGCACCAGATCGCATAGTATATGTTTCATGCGATCCCGGCACCCTCGCACGCGATATCAAATACCTGACTGTTAATGGATACGAATTCATCGAAGCCACACCGGTTGATCAGTTCCCATGGACATCTCACATCGAGGTAGTCGCGAAAATACAAAGACAATAATGCCCAAAACCCTTGAAATTCAGCGGTTTGCCGGATCGGACAGCTTCGCACAATTGCGGCTGAGTATAAAGCGAATTATATTATGAGAATAATGAGGAAGCACTGCAGAGGGCTATCGATGCTGATGTGATGCTCCACGCATGCATGCTGACGTTGCGCGGCATACCTGTTTTCTACAGCGGTGACGAGATCGGAATGCTGAACGACTACGGATATCATGATGATCCGGGCAGATGGGCAGACAGCCGTAACATACACAGGGGAAAGATGGACTGGGAAAAGGCGGAGGAAAGAAAAGATCTCTCCACTCCGACAGGAAAGATCTTCCATGAACTGCGCGAGCTCGTCATGATACGCAGATTCAACGAAGTGTTCCATTCAGACGCCCACGTTTATTCGATCGATACGGGTGACAACAGAGTGCTTGGAATAGCCAGGGACTACAAGGGAAAGCGCATGCTCGGCCTCTTCAACTTCTCACCGGATGAGGTGTGGGTAGACGCATGGACCGGCGGAAGCATGATGAAACCGTACGGATTCCGCTGGATCCTTGAAAGATAATATAGTAACTAAAGATTTGCTTCAGATCAGATCCGGTTCGGATTCCTCATCCGGACCGGATCTGTCCGGCAATTCGAAATCAAAATACGGAGCAAGAGGCTTCATCATCAGCTTTGAACAAAGATAAGCCGTGCCGCCGAAAAACAAAGCCGGCCACAGTACGACGATGCGGCTCAGAATGAACGGAGCAAAAGCCAGCAATGCTACCGGGACCAGCCACAGCACACACATGACAAGTGTGCGCGGCAGCCATGAAATGCCTAAGTAAAAGGCGTTTTTTATTGTCTGAAAAATACCGTTCTCAAACTGTGACGTGAGCGCGAATGCCCACACTGCAGTGATCATCCATATGATCATTCCTATTACCGCTATGATGCGCTGGATGCGTGCGGACGGGCTTCCCGATGCAGAGAGTACGACCAGATCAAATATAAAAACAGCAGCAGCCAGAAGGAACAGCAGCCAAAGCAGCGTGCCGTTCTTCAGATTGCTGCGGAAGTAGCGGAAGAAGTGGCGTGAGCGCCAGTTGCCTTCCTCGGTATTCATGTTAAGTACGCATCTCATCAGGGCAGCCGAAGCGGCACCCATCGTGATGACGGGGATCGAACAAATCGTCCAGAGTATGCTGAGCATGGCAATATCAGCCATCCTTCCGAACAATGCCCAGATGGGAGTCTCAGAATCAAACAGTCTGCTAATAGCTATACCTCCGTGTGTGTTGGGACAGAGATCCAGAGCGGATCGCCGTCACAGTGTATGAGTCCGCCGGAAACGCTTACCTTGCCGCCTCCGAACAGGTCGTCGTATACTCCGTCAGGAAGGTCCACCGGAACATCCCCGGAAAGACCCCTGAATGAGAAAATGCCTGTCTTGCAGTTTATCCTGTCATCTCTTGTGAGTACGGCAATATCTTTTTCATCATCTGTCTCAGCAGTAAATATATCATCTGCTGAGAGAGTTTCTTTCTTAAGTTTTGCAAGCTTGCTGATGAGATCCGAAATGTCTGCTCCCGCATCCCAGTCAACAAGGTCACGGTCGAAGAGGGAAGGCGTGTGAGCGGCTTTCACTTCCTGTCCCCCGTAGATAAGAGTCGTTCCTTTGAGGAAAAAGATCAGCGCTGTAAAGTTCCTGAGCGCCTGCTCGTTTGCCGCTCTCGGAGCAAAACGGGCTGTATCGTGGTTCTCCAGATAGCGGAGCTTGTTATATGTCTTAGGATATGCGAAATCCTGGAAGCACAGAAGATCCATCCAGTGTGACAGGCTGCCTTTTCCGTCAACATACTTGTCGAAAGCTTCGCGCACATCGTACTCATACTCGATGTCGAATGCTTCAAAGGCCTCGGTATCGGTAGCAGAGTACATTCCGCGTCTCCGGCATTCCACACTGAAACCGCGGTAGACGCTCTCGGCAAGCCAAATGAAATCAGGTTTTATTTCAGCGATCTCCCTGCGGGCTCTTTTCCAGAATTCCACCGGAATGAAAGACGCCACATCGCAGCGGAACCCGTCCACTATCCGTGCCCATCCCTTGAGCGACTCTATCTGATAGTCCCAAAGCTCCGGGACGTTGTAGTCAAGATCGATTACATCGGTCCATTCGCCTACATGGTTGCCGGGCCTGCCGTCAGGCTTTTTATAGAAGAACTCAGGGTGTTCGTTCCAGAGTACGGAATCCGGGGAAGTGTGATTGTAGACTACATCAATCATGCAGCGCATGCCTTTATCGTGGATGGCATCCACAAGAGCCCTGAGATCCTCGAGTGTACCGTATTCCGGGTTAACAGCGCGGTAATCCTGTATGGCGTAAGGGCTGCCTAATGTTCCTTTACGATTGATCTTGCCGATTGGATGGATAGGCATAAGCCAGATGATATCAGTCCCGAGTGAGCGGATGCGGTCGAGGTCGGGAATCAGAGCACGGAAAGTACCTTCATTTGTGTGATTGCGTACAAAGACAGAATAGATCATCTGATTTTGCAATGCGGTATCGGAGTTTGCTGCCATAATAAAACCTCCTAAGTCAGCGATGTTAATTGTTTTGTAAACAGACGCATTTCAGAACATCTGGTAAGAGATCCACTTCCAGGTTGGCTATTTCAGGATCAGTCAGATCAAGCAATTCCGGTCTCTTCAGCCATTCCTCCAGTATTCTCAGAAATCCGCCTGCAGCACAAATAACGGCCAGTTTTTCATATGTAAGCAGACGGGACCGGTCTTTCCTCAGGAGATACTGCTGTTCATAAAACTTGTATATGTAATCATATACATACTCCTTAAGAGGATCTTCACCATTAAGATCGTAAAGTCCATTTAAAAAAAACTGTCTGTTGCTTTGCAGCACGTTGATAATTGCATGGGGTTTTTCAGTGTAACTGACTTGCTTCATTCCTGAAAGAGAATCTTCCATCATTCTGCTGAAGCAATAGTTCATGAGTTCATATTTGTCTATGAAGTTCCGGTAGAAAGTCGATTTTGACACACCCGATTCCAGGAGAATATCCGAGAGCCGGATGTGTGAGATGCTTTTTCTGTTCAAAAGATGCACCATGGCATGCATTAAAACATCTTTGGTTGAGTCTCGATACATTTAGCAACCTTGTACGTTCATATACGATCCTTATTGAGCTGTTTTTTATCATATGTTATATTATCATCAAAGATTTAGCAATATAATGTCATTTCTGCCAAAAAATACGACAAAACAACCATGTCTTTACTTCGATTTGATGAATCCGTACGTGCTGACGGTAAGGAAATAGTAGATCATAAAACGGACTCGCTGCTTGCGGCTGCCTATCAGGATGATGTGTCTGTCAATCGCATCACCTGGCACTGGCATGATGAGTTTGAACTATGTCACCTTTTGCAGGGGAGGCTCACTTTTGTCGCTGGAACTGAACAGTTCGGAATAGATGCCGGGGATGCGCTTTTTATCAATTCACAGGTGCTCCATGGTGCATGGAGCAATGATTCCTCAACATGTCCATATCATTCCGTCGTCTTTCATTCCAGACTTGTGAGCGGCGGTGATACAGGTGTGTTCTGGGACAAATATGTACGACCGGTACATCATAACAAGAGTCTGCCGTTCCTGATCCTGCGGTCCGATAAAGATTGGTCAAACCGTGTTATCAATAATATCGAGGATATATGGACTCAGCTGCATGAGCGTAAAGACGGCTTTGAATTTATAGTCCGTAATATGATCTCCGAAAGCTTTTATCAGATATATCTTCACACCAATGACCGCCATGCGCCATTGGCTGAAGCGGAGCATCGAAGAATGGAACGACTCAAGATAATGATTACCTACATAGAAGAGCACCTGGCAGAAGAAATCACAGTCAGGGATATCGCTTCTGCTGCATATGTCAGCAATTCTGAATGCGATCGATGTTTTAAATGTATACTCGAGGCAACCCCGATACAGTACTTAAAACAGCTGAGGCTGCAGAGAGCCGAGCATCTTCTCACATCTACTAAAATGAGCGTGGAGTCGATTGCATTGTTATGCGGGTTCAGAGATATGAGTTACTTTGCACGGTGTTTCCGTAACGCATATGATGCCAATCCGCTTGCATATCGAAAGGGTAATGTCAAACGATACATCCACACTCCTCTAGCCAGCGATTAGAATCAGATGCTTGTCGAATACGGCTCACAACCCCGGATGGGAAAAAAGTACGAAATAGTACCAAAAAGGAACGTATACACTATTTAGTTTCTAGGCAACTGGAAACTTTTTTTTTACAATCAGATAGACGCTTTATTGTTAACCAAAAGCACAAAATTTTTTTTTTTTTAGAATTGAAAAGGAAAAAACATGGACTTATAATAATTTTTGTAAGCTATCGAAATGCTTATAATTGGTATTGGTTTTTTAAGGAGGAATAACATGAAGAAGAAATTATTTGTTCTTTTCCTTGCGTTCGCGATGGTATTTGCTTTCGCAGCCTGCGGTGGCGGCGGCGGAAGTGACTCCGGAAGCGATGAGGGAACCGGTTCCGTATACTGGCTGAACTATAAGCCTGAAGCAGATGAAGCACTTCAGGGACTTGCTGCAGCTTATACCGAAGAGACAGGCGTTCCTTGCAAGGTCGTAACAGCTGCATCCGGATCGTACAGCGATACACAGACTGCAGAGATGGCTAAGTCCGAGCCTCCAACGCTATTCAATGTCGGTAACATGAGTGCGCTGAAGGACTGGGAAGACTATTGCCTTACACTGGACGGCACTGATTTCATGAATGAGCTTACGACCACTGACTTCAATCTGAAGAATGAAGCCGGTGAGACAAAGGCGATCGGCTGGATCTATGAGTCTTACGGTATCATCACCAACAAGGCTCTTCTGGAGAAGGCAGGTCACTCACTCGATGAGATCAAGGACTTTGATTCCCTGAAGGCTGTTGCAGACGATATTCACGCACGCGCAGGCGAGCTCGGATTCGATGCATTTACTTCAGCCGGTCTTGATGACTCTTCATCCTGGAGATTCTCAGGCCACCTGGCCAACATGCCGCTCTTCTATGAGTTCCGTGATGACGGTATCGTAGACAAGCCGGCTGAGATCAAGGGAACTTACATGGACAACTTCAAGAAGATCTGGGATCTCTACATCACAGATTCCGCTCAGGATCCTACATCCCTGACAACTGCTACAGGCGACCAGGCTGAGGCTGAGTTCGGCGAAGGCAAAGCCGTATTCTATCAGAATGGTACATGGGAGTGGGCTAACCTCACAGCAGACAAGTTCCAGATGAATCCTGATGATATCACAATGATTCCAATCTACTGCGGCGTTGACGGCGAAGAGAAGGCCGGCCTGTGCTCCGGTACAGAGAACTGCCTCGCAGTAAACAGTCAAGCTTCCGAGGCTAATCAGCAGGCTACACTCGACTTCCTGAAATGGTGTGTAACATCCGACAAGGGAATCGAAGTACTCAGCTCGATCGGCGACATCCCGTTCAAGAAGGCTCCTGAGTCGGCAAACGGATTCTCCAGGGCCGGTGCTGAAATGCTCGCTAACGGCAACTACGCCTGCACATGGGCATTCAACTTCACACCAAACGTAGACAGCTTCCGTGCTACACTCGTGACTGCTCTTGCAGCTTACTCTGCAGATCAGTCCGATGCTAACTGGGATGGCGTTGTTAAGGCGTTCGTTGACGGCTGGGCTTACGAGTACGGTGTAGAGAACAACTAATACTCACTCCTTTTAGCTGATAGCTAATAAATGACAGGGGCGGGCAATACTCGCCTGCCCCTGCTTTTTTATAAAAGCTTATAGGTAATCAAAAGAGAAAGGAGATGAGCGTTTTGCGCAAAAAGAAAAAGAAACACGATCACTCCACCGTGAACAGTGTTCTGATCCGCAGACCGATACAGCGCTGCTTTCCGCTGTTCATACTCCCGACATTTGCATGCTTTGTTATTGGCTTCGTATGGCCTTTCCTTCAGGGTATTTATCTCAGCTTCTGCACTTTCAATACTCCAAGGGATGCAAAGTGGGTAGGATTCCAGAACTATGTCAGAGCATTTACTGATGTCGGATTCCGTCATGCTTTCTGGAATACGGCGGCATTCGCGGTAGTTTCGATCATACTCATTAATGTGTTGGCGTTTTTCATCGCTTACGCATTGACTCAGCATATTAAAGGAGCAAACCTGTTCCGTACGGTGTTCTTCATGCCTAACCTCATCGGAGGCGTCGTACTTGGATACATATGGTCGATGATCTTCGATGCCATACTTAAAGGCTATAACACATATCTGACAGCTAACGCCACATACGGTTTCTGGGGACTGGTCATACTCGTGGCATGGCAGCAGATAGGATATATGATGATCATCTACATCGCAGGTCTTCAGGCTGTTCCGGGCGACATGCTGGAAGCTGCAAAGATAGACGGCGCTACCGGCTGGCAGACTCTTACAAGAGTCATCATACCTAATGTGATGCCGTCGATCACCATTTGCACATTCCTGACGCTGACGAATTCATTCAAACTGTTCGACCAGAACTTAGCTTTGACCGGAGGAGCTCCTTCAGTCATGCTTGAGAACACCAAGGTCAACATGACAGAGCTGCTCGCGCTGAATATCTTCTCAACATACAACATCAATAAGAATTATCACGGTGCCGCACAGGCTAAGGCCGTGGTATTCTTCATTCTTGTTGCGGTGCTGGCACTCGCTCAGCAGAGAGCTACCAGGAGCAAGGAGGTGCAGCAATGAATAAAAAGCACAATAAGAAATTTACTCCGCTCAGCAAGGTCGTCTCTGCGATATTCGTTGTGCTGTGCATAGCATGGATAATGCCGATCTTCGAGGTAGTAATAAACTCGTTCAAGTCGAATGCATCAATCAATACAAATGCATTCTCGCTTCCTACTGCAGAAAGCTTTGTAGGATTCGCGAACTACATAAAGGGCATGACTTTCGGTAATTATCCGTTCATGAAGTCCGTCGGATACAGCTTTTTCATCACGATTGCTTCGGTATTCCTGATACTGCTGTTCACATCGATGTCTGCATGGTACATTGCCCGTGTAAACTCAAAATTTGCCAACATTTTCTACTATCTCTGCCTGTTCAGCATGATCGTTCCTTTCCAGATGGTGATGTTCACTCTGACGTTCACGGCAGATAATCTGAAGCTGAATACACCTTGGACTATCCCGGTCGTATATCTGGGATTTGGAGCGGGACTTGCGATATTCATGTTTGCGGGCTTCGTAAAAGGCCTGCCTCTTGAGATAGAGGAGGCGGCCGCGATAGATGGTTGCGGACCGATACGTACGTTCTTCTCAGTAGTCCTGCCTATGCTGAAGCCGACACTTATTTCAGTCGGCATCCTTGAGACCATGTGGGTGTGGAATGACTACCTGCTCCCGTACCTTGTACTCGACAGGACCAAATACATGACGATCCCTATCCATGTACAGTATCTCAAGGGAAGCTACGGCTCGGTAGACCTCGGCGCTACGATGGCGGTAATCATGCTTTCCATGCTGCCAATCATCATCTTCTACATGGCGCTCCAGAAGCACATCATCAAGGGTGTGGCTGCAGGAGCCGTAAAGGGTTAATCTTATGAAAAATACAGAGCGCACAGCAGGAATACTTATGCCACTATTTTCCATCCCGTCTCCGTACGGGATCGGGACTCTCGGTCTTGAGGCAAGGAAGTTTGTCGACTTTCTGCACGCCGCGGGACAGAGCTGCTGGCAGATGCTTCCTGTAGGACCGATAAGCTACGGAGACTCTCCGTATCAGAGCTTTTCGTCTTACGCCGGCAATCCGTATTATGTGGATCCGGATATCCTGATCGAAGACGGACTGCTGACGAAAGAAGAGGTAAGTTCCCCGGATTTCGGACAGGATCCTGAAAAGATCGATTACGGAAAGCTTTACGAGAACAGGATCGGACTGCTCAGAAAGGCAGCCCGGAGAGGCATTGCCAGAGACAGGGAGGCGTTTTCCGCTTTCATCAGAAAGAAAGCGTGGCTTCCTGATTACGCGCTCTTCATGGCGCTGAAACAGCACTTCGATTCACGCCCGTGGTTCGAGTGGCCTGATGAGGACATAAGGCTGCACAGACCTGAGGCCTGCGCAAAATGGAGAAGTGAGCTCCGCGAAGAAGTGGAAATGTATGAATACATACAGTTCCTGTTCTATCGCCAGTGGGCACAGCTGAAGGCATACGCAAATGATGCCGGCATCTCCATTATCGGTGATCTTCCGATATATGTTGCGCTTGATTCCGCAGACGTCTGGGCAGAACCTCACTGGTTCCGGCTGGATGAAAAGAACATTCCCGTAGAGGTTGCCGGAGTTCCGCCTGATCTGTTCAATGCGGACGGACAGCTTTGGGGAAACCCGCTGTATGACTGGGATGCAATGGAGGCAGACGGTTTCAGCTGGTGGGTCCGCAGGATAGCCGGTGCGGGAGAACTGTTCGACAGGATACGCATCGACCACTTCAGAGGGATCGAGAGTTATTTCGCCGTTCCATATGGAGAGACTTCCGCACAGAACGGACACTGGGTCAAGGGACCCGGGATCCGGCTCGTGGACACACTTAAGGAACGTTTCCCGCAGCTTGATTTCATAGCGGAAGACCTTGGCTATTCAACACCTGAGGTCAGGCAGCTGCTTAAGGAATCAGGATTCCCGGGCATGAAGCTGCTGGTAGCCGCTTTTGACGCCATGAATACCACGGCATTCAGGCCTCATAATTTCGTAAGCAACTGCATTTGCTATACAGGCACTCATGACAACCACACGCTGGCAGGCTGGCTTGCAATAGCTGGCGAGGAGGAACTGTCAACTGCAAAGCAATACTTCGGTCTGAACGAAGAGGAAGGCTTCTGCAGGGGAGTCCTCCGCGGGGGCATGAGTTCCGTTGCGAGGCTGTTCGTCGCACAGATGCAGGACTGGCTGGAACTCGGCGATGAGGCCAGGATAAACGCACCGGGAGTACCTATGGGTAACTGGACCTGGAGGATGAGACCCGGCGCAGCCACAGAAGAACTCGCTGAGGAAATATTAAAAATGACCCGGCTTTACGGCCGGACAGCTCCAGAATAACTACCAACTAAAGGGCGCCTGATCACTCCACGATCTGATCTTTCGTCCTAAAGAAAGGAGGAACTATCCGCCGGCTCGCGGTGCGGCAGTGTGGAGACCTGTCGTAATGCGGCGCGTCCCTTGCGGGCGGTCGCGAGGCACTCGGGAGGAGTCCCGTTTGTCAGGGCTGTATATATGGCAGAAGTAATCATAAAAGGGTTAAAAAAGGTATATGACAACGAGGTAACTGCAGTCCATGACGTCAACATCGATATCAAGGACAAGGAGTTCATCGTACTGGTCGGACCATCGGGCTGTGGTAAATCCACAACGCTCCGCATGGTAGCAGGACTTGAGGACATCAGCGGCGGCGAACTTTATATCGACGGCAAGCTGATGAACGATATCTCGCCTAAGGACCGCGATATCGCAATGGTATTCCAGAGCTATGCTCTGTATCCGCATATGACGGTCCGTGAGAACATGGCCTTCGCCATGAAGCTGAAAAAGGCTAAACCGGATGAGATCGATAAGAAAGTAAATGAAGTCGCGGAGATCCTCGACATCACACAGTATCTGGAGCGCAGACCAAAGGCTCTGTCCGGCGGTCAGCGCCAGCGTGTTGCTATCGGCCGCGCCATGGTACGTGATCCTAAGGTGTTCCTCATGGACGAGCCTCTTTCGAATCTCGACGCTAAGCTGAGAAACCAGATGCGTGCTGAGATCATAAAGCTCCGTAAGCGCATCAACACCACGTTTATGTATGTAACGCATGACCAGACAGAAGCCATGACTCTCGGCGACCGTATCGTTATCATGAAGGATGGATATGTGAACCAGATAGGCACGCCTCGTGATGTGTTCAACAAGCCGGTCAACCTGTTTGTTGCGGGATTCATAGGAATGCCTGTGATGAATTTCTTCGAAGGATGCAGGCTGCTGCTTGAGGGCGGAAAGTACTATGCGGAGATACGCGGAGTAAAATTTGAACTCTCGGACTTCCAGCAGAAAGCGCTTAAGCATAATGGTCAGGCGCCATGCGACATAATTGCGGGTATCCGTCCGCAGCACATCCGTGTCGGTTCAGGCGAACTTACAGCTGTGATCGAAGTATCCGAACTCCTTGGTTCCGAGTACAACCTCCATGCCCGCAGCGGAGATGATGAGGTCGTAATGGTCATACCGACCATCGGACTGGCAGAAGATGTTTCGATGGGAAGCAAGGTGCACTTCGATGTGATGCCTGAGCTCATCCAGCTCTTCGATAAGGAGACAGGAAAGAACCTCATCTGGTACGATAAGGAATCGGCAGAGGCTCATGCACCTGTATGCAAATCATATGATTTCGAATGATAATCACTTAAAACTGCACAAACCAAAAGGAGGTCTTCCATGAAGACCTCCTCTTTGTTTTACAGGTCATCGTCAGTATTGTCCAAAACAGACTCCCTGAAAATATTCTTCGATAACACGACCACCATGCTGCTTACGGCTGCAATAGCGATAACATATACGATCAGACCTGCGGGGATGCCCGCCGCTTCCTGTATTGCACATATGACAGGCTGAGGCGAGACGTGAAATGGGTTGAGATAAAACATCGCGGCCCAGTCATGTGTGACCGAAGGATGCGCAGCGCGGATCGCAGGCATGACAGGTTCAGCCACTATGTTGATGTTGAGTGCTATGATGCACTGGATCACGAATAGAACTGCAGAGCCGCGCAGTCCGCGCGGACCGGCATCAGTACAGCCTGTAAAAATAATCAGCAGACTCATGAAAAGCAGCAGTCCGTGCCAGATGAAGCCGTGGACTGTAAGAGATATATAAGGCCGCAGTATGTCTTCCGGATAGATAAGAGTTGCCGTGGCACTGATGAATATGTATCCGCCCATGAAGGTCATGAGTGTGACGCGGGATTCATCCTTAAGGAATGGCAGGAGCATGCAGAGATACATAGGCATAGAGCAGAGCTGAAATGGGAAAAACCAGCAGTCGAATGCTCCTTCATTGACAATGTAATAAAGGAAATACTGCTTGTATACTTCCAGGATCAGAAGCAGCCAGCCTGTTAAAACAAGTGTCTTCCGTACGTTTTTCTCTATGTCGGCACGGCGCGCAAAGAACACAGCAGCCAGTACCGCGAGAACAGCGGTTATAAGAGAGGCGGCGATGTGGAAGCTGCCGAAAAGCTGAGGGGGTTCCATACGCCATGCGGTCATGTTCAGGACATCGAGTATATTGCTTTCCATAACAAAAATCATACCCTGCATTCCTGCCAAAAGCAAATCTCTTTTAACTTGAAGATTCAGTCCGATTATGGCGTAGTAGGAGATGCAGCAAAATTCATGAATGCTCTTAATGAACTGCTTTAAACACAATATGGAGGAAAACCATTGGCCGGAGTAAAAGTTCTCCGGCCTTTTACTATTCAAGAACGTGATCGCATAAATATACGAATTATACATCCGGACTTTAAAAATTGTATCCTTCACCTTAACGACAACATAGACAAAATTGTATCCGTTACCTTGACGACATCACACATCGAATGTGTCTCTCTCATGAGACGCTCCTGAAATCTTCACAGTAATGTGGTTGAAAAAAGTGATTTCTTTGATATAATTGAGCCATCGATATACGTAAATCGGAGACAAGGCTCTCCGTTTTTTTTATGCCTCGGGAAACCGGGGCTTTTTCATTTATTGCGAAAAGGAGGCAAACGTGAACAAGAATGAAATCGTATTATTTGAAACCGCTGACAACGAGGTATCACTGCAGGTGCAGATGCAGGATGAGACAGTGTGGCTGACACAATCTCAGATGGTAGAGCTTTTCGGAAGAGATGTTTCAGTTATTTCCAGGCACATTAATAATGTGTTCAAAGAAGGTGAGGTTGATAAGAAAAGCAATTTGCATTTTTTGCAAATTGCAAATTCGGATAGACCGGTTGCTATTTACAGTCTGGACGTAATCATCTCTGTCGGCTATCGTGTCAAGTCTCAGCGTGGAGTTGAGTTCCGCAGGTGGGCCAACTCGGTGCTCAAAGACTATATTCTCCGTGGCTATGCTGTCAATGACAGGAGAATCAGTCAGCTCGGTCAGATCGTACAGATCATGAAGAGAGCAGAGAATCAGCTGGATGCTCAGCAGGTGCTTTCTGTTGTAGAGAGTTATTCAGCTGCATTGGATATGCTGGATGATTATGATCACCAGACGATGTCCAAGCCTAAAGGAAATAAGGCAACATATGAGCTTTCTTATGAAGAGTGTCGGGAGGTCATAGACAAAATGAAATTCGCTTCAGACAGCGATCTCTTCGGAAATGAAAAAGATGATTCTTTCAAGGGGTCAATAGGCGCAATATATCAGAGTTTTGGCGGAAAAGACTTGTACCCTTCACTGGAAGAGAAGGCTGCCAATCTCTTGTATTTTGTCACTAAAAATCACAGCTTTTAAGACGGCAACAAGAGAATTGCGGCTACGATGTTTCTGTACTTTTTGGATAAGAATAAAGCGTTGTTTGTTGAAGGATCTAAGCGAATAGCAGATTTCACGCTTGTCGCTCTGACGATCATGATTGCAGAGTCCAAGCCTGAAGAAAAAGAGATGATGGTAAGTGTAATTATGAACTGTATGGTATAAGGAGGACCAGAATGGAACCAGTAAATTTAAGTATACTAGTAGTGAATTGCAAGCAATATATACCGTCCTACAATTGGTACTTTTGTAAGAGCGGAAGATATTTCTGCGGAACAGCAAATTCACCGGATGATGTATGTTTCAATGAAGCACGCTTAAAAGAATATAATGATTCTGACGACTATGTATTGATGCCGGAATGCCCGGGAATGACTGACGGAGAAGCAGCTGTAGTTTTAAAATGGTGGTGCAGGCGAAACGATATCCCGTATAATGATGATATGGATAACATAGAAGCAGCATATCGATGGTATTATAAATGTGAAGATGAGGGCGATAATTACTCACCGATATATCATCTGACTCTGCACTGACGCATTATGGTCTATGATGTTTGAATAATTATTCATTGCTATACAGGTGGGCTTTCGAGAATTGTATTCTTCACCTTGACGTCACCATAGGTAAAATTGTATTCGTTACCTTGACGCCATCACATTGTGAGGTGACAACTCTTCTGAAGAGGCTGTAAGCATTGGAATTAAAGGCTTTCAGAGTTATTCTGAAAATCAAATGTAGAGCAAGGAAATACAATAAAAAACATAATGACTATACTTGTGAAGTTGAACTGTTGTTCCAGCTATAAATCGCTGAAATCTCCATGAAGCTTCAAAAAGAGTATACTTATGGTAAGGACAGAGGTGATATTTAAGCCAAAAAATGAAAAACTGATTATCGAGATGACTCTATATTGAAAAATGGAGGGTGAGACATGTGTACAGCAGCTACTTATAAGACAAAAGACTTTTATTTTGGCAGAACTTTTGACTACGAGTTTTCGTATGGAGAAGAGGTCGTAATTACACCTAGGAAATATCCCTTCGAATTCAGAACGAAAGGAAAAATGGAAAGCCATCTGGCGATGATAGGAACAGCTTATGTTATGCAGGACTATCCGCTTTACTATGAAGCAGTAAACGAAAAAGGACTTGGGATGGCAGGCCTTAATTTCGAGGGAAACGCCCACTACTTTGAGACTGTTTCGGATAAAGACAACATCGCCCCTTTCGAGTTCATCCCTTGGATACTCGGTCAATGCGAAAACGTTGGCGATGCCCGTTCGCTTTTAGAGAGGATCAATTTAGCAGACATTTCGTTCAGCGAGCAGCTTCCACTCTCTCCTCTGCACTGGATGATAGCGGATAAAGATGCTGTGATCACAGTTGAATCCGTTAATGAAGGACTCAAAGTGTATGATAACCCTGTTGGAGTAATGACTAACAATCCGCCTTTTGATAAGCAACTTTTCAGCCTAAACAATTACAGGCATTTGAGAACCGGCACCCCTGATAATACTTTCTGTCCAGGCCTTGAGCTTGATGTATACAGCAGGGGAATGGGCGGAATGGGCCTTCCGGGAGACCTGTCGTCACAGTCCAGGTTTGCCAGAGTTGCGTTCACAAAAGTGAATTCTCTGTCAGCAGAAGATGAGATGTCCAGTGTTAGTCAGTTTTTCCATATTCTAGGATCCGTTGCTCAACAGCGTGGACTTTGCGATTTGGGAGATAAAAAATATGAAATAACCATATACACGTCCTGCTATAACACAAGGACTGGAGTGCAGTACTACAATTGCTATGATAACCACCAGATATCAAAGGTTGATATGCATAAAGAGAATCTCGAAGGGTGCACTCTGATACGATATCCTCTGATTACAAACGAGCAGATTCACGAGCAGAATTAGCCTGCAGATACAGCAACTCTGTTTGAAAATGCTGATGTTATGCATACTGTGGGAGATTACAGGGCTCCCCGAATCTTTCCCTTTAAAACCAAACTTCTATTGGAGGGAGGATATCAGTACTGAGTGATATAGGCGAACTATGAATATGTTTAGATGTATAGATCATATCAATTTGCAGTAAAACCAATACAAACTATCATATATATATATATCTTTTATAAAATATGGATAGGAGATTCGGTATGGACAGGAAAAGACTACGGGCAATTATTTTGTGTCTGCTCATGTTGTCAATGATGTGTGCGTGCGGCGGAAAGAATAAGCCTGCAGCAGAAGAGAACCCTGATGTACAGCAGTCTGCTGGAGAAGAACAGCCAGCGGCCTTCACAGGAGACCTTATCATCTCTGCTGAAGATGCTGTGGCACTTATAGGAAGTGATGATGTCATTTTTGTTGACTGCACCGGCGAAGCAGACAGAGGAACGATAAAGGGAGCAGTAGCTACTACATGGCAGGATATGTGCACTTGCTCTGAAGAATATGGAAGTGCAGGAGATGACACTTGGGGAAAGATTCCAAAACCGGAGGATCTCTCAGCCAGACTCGGAGCTTTGGGTCTTGACAAGAACAAACAGATAATAACGCTGGGACATACTCTCAAAGGCTGGGGCGAGGACGCAAGAATCGCATGGGAACTCAGAGCGGCAGGATATGAGAATGTTAGGATCGTTGATGGTGGTATTGATGCGCTCTTTGATGCCGGCGCAGAGAAGCAATCTGCAGCGAGCGATCCTGTTCCATGTGAAGTTGCCGTAGATGATCTTGACAGGACGCATGTCATGGAAACATCTGAGCTGGCCGCAAACTTTGATCAGTATAAAATAGTGGATGTAAGGACTAGTGACGAATACAACGGAGCTACAAAATATGGTGAAGCAAAAGGCGGGCATATCAAAGGTGCAGTATTTGTACCATATTTGGATTTGTTTCAGAAAGACGGAACTCTAAAGACAAATGATGAGATAACAGCAATGTTTGAGGCTCAAGGTGTAAACAAGACCGACAGGGTCGTAGCATACTGTACTGGCGGTATCCGATCCGCATACGTACAGATGGTGCTTGAAATGTGCGGATATGAAACAACATTTAATTACGACCAGTCTTACTGGAACTGGTGCGTAGATAATGAAGTGGAATAAAATATAGCGAGCCACCAATAAACAACTTGAGGGAGACACGGTTCTTCCTCTTTTTCTTGTCTCGGTGAACCGGGGTTGTTTCCTTTCCAGGATTGTATCCTTCACCATAACGACAACATAGGCAAAATGGTATCCTTTACCTTGATGTCATCACACATCGAGGTCGTAGCGAAAATACAACGTAGATAATGCTCAAAACCCTTGAAATTCAAGGTTTTCACGATTTGGCGATTTTTGCGGATTTTAGCGAAAATCGCCATTTTTTTAGTGCCCGGACTGAAATAGGAATAGGACATCTGCTTACAGAAAACATATCGTGAGAAAAGAAGACTTGCAGAAAGCACTGCACTTATCAGCTGTTCCATATCTGAATGATATGGTATCCGCAACTATATATGTATTTCAAATAGCTCTTCGCAAGAGCTATTTTTTATATATATCATTTCAGTGCTCTCAGAGCGGGGGCGGTATTGAAGAGGAATACCATGAGATTCACCAAGATGCAGGGATGCGGCAATGATTATATATATATAAATTGCTTTGAAGAGAAGATCGACGACCCGTCGGCCCTTGCTGTAAGACTGTCAGACAGGCATTACGGGATCGGAAGCGACGGTCTTATTCTTATAGAGCCATCGGAGAAGGCAGATGCATATATGCACATGTTCAACATAGACGGTTCAGAGGGAAGAATGTGCGGCAACGGGATCAGATGCGTAACAAAATATATATATGATCACGCACTGATCCATCCGGACAGAAGGCATGCCGTGATAGATACTTTGTCCGGACAGAAGGAGGTCAGCTTTGATGTACGTGAGAATAAGGTCGCCTCAGTAACGGTAGACATGGGCATTCCGCACCTGACCGGCCGGCATGCTGAGACTGTTACGATATGTGGAAAGGCTATAAGATTCACAGGCGTCGATACCGGTAACCCACACGCCGTAGTTTTCCTCGAGGATAATACTGTGCCGCTGAATCTTTCTGCGAAAGGCGAAAACACCTCGGCTGATCTGTGCTCATATCTTGCTGATCTGAGAATAGAAGAAACCGGAAGAGCCATGGAACAAAGTGAAAGATTTCCGGACGGTGTCAATACAGAGTTCATATGTACCGTCAGCAGAAAAGAGATATGTATGAGAGTCTGGGAAAGAGGCTCAGGAGAGACACTTGCATGCGGAACGGGAGCAACAGCATCAGTATATGCAGGGATAATGACGGGCAGGCTTGAAGATGAGGTGCTCGTACATCTGAAGGGGGGCGATCTTGTCATAAGATATGATGAAGAGACCGGAAGAGCTTATATGACAGGGTCTGCTGAAGAAGTTTTCACAGGGGAGATGCAGATATAGAGTAATCGCCAAAAGGGGAACAATATGAATGCTCAGGAAATAATACAGTTCATCGGGAATGCAGAGAAGAAGACACCTGTCAGGATGTTCGTAAAGGAAAAGAATCCGATAGACTACGGCAGTGCCAGAGTATTTGGAACAGGAGATAAGATCGTGTTCGGGGACTGGAAGGAACTGTCCGGAATAGTCAGAGACAATGCTGACAGTATCGAAGATATAGTGATCGAGAACGACTGCAGGAACAGCGCTGTACATCTGCTTGACATCAAGGACCTGCACGCCAGAATAGAGCCCGGCGCATTCATAAGAGAACGTGTCGAGATCGGCAAAAACGCTGTTATCATGATGGGCGCGGTTATCAATATTGGGGCTGTGATAGGTCACGGGACCATGATAGACATGGGCGCCGTTGTTGGCGGACGCGCAGAGGTCGGATGCAACTGTCACATCGGGGCAGGTGCAGTACTTGCAGGCGTAGTAGAACCTGCTTCCGCTGTCCCCGTTGTCATAGAGGATGATGTGCTCGTCGGAGCAAATGCAGTGATCATTGAAGGCGTCCATATAGGGAGAGGCGCTGTCATCGCTGCAGGCGCTATAGTAACGGAAGATGTGCCTGAGAATGTGGTTGTGGCAGGCTGCCCTGCTAAGGTCATCAAGCAGAAAGACGAGAAAACCACTATGAAGACAGCTCTTGAGTCCGCTTTGAGGAGTCTGTAAACAATCTCAGGAAACAGGCAAAGTTGGTGATGATATGGCTATGAGAGACCATCTGAATGAAGCAGCGTACAATCTCAGGAGGAGCGCGATAAGGGAGTTCTCCAAAATGGCAGCTGCAAGGGAGAACTGTGTAAGGCTTTCTTTGGGCGAGCCTGATTTTGCGACACCCGGTGCTGTGTGCAATGCTGCAGCAGAATCATTGCAGGCAGGCGATACGCACTACATTGAAAACAACGGGGCAAGAGATCTTCGCATCAAGATCGCGGAATATGAGCGTGAAAAAAACGGTATGGACTATGATGCCGACGAGATCATAGTCACATCAGGAGCCACTGAAGCACTGTTTGTGTCACTTCTGGGGATCATCAATCCGGGAG
>ONRQ01000029.1 GCA_900320285.1 uncultured Eubacteriales bacterium
ATAAGTGCCTTACGTATGGAGAGGGCGGATACAAGATAGTTATAGACCGCATAAAAGAGGACTAAAAAATGCCCCGTGAAGGGGCATTAGCTATTTCTGACTTAGAATTCTGCTTTTACTTCTACACCGTCATATTTGAAACAGTCCATGAACCTCAGTTTGAAGAGGTTCTTTTTGTGCAGCATATCGATGCGCTCTTTAGTTGCAGGATCATCGATCTCTCCGGTGCGGATGTAGCGGTCCAGTACGGCATATGTGAATCCGAGCTTATCCTCGTCACTCATGCCTGACAGACCGTCACTCGGGACTTTTTCGATGAGTACTGACGGAAGGCCGAGGACTTCACCCATTGCTCTGATTTCCGCGGTCGTGAAGCACGACATCGGACTGAAATCTCCTACGGAGTCACCGTATCTTGTCGAGTATCCGACCCAGTCTTCGGAAAGGTTGCATGTGTTGACTACTCTGCCGTTCCTGCTCTGACCGACAGCATAGAGTGTCGACATGCGAAGGCGCGGCGGCAGGTTGATGATGGAGTCTTTGCTGATCTCTATGCCGGCATGGGCCATCTGCTCTGTAAGCCCGTCAAACGCGCTTTTGATGTTGATAACGTAATGTTCTATTCCAAGGTGATCGACCAGAAGCTTAGCCATGTCGATGTCGGACTGATCACCGTTTGGCATCAGCACGCCAACAACACGGTCCTTGCCCAGAGCCTCGCAGCAAAGAGCTGCGGCTATTGAGCTGTCCTTGCCTCCGCTGATCCCGACGATGGCATTGCATCCCGGTCCGTTCATTTCAAACCAGTCTCTGATCCATTTGGTTGTAGCTTCGACAGCTTTTGCAGCATCAAATCCCATATCATTCTCCTTCAGTAATCGTTTCGTCTCTTTTGCTTTTATATACGGCATAGCCGTTTAAAGCAGTTATTGGTACCTGAAATATTATATCATAGCAAGGCCTTGTGTTATACTATAACAAATAATTGAACGGAGACCAGTGACCGAATGAAACCATATTATATTAAAGATCTGAGACCTGATGAAGGGCACCGCATAGAGGACAGATATCTGGTAAAAACCGCAGATATCCGCGACGGAAACAACGGTAAAAGACACCTTTACATGTCTCTTGCTGACGCAACAGGAGACATCCAGTCTGTAAAGTGGAATCTCACACCTGATGAGGTGAGATCGTATTCAAAAATTCAGTCGGGGATGGTCATAAGCGTTGTAGGCAAGTGCCGTGACTATAAGGGCCAGAATCAGCTTATACTCGATGCCATAAAGGGCGAGGCCAGGGAAGGCACTTATGAAAGAGCAGATCTCTTCAAGGCTGCTCCGGAAAAGCCTGAAGACATGTATGATTACATAGTCGGCAGGATCAAAGCCTTCAAAGATGAAGACCTTAAGCGTCTCTGCCTGAGCTTCTATGAGGGCGAGAAGGACCGCATAATGTACTTCCCGGCGGCGATGAGCAATCATCACGCTGAATATGCAGGCTTATTGTACCACGTGAAGAGAATGATGATGATGGGCGAGCGCGCCTGCGAGGTCTATACATATCTGGATAAGGATCTTCTTCTGGCAGGCGTTGCGCTTCATGATATAGAAAAGCTGAATGAGCTCGCGTCTGATGAAAACGGCGTAGTGCCTGAGTACACACTGGAAGGCAAGATGCTCGGCCATCTTGTGATGGGCGTAGAGGCGATAGGTGAGCGCTGTAAGGAACTCGGGATAGACCCAGAGAAATGCCTGCTTATGCAGCACATGTCGCTGACACACCACTATGAGCCTGAATTCGGCAGCCCTAAAAAACCACTCTTCCCTGAAGCTGAGATGCTCCATTATCTGGACATGACGGATGCCAAGATGTTTGACATGGAAGATGCTTTAAGCAATGTGGAGCCGGGCGGATTCAGCGAGAGAGTATTCACACTTGATAACAGAAGGCTTTACAAGCGTACATTCTAAAGGATGCAGCAGGAAGGCAAACTCGGAAAGATAATATTCAACAATCCTGAGAACGGCTATACCGTAGCGGTCTTCGATACAGAAGCAGGCGCGATCCGGATAGCCGGTTCTTTTGCTGAGCCTAAAAGCGGGGCAAAGTACAGGCTTGAGGGAAGGTTTACCATTCACCCAAAATACGGAGAGCAGTTCAGCGTATCTTCCTATGAGGAAATGATGCCGGAAGGCGCCGACGCGATCCTTGAGTTCCTCTCAGCCGGTAATATCCGGGGCATAGGTCCGAAAACTGCCGCACAGATAGTTGATATGTTCGGAGACGAGACTCTGACGGTCATAGAGGAAACGCCTGAAAAGCTTCTGATGGTGAGCGGTATAGGCGCTAAAACGCTGGCCAGGATCACCGAGTCATTTGGAGAGTCAAGGGAATTTGCCGGCACATCGATCGAGCTGCGCGAGCTTGGCATAGAGATGAACGAAGCTGTCAGAGTCTATAAACTGTACGGCAAGGATTCGGTAAGAATAGTAACCGAAAACCCTTACATACTTGCAGAAGATATCCGGGGAATCAACTTCAACAGAGCTGATGCCATAGCGGCAAAGCTGGGTGTAGAACCGGAGAGCAGCGTCAGAATAGAGAGCGGTATACGTTACATGCTCAAATCATGGGCTGCGAGCGGCAGCACACTGATGCCTGAGAATTATCTTATAGAAAAAACGGCGGAGTTTCTCGACGTTATGATGGATAACGTGAGGGACTCGCTCAAAGACATGGTGTTTGCCGGAGAACTGGAGGAAGACTGCATAAACGATACAGCCGTGATATATCTTTACGGTTATTACCATGCGGAGCAGAGGGTCGCGCATGAGCTGATAAAGATCAGGAATGCACCGCTTAAAACGATCCCTCTGCAGGCGGGGAATTATCTGGATGCCATAAGAATGGATTCAGACGATCCGTTCGGAGAAGGAGTGGAGCTTTCCACTGAGCAAAAGCGTGCCGTTCTGGAATGCCTGACTAACAATGTAACTATAATCACAGGCGGCCCGGGTACCGGAAAGACGACTATCATAAATACTCTCGTGAAGATATTTGATTTCGCCGGCTTTTCAGTGGCGCTGGCAGCACCGACAGGCAGAGCCGCAAAGCGCATGGAAGAAGCATCGGGCAAACCTGCCATGACCATACACCGCATGCTTGAGTACGTGTGGTCTGAAGAGGAGGACGCGCTGAATTTCGGGAGAAACGAGGAGAATCCTCTTGAAGAGGATGTGATAATTGTCGATGAAGCATCGATGATAGATCTTATGTTGATGGACGGTCTTCTGAATGCCGTGAAAGAGGGCACGAGGCTGATCTTCACCGGCGATGCCGACCAGCTCCCTCCTGTAGGCGCGGGAAACGTACTTCGCGATATGATAGCCAGCGAATGCATACCCGTTATAAGGCTCAAAGAGATATTCAGACAGGCTGAGGGGAGCGGGATAGTCACCAATTCACATCTCATAAACAACGGTGAATATCCGGAACAGCAAAGCGGCAATGATTTTTACATAATAAGTAAAAACGGTGAGACTTCAATAAGCGACACTATAAGGGAACTCGTTGGCGGACGTATCGAAGCGGGCTTTGATTTTGTGCGTTCAGCTGATGATATACAGATCCTTACGCCTACAAAGCGCGGCATGCTCGGAGCACCAAGTCTCAATGCGATGCTCCAGGAAGTGATAAATCCGCCGGCCGAAGACAAGGCGGAGCTGAAGATAGGCAATGTAACTTTCCGCGAAGGCGACAAGGTTATGCAGCTTAGAAACAACTATGGAGCTGAGTGGAGGACTGAACTCTTTTCAACTGAGGGAGAGGGTGTGTTCAACGGGGATATGGGTATCGTCAAAGAGATCGACATAGAAAATAAATCTATGACGGTACGGATGGACGACCGCATAATAGAATATGTGGGTGACATGCTCGAAGAGATAGATCTGGCCTACGCTATTACAGTGCACAAGAGTCAGGGATCTGAGTTCCCTGTCGTAGTGATACCGGTACTGAACTTCCCGCCTATGCTGATGACACGCAATCTGCTTTATACTGCTGTTACGAGGGGCAAAAAGCTGGTTATTATCGTAGGGGATCCTGCGCGTGTGCGTTCCATGATAGACAACAACCGGGCTGACGGCAGATATACCGGCTTAAAATGGCGTCTGCTTGCCCTTGATTCTGATCCGTTCGGACGGAGGATGTGAAATGTCAAAGGAATCGTGGCTGAAAAGACTCGGAAATGAAATGCTTGACCTGGTGTATCCGCCGGGTCTTTATTGCATTTGCTGCGGAAAGATAACAGACGACAGCCGGACTTACAGACTCTGCAATGAATGCATGAAATCGATGAACTGGAATACCGGCAGGCACTGTGCAAAGTGCGGGAGGCCTCTGGCAGATACGGATCCTGGAGAGCTGTGCTTCGGATGTGCACAAAAGGTATCGGCCGGACAGGAAATCAGCTTTGACAAGGGATATGCCTGCACGGGCTATGGTGCCTGCGCCCAGTCGGTCATATTTGCTCTCAAATACGGCGGCCGCGCTGATATTGCCGATACGCTCGGAGAGATAATGTTCGATTACATGCTTGCGGAATACACAGCAGACGAGCTTTCAGCAATGTACGACATTGTGATACCTGTGCCGATACATTCGGACAAGCTGAAGAAGAGAGGCTTCAATCATGCTGAACTGATAGGACGGAGTTTTGCCGGAAGAGCCGGTCTCCGCTTTGATCCGGGTGCGCTTGTAAGGACACGCGAAACTGTTCCGATGAAGGGTCTGGGTCCTGAGGAGCGCAGGGCAAACATCCGCGGCGCTTTTGAGATAAGAAACAGCAGGCTTCCGTTGATACAAGGGTCACGGATCCTGCTGACAGATGACATATTTACTACGGGTTCAACAATAGATGAAATAGCGTCATTGCTGAAGAGCTGCGGGGCAGAGCGGGTGGACTTCATTGCGTTCGCCGCAGCCGGAGATATGGTGATATAGGATGTTCAAAGCTCCAGACCGGCCATTTCGTCCGGTGTAAGGCGGCGGTATTCTCCGGGACCCAGATCAGGGTCGAGGGTAAGCGGCCCCATCGAAAGGCGCTTGAGATATAGCACCTCAGCTCCGACAGAACTGAACATGCGCTTCACCTGATGGAACTTTCCCTCGCGAACAGTGATTTCGGCTTCTGATATATACTCATCCTCGGATACGGAAAGTATTTTCAGGTCTGCAGGAAGGCATTCAAGTCCGTCGGTAAGAACAAGACCGTCCCGGAACAGTTCGATGTCACTGTCTGCAAGAATGCCTGATACCCTGGCATAATATACTTTATCAACATGATGCTTAGGCGACAGCAGGCGGTGTGAAAGAGCACCGTCATTTGTTATAAGAAGAAGCCCCTCCGTGTCACGGTCAAGGCGTCCGACCGGGAACATATCTTTTCTCTTCGGTTCGGATATAAGATCTACTACGGTAGGCTCCTTGTCATCATCACTCGCGCTGATTATCCCCGCTGGCTTGTTGAGCATGTAGTATGCGAATTCTTCATAGGTGATAACAGCACCTTTGAAAACCACATGTGATGACGCGTCAACACTGAAGCCGGGGTCTTTGACGACTTTACCGTCAATAATGGCTCCTCCTTTGCGGATATCCTTTTTCAGTTCACTTCGTGTACCGGCGCCCATGTCGGACAGATACTTATCGAGCCTCATGCGAACCTCTCCCCAAATGCTGATAATTTACACATTGATTGTATCACATTCATTATCTGTGGTGATACGTATTGAAATGCAGAGGCTTCAGGCTTATAATTAGACTTACCAAACACCAGGGGAGCGAATGCTGAGAGGTCCCGCGAGGGATGACCCTTACACCTGATCCGGGTAATGCCGGCGTAGGAAGGTTAATAGAACGCGCAGCTTTTGATGCGTTATGTTGACAGCGCTCTCCTTAATAATTCATTAAGGAGGTTTTTTAATGGAAAAGAACAAAGGAAGAAATTACACTGTAAAAATCACGACAACGGCACTTATGGTCGCTCTGGCAATGATCCTTGACCAGATCAAGCTGTTCTCGATGCCTCAGGGCGGATCGGTAACGCTTTTCGGAACGCTGCCTATAATAGCTCTGGGATATCTGCTCGGAACAAGATGGGGCGTCCTCGGTGGAGCTGTAACCGGACTGCTTAATCTCATCTTCGGAGGGTATGTCATACATCCGGTCCAGATGATACTTGACTATATCATCGCATTTGCAGTAATGGGTCTTTCAGGCCTTGTAAGGGATCGCAAAAATGGTCTTACCAAGGGTTATCTGCTGGGAGTTTTCTGCAGATATATCTGTGCCGTTCTGAGCGGAGTCATATTCTTTGCAGAGTATGCGCCTGAGAATTTCAATGCTCTCACATGGTCGCTGTGGTACAACATCACATATCTTGCTGTCGAAGGCGCTATTACTATAATTGTCATAAATATCCCGGCGGTAAAGCATATGTTTGAGAACCTTAAGACACAGCTTGCAAGGTGATTTTCAATTCAAACAATGACACAAAGAGCGGCTGAGCCGCTCTTTTATGATGTCCTGATTTGTAGTAAAATCGAGGCAGAGAGCGGAGGATACAAAATGGCAAAAAAGAAAGATAACGGAATTGTCGTTATAGGTGCAGCGTTTGTGGATGTCAAGGGATATCCGTACTCGCAGTATATCCCGGGAGGAAGGAATTCCGGGCATGTGGTTGAAGTACACGGAGGAGTAGCGCGCAACATAGTAGAAGACATTGCAAACGTAGAACTCAGACCTACGTTCGTGACGGTGCTCGAGCCCAGAGGCATAAGCAATGATGTAGAAGACAAACTGGCTAAGCATAAGGTAAATACAGAATATATAAAGCGCTCGGAGGGTGGTCTGGGAACATGGCTCGCAGTCTTTGACAACAGCGGCGATGTAGTGGCCTCCATATCCAAACGGCCTGATCTCTCGCGGATCGCAGACATCCTAGATGACAAAGGTGATGAGATATTCAAATATGCCGACAGCATTGCAGTGGAATTTGATGTTGAAGTGCCTACCCTGAAGCGTGTGATTGCGCTTGCAGAGAAGCATGGAAAAAGGGTATATGCTCCGGTTTCAAATATGTCGATCGCGATGGAACGCCGTGATCTTCTTCAGCACATAAGCTGTCTCGTTTGCAACCTTGAGGAAGCCGGCCTTCTGTTTTCAGAGGAATATGAAGGCATAGGCGCTGAAGAGATGAGCAGCATCCTTTACAAAAAAATAACACAGGCACAGATACCTTCAATGGTGGTTACCATGGGCGGAGAGGGAGCCGTATATGCTTCTATGAACGGCGATTTCGGCCACTGCCCGGCACCTAAAACCGAGGTCAGGGATACTACCGGCGCCGGAGATGCGTTTTTTTCCGGAGTAGTGATCGGACTTACTTACGGCAAAAGTCTGGGAGAATCGTGCGCAATTGGAACAAGGCTGGCAAATGCCGTGATAGTCACCGATGAAAACGTCTGCCCGAGATTCCTGCCTGCCGAATTCGGCCTCGATGTGAAAAAAGATTAGGACAGCTGCAGGATTCTGAGCAACCCTGCAGGGGGGATGCCAAAAATACACAGAAAAGCACATAAAATGGAGCAGTTTTTATTGCGGCTCCAATGTTTCAATGATAGAATGACTTTGAATGGGAAACGGAAATAAATTTTAAAGTTTCCGTACCATATTATGAGGGGCTAAAGCTATGAAAGAAGATACATCACAGGAACTGCGCATTCGTATTCTTGACGAAGCAGCCAGACAGTTTGACAAAAGAGGAATCAAATTCACAATGGATGATCTTGCTCACGCGCTAGGTATGAGCAAAAAAACCATCTATACAGTTTTTGAAGACAAACGTTCAATCATGACTCAGACGATCGACCGTTTCTTTGATGACGCGCTGATCGAGGAAGAGATGATACTGAACGATGAAAGTCTGACTATTCCTGAACAGCTAACGGCAATAATAGGCCGTGTGCCTGAGCGCTATACACAGAACGATCTGTCCCAGCTCTATGTTCTCAAGGAGAAGTATCCTTCGGTATACAAACACTGGAAATTCTGCCGTGAAAACTACTGGGAAGGCGTTGCGCTGCTGCTTGAGAGAGGCATTAAGGAAGGCTCGATCAGGCCGGTATCGATGCCTATACTCAAGACTATGTTCCAGGCTACTGTAGAACAGTTCTTCCAGAAAGATGTGCTCGTAAAGAACCATATTCCGTACAGAGAAGCGCTGTCACAGGTCGCGGACATCCTGGTGAACGGAATCATTGTGAAGTAAAGCTTTCATTCCTTTACTTAACTCAGGTAAGAAGCCTTACGTAAAGGCATTTTGTAGAAATAGATATTGTAAGAGAAAGAGAGGGAAAAGTATGGCAAAAAAGGCTAAACAGCTGAGCCACGACGAGAAGATCTTCAAGCTTACGAAGATCATCACCGACCGTAAAGAGATCCTGCTCGGACTTGAGAAGCCTTCAAAGGATTCTCCTGAGTACTGGGGATTTGACTGCGGTTATCAGTATATCGTCAGGAGATACGGCAAGGACATCGCAGAGGAATGCCTTGACACAGCCCTTGTTATGGGAAAGCGCAAGCCTAGAACGTTTGCGAAAATGAAGGAACTGACAGGTTACGATGACGATCATCTGAAGAAGGTTCTTGAAGCTCTCGGCCAGTTCGGCCTTGTCGAGTGGAACAATGAAAATGAGGATGGAAAGAATCCTCAGCATGAGAGACGTTATATCCTTGACCAGTTTGTACCGGGTTCTGCAGAGATCATGGTAATGAGAGACCAGATCATGTGTGAGACTCCTGAAATAGCAGACTTTTTCGAGCGTATGACTTATCTGCCGCTTGCAGGTATTACTCAGATGGTAGCTCCTGGCGGATCCGGAATCGGAATGCATGTTATCCCTGTAGAGAAGGCTATCCCTGCAGAGTGTGAGTCACTCGACATTGAGCACATTTCGTATTGGCTCAAAAAATATGAAGGCCAGATCGGCCTCGGTATCTGCTCCTGCCGTAAGCAGCAGACAGAGCGCGGCGAGGGTTCCGGAGACATCATGCAGTACTGGTGCATGGGCCTCGGTGACTTTGCTGACTACTGCAAAGAGACCGGCATGGGCTATGACATTACTTATGAAGAAGCACTCGAAGTACTCGAGAGAGCTGAAGACAAGGGATATGTTCATCAGGTAACTAACATCGACGGCGCAAATAAGATCTTCGCTATCTGCAACTGCGCAGTAGGTGTCTGCAACGCTCTGAGAACATCACAGCTCTTCAATACACCGAATCTTTCCGCTTCCCCATACCGTTCGGAGGTAGATGCTGAGAAGTGCGTAGCTTGCGGCAGGTGCGTAGAAGTCTGCCCTGCAGGCGCTGTCAGACTCGGTCAGAAGCTCTGCACAAAGCACGGCGAGATCGAATACCCTAAACAGGAACTTCCGAGCAACAATGTATGGCCTGAGGATAAGTGGAACTGGAACTACAAGAATGAGAACGGCGTAATCCAGACATGGCCTACAGGTACTGCACCTTGTAAGGCTGCGTGCCCGCTTCACATTGCTATCCAGGGTTACATTGATATGGCAAGCAGAGGCGAATATCAGGAAGCCCTCAAGCTGATCAAGAGAGACAACCCGTTCCCTGCAGTATGCGGCGCTATCTGCCACAAGTACTGCGAGCTCGAGTGCACAAGAGGCTCTGTTGATGAGGCCCTTGCTATCGACGATATCAAGGCGTTCATCGCAGCAAAGGATCTCGAGGATGAGCACAAGTACATCCCGCCAATGGTATCCACAACAAGAGAACCGTTCGAGCAGAAGATCGGTATCGTAGGATCCGGCCCGGCAGGACTGTCCTGCGCATACTTCCTCGCTATTGAAGGCTACAAGCCTGTAGTATTCGAGAAGCAGGAGATGCCTGGCGGAATGATGACACTCGGTATCCCTAACTTCAGACTCGACAAGAAGGTTGTAAATGCTGAGATCGAGATTCTCAAGGCTATGGGTGTTGAGATCAGATGCGGCGTTGAAGTCGGTAAGGACGTTACATTCCAGTCGCTCCGTGAAGAAGGATTCAAGGGCTTCTTCGTAGGAACAGGTCTCCAGGCATGCGGTAAGCTGGGAATCCCTGGCGACGATGCCAAGGGAGTCATCGGCGGCGTTGATTATGTAAAAGACGTCACACTCGGCAAGGCTAAGAAGCTCTCCGGCGATGTAGTGGTCATCGGCGGCGGAAACATCGGAGCTGATGTAGCACGTACAGCTATCCGTCAGGGCGCAAAGAGCGTACATCTGTACTGCCTTGAGTCCTGGGACGAGATGCCTATGGGAGCAGAGGATCAGGAATTCCTGCAGAACGAGGGCATCGTCATCCATGACGGATGGGGCCAGACGGAAGTCGTTACAAAGAACGGCAAGGTTGCAGGCATCAAGTTCAGAAGGTGCCTGTCCGTTAAGAATGCTGAGGGCAGATTCGCTCCTACATTCGATGATAATGAAACAACAGAGCAGGCTTGCTCAACAGTACTCTTCAGCATCGGCCAGAAGCCTGATTACGGCAAACTGTTCGAGGGCACAAAGGTAGAGCTCAGCCCGAGAGGCATGATCGTTGCAGACCCTGTCACACTGCAGACAGCAGAGCCTGACATTTTCGCAGGCGGTGACTCCGTAAGCGGACAGAAGTTCGTAGTAGACGCACTCGCTATGGGACGTGAAGGCGCTGTATCGCTCCACAGATTCGTGAACAAGGGACAGCACCTGATGATCCACAGAAATACACGTCAGTTTACTCCTCTTAACAAGGACGATGTCGTTATTCCTGCAGCTGATTTCCGTAAGCCTCCGCGTCAGATCAGAGAGATCGACGAGGCCAAGAAGCTCACTATGGATTACGAGATCAAGCAGTTCAGCGAAGAGCAGATCAAGAAGGAAGCTGAGAGATGCCTCAAGTGCGGACGCAGCGTAGTTGATACCAACAAGTGCATCGGCTGCGGAATGTGCACCGTACAGTGCAAGTTCGACGCTATCCACCTCTTCCGTCTGCCGGATGGAGACAAGTACTCCAACATGATCCCTGCAGAGCAGAAGTTCGTGGGAATCGGCAAGTACATGCCGGCCCGTATAGCAGGTATCGTAAAGAAGAAAATCGCTGGCAAATAAAAGGACGGCAAAGGTTTAATGCACGAACTAGGACTTGTAAATTATGCAGTTAAAGAGGTAAGTAAGATCGCCGAGGAGCACAACGTCACCAAGATCAAATCCGTGACGCTGGAGTTCGGTGAAGTATCGGGAATCGTTACGGAGTATCTTTACGATTACTGGAAGTGGTATTCAAAGAAGTTCCCTATGTTTGAAGATTCCACGCTTTATTGCGAAGAGATACCGGCTGTAACCTGGTGCGATAACTGCAAGATCCAATACTCTACTGTGGCATACGGAAAGACATGCCCGCACTGCGGAAGCGGCCATACATGGCTGCTGCGCGGCAATGAGATGAGGATAAAGTCGATCGAAGTATACGATCCTGACGAGACGGCAGCAGAAAGCGCCGGGGAAACCGAAGTACCGGGCGAATATAAACCTCAGTGATCTACACCTGTTTATTAAGGAGGCTATAATGACCAATAAGGAAATGCGCGATGTCGTAAAAGCGCTCAACGTCGAGCTGTTCAAAATGAATTATAAGGCCGGCGTCCGTCTTCCTAATCTTGAAGCTTTTCTTGCCGGGGATGACGATGCATTTGCATATGATCCGAAGGCAAAAGAAAGACTCGAAAAGATGCTTGAGCAGGAAGTCAAGGCGAGCAAAAAGAAATAGAGAGTTGCTCAGTTAAGTGAATAGTCCGCGGCCATGTTCGTGGTTGCAAGTCCATGCCAGATACGGGCAAAGGGACCCACGTAAGCAGCATGCAAGAGGCGGCTGTGATCATGGCGTATCTTAGAAGTAAGTCCTCCGCAAAGCGGGTAAAGGCGAGTGTGGGGTCAAAGACCAGGTCGAGTGGTCGCGGTGCTAATCATTAACAACAATCAAGGGGGAGAACATAATGAGTATAATGATAGATCCTACGATGAATATCCCAATGGAAGAACTGGAGCTTATTCTGGCTGGTATTTCTGATGACGGAACGATCAGCAAGGAAGCAGAAAAGGCTCTCCTCGCCCGCATTGAGGAGGGGAAGGCAAAAGACTATATTAACACTATGGGTGAAGTCAAGAGACAGCTCAGGTGCAAGATTGGTCCTGTAGAAGGCAAGAAGATCGCTGATGCTATAGATAAGCTCTGGTAATAAACTATCAAACAAAATAGTTTTATTAAAATCTATATATTGTGTGCTTCTTCACAGAAGGAGCACACATTTTTTGTCTATCTTGTGTTACAATAAGTTAGGAAACTATGACATCAGGAGGATAAGTGTTATGAAGATAAACATTTCATCAAAAAATTATCCAATGAGCGAGAAGCTCAGCAACTACATCGAGAAAAAGCTGGACAAGATCGGCAAATACTTTGACGAAGACACAACTGCCAATATAGTTGTTTCAAAGCTCAGAGAAACGCCGAAGTTTGAGGCAACAATCAATGCCAAGCAGGCCGTTCTCAGAGCCGAGATGGCAAACGACAGCATTTATGATGCGGTCGACCTGGTTACAGATAAACTTGAATATCAGATGAGCAAGCTCAAGGGTAAACTTGAGTCCAGATATAAAGAAAACAAGGCTCTTAAGCTGGAGTTCATCCCGGAACCTGAAGATGAAGACTTCGAAGAGGAAATGGTCATTGTAAGGAGAAAGCAGGTAGAGCTTACTCCTATGGTGGCTGAGGAAGCTGTTCTTCAGATGGAGATGCTCGGACACGACTTCTTCGTATTCCTCGACATGGATACGGACGAAGTAAGCGTGGTGTACAAGCGCAAGGGCAACGCTTACGGACTGATCGAAACAAAGAGATAGGATTTATAAAGTATGGCAAACAACGACTGGGACCTCGACGATCTTCTGGAATTCAAATTTGACCGCGAGGTCCCGGAGAAAAGCAAAAAAGTCGACATTGATAATGACAGAAAGCTCTATGAAGAGCTCAGGAGAGAAAGCAAGAGCAGCAGTGCTCCCGCTTTTGATGTGCCTGAACCTCTGAGCGGTCATAAATGGATCGACGATGACAACGACATATTTGCTCAGTATGACCGGGAACATGCTTTTTCGCGGGTATCCGATAACGCTCCGGTAGAGGAGATCGATGAGCACCCTCATCACAACATTAAGGAGATAGAAGCCATCAAGCAGGCGTCGCAGGAAGCATACGACAGGTACAGAAGCAATTACACTAAAAATAAGAAAAAACGCAGCGGCCGCAGGAAGGTAACGAAATTCCATAAGATTCTGACCGTCCTGTATCTCATATCGTTCGGCGTGTTTGCGGCGTCCATTGTATTTATGAACGTGCTTCCGTTCGTCATGGGCGTGGCGATGTTCGGAGTGCTGATCCTGCTCAGTCTTGTGATTCTGATCCAGACCCGCAGCAATAAGAGTAAAAAATGGGGCAAGGTGCTGGCGACGCTGGCCGCGATGCTGCTAATAGTATTTTATGGGGTAGGCACGGCCTATTCTCTTGGTACACTATCGTTCCTCAGCGGAAGCTCGGTAAAGAATGCCAGCGCTGTATCGGATGTGACCAAGCATTCGTTCAACTTCATCATCACAGGTATCGATGTTGACGGAACCATTGATGAAGAGGGCAGGAGCGATGTCAACATGATGGTATCGGTCAATCCTAAAACACACCAGATACTGATGACATCCGTTCCGCGTGACTATGAGATTTACATGCCTGACTTCGACAATGAGATGGACAAGCTCACGCACACCGGTTTTTACGGGGTGCAGACTACGATAGGAGCTCTGGAGCAGCTGTTTGATACAGAAGTAAACTATTATGTCAAGGTCAACTTCACCACCGTTGAGAGGTTTATCGATGCGATCGGCGGGATAGATGTTGAATCCGAATATGAGTTCACCCCTGTAAAACTCAAGAGCTGGACTGTCAAGGAAGGCGTTAATCATATGAACGGAAAGCAGGCGCTTGCGTTTGCGAGAGAGCGTAAGGCGTTTGTTGACGGTGACCGTCAGAGAATCAAAAATCAGCAGCTGGTATTCGAAGCTCTCCTTAAGAAAGCTACAAGCAGCCGCACAATGATACTGAGCTACAACAAAGTTCTTTCGAGCCTGACCAATTACGTTGAGATGAGTTTCAGTTCGCGCGAAATCAGAAAGCTGGTCAAATACCAGCTGGCGAAAAATCCTGACTGGAAGATCTTCAAGAATACGGTAGTGGGCGGAGACGGCATGCTGCCTACATACTCAACAGGCGGAGAATACGCATACGTTATGACGCAGGATGCTGAAAGCATAGAAAATGCAAAAAGTCTTATGAACGCAGTGCTTGAAGGAAAGGCTCTGCAGACCTCGGAAGACGGCGAAGTGACTGTGGCACCGGGCGAATAAAACAATAAAACTAAAATAGAAAGGTAATAAATGATCGACAATCTGATGGGAATCCTCCTGAGCATAAAGATAACGGATGTCATTGACATCCTTATCGTTGCGTACCTTCTGTACACGCTGCTCGGTTTCATCAAAGAGACCCGCGCGCAGCAGCTGTTCAGAGGAATCCTTTTGATTGTCGCATTTTTCCTTGTTTCAGAGATGTTCAACCTGAGCCTGCTTAACTGGCTGTTCACGAGGCTCATAACTGTAGGTCTCATTGCGGTCGTGATATTGTTCCAGCCTGAAATCAGAAGAGGTCTGGAACAGATCGGACGCAGAGGCGTTCTAAGCTGGCAGTTCAGAGATATGGGCAAGGATGAATTGTATGCGACCGTTCACAAAATCGTTGACGCGGTTGATGACTTCTCGTCGACTCAGACTGGAGCTCTGATGGCGATAGAGCGTGAGACAATGCTTACCGATATATGTGAGACGGGTGTTATTGTCGACGCGGAGATATCGGTCAGGCTCCTCGGCAACCTGTTCTATGAAGGGTCACCGCTTCACGACGGAGCTGTGATCATCAGGGGTGACAGAGTACATGCCGCAAGCTGCGTTCTGCCGCTTACTGAAAGACAGAATATAGGCAAAAACCTCGGCACCAGACACAGGGCAGCGCTTGGACTCAGTGAGGTATCAGACGCATTCGTTATAGTGGTGTCTGAGGAGACAGGGGCTATTTCGGTCGCGCAGAATGGGGAATTCAAACGTTTCCTCGATCTTAAGACGCTTGAAAAAATGCTTCTTGATATCTATCTGCCTTCATCGGATGACAAAGACCTGCTTTCAAGGTTCAAAATACTGAAAGGAGGCAGACGCAATGACTGATCAGGGACGTAGGGTTATTAATATAATTCTTTCTTTACTCGTTGCTACAGGTGCCTGGTTCTTTGTGGTCTACAACTATGACCCTATGACAAATGAGAGATATACAGGTGTGCCTATCACATATACAGGACTTGACACTCTTGCAAACAGAGGCTACGCAGTTTCGGAGGCAAATTATAAGAATGTAGAGGTAACACTCCAGCAGAGGAGGATCGATACGGCAAACATATCAGCGGAAGATATATCCGTAACAGCGGATGTGAGCGGGCTTTCCACCGGAGAGAACACTGTCGCGCTGCGTGTAGCCGGGCCTGAAGGTACACAGGTGGTAGACTCATCTGTAAAAAGTGTCACCGTGGAGATAGCGAGCGCGGCGAGTGTGGATATGCCTATCAGTGTCGAGTACTCTGAGGAAGTGGAAGAGGATGCCATACCTCTTATAGAGAACATGTCGGTGGAGACTGCCACGGTCATTGCGACGGAAGAAAAACTTGCTGAAATAGACAGAGTGGCAGCGGTCATTGACCCTGAAGATCTTGATGAACAGTTTAAGGCCATGACACTTGAAGTTGCTGCGCTGGACAGCGAGGGAAACAAGGTCATAAACGTTATCGTTTATCCTGAAACGGTATCATTCAGGGCTGCTGCGGGTTATAACAAGGAAGTAAGACTCGTAGTGCCGGTAAAGGATGATTCCGATGATTCATATGAAAGGACATATACAGCCCCTGAGACTGTAGTTATAAAGGGTAAAAAGAGCACGGTCGATAACTTTACGGGCATAACAGCAAATGAGATCGATATATCAAACTATTACGAGGACAGCGAGATACCGATTGAATATGATCTTCCTGAGGGTGTATCCATTGCGGATGAACAGAAACCACAGGTACTGAAGCTGAAGGTAGTAGAAAAAGAAGAAGAGGAGAGCGACTAAATCAGTCTTGAAGGGTCACAGTCCATTGCGCGCGCGAGGGCAATAAGATACTCTGCGCGGGCCTTTGCAAGATCCTTCTGACGCTGCTCATATTGCTGGATCGTTCTGAGAGGAACACCGCTGGCCTTAGCCAGACCACTCTGGCTGAGGCCGTTTTTTATGCGCATTTTTTTAAGTGGGGTATCATCGGCTTTCCCCGGAATGCTTTTATTGCCGGTTGCTGAAATGAATTTTGAAACAGCTTCATCAGAAAACCGCCTGCCGAAGTCTTTCAGCTCGGCAGACCGGTCTGCGTCATTGATATCAAGCGGCAGAGCGTCAAGGTAAGAAAGCCTGCTGCTCCCGTACACGGAAATAAAACCCTGAACGGAAAATGATTCGACAATATGCTCGAACGGCAGACAGGTCTCCCACTGTATATGAGCCAATGTATGACCGCACCAGTATTCCGGGCTGAAGCTTTTAGTGTAGCGCGGCTGCATTCTTTCATAAGCAATGCCGCTCTTTTCCAGAACCTCGTATGCAAGCTCTATCCCGGACATCCCGGCTATTATCCTTATATCACCGCGTTCAAACAGAGCGGCTGTCCCGGATGAAATGAACAGGTCGATTATCGCAGCAACATCATAATGCAGGCTGTAGACCGAATAATCGAGCATACGGCCAAGCGTATCTGCTGCTCTGTCAAGGCATATTCTATCGTAGGCGTACGTCATAAGGACGAACCTCCTCCTCAATCAGATCGGTGATAAAGAAATCGTTGCTGCCGGCAGTCGGTTTTATACTCTTCATATATCTTATCTCGCGGCTTCGTCTTGCCGGATATGATACATCTCTCAGAGCCGGCTTGTATCCGTTAAAGATGATCCTGTCAAATGCACGGTTGCTCTTCAGTACAAACTGCCTGTTGGAATCATCGCTTATAAGCGCATTTCTGAAACTCATGTATGAAAGCTTAGAGTCAAGAAAGTCCTGTGCGAACATGAAGCATCTGTTGTCTGCGCGGTAGCCGATGATGCAGTCGCAGGCCTGATGGTCCACTGAGTAATACTTGTTTATATACTCCCTGGATTTATAGGCGGTATCAGATGACAAATCAAATTCACGGTAGTTGAAAAGGAGCCCAAGCCAGTGGAGGAGGTTATACTGCGAACTGCAGAGATTGATTATGCGAAGTCCATCGGTGTCTATAGAGTAAGAAGAGACAAAGCCGTTCCTTCCTGATCCGACAGCCCATTCAGCAGCATACTGAGGATATTCCGTACAGTAAAAACCGAGGCCAAAATCATTGTACTGCTGGCCTGTCCCGAAAGCGGGAGATATTACTATCCTTATTCCTCCGTGGTAGATTTTTTTGTCCATATAGTTTCTCCGGAAGAGCTTTCTTACGCTTTGTTAATAGTATACTCCTCTGGGAGTATGATTTCAAAATAATTGATTCAACAGCATTTACGGAGCAGAATGAGAATGCTATAATGCTCTCCGTGATTATATCGGCTTTGCCGCAAGGAAGAGAGCATTGATCTCCGGAGGCGAGCTCCTCCGATAAAATGCCTCCGTGATTATACCGGCTTTGCCGTTCGTGACTATCCCGCATCGAACGAAAGGAGATAAATAATGAGAGTAGTTATCCAGGATGATTATGACAAGATGTGTAAATGGGCTGCGGATTATATTGCAGACAAGATTAAAAACCACAAAGAAGACAGACCATTCGTACTCGGACTGCCGACGGGATCATCCCCGATAGGTGTATATAAGAACCTTATAGCAATGAACAAGGCCGGCGAGCTCTCGTTCAAAAACGTTGTAACATTCAACATGGACGAGTATCTCGGACTTCCTCATGAGCATGACCAGAGCTACTGGTATTTCATGCACGACAATTTCTTCGACCACCTCGTAGACATGGATCCTGCAAACATCAACATCCTCAACGGAATGACAGACGATCCTGAAGCAGAGTGCGCAAGATATGAGGAAAAGATCGCTTCTTATGGCGGCATTGACCTCTTCATGGGCGGCATCGGAGTAGACGGACACCTGGCTTTCAACGAGCCTTTCACATCGCTTACATCCCGCACAGGTCTCAGAGACCTCACAACGGATACAAGAATAGTCAACTCGAGATTCTTCGGAAACGATCCTGAAGCTGTACCTGCTCAGGCTCTGTCCGTTGGAATCGGCACGGTTACTGATTCCAAGGAAGTTCTCGTTCTCATCAGCGGTCACAACAAGGCAAGAGCCATGGCAGCTGTAGTAGAGGGCGGAGTGAGCCAGAAGTGGACATGCTCTGCACTTCAGATGCACAACGGCGCTATCATCGCATGCGATGAGGAAGCCTGCGGCGAACTGACAGTAGATACATACAAGTACTTCCTCGATATCGAGAAAAAGGAGAGACTGTAATGGGAAAGTATTTCGGAACAGACGGCTTCCGCGGCGAAGCAAATAAGACCCTGACGTTCGATCATGCTATCAAGATCGGCCGCTATCTCGGATGGTATTACGGCAAGAGACTTGACCGCAAGGCTAAGGTAGTTATCGGAAAGGATACCAGAAGATCAAGCTATATGTTTGAGTATGCGCTCTGCACAGGCCTTATGGCATCCGGCGCTGACGCTTACATCATGCACGTAACTACTACACCTTCGGTATCGTATATTGCAAGAGTAGACGACTTCGACTGCGGCATCATGATCTCAGCTTCACACAACCCGTACTATGATAACGGCATCAAGATCGTTAACAACAACGGTGAGAAGATGGATGAGGAGACGCTGCTCAAGATTGAGGCGTATCTTGACGGAGAGATGGAAGTCCCGATGGCACAGCGCGATGAGATTGGACGCACAGTTGACTATGTATCCGGACGTAACCGCTACATCGGATACCTCATCTCGATGTCCAAATTCAGCTTCAAGGATGTCAAAGTCGGTCTTGATGTTGCCAACGGAGCAGCATGGCAGATCGCAAGAGGCGTTTTCGACGCTCTCGGCGCTAAGGTTTACGTTATGAACGACGAACCGGATGGTTACAATATCAACACTAACTGCGGATCGACACATATAGAGCATCTGCAGAAGTTCGTTGTGGACAAGGGCCTCGATGTCGGATTCGCTTACGACGGTGATGCCGACAGATGTCTCTGCGTTGATGAGAAGGGCAATGTGGTCACTGGCGATCATATTCTATACATCTACGGAAAATACATGAAGGATAGAGGCAAGCTGCTTAACAACAAGGTTGTTACTACAGTAATGTCGAATTTCGGTCTTTACAAGGCGCTCGATAAAGCCGGCATCGAGTATGAACAGACCAAGGTCGGAGACAAATACGTATATGAGAACATGGTGCAGAACGGCCACCGCATCGGCGGAGAGCAGAGCGGACATATCATCTTCACAAAGTACGCTACGACAGGCGATGGCATCCTCACATCTCTCAAGCTGATGGAAGCTATGCTGGCAAGAAAGAAGAAGATGAGCGAACTTGCTGCTCCTGTAGTGTTCTATCCACAGGTGCTGAAGAACGTCAGAGTAAAGAGCAAAGAAGAGTGCATGAATGACCCTGATGTACTGGCTGCTGATCAGGCAGCAAAGAAAGCACTCGGCGACAAGGGCCGCACACTGCTGCGCGAATCGGGCACTGAGCCTGTAGTCCGTGTAATGGCAGAGGCACCGTCCGAAGAAGAGTGCGAGAAGTACGTTGATCAGATCATCGACGTGATCCGCAAAAAAGGACATCTCGTAGATTAGGAGGTATTTATGTATACAATCAATGATCTTTACGATCTCGATCATACACTCGCGAAGGACTACCTCAGCCAGTTCACTTATCCGTGGGAAGCGCTGAAGGGCATCAAGGACTTCATCCTTGAGCTCGGTCCGACACTCGATCCTGAGGAGTATGAAGAGGTCAGCAAAAATGTATGGGTCCACAAGACTGCCAAGGTGTTTCCGAGCGCTTATCTCGGAGCTCCATGCATCATCGGACCTGAGACAGAAGTCAGACACTGCGCGTTCGTAAGAGGATCGGCTCTTGTTGGCCGCAAGTGCGTGGTGGGCAACTCTGTTGAGCTGAAGAACGTCATCCTCTTTGACAACGTTCAGACTCCGCATTACAACTATGTAGGCGATTCTATACTCGGTCACTACAGCCACATGGGTGCAGGCTCCATTACATCCAACGTGAAAGCTGACAAGCAGCTTGTTGTTGTACATAACGGAACGGAAATGATCGAGACCGGCATCAAGAAATTCGGAGCTATGCTCGGCGATCATGTAGAGGTAGGCTGCAATGCGGTGCTTAATCCGGGAACTGTTATCGGACGCAACTCAAATGTTTATCCGACGACATGTGTCAGAGGCGTTATTCCTGAAAACAGCATATGTAAAAACAGCGGAGATGTAGTTGAAAAAAGATAATAAGCTATAAAAACTTCTGACCGGTGCAGAAATGGGGTCCAACCATTGAAGCACCGGCCTTTTTATATGGTATAATAATCGCGTAGAAGCCTGATCGTGACATAAAAAGGGGAATCTGCTATGAGAAAGACTAAGATCGTATGTACAATGGGCCCTAGGGAGTCCGATGACAACATTCTCGCTGAACTTGCGAAGGAAATGGATGTTGCCAGATTTAACTTTTCGCACGGAACACATGAGACGCATCTTGAAATGCTGACAAGAGTCAGAAAAGCTGCAAAAGCTGCCGGAAGACCTATTGCCATGCTTCTCGATACCAAGGGACCTGAGATCCGTACGGGGATGCTCGAGGAGCACAAAAGCGTAAAGCTGGTAAAGGGTGAGAAGGTGACTCTGTCATATGCCGAGGACCCGGCTAAAGAAGGCAATGCTGAGCATGTCTATGTCACATATAAAGATATGGCAGCAGATCTTTCAGACGGAGATACCGTGCTTATAGATGACGGAGCGATCGAACTCAAAGTAGAGTCGATCAAAGACGGTGAAGTCAAATGCGGCATTGTGAACGGCGGTGTCCTTTCAGAGAGAAAAGGTGTCAACCTGCCCGGAATCAAGGTGGGACTTCCTGACCTTACTGAGAAGGATTACGAAGATATCAAGTTTGGACTGGAGAATGAATATGATTTTATCGCGGCGTCTTTCGTCAGAAATGCCGGCACGATAAACAAGATCCGCAAGCTTGCAGAAGAGTATGGCTCACGCATCAAGATCATAGCCAAGATCGAGTCGGGAGAAGGAATCGAGAACCTTGAAGAGATCATAGATGCGGCCGACGGTGTAA
Organism: uncultured Eubacteriales bacterium; assembly: GCA_900320285.1. GTDB lineage: Bacteria > Bacillota > Clostridia > Peptostreptococcales > Anaerovoracaceae > Crickella. Next base: position 21,634 of record ONRQ01000029.1, read on the forward strand.
TGGTGGCAAGAGGAGACCTCGGAGTAGAGGTAGAAGCCCGAATGATTCCGCAGCTGCAGCGCGAGATGATAGCAAGATGCAATGAGAAGGGCAAGATCGTTATTACGGCTACTCAGATGCTCGATTCAATGATGCGCAACCCTCGCCCTACAAGAGCGGAGGTAACGGACGTTGCCAATGCTGTTTATGACGGTTCCGACGCTGTGATGCTTTCCGGGGAGACTGCAAGCGGTGAGTATCCGGTTGAGGCTCTCAGAATGATGGTTTCCATAGCTGAATATACGGAGCAGTTCGCTGAAAATCATCATATCCTTAAGGACTCAGAGAAAGCCTCAATATCGAGTACTACTTGCATGGCGGCTGTTACAGCTGCAAAGGAGCTGAAAGCAAGGGCTATCCTGGCTCCTACCTCATCCGGATCGACTGTGGTACAGGTGTCAAAGTGCAGACCTGATTCCGACATTTATGCATTCTCGCCGGAGCCAATGGTAGTAAGGCAGATGAATCTGCTCTGGGGCGTAAAGCCTATGCTGTCTGAAAGGGCGCATTCCACCGACGAACTCATGGAGGACTGCCTGGAGATCATGAAAGAGAACGGACTGTCCGCGAGAGGAGATATAATGGTGTTCATTGCGGGTGTCGTAAGAGGAAGACACAGCTATCAGCGGTCAGAAACCAACACAATGAAAATAATAGAGATATGATTTAAGTATGATACGGCCGTCCAAAAAGGACGGCTGTATTATTGAAGTGAATTATCGCTGGTGATAAAATATTATGGTCGTAATTTTGAATTAATACCTTAGGGACAAGAAGGGGAGGAAACATGAGCACAGAAAGAAGAGTAGGTACTGTATCACGCGGCATAAGATGCCCGATATTCCGCGAAGGGGATGACCTGGCGCAGATGGTAGTTGACAGTGTGCTTGAGGCAGCCGCTTCCGATGATGGCTTTGACATCAGGGACAGGGATGTTGTCTGCATTACGGAGTCAGTCGTGGCAAGGTGTCAGGGAAATTACGCCAGTGTTGAAGACATCGCGGCAGATGTCAAAGCAAAACTGGGCGGAAAGACGGTTGGAGTTATCTGGCCGATACTTTCAAGAAACAGATTTGCTATCTGCCTGAGGGGAATTTCTATGGGTGCAGAGAAAGTAGTGCTCATGCTCAGCTATCCTTCAGATGAGGTAGGCAATGCGCTTCTCACTATGGACCAGATAGATGAATCCGGCGTAAACCCATACAGCGATGTGCTTACTGAGGAGAAGTACAGGGAGCTCTTTGGCGAGAACAAGCATCAGTTCACGGGAGTGGATTATGTGTCTTATTATGGCGACCTTATAAAGGCTGCAGGAGCAGAAGCTGAGATCATTTTCGCAAACCATGCTGAGGAGATCCTCAACTACACAAATAATGTTATCAACTGTGACATCCACACCCGCGCACGCACCAAAAGGATACTCAAGGCTAAAGGCGCCAATGTATATGGTATGGACGAGATCCTGAACGCACCGGTCAACGGCAGCGGTTATAACGAGAACTACGGACTGCTCGGCTCAAACAAGGCAACCGAGAATACAGTTAAGCTTTTCCCAAGGGATGCTCAGCATATCGTTGAAGATATCCAGGCAAAGATGCTCGAGAAGACGGGAAAGTGCGTAGAGGTAATGATCTACGGCGACGGAGCTTTCAAGGATCCTGTCGGAAAGATCTGGGAGCTCGCTGACCCTGTAGTATCGCCATTCTATACACCTGGCCTCGAAGGCACACCAAACGAGCTTAAGCTCAAGTATCTGGCTGACAACGACTTTGCCAACCTTACGGGTGAAGCTCTCAGAGAGGCAATCAGCAA
>ONRQ01000074.1 GCA_900320285.1 uncultured Eubacteriales bacterium
GTAACATGGGAAAAGCTGGATCCTAAGTACGAGATGTACAAGATCCGTACTACCAAGGCTCCGTCTGCCGGAGACAAGTACGGCTTCTTCGCACAGGACGAAGTAGAATACGAGGTCCATATAGAGAACACCGGTAACATCGAGATCACAATGGATGTTACTGACCAGTTCACTCAGAACCCGGAGTACTTCACTGTTCCTGTACTGAAGGATGTTAAGTTCACCGGTAAGGGAACATGGAACAACAAGGGTAAGGATGACAAGGTAGCAAACATCACTCTTAACGTAGGGGAGAAGGCTACAGTCACTTATACAGCTGTTGTAAATGATGAAGCGAAAGCTTATCTCGCAGCTAATGCCAAGGATTCGGACTCTCTTGATGAGAAGAATCACGACACCAACATGGCATACCAGAAGAACAAGACGGACGATAAGGACGGTTACTGGAATACTGCTGAGTGCGTGAACGTAACATATCCTAACCCTGAGAAGCCTGAGGAGCCAGGCAAGCTTGAGCCGAAGAAGGACGTAGCTCAGACTCCTGTTCAGAAGCCTGCCATCGGAACTTCTCTTGCTAACGGCAAGGGCGACAAGACTGTTGCTGCTGCCAAGGATACTCAGCTGATCGATACCATCGCATATATCGGTCTTGATACTTCCAAGTGGTATGTATTCGAGGGAACGCTGATGGTAAAGGACAGCGGTGATCCGTTCGTAGAACACGGCAAACCTGTCACAGTTATGAGTGAGCCGTTCAAGCCGGCAAGACCTGACGGCACAGCCAAGGTCAGCTTCATCATCGATACAACAAACCTTGACGGTAAGGAACTTGTTGCATTCGAGAACTGCTACAGACTGGGTGAGTTCAAGAAGGGCGATGATGTATCCAAGGCGGACAAGACTGTTGTTGCTGACCATAAGGATCTGAACGACGAAGGGCAGACTGTAAAGGTATCCAAGACAGCCAAGAGCGTGCCACCTAAGACAGGAGACAACACCATGCTATGGCTGTACGGAGGACTCTTCATCGCAGCATTCGGAAGCATGCTCACACTTGTAATAAAAGAGTATGTGAGAAGACGCAAACAGGCCAAAGAGGATGCTGAGATGTTTGCCTGATGTTGGCAACAATCAATAGAGAATAACTTATGCGGAGCGGCAATCGATCATGATAGCCGCTCCTTTTGTTATGAGACGAGGAGGAGACAGGGGAAATGAACTACAACAAGAGGAAATTCAACATGGACATCGCTGCAGTCTGCGGACTCAGAGAGGCAGTGATCGCAGATTTCATAAGAGGCCTGCAGGTAACGAGTGATGAAACGACATACAGGCACGGATACTTCTGGGTCAAGTGCACTCAGAAAACTATAACCGTCCATATACCGTTTCTGACTGAGGATATGGTGCGGCACTCAGTCAACAAGCTGGTAGAAAAGGGAATCATGAAGGTCGGAGTATTCAATGATGACAAGTTTGATCATACCTACTGGTACACTTTCACAGCTTACGGTAATGAACTGCTCGATGATAGCAGGTGTTTTGATTGAAGCCAATCCCGGAGACGCCGGGTATGCGGACAATGTGCCCGGATAACTGCAGGTACCGCGACAGACTCGCACCATTCTGCGGATACTGCATGCTGGAGATATTAGGAAGGAAGCAGAAAACGGAGGAAAAAGATGGAGAAATCGATACAGAAATTGCTGGACAAGCTCGGGAAAAAGGGCTTTGACACAGAAAAGAAGGTCAATTCAATAGATATGCAGGTAGCTTTTGAAAATGGCTTTACGACTGACGAAGTAGGAGGGATCCTTGCACTTCAGAAAGCAATAAAAAACCACAGCACATATGCATTCCTGATGGGAGGGGCAGATCAGAAGCCTGAGAAGAAGGAGGTAAAGCGCAATGCAGATGATGGTAGAACCGAAGGAGCCGGAATACGAACCGAGACATATGAAAACGAAGGATATTGAAACTGTTGATCTCAAGCAGCTGAGAGAGCTCGTTGATCAGCTTCCGGAAGGGACTATTCTTTCGGTTAATCTGGAGGAGGTGGCCGATGGGCAGAAAAATGGCTAATCCGAATGAACTTAAGGTGGTAAATGTAAGGCTGGTCAAGGAACCCTCGCTTTACAGTACGGAGAAAATTGCTTCTCCTGAAGATGCAGTCAAGGTCATTGCGAAGGATCTTGCAACATATGACAGAGAGGTATTTGCGGTACTGAATCTCAAGACAAATGGACAGCCGATCAACTTCAATATATGCAGCATCGGGACCCTGGATTCAGCGATGGTAAGCCCGAGAGAAATAATGAAAGCCGCCGTGTTGTCGTCAGCTGCAGCCTGCCTTTTTATCCACAATCATCCTGGCGCGGACCGTGCAGAACTGGTCCCTAGCCAGGAGGATCGGGATGTGACAAAGCGCTTAATGGAAGCTTGCGACGTAATAGGAGTCAGGTTTCTGGATCATGTGATAGTAGGCTCAGGAAACAGCGGCATATACAGCTTCAGAGCCGAAGGCGAGTTAGACAGACTGAGACCGGCACACAGAGAATGGGAAAGATAAGAAGGGAGAAATATATGACAGGAAACAACAGAAACAATAACAACGAGATCACGTTTGAAATCATGGAACACATTGGTGTACTTGATGTGATCGATAACCGTGAAGAGAAGTGGACCAAGGAAGTGAACCTTGTAGCCTGGAACGGTGGCAAACCTAAGATCGACATAAGAGACTGGAATGCTAGTCACGAGCGCATGGGCCGCGGAATCACGCTGACAGAGGAACAATCAATAAAGCTGACCAAGGCTCTTGTAGACAGATACAGAACCAGAGCTAACCAGGAACACGGTACACCCATGAGAGACGACGATTACGCAAGGTAATCATATGGCGACATCATGTATGATAAAATATTGGTGTCGCAAGTACATAGCGACAAATCCGACTTATATCCAAAGGAGCTCCTTTAATGAAAGTGGTTTTAAGCAGAAAGGGA
>ONRQ01000005.1 GCA_900320285.1 uncultured Eubacteriales bacterium
GTGTTTTTCAGCCCCCAAGATTTTTTGGAGTTTTCTTTGGAGCCCCCAAATTTGAACCCCAATTGTTTTTGGATAAACCCCAAACTTTTTTGATGAGCCCTTTTTTCGTATGGTTTCACTTAATCCTCGTAGAAACTGATTTCTCCGCTGTTCGAAAGGTTGAAACTTATAAGATCCGTTACATAGTCATCGCCGTAGATGTCGGTAATACAGAATGCGTAGGAATAATCTCCTGCATACAGATAGTCGTATTTGATCTTAAGCGTACCTTTCTCTGACGTTATTGTGTACTGCTCACCTTCATACTCATCGAGGTCTTCACCGTCCTCATCGATGCAGTAGTAGAGAGGTGTTATTTTATCGCCTTTCCTTAGCTTAATGATATCCCTGGCGGATGCTCCCCATTCATCTATACCTTCCCACGCGCCTTCGACTTTGACTCTTCCGTCATCGAAATACTGCCTCATTCTCAGATTGGTCTCTTCTCCGTTAAGCAGTATCGGGGATGTGTAGATGACGTAGTCGTCCGTCACATCGACTATATATGTGGCGAGATTCTGACCGTCAGGAAGTGACAGCCAGTATCCGTCAAAGTTGTCACTGACATATCCTGTATCCCAGTCGACGTTTACATCATATGTCTCACCCAGCTCGATATATGTCCCGTCCTCCAGCTCGTTATATACAAGCGCAAGAACATCACAGGTGTTGGAGTATCCTTCGTCATCAAGAACGAAATAATATTCTCCGGCAGAGTTCATTCCGGGTTCTTCTTCGAAAGATATCAGCTCACTCTGAGCGCCTTCTTCGTGTTCATCGAAGAAATCCCAGAATCCGCCTTCGTCCTCATATTCATCATCATATTCGTATTCGCCGGTCTCATCGTCGAACAGGAAGCTGTTAAGCCATTCCCAGATTCCGCCGTCATATAATTCTTCGTCGTCATAATCCTCCGTGTTGCCGCCATTGACGCTGCCGTAGCCCTGACGTCCGACGAATGACATGTAGTAAGGGCTGATGCAGATTCCCTCAAATATACTGAGTTCTTTTGAACCTTCTATCATAAGAGGGTAGTATGTCGACAGGCCTGAAGCTTTCTTATGATCCGCTCCGGAGACTTTATATACAACAGCCTCATTCAGGGCGTTGCCTGCAGCTTCGGCTTTATCCGACCATTTATTGCACGATGAAATGATGCCGCCGAGATCGACCATGTTGGTATAACCTTCTGTCTTGTTGTTGCCCCCGAAATTGTCAGCAGAATTGATATTGCGGACCATTGCCGAAAGCACATCCTTGTCTTCGCTTTTCTGGTAGATCTGCTTTGAAAAACTATTGAATTTTTTGAGCAGCGAATCCATTTTCGACAGATCAATGACCGACATCGTTACTATCTGCCCGTCGTCTGACTTATCGCACTGATCCTTGAAGCTGTCGCAAACTCTTTTGCCGAGAGCCGCGCCGTCCGCGTCAGGGTGCTGTGCCAGATAATTCCCGATCGCCGTATAGTCCCATCCTGATCCCGGCTCACTCTCCTCGGACCCGTACATATAGTCAGAATAGGAAGCAAGTATATTGGCGGCTTCTACTGTGCCCATCAGGCATGCATCAAAGCCGATGAATTCAAATTTGTCCGTCAGCGATCCGCTGTCTATGAGACTCAGAAATGCTGCATCTATCTCGCGAAGGCCGAGAGAATCGTTGTCCTCAAGCTCATCAAAGCATACCCCGGTCAGGCTGCCGCCGCCGTGATCCCAGAATATTACGCCCATTTTTTCCGCGGGATAGTTCTGGATGCCCCACTTCAGAAATCTGGTTAATGTGGAAGTTTTTCCCATGGAAGCCTGCTTGTCTTCGCCTGCAGCCTTCAGTTTTCCATTTTCTACAACATATCTGCCGAGAATATCGCTGTCTATATTGTCGTCATGCCAGAACGAACAGCCTCCGGTCTCAATCACAAAGCGCACATTATTACTGGCCGATGCCTTGCACATCTCTTCTATGTCGTCAGAAGCCATTCCTCCGCCAAAGAATATGCGGGATTCAAGATCAGAGCCGCACAGATACACAAAGATAGTCCATGTATCTTTATCACCCATAGGAATGTTTTTTATCGCCGGACGCTCTATGCTCATTGATCCGGAAGACTCATCAACCTGTATATTAAGCCCCGCAGTTGTCTTACGCAGACCGCCTTTACCCATTTCACCTAAATCTTCGTCACTGCATCCGCAGAGAGTAAGCAGTAATGCCATGATCAGGACCAATGCAGTTTTTTTCATATATAACCCCATTCCCTTCAGTAATAGTATTTGCACTTTCAAGATACCACTTCACTGATGTGAAGTAAATTCTCATAAAATGAAAAAGGAGTCCGTGATGAACTCCTTTTGTCTGGCTCGTTTTGTACGGGCAAGCAATTATCTCTTGGAGAACTGGCTTGCTCTTCTTGCCTTCTTGAGACCCGGCTTTTTACGCTCTTTCATTCTTGGGTCTCTTGTCAGGAAACCAGCTGCCTTGAGTGCAGGTCTGTAAGCCTCTTCGTCAACTTCGCAAAGTGCTCTTGCGATTCCGTGTCTGAGTGCTCCTGCCTGGCCAGTGAAACCGCCGCCGTTAACGGTAGCGATAACATCGAAGCTGCCGAGTGTTCCTGTAAGTTCGAGAGGTCTTCTGACTTCGTTCTTAACGATATCTTTCTCGCCGAAGTAAGTATCGATGTCTCTCTTGTTGATGATGATGTTGCCTGCTCCAGGAAGAAGTCTAACTCTGGCTACGGATGACTTTCTTCTGCCTGTTGCCTGATACATAGTCTTTGCCATTGTCTACTCCTCCTTTCTACCAAGTCCATACTTCAGGCTTCTGAGCTGTATGTGGATGCTCAGGTCCTGCGTATACTTTGAGCTTCTTGAACATCTGGCGTCCGAGTCTGCCCTTCGGCATCATTCCGCGAACAGCGTGGAGGATGATCTCCTCAGGCTTTGCCGCTCTCATTTCGCCGAGAGTTGTCTCCTTGAGTCCGCCCGGATAACCGGAGTGTCTCTTGTAGACCTTGTCGGATTCCTTCTTGCCGCTGACTGCAACCTTCTCAGCATTGATCACGATGACGTAGTCGCCTGTGTCGATGTGCGGTGTGTAAGTCGGCTTTTTCTTTCCTCTCAGGAGCATTGCTGCTTCTACAGCGAGCTTACCGAGAGTCTTTCCTTCTGCATCGATAACGTACCACTTGCGGTCGATATCGGATGGCTTAGCGATGTAAGACTTCATTTTGATTCCTTTCTACCTACTCGGATCTGCCTATGTGCTTTGCGTCTGTTTTACGGTACGGCTGCCTTATTGCAGAGCTTTTTCGGCCCGCCTACTGGGAGAGACCTGCCCGCGCAAGCGCGGTTGCCTTTCTGGTTCGGCATAACTAGTAATAAAATTATTAGTGCTTCGGCTGCCGGCGTTTATGCCTGCCTCAGCTTGCTGCGCTGTCGATCCAGCGCACACGCTCGATTAGTATAAGGTGTCAAAGCCTTGAAGTCAAGCGTTTTTCTGTGTAAAATCGACGCATGAGCGAGAAAAATAAGGGAAATCTAATACTGCTTCTCACGGCGATACTCTGGGGCACGGGATTCATATCCCAGAAGCTCGGCAACGCGGTGATGCCGCCGATGACGTTCAATGCCGTAAGACAGCTCATGGCGGCTCTTGTACTGACTCCGGTAGCGATGCGCGGGCTCCGTGCAAGCGGTTATCTTTCACCCAAGTTCAGCACACAGGGCCAGATAGAATTCAGAAAAAAGAGGCTGCTCAAGGCAGGTCTCCTGTGCGGGGTGTTCATGCTGATCGGAACGGCGACCCAGCAAATAGGTCTGCTGACTGTAAGCGCCGGCAAATCAGGATTCATTTCTTCGATATATATTGTGTTTACGCCGCTCTTCAGCGTCATCGTGGGAAGTAAAGTAAAAAAGCGCACGGTATTCTGCATAGCTCTTGCGATGATCGGATTTGCGGTGATGAGTCTAAAAGGCGGTCTCGGAGGGACCACACCGGGAGACTGGCTCACTCTTGTGAGCGCAGCCGGATTCGCCGCTCAGATCGTAGCGGTGAACTGCTTTGTTGACAGGGACAACGCCATCCTTATATCCCAGGCACAGTTTTTCTTTTGCGGTATAGTTGGCCTTGTGATTGCCATTGTTGCAGAGGGACCTACTCTTGCGGCTGTGTTTGCGGGAGTGCCTGTGCTGCTTTACCAGACGTTCGTTCCTACGGCAGGCGGATATACACTGCAGATAATAGGGCAGAAGTATACCGATTCTTCTACGGCAGCGCTCATTATGAGCCTCGAAGCCGTGTTTGCCATGATTTTCGGAGCAATCTTTCTGCATGAGATAATGAGCATCAGAGAGATCGCAGGAGCAGCTATCATATTCGGGGCTACGGTTCTTGGTCAGAGAGAGTGAGCCGGAAAACGCTCCGCAATTCAACACTTTGTGCATTACAAAAGGCAGCCTTGGATAAAGGCTGCCTTGTATTCTGATCCGTTCTGATCAGATGCTGTGGTTCTCTTTCTGCTGCTTCTTGTAGTCGTAGCCGCCGTATGTGATCAGCCCGTCATCAAGAAGGTCTGTAATTATTTCCTGAGCCAGTACCTCATAGTTGTATGAGTGCTTGTATGATTCAATCCTCTTCCGCAGAGCCTCTGTTATAAGCTCAACGTCATCAATCTTGAATCTATATAGATTGTAGCCTTTGTAGCCAAGCGAACCTTCGCCGTTAGGCGGATAGTCATACTGCATTGTAAGGATCTGAGCCAGTCCGTTTCTGATTTCTTCTACACTAACGTTCATATTACTGCCTCCCGCTCTCTATTTGTCCTTGTAGCGAAGTATTTCCTCGCCGTCCTTTATGATCATATCCATGTTTTCAACGCTGATGTCATAGATGCTCTTCAGCGGGTCTCCGTTTATGACAAGCATATCGGCGCGCTTGCCTCTTGTGATGGAACCGGTGATGTGGTAGCAGCCGAGGGCCCTTGCGCCGTTTGCTGTTCCCGCTATGATGGCGTCCATTTCACTCATTCCGCATGAGTCTACGAATCTGTGTATCTCGCCGATAGCCGTGATGCCGTAAGGAGTAGAATCCGAGTTGAAGCTGTCAGAACCCACAGTTATGATGACACCCATTTTGTAAGCCTTGTTGACGTTGTCGTAAAGCCTTGCGAGTTCTTTGTCTATGAGTGTCTTGCCCTCGTACTTGTCGTGTACACCCGGGATATACTGTGGAGGATAGGTCGACAGCCACGCAGGAAGGAAGTTGATGGTAGGGCAGAAATATATGCCCTTTTCATACATTTTCTCCATGTCCGGCTCATTGATCTCGAACCCGTGGATGATGAAATCCACACCTGCATCCACTGAAGGAGTTGTTGCTCCGTAAGTATGTGACCAGACCGGAATACCTCTCATAGCCGATTCCTCGACGACTGCTTTGATCTCTTCATATGTATAATGATGATCGCGGGATGTGTCCCATCTGTAGATGCCGCCGCCTGTCGCCCAGATCTTGATTGCGTCAGGGCATTCTCTCAGTCTGCGTCTTACAGCCTTTCTCAGCTCCCATGGACCGTCTACGGCTTCTGCCCACGGATGACCTGCGGAAACTTCTTCTATGGAGCAGTTGTGTGAGTCTCCGTGCGATGCGGTTGCGCAGAAACCTCTGCCGCTCGCAATGATTCTCGGTCCCTGCATTTGTCCGGTATTGGTCATGTCCCTTATAGGAATACCGAACCTTGAGATTTCTCCTACTGTAGTAAGTCCGTTTTCAAGGCATTCATGTGCCTGCTGTACGGCCATTACCTGTTTCTGAAGCAATGGTTCTCTGACCCAGTCGGAATCATTGTCATTAAGATTTCCGCTGAAGTGAAGATGTGTGTCGATCAGACCAGGCATGATCGTTTTTCCTGTGGCATCGATGATATCATAGCCCTCAAGACTTGGTGCCATGTCGTAATTGCGCTCTCCGGCGTAAATAATACCGCCGTGATCGATCATTACCAGCGAATCCTGTATCGCTGCCTTATGCCTGCCTGTGATCAGCTGTCCTCCCACAAAAGCGGCTTTAAGATAGTGTCTTTTTCTCATTGCAGATCTCCTGTTTATAACGTAAATAAATATTACGGCAACACTGCATTCGGTTGCCGGAATCATTGGATGTAACAGAATTATAACACGGTGTTGGATTCTTTGCACATATCGCGATGCGCAACATGGTCACTACGGTGTATAATACCTGCGGAAAAGTAATCCGCGAAAGGAGATAGTTATACTATGAAATACGAAATCATGAATCAGCCGTTCACTGTGGTAACACTGCATATGGCGCAGGGTGAGAGTATCAAGTGCCAGAGCGGAGCCATGGCATGGATGTCACCGGGAATCCAGATGGAGACAAAGACAGGAGGCCTTGGCGGCATGTTCAAAAAGGCACTGGTGGGTGAATCGCTTGCGTTAAATCACTATACAGCAATGCAGGACGGGGAGCTTACTCTTGCAAAGCACAGCCCGGGAGATATCCTGCTGTTCAACATCAGTGAGATGCCGATCATCGCTCAGAAGACATCGTTCCTGGCTGCGACCGAAGGGGTCAACATGGATATCTATCTGCAGAGAAGGGCTGCGACCGGGTTCTTCGGCGGAGAGGGTTTCCTCATGCAGAAGTACACAGGCAGCGGTTATGCATGGCTCGAGATAGACGGCTCCGTACAGGAAAGAGTACTTGCTGACGGTGAGCAGCTCATAATTGACAGCGGATATGTTGCGGCTATGGAAGCAACATGCAGCATGGATATCCAGACAGTAAAAGGCTTCACAAATGTTATCCTTGGCGGTGAAGGCCTGTTCAACACGGTCGTGACAGGACCGGGAAAGGTATGGCTGCAGACCATGCCTATAAATGCTCTGGCGATGAACCTTTATGCATATATGCCTCATCCAAGCAACTAGAGATAAGAATAGTATGAATGACAACGAAAACAGGACAACAAAAGCAGAGTCTTTTGAAGACAGACTGACGGCACTCGGCGAAAGCGAAATGGCAATGTTCCGTTTCCTTCTGGACAAGCCTGCAGGAGTGATACTTACTGTCGGGACAGATAAGATATTAGCGCAGCTTCTTGAGAGAGAAGGATTTGTGCTTTGCGAGCCTGGAGATAAGGTGATAATGCCGGAAGAAGTCCGCGCGGCTTACGAAGAGATCCGCTCTGATGAGCTCATACTGAAGTGGCGTAAACGCAACTGGATGTACAAGTGTATCGAGGCGGGCAAATATCTTTATGGAGTCATGACATATGATGTGCTCAGGGATCTGTTCGCACTGAGGTATCCGGGTGCGGACATGGCGGAGATAATGGAACTTTTTGATTCGACGCCGCTTTACTACCAGTGGTTCACCGAAAGGGACGGCAAGCTGGTGCTGAACGGATTTGAGCAGAATGACTACTATAAATACCTGGAACAGCAGGTGCAGGGAGACATTCCGTTCTACGTGCCGACCATAGAGGAGGTGGAGGAACTCTACGAGCAGGGAAGTCTTATCAGCCGCGAGTCACATCAGAAGATAAAGGAATTTATCGGGGAGACCTTTGGCTGCGATTCCGATATGGCTGCCCTTAAAGTACACGAGCTCTATGAGACTGTAAACAATCATATGCGCGTCAACGATGCTGTTGAAGCGTTCATTAATGGTGAAACCGGTTCCGGCGATGAAGCAGATGACACGTTTGAATTTGACTCCGATGAGGAACGCTTCAGATTCACTGAGCTCTATATCGAAATGAGCAGGGACTGCCGCGTCAGAGATAACCGCGGTCACGACTATTATGAAATGGTGGCGATAATGTCGCTGAAAAACGGCGGATCTGACGGCAGAAGCGGTGCCCCTGTAAAGCGTGTGAAGATAGGCAGGAATGACCCATGTCCATGCGGAAGCGGCAAAAAGTATAAAAACTGCTGCGGCCGCAACTGAAAACACCGTGACGATAACCCGGCCGGGGCATATGCCCTGACCGGGTCCTTCTTTTTTTGTCGCCCGGCCGGCGACCAATCCTTTTGTGCAAAACAGTAATATGTGCTTGCAGGATAAAGAGAAAGCACAGACGGAGGGCAGCAGCCCGGGCAGAAAGGAAGGATATAAAATGAATAACAGAGTCAACGGAAAGAACGAAAAAGTGGAAGTCGTCTTCATTATGGACAGGAGCGGATCGATGGGCGGTCTTGAGGCGGATACTATCGGGGGCTTCAATGCGATGCTGGCGAAACAGAAGGAGGAGTCGGACAACATTATCTGGTCAACAGTCCTCTTTGATCACATTTCTCAGGTGGTCCATGACAGAGTACCGGTAGAAAAAGTGAAAGAGCTGGACAGCGATACGTATTATGTCAGAGGCAGTACGGCGCTGCTCGACGCGGTCGGAGGAGCTATCCGTCATATAGGTAATGTGCACAAGTATGCCAGAGAGGAGGACAGACCTTCCAGGACGCTCTTTGTAATAACGACTGACGGCATGGAGAATTCCAGTGTGATCTTCGACTACAGGCGAGTGAAGCGCATGATCGAAAGACAGCAGAAAAAGTACGGATGGGAATTCATATTCCTCGGCGCCAACATGGATGCGGTAGGTGTGGCCGGCAGGATGGGCATAGCTCCGGAAAGGTCTGCCAGATTCCATAACGATGGTATCGGCATTGCGAAGAACTTTTCAGTAGTGTCGGAGTCCATGACGAAGATGGCGAGAGGATACACTCTCGCTGCAGACGAACTTGACGAGATACGTGAGGATTACGCATGCAGAGCGAAATAATGGTTCAGCACATTTCTGAAAAAGGAATAGGCGATGAAAAAAGTATATAGTGTATAATATAGGCAGCGCATCGTACCGGTGCGCTGCCGTACCGGTGAGGTAATTAAATGGCACTTCAGATAATACGAAATAACATAATAAATGTAGAAGCCGATGCGATAGTCAACACGGCCAATCCCGCAGTCGGGGTCGGAAGAGGCGTCGATCAGTCGATATATGAAGCAGCCGGATGGGAAAAGCTGCTCGAAGCCAGAGAAAAGATCGGAGAAATGTCTCCGGGAGAGGCGGCCTGGACACCTGCGTTTGATTTGCATGCGAAATACATAATCCACACGGTTGGACCGGCCTGGCGTGGGGGCAGTTTTGGTGAGCGCGAAACTGTGGCTGAATGCTACAGCAGATCGCTTAAACTGGCGGCGGATCTGGATTGCGAATCAATAGCATTTCCCCTTATCGCTACAGGTACGTATGGTTTTCCTAAGGATGAAGCGCTTCGCATCGCTATATCAGAGATCAGCAGATTCCTGCTCTCTAATGAGATGGAAGTCCTGCTGGTTGTTTATGACAAAGAGTCCTTTGAAGTATCGGGCAAGCTCTTTTCGGACATTAAATCGTATATTGGAGACCGTGAGGCTGAATATGAAGCGGTATGCCGTTCGTCGGGTCCGGTAAAAGCAAACGGCCCTATGCCGCCGCAATCATCCGGCGGGCGTGGCCTTCTTAACAGGCTGCTGCGGGAAAGAAAATCAGAAGAACACATCCTTATGGAGAAAGAGGTCTCCATGGATGCCGGTTATGATCTTTCTGAAGCTGAGGACGATGCAGAATTCGAGTCTGCATATATGGATGTGCAGGCACTTCCGATAGAAGGGAAGTCGCTTGATGAACGGCTGGAGCATCTGGATAAAACCTTTCAGCAGTATCTTTTTATGCTGATAGACAGACGCGGGCTGACCGATCCGGAAGTCTATAAAAAAGCGAATATAGACAGAAAGCATTTCTCCAAGATAAGGAGCAATGTCGATTACTCGCCAAGCAAAAAAACAGCGCTCGCGCTGGCAATAGCTCTCGAGCTCAGCCTCGATGAAACAAAGGACCTGCTCGGCCGCGCAGGACTCGCGCTCTCACCGAGCATAATGTCAGATAAGATAATCGAGTACTGCATCGAGACCTGCAACTACGATATATACGAGATCAACTGCATCTTATTCAAATATGATCAGCCAACGCTCGGCGTTTAGGAAAGGAGAATGACATGGAGATCCTGAATGTAACATACAAATGTAAAAAAGGAATGAGGGAGAAGTTTCTTGAGACAATAAAGGCCGAGGGTCTCGACGCCGCCAGCCGCGCAGAGGCGGGAAATATCAAATATGATTTCTACTTTGCCGATGCGGATCCTGACGAGCTGTTTCTCTTTGAAAAGTGGCGTGATGAAGAGGCTGTAAAAAGCCATAACACAGAGCCGCACTTCAGGAGGTTCGGTGAGCTGAAGGCAGAGTTTGTGAACGAAACCGTGCTTGAGCGTTATTCTAAGTAAAAAGAAGGTTTAAGTGTACAGATCGATAAAGGTTGTTGCAGCTATAATAATAGAAAACGGCAGCTTCTTCGCGACCCAGCGCGGCTACGGGGCGTGGAAGGACTGGTGGGAATTTCCGGGCGGCAAAATTGAGGCTGGAGAGACTCCGGAGGAGGCGCTCGTAAGAGAGATAAAAGAGGAGCTCGATACGCTGATATCCGTTGATGAATTATTCATGACTGTGGAGTATGATTATCCTGAATTCCATATCTCCATGGATTGTTTCATTTGCAGCGTGATCAGCGGTGAACTGACTCTGCTTGAGCATGAGTCAGCAAGATGGCTTCCGCTCAGGGACCCGTGGCAGGTCAGATGGCTGCCTTCGGATATAGAAGTTGTTCAAAAACTTAAAGAGAGGTCAGAGTGAACCACATCAATAATGACATGGACCATATACTGATGAGAAGATCCCAGAACACTCTCATCGTAGTGGGAACGGGGACCATATTGTTCAGCGTCTGGACTGTAGTTAAGACGCTGAGCTCGTTTGTCCTGCTCAAGGATGAGGTGATTGCTTCCGTAAGAAATACTGCCGATGAAGTGGGCTTTATTTTATCCGAGCAACAACTTTTCTATATTGTGCTTGTGATCATGCTGATATTCCTGATTCTGTTTCTGGCTGTCAGAATATATATCGGAATGTCGGCGATCTCAGAAGGAAGAGGGTTACGGAAGAGTAAGGGATATCTCATCCTTGTTGTCATCGTGATCATCATCAACATAACGACAGTCGCCATAAGTCTTTTTTCGGCAAAGTCGCAGGAATCCCTTGGTGCCCTCAGCAAGGATACATCATTATCATCACTTGTCATTGAACTCACATCAATAGTTATGGCGGTAGAAATGGTTTTCGCTGCGGTAAGGTTAAGAAGGGCGCGTCTCCGGGTCAGTCAGAGCTCAGTGCAGAAAGAGCAGGAATAGTATATGCAGCTGGATTTTCATTACTATGCAACATATTGTGCAGCGGTCATTGCAGGCTACACTCATGACGAGAGCCTTCAGATTGCTTATAGTGACCAGTTTACGGATTGTTGCTCAAGGACCTTGCTGCAAAAGCTGAACGGTCCGCTCAGTGCGGCAACCACTCAGCTCCAGCTTGAGCTGATGGACGCGCGTACAGATCCGACAGGCCTTCAGGATATTACAAGGATATGGGCATCGTTCCACTTCCTTCCGGGCGATCTTGACGCAAAGGTGGAGAAATACTGCGGCAAAAGATATCTGCATAAATACAGGCTCATCTGCAATACGAACAGCGCACTTCTTAAAGACACAGTAGAGCTTGCGAGGGGCAGGGGCTTGCAGGCTGAGGGTATAGCAATGCATATACTGTCAGACACATGGGCGCACCGTTATTTTGCGGGCACACCGACCCTTGCAATCAACAATGTAAATTATTACTTCTACGAACTTGTACCTGAGGGTGATGATTTCAGGGAAGTCCAGATAAAGTTCAACCACGATCCACGCAGCATAGATGATCCTGAAAAGAGCATCTATACAAACAGCCTGTATCAGAGCAATGAGAATTCTATAATGAATCTGGGACATGGCCGGGCAGGACACTTCCCGGACTATGGTTTTGCCCGTTACAAATATCTTCCTGCATGGGGCGGATATAAGGAAATATTGAAAGATAATCCTTCCGATTATTATCATGCGTTCTGCCAGATGACTTTTGCTCTCAGGTGTCTGAGGACCGGTGAGGAATTCGAGACCGGTGTCTATGACTTTGAAGCAGTCAAACCGTGGGAGGCTGATATAAAGAATTTGCTCGAGAAGCGTCAGATCGATGCATCGGCAGACTGGAAAGCTCTTGCCGAAAAGCTCTCGGGCTGTGAAATCGAAGACTTTGACATCGATAAATACCAGAACGAATATACAGCAGCTGAAGGAGAAGCCCGGGATGATACCTTCCTCGGAAGGTTCATCATGGCTGCTCTCGCGCAGAAGAGCATGGTGACCAACAGAATATTCACATCCGGGAATCCGATTGCCGGTGTTTCAGTAGACTTCGCAAAAGGAGGATTCAGAGGGATAAAAGATTTCCAGAAGCTTGCGAAAGATTATGGAAGGAGGCAGCTGCATGACTAGATTCGGACGGATCCTCAACACAATTGCAGCCCTGATCACGATCGCATTTAGTGTGCTTCTGTTTTACATGGATGCCATACACGGCCTTAAACTTATCCTTCTGGTTATACAGACGACCATGAGCCTGAGAGGCTTTCAGGCAATAGCCTACTACATTTCCATGGGAAGGCACATGGTTGGCGGACAGAATGTACTTTACAGGGGCATGATCTTCCTCGATCTGGGTATACTCGCAGGCACCATTTTTGAGCATCCGGCGATATATACTCTGGTCTACATTTCGTTGCTGCATGTTTTCGCCGGAGCAGTCTCTATGCTGAGAGCCAACGAATCCCGAAAGATCGGAGCACCATGGAGACTGAAGATGGCATATGGTATAACGAATGTTCTCCTCGCAATAGCAGTCGTGATATCCGGAATCGTATCAAGCCAGATCAGAGTCGCGGTCTGGATATACAGTATAGGAATCATATATTCATCGATCCTGCGCTTAATAACAGCGTTCAGGAAGACAGAGATCGTATATATTCAGTAAGACAGGAAAGCAGAACATGGCAGACATATTCGATTATCTTAAATGGAGAGGCGTTCTGTCTTTCAGAGAAGATCCGTTCAACGAGGTAGATAATCTTGTCCTCGCTATGTTGTCATATTCTGATTTCGATGGCATACTCGAAGACAGTTTCAAAATAGTCAGTCTAAGAACAGCTGACAGAAAATACTTTGAAAAGCATTCACGCGCACTAGCCAGGAGCAGCATGTTCCATTTTGTACGGGCGCCGCTGCTCATGGACGACATGCTGAAAGGCAGCCGTTTCCGCGACACCGTACTCACCAAATACGTAGACATAATCAACAGCGACAAGGATATGCAGATGGCTGCAGTGACATTTCTGCTGAGCGACGGCAGCGCGTATGTAGCTTTCAGAGGCACCGACACTACTGTAGCCGGGTGGAAGGAAGACTTCAACATGAGCTACATGCCTGAAACAGAGGGGCAGCTGAGCGCTGTGCGCTATCTGAATGAGGTCGGTGCAAAGATAAAAAGGCCTATACGTGTCGGGGGCCATTCCAAAGGCGGCAACTTCGCCGTATATGCTTCCGCCTTCTGTGAAAGGGAGATCCAGGACCGCATCATTGCTGTGTATACAAATGACGGACCGGGTTTCCGTAATGAAGTGATGGAGCGGGAAGCGTTTAAGCGTATTCTTCCAAAGGTGGTGAGCATAGTCCCGGATACATCGATCATAGGGATGCTGCTTACCAGCAATGTGGGGCACGTTGTCGTAAAAAGCAGAGAAAGGGGATTGCGGCAGCACGACGCCCTGACATGGATGGTCAGGAGAAACCGGTTCAAAACAGCAAAGCAGTCTGCGCTGGGATCGTTTATCAATAAATCACAGAAGGAATGGCTCAGCAGGATAGATGACGAATCGAGAGAAATGTTCGTGAACACGCTGTTCTCTTTCTTCGAAGCGACCGGCATGGACACTTTCGACGAGATGATTATCAACAGACGCAGCTCCGCGAAAAAGATAATGGCTACGATAAAGGGCCTTCCTAAGGAAAAACAGGCAGAGCTGATGGCTATTCTGGGCGATCTGCTGCAGAGCAGCAGGCTTGTGTTCAGAAGTTATATCAGAAATATAAGAAGGGGCCGGCAGGACAGGTAACGGAGGGTAAAACAAATGGCAGAGATAAATGATAACGAAATGAAGAATGCGCTCAGACAAGCCGAAAAAAGAGGCAGACGCAGGGGCTGGTTTGCCAGGATACGAGCGTTTATCGTGGGTATTATAGTAGGCATGGCCCTTCTTACGACGTTTACGGCCTACATGCACGGTCTTGCAGTGAGGGACGCTTTCAGAGCTTTGTTCACAACCGAGACAGCTGTTGAAGACCATGACCTTACACTTATAAATCACAGGATATTCGGCTTCAAGGCTGCAGATTTTCAGGAGGCGGTACTGGGTGATGAGGAGCAGCTGAAGAAGCTCGAAGTTTACTCGAGGGAGGTCTCCGACGTGTCTACACTTACGCAGGCGGGACTCTTCAAAATAAAAGCTTTCTCAAAATACCAGCTCATCACGTACAACGGCAAGGCTGTATATACTGTCGACCTCAGCGGTCTCACTGCTGAGGACATAACCCTTGACGAGGAGACAAAGACGGTAACAATGAAAGTGCCGGAGCCTGTGCTTGAACCTATCAACATCCCGAGCGAGAATATACAGTTCGGAGATGTCGAGAAGGAGGTTTTCGCGTTTGGAAATATAAAGCTGACGCCTGAACAGCAGGCAGAGGTCGAGACGCAGGCAAAGGCAAGGATGCTTGAAAAGCTCGAAGCAGACAATGTGATCAAAGACGCCAGAGTGGCAGCCGAGCACTCCATCTGGGAGATTTTCCAGCCTGTGATCTCGAATCTGTCTTCTAAATACACACTGAAAGTTGAGTTTAAATAGATTGATAAATAGAAAGACGTTATTTTCGTTATTAATGATGTTGTGTATCTTTGGCGCGGCCTTCGTGCCGTTCGAAGATGCATATGCGGTGGCTGCCGGTGAGAAGCAGTCTTCCTTTGAGTACAAACAGTACAGGGATCAGAATCAATACAGGAATGCACTTGACCAGAAGATGCCAAGGGTATGCTCGGCTATTGGCGGTGCTATTGATGACAAAGGCACGATCCCTATACCGGGACTTATAAGTACATGTACTAAAACGGAAGGAAATATATCTGAATCCCCGGATTTTGTTCCGCAGGGTGTTTGCCTTGCTGACAGATACATACTTGTTACATCGTATCATGCAAAAAAACAGAAAAGGTCGGTTATATATGTGGTGGATAAAGCAAATAAAACACTGGTATCCACTCTTACGGTCCCGAATAAGTATCATATGGGGGGCATCGCCTTCGACGGAAGCAACATCTGGCTTACGGGTGATACCTCAGACAAGTATGAAGGAGAGCCTTTTGTACAGTACATCAGATATGAGGACTTCAGCCGCATGATAAATGAGCCGGTCTATGAGATCAGCAAGGATGAGATATCGGCACCGGTTTATATCAAAAATAAACCGTCTTTTCTGGAGTGTGATAACGGCATACTCTGGGTAGGCACCTACATGGGGAGGGGAAGCAGCAAAAAAGGAGTCATAAACGGATATAAAATAAATAAAAAGGAAAACGGGCCTGAGCTCAATACTTTCATGTACTCAGTAATAACAGGTATCGACAGCAGTGCACAGGGTGCCGATATCAAGGGTGACTATTTGTATGTATCCAGCTCCTATGCCGGTGCAATCGGCTCTGTCAGATCATCATTTATAACAAAATACGACATTAAAGGAATAAAAAACGGAGACGGTGATGTCAATGTCAGCGGAAAAGAGCTTAAAAGAGTCGAAGTGCCGAAGATGAACGAGGAAATAATCGTTGCGGATGGCAGAATACTCATTAATTTCGAGGCCGCTGCTGATTGCTGGATATCGACAGTTATCGCTACGGACAGACTGCTTTCAGTCAGGGATTCCATATGGAGGTAACGGTAATGAGGAAGCAGAGAAAAAGGAGCAGGATACTGATCATATTTGGCGTCATAACAATTATTATTGTGATTGCTATAGTGGCACTCGCCTGTGCAGCAAAGGTGTATGATCCAAACAGGCAGCTGAAGAAAAACGCGATCCAGATTGTTGAGGGCGAAGAATACAGTGCCAGATTCATGAGTGATTTTGAATGGGTGGGAGTGACCGCAGGCACGGCAGCATTTAAATTCACTCCTGAAGAAAGCGCAGAGTATATTCTCAGAGGCGAAGATAAATCGGGCAGCAAGGATGTATTCATGGAAATGTATGCAACTGACGATGATCTTTCCGAATTGCTTACCGCTGATAATTACGGAGGAAACCGTGAAGAACCAGTAATATCGGATTTCGTGGAAGGGAGCGTATTCCTGACAAAAGGACAGCTGTACTATATTGTAGTCGATGTCTACTCAGAAGATAAAGGAAATCTGGACGGCATTGAAGACGCTTTCAGGTTCTCGGTATCCAGGGCCGGAGACGGAGCTCCTGCAGAACTGAAAGCCGGCGAAAAGGTCAGGCTTTCAGTAAAGAAAGATCAACAGACATGTGCCATGTTTGTACCTGAAGAAACAGGCTTCTACGATTTTGATACTGACATAGTGTCGAAGGATGCTTCCTCAGGTTTTTCATCGGTTTACAGTATCACTGCTGAAGATGAGACAAGCATGATCATCACAGACGGCATATGTTCACTGGAAGCGGGCAAAACGTATTATGTATGGGTAGGGGTGGACGAAACCACAAAGAAGAAGTCCAGAGTCGAACTCAGATGCAGCAAAATGGCATCAGAGACCGCGAGCGGAATATGCAGTATAGATATAAGCGGAAAAACAGTGATTGAGTATACCCCGGAAGCTGACATTCCTTTAATAATCAATTCGGATTCAGACGGTGATCCGGATGTTGTCATGTATGACAGCGAGGGTTTCATGCTGAGACAGGATGACGACTCTGGCGAGGCGGTAAGCGGGAACCCGAAAGATTTTGCAATGGGCTTCAATGCTGAGAAGGGAAAAGTATACAGAATCTGTGTAGACGGGGAGTTTACGCAATGTGCTGTAAAAATACAGGAATACAAAGGTGACGGCTCGGCGCCTGACAGTGACACTGCAGATGAGAATGGTGAAACAGCGGATGGCGGAGAGCAGGGCCTGGAAGAGGGAACAGGACAATGAAAAAAGCGTATGCAGTTGCAGACTTTCTTTCTGAAGGTAATAAACTGTTAATGAAAAAAACTGCTGAAGAATGCGGTTTTGAGATTTGTTTTTTCGAAAACAACAAGGAAGCTGCCGGCAAAGTTTCTGATGCAGAGGTCATCTATTGCTGCGACGGTGAGCTCCTCGGTTCCATGCCGCGGCTCAGATGGGCGCACTCGGCGTTTGCCGGCGTGGGCGACTTCGTTAGCAGCGGTGCATTTGATGACGGCAGCAGACTGCTGACGAACAGCTCGGGAGCATACGGCCGTGCAATCTCAGAGCACATAATAATGGTAACGCTGATGCTCATGAGACGCATGCCTGAATATCTTGAGGTAATCGCAAAGCGGGGCTGGGATACGCATTTTGCTATCAGATCTATTGAGGAAAGCACGATAGTGATCATCGGAACCGGCGATATAGGGCGTAATGCCGCAAAGAGGTATAAAGCTCTCGGAGCTAAGAAAGTAGTGGGATTCAGCCGCAGCGGGAGAGCGTGTGAGCCATTCGGCGAAGTATACAGGATCGACGAGTTTGAGAAGGTCATGGCAGACGGCCTTTCGGAAGAAATGGATGTGCTTCTCCTGTGCATACCGGGAACACCTGAAAGCGAGGGCCTTCTGAGCGTGGACCGTATAGCACTGCTTTCGAGGAAAACTTTAGTCATAAATGTCGGACGCGGTGCAGTCATTGATCAGGATGCCCTCATTGATGCCCTCAACAAAGGCAGGATAGCCGGTGCTGCACTTGACGTGGTGTATCCTGAACCGCTTCCGGCGGATCATCCTCTGTGGAATACAAGGAACTGCATAATAACGCCTCATATATCAGGTGACATGGCTCTCGAATACACTGTTGATATAACGGTAGATATCTTCTGTGACAACCTGAGACGCTATGCGGATGGCAGAGAACTGACACACCTTGTAAACGTAAGCGCGGGTTATTGATCCCGCGCCATAATACTTATGGAAAGGAATAATGAAAAATGTGGGATCGCAAAGAACTGAAAGCAAAAGGAAAGGCAGCGTACAATGCCAATAAGATAGCCTGCATAGTCGCGGCTCTCATTCTTATGATAGCCGGAGGTATAGGCAGCGGATCTACAGCCTCGCCATCGCTTACAGTAAAAAATCAGCTGAACAACAATGAACAGGTTGTAGAATCATATAATAATTCCGTTAGTGGAGATGATGCTGTGTCAGTAGAAGTCAACGGACAGGACCTCGACGGCATCAAAAATAATGTCCCTGTGGCAATACTGTCTACAGCAGTCATGTTCCTGATACTTATCGGTGTGACTGTGGGGCTTATGGTTCTGGCACTGGTTCTTAACCCTCTTAATGTAGGAGCGAGGAAATTCTTTATCCAGAATGCGTCAAACCCGGAAACGAAGGTTGACGGGTTGAATGTGGGCTTCGGCTTTGGCAAAAACTACAGAGACATCGTATTTTCCATGCTGGGTACTCAGATGATCACTCTGTTGTGGACGCTGCTTCTCATTGTTCCGGGCATCTACAAGGCATACTGCTGGAGGCTTGTTCCGTTCATAATAGCCGATAATCCGGAGCTATCGGGCAAGGAGGCCAGAGCTAAGTCCAATGCCATGATGAACGGAAGCAAGTGGGCATCTTTTGTTCTCGACCTTTCTTTCGTCGGATGGAAGCTGGTCGGTGCGCTCACGTTTGGCATATTAAATATAGTCTTTACGAATCCGTACGAGGCGGCAACTGATACCGAGCTCTACCTTGAGCTCAAGTCTCAGACTTCCGGCCTGAACGGAGATAGTCAATGAGCAGTCTCTGGAATCTCTGGAGAAGAGTACGGAAATAAATCTTACACAAACGGCCAGACAGGCTGCGGATAATACTGACCGGGAACTTAATATGCTTCGTCATGATGCCATTACGCATAACAAAACCGGGCGCCATGAGGTGCCCGGTTTTGCTATGGTGCGCCCGGCGGGGATCGAACCCGCGGCCTTCTCATTCGGAGTGAGACACTCTATCCACTGAGCTACGAGCGCATATGTACGCCGGGTATAAACCCGGCGTTTTTCATTATATGTGATTATGCCGGAATGGTCTAGAGATAATCCGCCTCATGTCCAATCGGTCTGCACATGAGGTCATCCATGGCTTCCTGTACGGTGATGTTGCCGTTGATGACGTCATAGATAGCCATGAAGATTGGCATGTCAACACCCGTAGATTCAGACAGCTCCTTAACAACTTCTGCGGTGTACATGCCTTCGGAGACCATGCCGATCTCCCTTATAGCGTCTTCCGGTTTATAGCCCTGTCCGATCAGCCGTCCGCAGCG
The DNA here is from genome assembly GCA_900320285.1 of uncultured Eubacteriales bacterium. Classification (GTDB taxonomy): domain Bacteria; phylum Bacillota; class Clostridia; order Peptostreptococcales; family Anaerovoracaceae; genus Crickella. The sequence continues at coordinate 19,622 of ONRQ01000005.1, forward strand.
GAAGTTCCTGGAGTGTATGCTTGTGCATGTTACGATCATGTCGCCGATACCCGCGAGTCCGAAGAATGTCGAAGGCCTTGCTCCCAGCACAACGCCGAGAGATGTCGCTTCCGCGCAGCCTATCGTGAGCATTGCGGCCAGGGTGTTGTCTCCGTACCCGGCTCCGTTGGCGATTCCCGAGCCTACTGCAAGAACATTCTTGAGCGAAGCTGCGAGTTCCATACCTTTCATGTCATCATTCAGATAAACCCTGAATTTATTTGTGCTGAAGAGTTCTGCCATAGCCATAGCTGAGGACTCTTTCCTTGAAGACATCGCTACTACTGTCGGAACGCCGATGCCTACTTCCTCAGCATGCGAAGGACCGCTTATGCAGACATATCTGTCGAGGTCGAAGTATTCACCTATGACTTCAGACATCCTTTTGTGCGTTTTCTGCTCGAGACCCTTTGAGATACAAGTGATGACTGCATCTTCACGGATGAAAGGAACGGCTGCTTTTATGGCGCTTCTGACATGCTGTGCCGGAAGGGCAAAGACGACGAAATCCGCATCCTTCAGAGCGTCCTCGTTGGTCCTGCAGAAGTGGTAGTCACCCTCGAGCTTTACGCCCGGAAGATAATCCTTGTTCTCCATGTCTGCTTCCATGCGGGCAAGGTGGTCCTGGTCGATATCGTAAATGTTGATCCTGCAGCCTTTGCCTGCGAGCACTGTTGAGAGAGCCGTACCAAAGCTTCCTCCTCCGATAAATGCAACTGTATTCATGTTCTTTATCCCTTCTTTATCAGTATCCGTAAGCCATCTGAAAAACCCCTGGCGAGTCTAACCAAGTAATTATACTGTTTTTGAGCTTAAATTGAAACCTTGAAGCCTTTCATGTGGTATACTGTTAACCGTGAATCAAGCCGGCAGTAATTTGCCGGAATAAAAGGAGACAGAGATGGCAACTAAAAAGAATCCTAGAATAATAAAGTTTGTACTCACAGATGAAGATTATTCGGCGTTCGGACGCTACCGCATCCTGTATACACCGGGCGGACGTAAGCTGGTAAACAGACAGAGGCTGACATATCTGATCAGCGGTATCTGTATCGCCGCCCTTTTCACCATATTTCATGCAGACCATCAGTTTACCATGATCGCGTACGCTGTTGCGGCTGTGATCGGCATCGGCGGTCCGATTTTCTCTGAAAGGATATTGCTGAGACAGCAGGACAAAGCCATAAAAAACTCAGCAGATAGTGTAGAGAGAGTCCACGCGGTAGAGAATGTGGTCACTATAGGGGATGATGCGCTCACAACTGACGCCGGAGAAGATCACCAGTCATTCGACTATAAAGACATAAAGGTCGTTGACCTTACAGAAGAAGCGATATATGTCTGGATGAGTGAAACAATGATAATGCCTATTCCTCTTCACGCTTTTGCCGGAATGCCTGAGATGAAGGAAGCCTACAAGCTGATCAGGCAGAAGATCAAGGAAGCAGGCGGGACACTTGCTGACGACAGCAAGTAAATGCATTTTGTGAAAAACAACAAAATTCAACAGAATTTTTGGTTGACATTGCTATAAATAGTTGCTATATTAGCAACTGAACTTATTCTATGAAAGGAGCACATTCACATGACAAGAAACATGATGATGGAAATGGGAATGATGGGCATGTGCATGTGCAGAGCCGATGAATAGCATAGGATAAGGTCGTAACGAAATCCAGAAACTGTGTATATTTCTCATGTGTGAGATGCCGGGGCAGGTCGTTAAGGCCTGCCCCATATTATTTTTTAGGAAAGGAACAGAATGGCAGAACACATCATAAGATTGCAGGGCGTAACGAAGGAATTTGATACCAAAGGGGGCAAGGTAGTTGCACTGAAGGATATCGATCTGGACATAGAGAGAGGGGATTCATACGGTATAATCGGACTCTCCGGCGCAGGCAAGTCGACCCTGGTAAGAACGATCAATTTACTCGAGGAACCTACGGAAGGCAAGGTTATTTTTGACGGCAACCTTCTTACCGGCCTTAAGAACAAAGATCTCAATCTTCACCGCCGTAAGATTTCCATGATATTCCAGCAGTTCAACCTGCTGATGCAGAGAGACGCAATCGGCAATATCTGCTTCCCTATGGAAATTGCCGGGGTGCCTAAGGCCGAAGCGGTCAAGAAAGCAAAAGAGCTCCTCAAGGTGGTAGACCTCGAAGACAGAGCTCACTCGTATCCTTCACAGCTTTCCGGAGGACAGAAACAGAGAGTAGCTATAGCGAGGGCTCTTGCGTCCGACCCGGAGGTCATCCTCTGTGATGAGGCGACATCGGCTCTTGATCCGAAAACGACCAGATCGATCCTCAAGCTGCTGAGGCAGATAAATGAAGAGCGTGGTATTACGCTTGTTGTCATAACTCATGAAATGGGAGTTATCAAACAGCTTTGCAACAAGGTGGCAGTCATAGAAGGCGGCAGAATCGTTGAGAGAGGCGATGTGCAGGATGTCTTTGCAAGACCTAAGACTAAAGCCGCGAGGAAGTTGTTCTTCCCTGACAGCGAGGACAGTGAGCTCCCTGAGACAAGGACCGCAGTCCGCAACAGGCTGAGACTTGTGTTTGATGAGGAGACGGCATATAAACCGATCATTTCAAACATGATACTTGCGACCGGAGAGCCGGTAAATCTCCTGTATGCAAATATGGACGCACTTCTTGATGAGCAGAGAGGCCAGATGGTCATAGCACTGTCAGACAACAAGGAAGCAGCTGAAAAACAGAAGGCATACCTCATCAAGGAGGGTGTTGAGTTTACGGAAATAGAAGAGGATTCGGATTATTATGACTATCCTCTTCACGGATTCAGAGAGGAGGAAAGTGAATAATGGATTTCAGTACATTAGGAAGCCTCCTCGGCCAGGGCACACTCGATACGCTTTACATGATCGTTGTCTGCACCGTTGTTTCATACATCATAGGGCTTCCGATAGGGGTATCTCTCATAGTAACTGCACCGGGCGGCATAAGACCGCTGGCGTTATATAACAAAGTAGTAGGATTTATAGTCAACATCCTGAGATCGGTACCGTTCCTGATCCTGATGATCGCTCTGATGCCGTACATACGTAAAATCATCGGAACGGGAATAGGCAAGGAGGCAGCTACTGCAGCTCTGATAGTGGCGGCAGCACCGTTTGTGGCAAGGCTTGTAGAGCAGTCGCTCCTCGAAGTAGACCCGGGAGTTATCGAGGCAGCACAGGCGATGGGAGCAAACAATTTCCAGATTGTCAGGAAAGTCCTGCTTCTCGAAGCGAGACCTTCACTTCTCAACGGGGCAGCGGTAGCAACGATCAACATCCTGGGATATACAGCGATGGCCGGCATAGTAGGAGCAGGCGGACTTGGAGAGATAGCAATCAGATATGGTCTTTACAGATTCCAGCCATCGATAATGTGGATAACGATAGTTATTCTGGTCATAATGGTACAGATCCTTCAGGAGATAGGAATCAAGGTAGTTGCTAAATACGACAACCGTATCAACTGATAAACGTTAATGACCCGCAAGGGATATTATAAACCGATAAAGCAACAGGTGTTTTGAAAATATCAGAAGAAAGGGGTATTACTTATGAAGAACATCAAAAGATTCAGCATTATTGCAGCATTACTCGTGCTTACACTCGGTATTCTTACTGCATGCGGAGGCGGTGGTGACAGCAGTTCCGCAGACAAGACAATCAAGGTAGCAGCTTCGCCTACACCTCATGCAGAGATCCTCAATTCGATCTCTGAGGCGCTCGCGGAAGATGGCTGGACACTCGAGGTCGTTGAATTTGATGACTATGTACAGCCAAACGTAGCAACTACAGACGGAGATGTTGATGCCAACTATTTCCAGCATGTACCTTACCTCGATCAGTACAACGCAGAGAACGGCACAGATCTGGTAGCTGTCGGAAACGTACACTATGAGGCAATGGGAGCTTACAAGGGCCAGAAGGACAGCTTCGATGCTCTCGCTGAGGGCGACAAGATCGGCGTTCCTAACGATGTAACCAATGAGGCCAGAGCCCTCCAGCTGCTTGCGGCAAATGGTGTTATCACACTCAAGGATGGAGTGGGACTGGAAGCAACCAAGACGGATATCGTTGACAATCCTAAGAACGTAGAAATAGTTGAGCTTGAAGCGGCAACTATTCCAAGCGCTCTTCCGGATGTAGCCCTGGGCGTCATCAACGCTAACTATGCACTCGGTGCAGGCCTTACAACTGACGACGCAGTAGCTTATGAGTCTGCTGACTCCGAGGCTGCTGAGACTTATGTGAATGTTATCGTTGTAAATGCAGGCAATGAGAACAGCGAGAAGACACAGGCTCTTGTAAAGGCTATCCAGACAGATGCCGTCAAGGACTTCATACTCGAGAAGTACAATGGAGCTGTTCAGCCTAAGTTCTAAACAATAAATGAGCAAAATTGTAAAAACAGCAGTAATAGCGGGAACTCCCGTAGATACTCAGATGGGTGTCGAATACATTGAACGTAAGATGCATGAAGCCGGCTGTGAGCCCGGCTTCATGCCTTTGTATTGCCCGGCGGCAATCGACTGTGACGATCAGGTCAAATTCCAGTACTCGGACGATGATGAAAAACGTGCGATAATGGACAACATCTTTGATCAGGCGATACAGGATGGGGCCAGAGACTTCTTCATTTACTGCAATTCGCTTTCAGGAGCATTCGACTTTGACAGCTATGCTCTGCGTAAGTCCATTGATTCCGGTGAGGACATAAGGATCTACACTCCGCTGCAGGTGTACAGGAGGCTTGGAAGCGCATATGACCGCATCGGAGTCATGGCTGCAAACAATCTCTCGGCTCACGGGATCGAGGAGGCGCTCATGGCCGCCAATCCTGACATTTATATGATAGGGACCGGCAACATGGCGATTGTCCGTGCAATTGAGGATGAAATGCCACCGGAAGAGATAGTGGATAAGTGTGGCATAGCCGATCTCCTGAAGTATTTTGAAGCATGCGGAGCCGAAGCCCTTGTGCTTGGCTGTACACACTTTCCGTATTTCAAGGAAGAGCTGGAAAAACTGACAAGTCTGCCGATCATCGATCCGGCGGACGAAATGTTCGAAGCCTTGCTTAAAGCGACCCGATAGATACAAAAAACAGAAAAGGAAGATCCGCAGATCATAAATTAGGTCTGCGGATTTCTTTATTTTGCGCGTTTTATTTAGTATAATCTACTATGTATGATTATGTGCTCTAGACAACACAGAAACAGATAACTCTAATATAAAAAAAGGGACAGAATAATGGCAGAAAACTTTAAAAAAGTAGGTAAATGGGGTGAATGCCTCTGGGGTATCGATGAGAACGGCAACCTTCTCATCGACAGCGGATCAGCTGCAGATCTGGGTGACGAAGGAGCTCCTTGGAAGGGCTTTGAGGACGTTATCAGATCTGTGGTCGCAGCGCGCGGTGTGAGCTTCCCTGACGGAGCATCGCTGGCAGGACTTTTCAAGGGATGCAGAAAAATGGTGAAGGCGGATCTCAGCGGATTCGACACTTCAAATGTCACTCGCATGGACTCGATGTTTGAAGGCTGCGCGAATCTCAGCGAAATCGACATCTCGTCCTTCGATACAAGACGCTGCTCAGACATGAGCCGGATGTTCGCTCAGTGCGCAAAGCTGGACGATATTCTCCTCGGCGAAGGTTTCAGCACGGAAGGTGACGGCAGCACAGACTGCGGAAGACTTGCTGTGAAGGAGTACGGCAAGTACAGGAAGGCAAAGCCGATCGCCGTAGAAGGATTCAGAGTGCTTTACCACAGCAATTTCGAAGGCGGGGCAGAAGAAGTGGCCGAAGAAAGATTCACGGTTCCTAATTCTGCATATCGTGTAGAGGCTCCTATGTTCGACAGACCGGATGAGAGCTGGAAGTTCATGTCCTGGAATTCCCGCCCTGACGGAAGCGGTGCAGAGATCCCTGCGGGAGTGGAGATCGATGAAGTCGACAGGGATATCGATTTTTATGCTATATGGGGACATGCACCGAAGATCGGAGAAATCACAGAGCCGGCTGCTTTCTCGTTCGGCGAGGTGATTCCGTTTGAGCTGCCTGAGATCATTTCAATCAACGACCGTGAGGTGACGGGCTATCTCGAGATAAGTGAGACAGGTGAAGAGGGGACCTGGCGCGCGATCAATCACAACGCCATCCTGCCTGTATCATGCAACGGATACCTTCTGAGACTCCACGCGGCAAACAGCGTTGGAGAGGCTGTCTCAAACACCGTGAGACTGAACATCAGAAGAGCAAATATAGATGTATCTGGCGTACGCTGGGCAGAAGAAGATGACATGACCTATGACGGCGGCAAAAAGCATGTATGGCTGGAGGGACTGCCTGAGGGCGTGGTGCCTAAATACACCGGAAACGTGGGAATTGAAGCCGGCACATACACCGCGACGATCAGCTTCGATTTTGATCAGGATAATTTCAACGAACCTCTTATAGTACGTGAGCACGAGTGGACCATCCGCAAGGGCACCTACGACATGTCGCAGGTGAGCTGGGTCTACGACGGACCGTTCGTATATGACGGCACAGGCCACGGTGTAGAGCTCAAAGGACTGCCTGAAGGGGTCACCGCAGGTTATGAGGACAATAAAGCTCTGAATGCAGGCGTTTATACAGCAAAGGCCAGATTTGATTACGACAGCGCAAATTATGAAAAGCCGCAGGATGTGGCTCCATGCGTATGGGAAATCAAAAAGGTGGGTCTCCATGCTGCAGATCTTGAGTGGTCCGGATGCGAAGATTTTGTATATGACGGCTCCCCGAAGAAGGTATTCATAATGAATCTGCCTGAGGACGCAGCGGTCGAATACGAAGGAGCAGAGGAGACTCAGGCGGGCAAATATCTGGCCAGAGCTTCTGTGGACGGCAATTACTGCTTCATGGGTCCTGCGGAATATGAGTGGGAGATCGCCAAGGCTTCATATGATATGTCCCGCACAGCGTGGTGCGATGAGACGGACTTCGAATACGACGGAGACGTACACGGAGTAAAGCTGACATCGTACCCTGAGGAACTCACAGTAAGATACAGCGGATGTGAGGGAAGAAGAGCCGGCGAGTATACCGCCCGCGCAGTTTTCATCAATCCGGATACACATAATTACCATACACCTGAGGATATGACCATCGGATGGAGGATAGGCAAGAAGAGTCTTGACATGTCCGGCGTCAGATGGAATTACGGCGGGGCGTTCACATATGACGGAGAGGTCAAGAAGGTAGAACTCGAAGGGCTGCCTGAGGGCGTATACGCGGAATACGAAAATGCTTCCGCATACGATGCAGGCATATATAACGCACATGCTAATCTCAAATATGACGGGGACAATCTTGAAGTTGCATCCCCTGCGGACTGCACCTGGAGGATCCTCAAGAGAAAAATAGATATTTCGGATGTATGCTGGGATTACTCCGAGCCTTTCGAATATGACGGGAACGAGCACAGCATATATCTTGTCAATGTTCCTGAAGGAGTCGAAGTCGAGTACAGCGGAAACACATGCATCGAGGCGGGCAAGTACGCGGCGAGCGCAGTGCTCGTGCCGACTGACGCAGGCAACTTCGAGGTTCCTGAGATAAACGGCTGCACATGGTCGATCGATAAGGCAGAGTACAAGCTGCCGAAGCTCTCGTGGACTGATTCTTCCGCATTCATTTATGACGGCAGTGAAAAGAGTGTCGGCATAATCAATGACCTCGGTGACGCCGTCAGAGTGGAATACACAGGTAACACCGCAGCAGGCGCGGGCAGATACTTCGCGAAGGCGGTGTTCACTCCGGTCGATGAGGACAACTTCAGCGCACCTGATCCTCAGGGTTATTCCTGGAGCATCGGAAAGGCGCACTTCGACATGAGCGGAGCCTACTGGGATTACAGCGAGCCGTTCGTTTATGACGGAAGACCTAAGACTGTAAGAGTAGCCGGACTTCCTGACGGCGTTTCTGCAGAGTACTTCAACGCATCTGCTACAGATGCAGGCTCTTACACATCGACTGCAAAGTTCAGGGTCATGGACGCTGATAATTACGAAGATAATATCCCTGACATGATGCTCGACTGGAGCATAGACAAGGCATCATTTGACATGAGCGGTGTCAGATGGCAGGAGAACAGGGAATTCTCGTACGATGGCGAGACAAAGAGCATAAGGCTGACAGGACTGCCTGAGGGCCTCACGCCTGAATACGAAGGAAGCTCGGCTTCAGAGGCAGGTGAATACACAGCCAGAGCCGGTTTCGAATATGATGCAAAGAACTACAGGAAGCCGGAAGTGGCAACATGCCACTGGATTATCGAGAGAACTCCTGTAGATATATCGACAGTAAGCTGGGATTACGAAGAAGCGTTCATATATGACGGTAAAGAAAAGACGGTTGCTGTCAGGAACATTCCGGAAGGTACTGAAGTCAGGTACAACAATGCGAAGGCAAGTCAGGCAGGCACATATGTAGCTGCTGCCGAGATCATTCCTGAAGACACGGACAACCTCACAAAGTCCAGACTTGAGAACCTCACATGGAGGATCGACAAGGGCAATTACGACATGAGCCACGTCCGCTGGGATTACGAGAAGCCTTTCACATATGACGGAAGCGAGTTCAGAGTGATCCTGAAAGGACTGCCTGAGGGCGTTCTGCCTACTTACAGAGGCAATACGGCGCGCGATGCCGGATCATACAGGGCCAGCGTTTCGTTTACAGCCGCGGACAGCTGCAACTTCAACACTCCTGAGCCGATGGAACTCGAGTGGGAGGTCAGAAAAGCTGAATACGATATGTCGGGAGCCTCCTGGGATTATGAGGGCGAGTTCAGATACAACGGAAGAATGCATGAAGTATCGCTCAGAGGACTTCCTGATGGAGTCAGGGCTGTTTACTCCGGTAATGCTGCAGCCGACACTGGTTCATACGAGGCAGCTGCTGAACTGATCCCTTATGACTCATACAACTATAACCAGCCGAAAATCGAAAGCTGCAAGTGGCAGATCGCGAAGGCTGATTACGACATGTCCGCTGTAAGATGGGATTACAGCAGCCCTAAGGTATTCAACGGAAGAGAGCAGAGCGTCATGCTCGAGCATCTCCCGAACGGCATCAAGGCTGAATATACAGGCAATGAGGGCAAGGAAGCCGGCAAATACACCGCAAAAGCGATACTCACGGTATCTGATACCGCAAACTACAATACTCCTTCGGTGGCAGACTGCGACTGGGAGATCGCAAAGGCCGATTATGACATGTCGGCAGTCGAATGGGACTACGAGCCGGGATGCTTCACATTTGACGGCAGCAGAAAGAGCATCGGGCTTAAAGACCTTCCGGAAAATGTTACAGCTACATACAACGAGAACAGCGCTGACAAAGCCGGCAACTATGTTGCTACAGCCAGCTTTGCTACATCTGACAGCAACTTCAATGCTCCGGATCCTATAAGTATCGACTGGTGCATCAACAAGGCTGACTACGATATGAGCGAAGCTGCATGGGATTATGACGGAAGTTTCGTATTTGACGGCACACCTAAGAGGATACAGCTGACAGGCCTTCCTGAAGGAGTGAGCGTCAGCTATGAGGGCAATACTGCTGTAAACGCTGACAGCTACAGAGCTGTCGCAAGGTTCGGCATCGACACTTCGGACTTCAATGTACCTGAAGAAATGAGCTGTGACTGGGCGATCGAAAAGGCTGATCCGGACATCCGCGGACTTAGATGGGACTACTCTCGTTCATTTGTCTATGACGGCAAGGCTAAGACCGTAAAGCTCGAGGGCATTCCGGGATCGCTCAACGCCGAGTATACAGGCAATACAGCAGAGGCAGCCGGTGTTTACACGGCACATGCCGAGCTGACACCTAAAGATCCTGCTAATTACAACGGAGCGTCTATAAGGGACTGCGAATGGCGCATTACAAAGGCAACCTATGACATGTCGGGCGCAAGATGGGAAGGCGAATTCAAATCCGTATATGACGGAAGCGAAAAGTCAGTATACATCGCGGGCCTTCCGGAGGGTGTCACCCCTGTATATCACGGAAACACCGCTGTCAATGTAGGCAACTACAGCGCGACAGCAGACCTTGAGTACGATGCGAACAACTATTACACACCTGAGATCGGCGGATGCGAGTGGAGTATCAGCAAGGCTGTATATGACATGTCGAAGACCGCGTGGCAGGGTGTCACTGGATTTACATTTGACGGAAACGCAAAGACCGTAGAACTTACAGGTCTGCCTGAAGGAATCACACCGGTCTACGAGGGCAACATGGCTACAGACGCCGGCTCATACTCGGCTTCAGTAACTCTGGAATACGATGCGGATAACTACGAGAAGCCGACCTTCAGCGGATGTAACTGGAGCATAGCTCCTGCTGCTGTTGATGTTGATACCAGCGCAGTGGAATGGGTCTATGACGGTCCTTATATGTACGATGGCACACCTAAGAGCGTCTGCATAGCCACAAAGACCCAACCTCTCGGCTTCTTCGAGAAGCTGCGCGGAGTAGAGCCTGAATCTTACCTCGCAGGTATCCCTGAGGGATTTGATGTGGTTTATGAGGGCGAGACTGCGACTGACGCAGGCGTCTATTATACGACTGCAAAGCTGGTGAACAGAGAACCGGGCAACTACACTGAGCGCGAGCTCCCGCCGTTCAAGTGGGAGATTCTTAAAGCTCCTATCGATATGAGCGGTGTACACTGGGACTATGAGAGCCCGTTTACATTTGACAACGAAGAGAAGTGTGTCGAACTTGCAGGACTTCCTGACACGGTCAAGGTTACATACAGCAACAACAGAGCCGTGAACTCCGGTGAATACGAGGCAATGGCAGTTGTAGAGGCGAAGGATCCGGTCAACTATGAGACACCGGCTCCTGTCAGCGGATGCTGGTGGCATATCGATAAGGCAAGCTACGATATGTCCGAAGTGCACTGGGATTACGAGAATGAGTTCGTGTATAACGGCAAGGAAAAGAGCGTAAGGCTGCTCGGCCTGCCTGAAGGTGTCAGGGTAGAAGCATATGTAGGCAACAAGGGCGTTGATGCAGGCGGATATACCGCTGAGGCAAAGCTCAGATACAAACATAAAGAGAACTATGAAGCTCCTTCAGTACCTGAACTCAGGTGGAGGATCGCAAAGAAGGAACTCGATCTCTCGAATGTTAAGTGGAACTACGATGATGAGACTGTCTTCGTATACGATGACAAGGCTAAAGAAGTGAAACTCGAAGGAGTACCGGAAGATATCGAGGTCGTTTACACCGACAACTCCAAGATCAATGCCGGCACATACACTGCAAGGGCAAGGCTCATCTATGACACACGCAACTGCGAAGCTGCAGAGATACCTGACCTCAAGTGGAGGATCCTCAGAGCTAAATATGACACTTCCATGGTACGCTGGGATTACGATGAACCATTCGAATATGATGGTACAGAGAAGCACATCACCCTCAAGGGAGTTCCATGGCAGATCGCCGTCAGATACAGAGACAACAGAGCAATCGCTCCCGGCAGATATACTGCCAAGGCGTATCTGACATACGATAATGAAAACTATGAGACTCCTGAGATCGATACCACCATCGACTGGGAGATCACCGGAAAGGAATAATGAACGGATATTTAATAGCAATAATACTTCTTACGCTGAGCTCAACGTTCTTTTCGGCTACCGAGACGGCGTTCAGCTCAGCCAACAAGATCAAGCTCAAGAACCTCGCAGCTGACGACAACAAGCGAGCAGCTTACGCACTCGAGCTCTGCGAGGATTTCGACAGACTGATCACAGCGGTGCTGGTCGGAAACACCATTTCAAACATCACCATGACTTCCGTCGCTACAGTGTACGGTATCATGACATGGGGAGGAAAGATAGGTCCGACCATCGCCACAATCATGGTAACATTCCTCGTCCTGGTGTTTGGCGAGATCTCTCCGAAGATCCTTGCCAGAGAGTATGCGGAAGAGGTCGCACTGTTCCTTACTCCTTTTGTAAGGGCACTCATATTCATACTGACTCCTTTGACATTCATCTTCAACGGACTGAAGATCATTCTCAAAAAGGCCTTCGGCAAGAATGACGAGCCGGAGTTCAGTGAGGATGAACTGCTTACGATAGTCGAGGAGGCTGAGGCAGGCGGAGCCATAGGTGAGGAGCAGAGCGAACTTATCGCGAACGCGATCGAGTTCAACGACATCGAGGCAATCGATATACTCACTCCGAGAGTCGATATAGTTGCAGTTGAAAGAGGCACTCCTGTTGCTGAGATCAAGAAGGTCTTCAAGGAGTCCGGCCTTTCAAGACTGCCGGTGTATGAGGACGACCTGGATGACATTATCGGCGTCATCAATCAGAAGGACCTTTATAACAATAATGTAAAGACAATAAAGGATACCGAAAAGATCATAAAGCCGGTGGCTTACGTGGCCGAGACTCTCAAGGCTGCTGTTCTGCTCAAAAAGATGCAGGCAAAGAGGACTCACATAGCGATAGTCGTGGACGAGTACGGCGGTACTACAGGACTGGTCACTCTCGAGGATATTATCGAGGAGATCGTCGGTGATATCTACGATGAGCATGACACTGTAGCATCAAGGGATGTAAGGCCTGCAGGCGACGATGTGTATATGGTTGCCGGCGGAGCAAACCTCGAGGACTTCTTCGAGATGTTCGATGAGGAGATCGAAGCCGACGCTACAACTATCAACGGATGGGTGATGATAGAGCTCGACAGGCTGCCTAAGGTGGGTGACGAGTTCGACTATGAATCAAGACATAAATTATTCCACGTCAAGGTAACCAAGGCCGACGCCAGGCGCGCTCTCATGACGCGCATAATGGTCAAGGACAAGCCTGAAGACGAGGATCGAAATGAAAGGAAGATATAGCAATGGGTTTAATGGAAAAGATCTTCGGTGATCTTAACGCAAAAGAAGTCAGAAAAGTCGAAAAGATCGTAGATGTCATCGAATCTTACGATGAAGCTATGCAGGCTCTTTCGGATGATGAGCTCAGAGATAAGACCGGGGAGTTCAGGGCAAGGCTTGCCGAGGGCGAGACTCTCGACGACATACTGCCTGAAGCGTTCGCTGTCTGCCGTGAAGCAGCATGGCGTTCACTGGGAATGAAACATTTCAGGGTGCAGCTCATAGGAGGCGTGGTGCTTCATCAGGGACGCATCTCCGAGATGAAGACAGGTGAAGGTAAGACTCTCGTAGCGACACTGCCTGCGTACCTCAATGCTCTTGAGGGACGCGGAGTGCATGTCGTTACAGTCAACGACTACCTGGCAAAGCGTGACGCGGAGTGGATGGGCAAGCTCTATTCGTTCCTCGGCCTCAAGGTAGGCTGCGTAATACACGCTGTCGAGGGAAAGGCCAGACACGACCAGTATATGGCCGACATCACATACGGAACAAATAACGAGTTCGGTTTCGACTATCTGCGTGACAACATGGTTACATATAAGGAGGACCTCACACAGAGAGAACTCAACTACGCCATCGTCGACGAGGTCGACTCGATCCTCATCGATGAGGCCAGAACGCCGCTCATTATTTCCGGAAGAGGCGTCGATTCCAGCGTGATGTACAGAAACGCCAACACCTTCGTAAAGACCCTCAATGAAGGTTCTGATTACAAGGTGGAAGAGAAGGACAATCAGGTGTCGCTTACTGACGAGGGAGTCAAGCTCTGCGAAGATTACTTCAAGATCGACAACTTCTCGGATCCTGACAACATGGAACTCAACCACTATGTACATCAGGCTCTCCGCGCCAACTATCTCATGAAGAAGGATGTCGACTATATCGTAAAAGATGGCGAGATCCTTATCGTAGACGAGTTCACCGGACGTCTCATGTACGGAAGACGCTTCAGCAACGGCCTGCATCAGGCTATCGAAGCAAAAGAAGGTGTAAAGGTAAGATCGGAGTCAAAGACTCTCGCTACCATCACCCTCCAGAACTACTTCAGGATGTACAACAAGCTCGCCGGAATGACCGGTACAGCAAAGACAGAAGAAGACGAGTTCCGCGACATATACAACATGGACGTAGTCGTTATACCGACAAACATGCCGGTCATCAGAGATGACAGACAGGATTCGGTATACGCGCACCAGAAGGCCAAGTACAAGGCGATCGTCAACAGGGTCGTCGAGGCCCACCAGACAGGACAGCCTGTTCTGGTCGGTACGATATCGATCGAGATATCCGAACTCATCAGCGGCATGCTCAAGAAGCGCGGTGTAAAGCACAACGTGCTGAATGCGAAGCACCACGAGCAGGAGGCCGAGATTGTCGCTGAGGCCGGCAGGCTCGGAGCGGTCACCATCGCGACCAACATGGCCGGCCGTGGTACCGATATCATACTGGGAGGAAACCCGGACTTCGAAGCGCGCAAGCAGATGCGCAAGGAAGGATACACGCCTGAGCAGATCTCGTTTGCGACAGGCTTTGAGAAATCGGACGATCCGGAGATGCTCGAGGCACGCGCAAAATACAATGAGCTCCACGATCAGATCAAGAAAGAGAGAGCACCTGAGCAGCAGAAGGTCAGGGAACTCGGAGGCCTCTGCATAGTCGGAACCGAGCGCCATGAATCAAGGCGTATCGACAACCAGCTCAGAGGACGTTCAGGACGTCAGGGCGACCCGGGAAATACACAGTTCTTTATCGCTCTTGAAGACGATCTTATGAGACTCTTCGGAGGAGAAAGAATGCAAGGCATACTCGAAAGAGTAGGCATGGACGAAGACGAGCCGCTCGAGGCGGGAATGCTGTCGAGATCGATCGAAAGCGCCCAGAAAAAGGTTGAGGGCAAGAACTTCGGCATACGTAAATACGTACTGCAGTACGACAACGTAATGAACAAGCAGCGTGAGATCATCTACGATCAGAGGCGCATGGTGCTCAACGGCGAAGATGTTTCCGAATACATAAGGAACATGACCTATGAACTGATCGACGGCATAGTTGATCCGGTGGTCATGGAATCGAAGTATCCTGAAGAGTGGGATATCAAGAGGATCACCGATGGTCTTGAGCAGATAACGCCTAACTTCAGAGGCAGACTCAAGGTGGATGAAGACTACCTGAGAGGTCTTGACGAGTATAAGCTCAAGGATGATATCAAGCAGATCTTTGATGAGATGTACGCAGAGAAAGAGGCTGAGATCGGCAGCGAGCAGATGAGAGAAGTCGAGCGCATGATCCTGCTCAGAGTCGTAGATAACCGCTGGATGGATCACATCGATGCGATGGATCAGCTGAAAGACGGTATCGGCCTCAGAGGAATCGGACAGCAGGACCCGGCTGTTGCATACGCACAGGAAGGCTTTGCGATGTTCGATGAGATGGTCGCGGACATCAGGGAAGAGACCGTCAAGTTCTGCTACAACGTGACAGTAACCACAAAAACTGAGAGACGCAACGTTGTGACAGGCAGGACATCTGCAGCAAAGGAAGAGTATAAGGATGATACGGCTGCCCAGGCAAAGGCAAAGGGCGGCAATATGCCGGCAGCAGCTCCTAAGGCAGACAAGACAGGCAAGCAGGAGACCATAAGGCGTGACATGCCGAAGGTGGGCAGAAACGATCCGTGTCCATGCGGAAGCGGCAAAAAGTACAAAAACTGTTGCGGCAGAAACGTTTAATAAGCAGAAGTTATATAGCAGGAACGAAAGGAGTCCGGAATGCTGACATTTGTTATTATTCTGGTGGTCGTAGTAGCAGTTTACTTCGCACTCACCTACAATTCGCTGACAAAGGACAAGAACCGCATTGAACTTGCCGAGGTCGAGCTCCGCAAGTACGAGGAAGCGGGCGATCCTAAGGATATCGACAACGCGAAGAAGTACTACAACGCGGTGCTTCGCGACTACAACAATAAGGTTGAGAGTTTTCCGACCAGCCTTGTCGCGAACATGTTCAACTTTCCTAAGATGCACACTGAGGAATTCGACGAAGGCCTTTAGGGGGATACTATCATGAAAAGAATCAAGACACGCAGCACCGGCATCCTGAAAAGGGCAGCTGCGGTTCTGGCTATCGCGGCTGTTGCCGTAATGATGATTCCATTCGCGACAGCGGATACAGGCAGCTATGCCAGCGACAATACGATGTACACCATAAACTATGATGTTACTGTCGATGTTGCGAAAAACAACTCATATGATTATCATGAGCACCTCGACATGTACTATGTCACGGCTCATCACGGTATCTACAGATATATTCCTATGCAGGGCCAGAAGATATCCCATATCAAGGTGCCGGGATACGATTACGAGGCATACACGCAGTCCGGGTATCAGGTCTTAAAGATCGGAAGCGGCAGCTACACCCTCACGGGAGAGAATCCTTACGATATTCTATACAATATCGCGATGTACGAGGATGAGAATACCGAGAAGGACATGCTGCTCCTCAACCTGATCCCTACTGACTGGGAGACCGACATAGGATCAAGCAAATGTGTGGTCAACCTTCCTAAAGAAGCTGATCTCAGCAAGGCGAAGGTGTATTCGGGCTCTTACGGCACTGCCTCCAATGAGGACAATGCCGTGCTTGAAACAGGCAGCGACGGAAAGACAATAACGATCACGGCTTCGGATATACCTGCACATCACGGCATAACACTTCAGCTGGAGCTTCCTCAGGGATACTGGGAAGGTGCCCCGGAGTTCGGAAAAATAAGCATTGCCACTATGTTCCTGTTCCTGCTGGGACCTGTCGGAGCCATAATGCTCTGGTATCTCTTCGGCAGAGACAAGCACATGGTGAAGACACTCGAGTTCTATCCTCCGGATGAGCTGACTCCTGGCGAGATCGGCTACCTTGTGGACGGTAGGGCCGACAAGCAGGATCTGATCTCTACCATCGTCTATCTCGCAGACAAGGGATATCTCGAGATAGAGGAAATAGACAGGAAAAATTACAGGTTTATCGGCATACAGGATCCCGGCACGGAAGTGCCTGAATATGTACGCAAGATATATTTCGGCATATTCCCGGGAGAGAAGAGAGTCAGAACAAGCAAGCAGATTGCTTCTTCGTCTACATTCGGAAACAGCTACCTTAAGGCAAAGGAAAAGCTTGAAAAAATGTTTGAGGGCAGCAGAGCTATCGTCAGGCCTGATTCGCGCATGGCAAGAGCAGCCTGCTCGGTAGCCGCCATAGTTCCGTCAGCAGCATATGTAACCTGGGGCGGAATCAACGGAGACGAGATGGGAGGCACCCTTCTGGGCTGGGCAGCTGTGCATATACTCATATCTGTATATCTCATGTGCTCCGTATATGACAATATCCGTTCTTCCTCAAAAGTGAAGACAGTCCTTAAGAGCCTGGGCGCTATCTGGTTCTTTACCATGGGAGTCGGAATACTCCCGCTGACTTCAGATGCTCTCAGCCTGCTCGACAGACCTAAAGCTCTAGCTCTGGTTATGTATCTGGTGGTAGGTACGCTTATCAGTATGTTCTTTGCTGTGATCGCCATCGCAAGAACGGATTCATACACAGATCTTCTCGGCAGAGTACTCGGCTTCAAGGATTTCATAAGGACAGCAGAGCTCGATAAGCTGAATGAGCTGGTCGAGGAGGATCCGGCTTATTTCTACCATATAATGCCTTACGCTTACGTATTCGGCCTGAGCAAAAAGTGGATAAAGAACTTTGAGGATCTGCCTGTATTTGCTCCTGACTGGTACCGCAGCCCGCGCGGCTTCGACAGCTTCGACTACTATATGATGGGAAGAATGATGAGCGACTGCAACGCCAGCATAAGCAACAGCATAGTCATCCCGTCATCATCAGGAGGCGGCGGTGGAAGCTGGAGCAGCGGCGGCGGCGGAAGCTGGAGCGGCGGAGGCGGCTTCAGTGGAGGCGGTTTCAGCGGCGGCGGAAGCGGCGGCGGCGGAGGCGGCGGCTGGTAAAGCTCGCAACTATCCGTCTGAAGCGTACGACTCTCGTCTCGTTGCGGCGACGCAGCGGTACTAAGCTCTGCCATCGCCTGCGGCTCGGCAATCGCTAAGTGCCGGCTGCCGCAAAGCCGCTTCATCCGGATAGTTTCTCGCTGACAAATAAGGCCGGTTCGCGCCTCACTGCGGTTTAACGCAGCGGACGCTAAGCTCTGCCTTCGCAGCCAGCAGGGCTTTATGTAAAAATTTGTTATGGCTGCTCGTCAATCGCTAAGCGCCGGCTACCGCAGAGCCACTTCCCGCGGATAGCAGCTCGCTTGCTTTGGGAATTGATGAATAAAAAGTATATAATATTTGATTTTGACGGAACTCTTGTCAATACAAACAACATAATTATCGCATCGTGGCAGGCAACTTTTGAGCATTATCTGGGATACCCCCTGACGGTAAGGGAGATCGAGGCGACCTTCGGGGAGATACTCGTGAATACGATCGGCAGGCTGATACCGGATGCTCCCGTAAATGAGGTCGTAGATTTTTACAGGGCTTATCAGGACTCGCACCAGCAGGACTATGAAGTTTATGTCTTTGACGGTGTCAGGGAACTTCTTGAACAGCTCAGGGAGCGCGGATGCATCATAGGTGTCGGCACTTCGCGTACTGCCTACAGCTTCTGGAACTACATGAAAAAACTGGGGATCGATGGGTGTGTGGATGAAGTCGTCACCATGAATGATGTGACTTCACATAAACCTGATCCGGAGACCATAGAAGCGGTCCTCATCAAAATGATGGCTCACGAAAACGGACAGCACACTACGGATAACGCTGTACCGGACTCAGTCCGTGAAGCCGCGTTAATGATAGGTGACACTAAATATGACATAGGCTGCGCCAATAATGCCGGAGTAGACAGCGTTATGGTTGGCTGGAGTCACTATGTCGATGAAGAGGCCATGCTGGCCGAAGGCTATAAACCTACATACAATATAGAAAAACCCGGGCAGCTGCTTGAGATTATCTGAACTGAAAAATGAATCTTGTAACATTTCTGCACATAATACTTGAATCAGGTTTTGCGCTGTTCTGTCTGCTGGCGGTACTGTCTGTCAGGATGTACGACACAGAAGGACGCAAGGCGACAAAGGTGATAATCGCGGCTTTGCTGACAAATGTTGTGATCAATATCGCAGACGCGTTGGCTTACGTATACCACGGAGAACCTTCAGATGCCGGATATATTATGGTGAGAATAAGCAACTTTGCTGTTTTCACAGGAATGTTTGTGCTGCTTGCAATCGGAAACAAGCTGCTTGATACGCTGCTCGAAGAAAGGGGCGGCGGGGCAGACAAGAAACCGCGCAATGCGGTTTACGGCATCTGCGGTGCAGGTGTGGCGCTGATCGCTCTTTCTGCTATTTTCCGTTTCCTGTATAGCTTTGATGATCAGAACGTTTATCACAGAGGAGTTCTTTTTCCTGTGCTCCCGGTACTTGCTGCCGTAGCTGTCATTATCCTGCTCGTAAGGACATTGACTGAGAGGGAGGTCCTCCCTGACGGGGAGTATAAAGCATTGATGTGCATATGGGTGCTTCCTGTTCTTGGAATGGCTGCTCAGACGCTGTATTACGGCATATCACTTGCAAACATATGCAACTCCATAGCGGTTATCATCATGACAGTGGTTTTCATACGTGAGATCATTGATGAGATATCGGTCAAAAAAAGCTTTATCCTTAATGGGGAAAGCGTAGAACGTATTTCGGAAGACCTCGAAGTTTTCCTGAAGGGTATGGGAACGGAAAGACAGAACCGCATAAGGATACGCTTTACGGTCGAAGAAGCTCTGCTCAGCATATGGCAGCGTTTCGGAGACCTTAACATGGTGAAAGTGATCGCGAGCATAAGGTTCGGAAGACCATCGATCAGGATGGAACATGTAGGTGAAGCCTATAATCCGTTCAGCAAGACAAAATCCTCAGTTGAGGAGTGGAGCCGCGGCCTGCTTGCTTCAGCAGGGATCAGCCCTATGTACAGCTACTCGCACGGGACCAATATAATGAAGATCCCGATGCGCAGGATGAGCGTCAATCCCGTAATCGTTATTATATTTGCAATAATTTTCGGTATTATTTCCGGCAGCGTTGCCATGGTCGCACTGGCTGAGGGCGATGCCCAGTTTGTGACAGAAGGCCTGCTGATGCCGGTATATGACCTGTGGAACAACATCCTTTACAGCGTGTCGGCACCGGCCATGCTTATCATAGTAATGTCCACCATGCTGGATACACGTGAAGTATCGGAGCAGGGCGGAAATGCAGGGGTCATCACAGGCAGGTACTTTTTCATCAGCCTTGTGCTTGGTGTGATCACTATAATAGCAGCAGTACTGATGTCCGGACACAGATTTTCATTTAACGGGTTTTCGAGAGATACTCTGTCTGATCTGTTAAGGGGATTGTTCAGCGTCGTTCCTGAGAATATGCTCGATCCTATAAGGGACTTCAACACTGCGCAGCTCATACTGATGGGCATCATTTTCGCATATGCCACCATGGCAGTCGGCCAGCAGGCATCCGGGATAGTCTCACTCATACATGAGCTCAATCTGGTAAGCATGCAGCTGGCACAATGGATCGCGGTACTGATGCCTGTGTTCACTGTCTTCCTGACAGCACAGCTTATGATCAGTCACAATGCGCAGCTTCTCACATCACTTCTGATAGTGATCCCGTTTGCGATAATAGTTTCTTTGGTGATCATGGCTGCGGTATTTCTTGTGATCAGCAGAAGGTTTGGAGTTAAACCGCGTGTGCTTCTTAAGAAGCTATGGCCGTCATTCATTCTTGCCGTTAAAAACGGACTTGATTCCGACACATATGCGCTTTCCGAAAAGTGCTGCATAAAAAGCCTCGGAATGCAGAAGATATTCACGCAGAGGGTTCTTCCGCTTGGATTGGTTCTGTACATGCCTGCAAGCATAGTGGGAATGATCTCTTTCGTCATATTTGCTGCAATGAGGAGCGGTGTGGCTATAACGCCTGTATGGATTCTGACTGCGATAGTTTTCGCCCTTATCCTTCTTGTAGCGGCGCCGCCTATCCCTGGAGTCAATCTTCTGTCGTATGTTGTCATAATCGGACAGCTCGACATAGGTAAGGAATACGTGATCGCTGCTATAATTTTCGACATGCTGTTCGGGGCGTTCGGAAACGCGGCCAATCAGATGATGCTGCAGCTCGATATGATACTGCAGGCAGAGCATATGGGACTCCTTAACCGGGTAGTCCTTATAAGGGATACCGATGCTCAGAAAGGCTAAACTAACATAAACTGGAGGAAAAATGTTACAGCTTGATGAAATAAGAAGCCAGCTTCCGGCTCTCAAGGAGCAGATCGCGGAAGTGGGAGGTTATCTTTGACCCGGAGGGTCTCAGAAAAAGGATAAAAGAGCTCGAGGACGAGAGCCTGAAGGAGGGCTTCTGGAACGACCAGAAGAATGCGCAAAAGGTACTCAAGGAGAAAAAATCTCTTGAGGACAAGCTTGGCCTGTATGAAAGGCTCGCCTCCGAGGCAGACGAACTCCCCGAGCTTATAGATATAGCAGAGGAGCTCGAAGATGAAGACGAAGCGAAGAGCGTTATATCAGGATTCGCTAAGCTTTCTGACGAGCTTGAGGACCTCAAGACAAACATGCTGCTGTCCGGAAAATACGACAGCAAAGACTGTATACTGAGCATACATTCAGGTACGGGCGGAGTCGATGCCAACGACTGGGCTGAGATGCTCGAGAGGATGTACCTCAGATACTGTGAAAAGAAGGGCTTCAAAACTAAGATCCTCGACAGGCAGGATGACGTAGACTACGGCATAAAAAGCTCTACGATCGAGGTCAGCGGAGACAACGCTTACGGACTGCTCAAGTCCGAGACAGGCGTGCACAGGCTTGTACGCATATCGCCGTTCAACGCCATGGGCAAAAGGCAGACGTCATTTGCAGCTGTAGAAGTCGTCCCTGACATCGGCGATGAGGTAGAGGTTACCATCGACCCGAACGATCTGAAAATTGATACATACAGATCGGGCGGAGCAGGCGGCCAGCATGTAAACACAACAGATTCCGCCGTACGCATCACTCATATCCCGACCGGAATCGTTGTTACATGTCAGAATGAGCGTTCACAGATCATGAACCGCGAGGTCGCGATGAAGATCCTCATCTCAAAGCTGACACGTCTTGCGGAGGAAGCTCACAAGGAGAACCTCAACGAGATAAAAGGCGATCAGTCTATGGCGACATGGGGCTCGCAGATCAGAAACTACGTGTTCCAGCCGTATACGATGGTAAAGGACACCCGGACAGGCGCGGAGGTCGGAAATGTTGACGCCGTGATGGACGGAGATCTCGATGTTTTCGTCCGGGCCAAGCTCTCGCAGGATGCGGCAAAGGCAAACGGATAAACAATAAATGCTGAGATTATTTGCAGGCAGGGAGAATATAGACAAGGAGCGTTTCATCTATGACCGTGTGAGGGAACACGGGGGTGAGACGCTTGTTTTGGTGCCGGATCAGTACACACTTGTGGCAGAGGAGCAGGCTCTGAGGTATCTTGAGACTGACTGCCTGTTCAGCGTAGAGATCACATCGATGAACCGCCTGGGACTTAAAGTCCTGATGGAGCAGGGTACCGAGTCGGTAAAGATGATCGACAAATACGGGCGCTTCATGCTGCTGTCGATGCTCATACGGGAGCATGCTGACGATTTTGATATTTTCAGCAGGGTGGCGGGCAAACTGACCTTCACTGCCATGCTCAACGATTTTATCTCGGAATTCAAGCAGCAGGACTGCACTGTCGAAAAGCTTCAGGAAATGATCGGCGATGCAGGCGGAGATCCCATACTCGAAGCCAAGCTGAAGGAACTCAGCGGTGTAATAACAGCGTATGAGGAGGCTATCGGGGGCAGATATACTGACTCTGAGGACTACATTGCTATGTACGTCAGCGCTATCGGAGACTCCCGTCTCGTTCATGGTAAATCGATATGGGTCTACGGATATGACAGCATAACTCCTAAGTTTGCCGGTGCACTGATGGAGCTTGCAAAGACTGCAGAGTCGGTCAGCTTCATTGTCAATGAAAGTGATTTCAGCCTTGATGAGCGACTCACTGCTTCGCTCACACAGCTTGGCGCGGATAACAATATAAATGTCAGCTTTGAAGATATCCCGGTTTCATATCAGTCGCAGAAGAGCGAAACCATAAAGCGCATGGAGAGGTCCCTTTGGAAAGATGTTCTTAGTCCGGCGGAAAGGGCTGAAAATGCAGACTTCATTCCTGAAGATCTCACTGTCGTGTGTGCTGCCAACCCGTATTACGAGGCTGAGAGTGCAGCTGCGTACGTGTGGCATCTGATCCGTGACCTCGGATATAAAATGCGTGAGATTCAGCTGATAGCCAATGACGAAGGAACTATGCAGCCGATCATAAGACGGGTTTTCGCGGAGTACGGACTGCCTGTCTTTGCCGATACATCACGTGACATTACAGACAGTGCTGCAGTTGGATTCATAGTAAACCTGCTTGAATTCCTTGTTCACCGCAAGTCATCGCAGTATCTTTTCGCGATGCTCAAGACAGGGCTGACGGACTATGATGACAGCGATATCGAAGACCTTGAGAATTACGCGAGAGCGTACCGCATAAAAGGTTCCGCGTGGGACAAGCCTTTCAGATACGGCAGGGACGAACTTGGTGAAGATGCATTTGACAGACTCGAATCAATGCGGGCCGGTATTTCGGATTCGGTTTCAAAGCTGTCAGCTCTGGCAAAAACCGCTTCGGTCACAGAGTTTATCAAAGGCTTCAGGACTTATCTGAATGAGGAGTGGAAGCTTGAGGACAAGGTTGCCGAGGCAGCAGCTTCCGAGGATGAGAGAGGCCTGCACGATGAAGCTCAGCGCATGACCCAGAGCTTTGCAAAAGCCATGGAACTCCTCGATCAGATAGACGGCATAATGGGCGATTCGCCGATGGTCTTTGCAGATTTCACGGATATATATATCGCAGGACTGTCAGACGTTGAGGTGGGTGTGATACCGCCTTCTGTTGATGGCCTTTCGATGGGTACCATGATAAGGACCAGACCGCGTCAGATGAGGGCGGCGGTGATACTCGGCGCATGCGAAGGTGTGCTGCCGCTTTCGCCTCAGACTGAAGGCCTGTTCTCAATGGATGAGAAGGAGTTCTTCAAGGATAAGGGATTTGCTCTTGGAAGCCTTGATGACATAAAAATGGATGAAGAAAATGCTGCCATGTACCGCATGATGGCAAGACCTTCCGAAAAGGTATATATCAGCTGGGCGATGACAGACGCAGAGGGAAGGGATACCAATCCGTCTCCTGTGATCGACTCGCTGAAGATGCTGTTCCCGCGGATAGAAGCAGACGGCCTGATCCGTAAAGACATAATAAGTATCGGAAGGGGAACTTCTCTGGAGGCCGGCAAAGCTGACAGAATCAACACTGCCGGTGACGGCATGAGGCATCTTATCAACCGCATCAAGGATGCAAACGCGCCTGAAGAACCCGATGCTCTCACAAGGGCAATGCTTCACTGGTATGCGGATAACCGCAAGGATGAGCTGGATACCATGCTCAAAGCAGCAGCTTACGATAATGTACAGTATCCGCTCGGACGAACCACGGCAAAAGACCTCTTCTGCAGGAGAGACGGCAGCCTGTCGCTGAGCGCTTCATCGATAGGCAACTATATAGACTGCCCGTTCAGGTATTTCATCGACAGGGGACTCAGGCCTAAAGAGGAAAGGGCCTTCGCGAGTGACGCCCGCTCGGTGGGTGATGTGTATCACGAATGCCTGATGGCCGTCGCAAGGCAGATAATGAAGGCTGAAGATATACCTGACGATGACTCGCTCGAGGAGCTGGTAACTGCCGCTCTGGATGAGCTGTCGCAGAGCTACATGGGAGGACTGTTCATATCCACAGGCTGCGAGGAATACCGCATGAGCCGCATACGCGAGATCTGTGCTTCGGCTGCAAAGGCGATGGCCACACAGCTCGCGGCAGAATCCGTGGTAAGCGCTTCGTTCGAAGAACCGTTCGGGAGACATGCGGAACTCGAACCGCTCAGGATCAGCGCCGGTGACGGAGAAGTATATGTTGAAGGAAAGATAGACCGCGCGGATATCATAAACGTAAACGGCGAGAACCGGGTGCGCATTATTGATTACAAAACCGGAAGCGATAAGCTTGATCTATGGAAGATGCGCCAGGGATACAAGATGCAGCTGATGATATATCTGATTTCTGCCGCAACGGGAGATCTGACTCCTGCCGGAATGTTCTATTTCAACATCAAGGATCCTATTGAATCCTTAAATGACAAGAGCGAAAAGCAGATAGTTACGCTTCTCGGAAAGGAAGCGGAGGACGAATTCAAGCTGAAAGGCACTTTCATAAATGACGAGGGTGTTCTGAGAGCCATGCCGGAAAAGGTGCTTTCATCAGCAAAGGGCGCTGTCAGCCGCGAAGAATTTGAAGAAGTACGCAGTGAAGTAATCACACGCATAGAAGAAACGGCCAAAGGTATTCTGGACGGAAAGATAGGCATAAATCCGCTCAGGGTAGACAGCAGGCTGGCCTGCGGCTATTGTAATTACAAGTCAGTATGCAGGCGCGACCGCGGATACGTAAAGAATTCGTACCGCCAGATAAAACCTAAACCAAAAGAAAAGAATGATTGAGATCGTATCAGTAGGGAGCAGCAGCTCCGGCAATTCATACATAATAATGACGGAAAGCCGTACCATCCTGATCGATGCCGGCCTTCCAGCAAAAAGGATAATCGGCGCGCTTGAGCAGCTTGGGACAGACCCTGCCGATGTCGATGCTGTTCTCATTACTCATGAACATATCGACCATGTGAAAAGCGTGAGGGCGATATCCCGCAAGTGCTGCAACGCATTTTTCTATGTAAGCCGCGGCACGGTGGAAAGCGCGGATTGCTTCAGTTATGTACCGCAGGAGAGAATCGTGCTGCTGTCCGCGGGAGAGATAGTCAGACTTGATAATGATGCAGACATGGAGATAGGAGCTTTTCCTCTTAGCCACGATGCTGCAGAGCCGCTGGGATTCACCATCACATCGGGCGGTGAAAAACTCGCGATTGTGACGGACACAGGTGTGGTCAGCGATGAGATCTATTCCGCAATAAGCGATGCAGGGCTGCTTGTTTTCGAAGCGAATCACGACCTGGACATGCTGATGTTCGGTGATTATCCTTATAACGTAAAGGTAAGGATAAAGGGCGATAAAGGCCATCTGTCGAACGATTACGCCGGAGAAGTACTGGCGAGCATTCTGTCAGACAGAAAAGCAAGTCATACGGCGGGGCCGCTTCGTATAATGCTGGCGCATCTGAGTTTTCACAATAATGCTCCGCTGTTTGCCCGTCAGACGGTCGAAGATGCGCTCGGTGAAGCCGGATTCCATAGGGAAGAGGACTATACGCTGGAGGTAGCTGCCAGGGAAGGTCTCACTTTTATAGATCCGCTGAACGTGGATGACGGAAAGCTGTCAGCAAAAGGAAGAAAAGATGCTTAATATAAAAATCATCTGTGTGGGAAAATTCAAAGAGAAATACTGGGAGGCGGCCTCGGCTGAGTATATGAAACGCCTGGGCGCATATTGCAGTGTATCTGTTACTGAGGTAAAAGAGGAGAAACTACCTGCACATGCTTCACGAGCGGATGAAGAGAACGTTATTATGAAAGAAGGAAAGTCGATACTCGACAAAATAGGTACCGGCGATTATGTAGTCGCGCTCGATATCGGAGGACGGGAACTTTCGTCTGAGGATCTGGCTGCAAAGATCGCGCAGATATCTTTTACAAATTCAACAATAGCGTTTGTTATTGGAGGCAGTCTGGGCCTCAGCAATGAAGTCAAATCACGTGCAGCGCTTAGACTGAGCTTCGGAAAGATCACACTTCCGCATCAACTGGCGCGCATAGTGCTGCTCGAACAGATATACAGAGCATTCAAGATCAACGCAGGCGAAACATATCATAAGTGAAAAGAGGAATAAAGATGGCAAAGAAAAATAAAAATTCAAATAAAACGATGAAGGATTACGAAGAGAGCAGGAAGCGTCTCAACACAGGGGCGAAGATCATGGCGCTGATACTTGTGGCAGCTATGGTGGTGTTTTATGTGATTTCCGCAGGCTTGTTTTTGTGGAACTAGAGTGTTGAAAAAAGTTTCCGGAAATGCCTGAAAATCAGCCTTTTGGCATATAAATTGTTTTTTTGTGTATTGAACCCGGCAGGGTTCTTTTTTTAAGCCTTGAAATAACTGCGTTAAAAGATTATCAAGGAAATTAATTTATGTTTTGTTTGAAGTGCATCTGAGATGCCGTTATAATTAACATAGGAAAAACTGTGCCCCGAAGAGCTTGTTTTTAGGGGCGCTATTGTAAGTTTTCGGTGATGAAGGTTGTTGGTTCAAAATCAGGAGGTGCCTATGGAATTACAGATTCAAGACCTTGTCTCCTCTATCCGTAAGGAAGGGATAGAGGCGGCAAATGCCGAAGCGGAATCTATTATTGCAGAAGCAAAAAAGAAAGCCGAATCAATCGTTGCCGGGGCAAAGTCTGAGGCACAGCAGTACAAAGATACAGCTGAGAAAGAAATTAATATTCTCAAAGAAAGTGCCGCAGTCAGTGCTGAGCAGGCAAAGCGTGATGCTGTCCTGGCGTTCAAGACCGAGATCCAGGGTGAGTTCGAGAAGATCCTCGCCGCGGATATCGGAAAAGAGCTTTCTGGAAAAGCACTCGGCAAGCTGATCCGCGCGGCCGTTGCCGGTGAAAATGTTGCAGATTACGCAGCAGAAGTATCCGAGGTCGGCGATGTTCTCAAGAAGGAACTCGCAGAGGAAATCAAAAATGGACTGGAAATCAGACCAACTAAGGATGTTCAGCAGGGATTCCGCCTTGCAGCAAAAGACGGCTCAGGTTATTTTGACTGCTCGGATGACGGAATAATGGAGATGCTGATGCCTTACTTTAGAGATCTTGACTTCCAGTAAAAAAGGAGGAGCGGTATGGCTTCGTATTATTATTTGATAGCAAGCCTTCCTGACCTCAGAGCAGACGGAGATATGCCGATAACATACGACGAATTTCTGTCATGCTGCCAGTCAAACGTAAGTGATGCAAAATATCAGCTGTTGGAAGACCTCACTCTTTCTTCCACAGAAGGTCCCCTTGTAGATGAGTGGGCAAAGTTCTACGGAATGCTGACCAAGGAATTGAATTATCAGAGAAGCATGAATCTCGGCAAGAGCTATTCATCAGCCTTTGATAAGGACGGTCAGATCGCACAGGTAGTAAATGCCGCACTGACTGCAAAGAATCCGCTTGAAGCGGAGAAGGTACTTCTGGAGTATGAGTTTGAGGCTCTTGACTCACTGGTCGGACTGCATATGTTTGATGATCATGTGCTGTTCGGATATGCGATCAAATTGAAATTGCTGGAGCGCCAGAACTGCTTCGAGGATACGAAGGGCAAGGCTGAATTCAAGTCTCTATTCGACGGGATACAGCAGCGCGTATACAGTTTGTAACAGGAGTGCTATATGAAAACACAAACAGGATTTGTAGCCGGAGTCAACGGCAACCTTATAAAGGTAGATTTCGATGGCTCCGTTCGAAAGAATGAAGTAGGTTACATCCTCGTTGACGATAAGCGCCTTAAAGGAGAGGTTATCCGTATCAACAACGGGGAAGTAAGCATGCAGATCTACGAAATGACAAACGGCATCAAGGTCGGTGACAAAGTAGAGTTTACCGGCGAGCTGATGAGCGTAGATCTGGGTCCGGGACTGCTGACGCAGGTATTCGACGGCCTGCAGAACCCTCTGCCAAAGCTGGCGGAGCAGTGCGGCTTCTTCCTGGACAGAGGAGTATATCTTGACGCGATTCCTGATCGCGACTGGGACTTCACTCCGGTAGCCAGTGTCGGTGACCACGTAAAGGCCGGTTCAACCATCGGTACCGTACCGGAAGGTCTGTTTACACACCGCATCATGGTTCCTTTCACACTGAGAGGCAGTGACTGGACTGTTAAGTCAATCAACAAAGCGGGTACATACAATGTAAGATCAACAGTCTGCACCATCGAAAACGCAAAGGGTGAGACAAAAGACCTTACAATGATCTTCACACAGCCGATCAAGCAGGCAGTAAAGTGCTATGCTGAAAAGCTGCGTCCGACAGAACCGCTCGTAACAAAGATCCGCTGCATCGACTCCTTCCTTCCTGTAGCGAAGGGCGGAACATTCTGCACACCGGGACCTTTCGGAGCGGGCAAAACCGTACTTCAGCACATGCAGGCAAAGAACTCTGAGGCAGACGTCGTTATCGTAGCGGCCTGCGGAGAGCGTGCCGGCGAGGTAGTAGAAGTACTGAAAGAGTTCCCTGAACTGGTCGACCCTAAGACAGGCCGTTCACTGATGGAAAGAACTATCATCATCTGCAACACATCGTCCATGCCGGTTGCTGCCCGTGAAGCTTCCTGCTACACAGCGGTAACACTTGCTGAGTACTACAGACAGATGGGACTCGACGTCCTGCTGCTGGCTGACTCTACAAGCCGTTGGGCTCAGGCGATGCGTGAGATGAGCGGACGTCTTGAGGAAATCCCTGGTGAGGAAGCGTTCCCTGCTTACCTCGAGTCAACTATCGCAGCGTTCTATGAGAGAGCCGGAAGAGTACGTCTTGATGACGGACAGATCGCTTCCATCACCATCGGCGGTACAGTATCACCTGCCGGCGGTAACTTCGAGGAGCCTGTAACACAGGCGACCCTGAAGGTAGTAGGAGCGTTCCACGGACTCGCAAGAGAGCGTTCCGATGCCCGTAAGTACCCGGCGATCCACCCGGTGGATTCCTGGTCAAAGTACAAAGGCGTTGTAGACATGGATCTTGTCAACAAAGCCCGCGGCATCCTAATCAGGAGTACAGAAGTAAACCAGATGATGAAGGTAGTCGGAGAAGAAGGTACTTCATCTGAGGACTACACAATTTATCAGAAGGGTGAGCTTCTCGATGCTGTATATCTGCAGCAGAACTCCTTCGACCCTATCGATGAGGCCTGCGTGCCTGAGAGACAGCGCAGGGAATTCAACAGGCTCTATGATGCGTTGACTAAAAAATACGATATCACAGACAAGAGAGAGATCCGTGCATTCTTCAACCAGCTCAGACAGGAATTCCTTGACTGGCACGGCACAGTATTCGAGACTCCGGAGTTCGAAGCACAGGAGAAAAAGATCTCAGACTTTTACATGGCAAAGGTCGTAGAGTAGGAGGTCGAAAAAATGCAAAAAGTATATACAAAAATAGAATCGATAGTCGGTAACGTAGTCACCGTACGTGCGCCGGGCGTCAAGAACGGCGACCTTGCTCTCGTAGGCGACAGTTACGCAAACGTAATCAAACTGGACAAAGACATAGTTTCGCTCCAGGTATTCGCCGGCGCACAGGGCGTCAGCACCACTGACCCTGTACGTTTCCTCGGCAGACCTATGATGGTTTCGTTCTCAGATCACCTGCTCGGCCGTATTTTCGACGGTGCGGGAGTTCCGAGAGACAACGGCCCGGCTCTGACCGAGAACATGATCCCTATCGGCGGCCCGTCATTCAACCCGGCAAAGCGTATCCTTCCTAACAAGATGGTACGTACCGGAATCCCGATGATCGACGTATTCAACACACTGGTTGAGAGCCAGAAGCTCCCTATCTTCTCCATTTCCGGAGAACCTTACAACCAGCTGCTCTCGAGAATCGCGATGCAGGCTGAAGTAGACGTCATCATCCTGGGCGGCATGGGACTCAAATACGATGACTACATGGAATTCCGTGATACCCTCGAGAAGGGCGGAGCCATGAGCCATACGGTAATGTTCATTCACACTGCTGCGGACCCTATCGTAGAGTGCACACTGGTGCCTGATATGGCTCTGGCAGTTGCCGAGCAGTTCGCTCTTACAGGAAAGAGAGTACTCGTGCTCCTGACAGACATGACCAACTTCGCTGACGCGCAGAAGGAAATGGCTATCACGATGGAGCAGGTACCGTCGAACCGTGGTTATCCGGGCGACCTTTACAGCTGCCTCGCTTCGCGTTATGAAAAGGCAGTAGATATCGAGGGCGCAGGATCCATCACCATCCTCGGAGTTACAACGATGCCTGGTGACGACGTAACTCACCCGGTACCGGACAACACCGGATATATCACAGAGGGCCAGTACTATCTCAAGGGCGGCCGTATCGAGCCGTTCGGTTCGCTGTCACGTCTTAAACAGAACGTAAACGGCAAAACGAGAAATGACCACCGTGCCCTGATGGATGGTATGATCAAGCTCTACGCTCAGTACAAGGAATCCCTTGAAAAGAAATCCATGGGATTCATGATGACTGAGTGGGATGACAAGCTCCTTAAGTATGGTGAGATGTTCGAGACAAAGATGATGGATCTGTCCGTGAACATTCCGCTTGAAGATGCTCTTGACCTCGGTTGGGAAATCCTCGCAGAATGCTTCGACCCTGTTGAGACAGGAATGAAGACAAGTCTGATCGAGGAGAGATGGCCGAAGAAGGATGCGTTGAACTAACAAAAGGAGCGGGTCATGGCTATCAAACTTACAAAGAATGAACTGAAGAAGCAGAAGGACAACCTTAAGCAGTTCCAGCGCTATCTTCCGACACTGCAGCTCAAGAAGCAGCAGCTGCAGACGGTAATCATGGGTATACGCGCAGAACTCGAGCGTAAGGAAGCCGAACGCATTCAGATGATCGGTGATTTGGACGATTGGGTAGCTGTATTCGCAGAAAACGAACTCTTTGAAGAAAAGAAAAGACTTGATCAGCTGGTACAGCCTGACCGGGTCATCGTAAAGGATGATAACATCGCAGGTGTTACGATACCTGCCTTCGAAGAGCTCACGTTCAAAGACATCAATTACGATGTGGACGACTATCCGCTCTGGGTAGACACTGCAGTCTTCAAACTTCGTGAGATCGCCAGACTGGACGCTTTAGTCTCAACTCTCCGGAAGCAGACAGAGCTTCTGGAAAAAGAACTCCGGACGACTTCACAGAGGGTAAACCTGTTTGAAAAGGTCAAGATCCCTGAAGCCAAGGAGAATATCCGCGTCATCCAGGTATACCTGGGAGACCAGCAGACGGCGGCGGTAGTCCGCGGCAAGATCTCAAAGAAGAAATTAGTGGAGGTATAACGATGGTAGAAAAAATGAAAATGGTACACATCGTCACATCTGCCTCTGCTAAAGACGAGATGATCAAAAGCCTGAGAGATATAGGCGTAATGCATCTCGCAGAAAAACAAAGTGCGGATCGTGAGGTATCCGACCGTTTCCAGACGCTGTCAAAAACTCAGATGGCCCTTAAGGACTATGCAGAGAAAAAGCAGGTTCCGGCAAGCGAGATTCTCACGGACGATGAATTCAACAAAATGTACGACGGGGTTCTTGAGGCAATAGACCGCAAGACGGCCCTAGGGCAGGAGATAAGTGCTGCCAACACAGAGATAGACAGGATCGGAGCATGGGGTGAATTTTCACCTGCAGAGCTGAAGGATCTCAAGGAAGACGGTTACGATTTCCACTTCTATCGCATGGGCAGTAAGGAGTTTCAGGCTCTGCAGGCCGAAGAAGACGTGCGTTATATCCGCCTCGCACCTGTCGACAAGCAGGATGCGGTAGCTGTATTCGGTACACTTCCGCCATCCATTCAGGCAAGCGAGTTTATACCTGGTGAAAACAGCATAAGCGAGCTTAAGCAGAAGATCGAAGATGCCAACAAAGGCATAGATGAGTGCAACGAGACTCTTAAAGCTGCATCCATTTATGACGCAAGCTTCAAAAATCAGATGCTCAAGGTGCAGAATGAGGTAAATTACTCATCTGCAAACGCGACTGCTCAGGGCGATAATGACTTCGTGTGGATATCCGGTTATGTCCCTGAAGTTGAGCTCGACAAGGTCAAAGCCATGGCAGCTGAGAAGAATTTCGCATGGGCGGCCGAAGATGTAGCCGAAGATGATGACAAGATACCTACGAAGCTTCGCTTCAACAAGGTTTCCAAACTCATCGAGCCGGTATTCAACATCCTTGGTGTTCTTCCTGGCTACAGGGAGCAGGATGTATCGCTCTGGTTCCTCCTGTTCTTCACCCTGTTCTTCGCGATGATAATCGGAGACGGAGGCTATGGTGTACTCATACTGCTCGGAACGATCGCACTCAGAGTAAAACAGAAGGAGGGAAGCACTGTTACATTCCTTCTCTTCGTACTGTCGATAGCGACCATCATATGGGGTGCTGTGACAGGCACGTGGTTCGGAATGGAAAGTGCCATGAAGGTACCGCTGCTTAAGGGTCTCGTTATACCGAGCCTGGCAACGTATCCGGAGTACTTCGGACTGACGTCGACTGTGACACAGAACGCTATTATGAAGTTCTCATTCTCAATTGGCGCTATCCAGATGGTGCTCGGATCCATCCTTGCTATAAAAGACAAGCTTCCTAAAAAGGATCTGTCGTGGGTATCCAATCTGGGCTGGGCCATCGCTGTAGTAGCGATGTACCTCCTGGCTCTCAATCTGGTCATCCACGAGAACATCAGCCTTGTGCCGGTGTTTGCGCTGATCGGTGTCGCTTTCGTCCTTGTACTGCTGTTTGGCGGCATGTCGCCTGACCTTACATTCGGACAGGGACTCAAAGCAGGCCTGGCAAATGCCTTTACAGACTTCCTGGATACGATAAGCTGTTTCGGAAATGTCATGAGTTACATAAGACTGTTTGCAGTCGGTATGGCCGGAGTTGCGATCTCACAGAGCTTTAACGGGATCGCGGCAGGTATGCACGGCCCTCTGATAATCCTCGGTGTAGTGGTCGTACTTATAGGCCATGCACTCAACATAATAATGTGTTTCCTGTCGGTAGTCGTTCACGGCGTGCGTCTGAACGTACTCGAGTTCTCGGGTCAGG
>ONRQ01000008.1 GCA_900320285.1 uncultured Eubacteriales bacterium
CACTATCAGTAATTGCCATGCGGATAAGGATAATGGTAATGGTGGAGCTAGTGATGCCACCGGGAAAATCCAAATCAGTGAATCACCGAACGTCGAGACTCTTATAAAAGGATGCTCGGCAAAGAACGGCGGAGCGGTGGCGTGCACGAATAACAATGCGGAGACCGTAGTCACAGGCGGCACTATCAGAGACTGCAGTGCTGATGGGAATGGCGGAGCGATTCAGAGCAACAATCTGACAATGAGCGGTGGTTCTATTGAAGATTGCTTCGCAGCAGGGAATGGCGGAGCGATCCAGAGTAACAATCCGACCATGAGCGGCGGCTCTATTGTAGGTTGCTCTGCAACAAAAGGCGGCGCAATCAACAGTACGGCGAAGATCACCATGACTGGCGGGACCATAACCCGCTGTATCACCCGCGGTGACAGTGCTGCCCTAGATGCAGCCACAGGACCTTCAGGATTAACATTCTCAGGGAATGTTAGAGTAGAGGGCAACAAAGGATCAGACGATGAGGCTCGTGACGTTTACTTAGGCACAAAAACTGACAGGCATATACTCATAGATGGATATGGTTTGGGAGAAAACGCGAGCATAGGAGTCTATGTCGCGGATGCAGCCTATGAAAACTACGGAAGACAGGGTAAGCGATTTGCTCATACAGGAACTGTACGGGTTTCGAGTATGCAAAACATAGATAAACTGTTTAGTGACAGACCAGATGGAGATAATTCCGTCATGCGAGGTGTAGCGGCCACAAGAGAATCCGGTGACGGCAACTATGAATACAGGATCATGTGGGGTGTCGTACAGACGCCGGTGGCACCTACAAATGTAGATCTGCAATTGCTGCCATACATACTGATTCTTATCGGGGGAGCAGTACTGGTACTGATGAAAAAGGTCTCGGATCGCAGAAGAAAAACTGAAAATGAAGGCGAGCAAGATACTTAAAGCATAATGTTGTGTCGTTCTGACACAACCATGGTGTCACAGCGACACATCGCATTGTTAGCAAATTAATACACAGGTAGAATCCAGGCATAGAAAGAAATTTACTCACAAATGAGGCCTGGAAAATGAAAATCTTACACAGAATGCTTGTGTTATTAATAGCGATGACAATGCTGGTGTCAGGATCCCTTGTGCAGGTATTTGCCAATGAGGAGATTGAAGACAATACAGCGGCTGTTGAAGTTTCCGAAGAAGCAGCAGACTCTGAAGATGAGTCTGAAGCTGAAGAGGAAGTAGAAGAGGTTGAAGAGGAAATCATCGAAGAGACTCCGGAAGAAGAGCCTGAAATAGTCGAGACGGATGAGCCTGAAGCTCAGGAAGAGACTGAAGCCGTTGAAAACACAGAGGTTCAGGAAGAGGAAGCTGAGGCTGAGGTCGAAGTGGTAGAAGAGGAATCCTTCACCGCCGGCACACTCACATATGAGTGCGACGAATATACAGTGACTCTCGAGTACGGCGAAATGTCGGAGATCCCTGAGGGAACAAAGCTCGTAGTACGCGAGATCTCTTCCGACAGCGACAATGCAAAAGAGCAGAAAGAGTACAAAGAGTACTATGACAGATCGCTCGAGCAGCTCCGCAGTGAAAATGGCGGCGACGCGATAGCAAAGCTGGGGTTTGCCAGATTTTACGACATTACTCTGGTAAGCGACGGCAAAGAAATCGAGCCGAGCGATGATGTCAAAGTAACATTTACATACAGCAAGGATTCAAGAGAATCCGTTAATAAAGGTAATAACGAAGATGACGCAATAAGAGTCATCCATATGACTGAATCTGCAAAGAACGGTGCTATAGCAGCAGAGCCGATCGAAAAGAAAGATACAAACCTGACGCTCGAAAACAAAGAGCTGAAGACGGCTGAGTTCACAGCAGAGAGCTTCTCGGTTTATGGCATCGTTTACACGGTGAACTTCGAATACGAGGGCTACACATATTGCATCGCAGGCGAGAGCGAGATCATGCTTTCCAGGCTGTTCTCGATACTGAACATCGAAGAAAGCGCAAAGGATGCTGAGAACGTTGAGTTCACAGACTACAGCCTGATCAAGATTGAAGAGACAGACGACGACTGGAAACTGACATCGCTTAAGCCGTTCGATACAGAAGAAAAGCTGACTGTCACTCTGGCAGACAAGATCATCGAGATCAAGGTGACTGATGATGCTGCGGTCGCGAGGGTATCAAATGACGGCGGCGATACCTGGACATATCACACGGATTTGATACACACCGGTACACAACAGGGCGGCAGCACTGTTATGAGGGGCGCGTTCAATCAGGCGAATACACTGAGCGGAGACGTGATTGTTGAGATACTCATGGACTCTGATGATAGCTACACTCTTAAAAACGGCTTTACCTTTGACAACACAGCTATCACAAGCCTCACTATCAAAGGTACAGGCAACAAGAGCACGCTCATAAAGGATCAGGCTTCTGCTCCGATGATCACAACAACGGGAATCGACAAGGTCGAATTTTTCGATGTAATCTTCGACGGCAAAGATAAGAGCACTCCGAATGGAAACGGCGGTGCTATAAAAACAGATGCAGGTGAGCTGAAGGTCAGCAACTGCGAATTCATTAAGTGCCAGGCCGGCCTGCAGGGCGGTGGTGTCTATCACAACAACAAGGCTGGTAAAGCAACCATCGAAAGCAGTACATTTACCGGATGCCGCGCCAACGGTCCTGATGATAACAAGGGCGGAGGCGGAGGCGGAGCTTTCTCAAATGCACAGAGTCTGACTGTGACTGACTGCACGTTCGAAAGCTGCACCACAAAAGCTCGGCAGGGTGCCGGCTTCTTCCACATACGCGTGCCGGGCGATTCAGCATCATCCTGCACTGTCACAGGCTGTTTTTTCACAGACTGCGAGTCTGTACATAGCGGCGGCGGTATGGAATCTGATGCATGGAATGTAAAGGTGATAGGCTGTACATTTACAAGGTGTAAGACAACTAGCCCTAGCAGTAAAGCCAAGGGCGGCGCGTTCAATGTTTATGCTGACGGTGCAGAAAACTCCAGCGCAAATACATCATTAACAGTGGATGGTTGCAAGTTTATTGAATGTACTGCAGTAGACCTGGGCGGTGCGGTCCGTTCTACAACAGTCACAACTACTATAAAGAATTCTTCATTTGAGTCGTGCAGTACTTCAAGTATGAGTGGCGGCGCGGTAGCTTGCACGAATAACAATATAGAGACCATAGTCACAGACTGCAAAATCAGTGACTGCCATGCGAATAAAGGTAATGGTGGTGCGATTTATACCATCGGAAATATTAAGATCAGTGAAACATCGGCCGGCAAGACTCTCATAGATGGCTGCTCGGCGAAGAATGGCGGAGCGGTATATTGTACGAATAAAAACGCAGAAATCATAGTCACAGGCGGTACTATCAGTAACTGCCATGCTAACGATAGTGGCGGAGCGATTAATACCTCCGGGAAAATCCAGATTAGTGAAACATCGGGCAGCAAGACTCTCATAGACGGATGCTCAGCTGTGAACGGCGGAGCAATACAGAGTGGCGAGCTGACCATGAGCGGTGGTTCTATAACAGGTTGCTCCGCAACAGCAAAAGGCGGTGCAATCAACGGTACGGCAAAGATCACCATGACTGGCGGGACTATAACAAAAAACACCACGAAGGGTGAAAGCGCTGCAGTGGACACGTCCCATAAAAACAGACCTGGATTCGTTTTTCAGGGAAATGTGGTAATAAAAGACAATACAGGAGCCTCCGGTGAAGCACGCGACGTGTATGTAGGCGTAAATACTGACCGCCAGATACAGATAGACAGTCCGGGCCTTGGAGATAAAGCCAGCATAGGGGTCTATATTGCGGATGCAAATAGAGCATTTATCGATCATGGCAATCAGGGTCAGATGTTTGCAACCACAGGGGATGTTCTTTCCGCCAATATGACAAACCTAGACAAGCTGTTCAATGACAGGCTTAATAATCTGCATGGAGCACCGGCTGTGAAAGGAATAAACCACGAGAAAAGAATCATGTGGGCTGGCGAAGAGCATGAGGTAGCACCTACAAATGTAGATATGCGAATGATTCCATACATCCTGATCCTCATTGGAGGAGTAGCACTGGTAATGATTAAGAAGGCATCGGATCGCAGGAGAAAAGACGAAGACGATACAGACGAAACAGAAGAATAAACGATAATTGTGTCGTTGTGACACAAGTGTTGTGTCGCAGTGACACAGTCGATTGAAGGCTTGGAAGCATATACGTAAAATATAATTGTAACAAGGGAAAGCCAAACGGCGATTCCTGACACAGGTAAGAGCATGCGAATAATAAGGCATACACTTAACAACAGAATACGGGGAGCAGTACTGATAGTCCTATCAATACTGCTTGTGGGGCTAATACCAATACGGAATGTATACGCAGCGTCCCATGAAGTGGAAATACCGTACAGGCAGACCTGGACAAACGTATCCGGTCAAACGGTTAATGAAAGCTTCGAATACAGGCTTACAGCACTGAACGGAGCACCACTTCCGGACGAAGCTACCGGAGAGTTCTATCAGTTTGAACTCAAGGGTAACGACAGCGGAGTCATAAAGCTGCACTTCCCATTTACAAAACCGGGGTATTACAAATATCTTGTAAGTTCATACATACAGAACCGGAACAGCGATTACACCTACGATGAAAGGTCATATGAGTTAATGATCATGGTGACAAACGCTGAAAACGGTCTCGGGATATCTGCAATGACCATACAGGATGAGACATTAGCCAAGTATCCTGAACTTCCATTCAGCGTAGCCTACAATGTAAAGCCACCTGATCCGGAAGCAGAGGATGATACTGAGGAAGATATTACACCGGGTACGACACGGGACAGAACAGGTCCTGCCGGCAACGGCAGAGCAGGTGCAGCGGGAGGTACGGGAGCAGGAACCGGAAACGGAACCGGCATACCAAACCCTGAAACACCAGCCGCTATCGAAAATCCTCAGACACCACTCGGTATATTCGATGAACCGGAAGACTGGGCGCTGCTAAACCTGATACTCATGATACTGACCATAATAGTAGCCTTTGCGGACGGCCTGCTGTACTTCACAAAACCGACAGACAAGTACGGTGATGAGTACGAAGATGAAGAAGTAGATGTAAAGCGGCATGGATTCCCAAGGATCATGGCAATAGTAGCAGCGATCATGTCTGTGATACTGTTCTTCCTCACAGAGGACATGACAGATCCGATGATCTGGGTAGATGAGTACACAGTCTGGATGCTGATACTCTTCATAGCGACAGCAATACTGACAATGATGTCGAAGAAAGAGACAGATCCTGATCAGGACGATATGGAACCGGCCACATAACATAGTCAGTAAATAATTGAATATATAAGGAAGACATATCAAAAGGATTATAAATCGAAAAGGAGAGAAAACAATGAAGTATATTAAGAAAATCAGCTCAATAGTCCTGGCGCTGATGATGGTGCTGGCAATGGGCACAAGCGTATTCGCTGTACAGTCTGATAGCACTACGAACTCAGACAAGGGTATTGAAGCCAAGGACGGTAAAATAAGTATCGCGAAGCAGATGGTATTCATTAACGCTGAGGGTACAGATGTCCGTGAACCTAATATTACTTATACATATACGATTTCGGCAGTAACTCCAACAAGTGCAACTATAACAGATAAGAATGATATTACCGGTACTGTAAAAAAAGGTGTAATGGAGGCCGCAACTAACGAAACTGCGACTGTTGCATTTGCTGATACTAAGACATCAGCGGCTTCAGCAAACGGTACAAGTACTGCATCAAAGTATGCCGATTTCCAGTTCGACGCAACAAAGTTCACTGCACCTGGTATCTACCGTTACAAAATCACAGAGACCACGAGTGTAGGGAAGGCTACTGTTGGTATCACTGAAGCTCCAACATACAGTGCTGATCGCTATCTGGATGTATATGTTCAGAGAAACAATGGAGCTTTGGAAGTATATGGATATGTTCTCTATGACGGTGATGCGGACCAGAGCATCAAATCTAAAAACGCAACAGGTGGTGGAGATGTTTCCATGAAATCCGCAGGCTATGTAAATACCGCAGCAGATGGATCTGATCCGGAAAACGTAGATGTATACAAAACTCAGAACCTCCACATTGCAAAGACAACTACAGGTGCACTTGCTGATCCAGATAATGACTTCCCGATCGCACTGACATTTACAGCAGCTGATGGAGTAACAGCAACTCCAAAAATCGATGTTGTACTTGGAGGAAATGGTACACTTACAGGCACAGCTGATGATACTGTTGGAACTCACATTGCTTTTGCTGCATCAATGGCTGGCACTGTAGATAATGGAAGCTCCATCGACCTTAAGGGTATTCCTGAAGGAACAAAGGTAAGCCTGGTAGAAACAAATAACACACCTGACTCCTATAAGGTTAAAGCTGGTACAGCTGCTAATGGTGCAGACCTTCTTGCTGAAGCTATAGTTGCTGCAGGCGCTGCATCTGGTAGTACTGCAGAACAGACTCTGAACGCTAAAGTAGAAGTTTATATCACAAACACACTGAATGCTATCTCTCCAACAAACGTTGTCATGAGATTCGCTCCATACCTCTTCATCCTCGGCGGAGCAATGATGCTGCTCGTTGCCAGCAGAAGACGTAAATCTGATCAGGAGTAATTAAAAGTTAAAGCTAAAGATATAACCCGTTAAAGCTAAAGATGTAACACGTTAAAGCTGAAGGTATAACAAGTTAAAGCAAAAGGTATAATAAGTTAAAGCCAAAATAACAGTTAACGGAGCACTGCGGGCCTGCATATGCAGGCCTGCACTTTCTTTTTATGCAGTATTCGAGTATAATTATCCGCAATACTGGAGTTTGCAGACGGAGGAGACCTTATCATGTTCAGGACGGATTTTGTAAAAGTATCGGACGGAGCTGTCTCTAAAGTCGCATTCATGAAAAAGGATCCGCTTGCATATTTCATCATTTCAATGATGGCCGGAGCATATATTGGTATCGGCGTCCTGCTCGCTTTTACATCAGGAGGACTGCTCACCGGACTGCCTTATGCAAAGATAGTGATGGGACTCTCATTCGGAGTCGCGCTGAGCCTGGTCGTAATGGCCGGCGCAGAACTGTTTACAGGCAACAATCTGGCGATGGCTGCGGGAATGCTCGATAAAAAGGTGAACGTCGCTGACGCTGTTAAACTGTGGTGCCTTTGCTGGGTCGGCAATCTTGCCGGAGCTATGGTGCTGGCAGGTATTTACAGCCTTACAGGGCTCTGCACGGGGCCGGTCGGAGAGTTTATGGTATCAGCTGCAGCGGCAAAAATGGGAGCCGGGGCAGTCGCTCTTTTCGCAAGAGGCATACTGTGTAACTTCCTTGTGTGTCTCGCAGTGTGGTGTGCCGGAAGGGCAACATCAGATGCAGGCAAACTGATCATGATATTCTGGTGCCTTTTCGCATTCATTACAACGGGATTCGAGCACAGTATAGCCAATATGACACTGTTCACGGTAGCACTCCTCCAGCCTGTACACGAGGCCGTTACAGTGGGAGGATTCTTCTATAATCTGGCAATAGTTACTTTAGGTAATATCGTCGGCGGGGCGCTGTTCGTTGCAGCACCATATTATATCGCCGGCAGAAGGGACACATAAAGAAAGGGAGAGGGAACATGAATTTCATCTTTGTATCACCGAATTTTCCGCACACTTACTGGCAGTTCTGTGACAGGCTGAAAAAGAACGGAATAAATGTGCTCGGAATAGGAGACGCGCCTTATGACACTCTGGAAGAGCCCCTTAAGGCGGCCCTGACGGAATACTATAAAGTAGACAACATGGAGAATTACGATTCCATGTATCGCGCAGTTGCGTTTCTGGCTTTCAAGTACGGAAAGATCGACTGGCTCGAGTCCAACACCGAATACTGGCTTGAACAGGACGCCAGGCTGAGAGAGGACTTCAACATCGGTTCCGGTGTTCAGCCTGACGAGCTGGCAATGTGGAAGAGCAAGTCCGCGATGAAGCCTTTCTACAAGGAAGCAGGCGTTCCGACTGCACGCAACCACAAAGTCACCACTATAGAAGCAGCACGCGAGTTTCTCGATGAGATCGGAGGCTTCCCGGTCATCGTAAAACCGGATGTAGGAGTAGGTGCGGCGGATACCTGGAAACTTGAGAACGATAAAGACCTTGAGTGGTTCTACAACAACCTTCCTGAGCATCCATATGTAATGGAAGAGTTCGTGTATGGTTACATCTACTCATACGATGCCATCGTGAACGCGCAGGGAGAGATCCTTTTCGAGAGCTCCAACTGGTTCCCACCATCAATAGCAGATCTTGTAAACAAGGGCCTCGAGCTTATATACTACACAACTCCTGAGGTTCCTGCCCAGCTCCGCGAATACGGACGCGCAACGATAAAAGCATTTAAGGTAAGGAGCAGATTCGTCCACTTCGAGTTCTTCCGCCTTACTCAGGCAAGAAAGAATCTTGGCGAAGTTGGGGATTTTGTAGGTCTTGAAGTCAATATGAGACCTGCCGGCGGATATACGCCTGACATGATGAACTATGCTCACAACGCAGACGTATACGAGATCTGGGCTGAAATGGTAGCTTACAATGAGCGCCGCCTGCCTGACATAGGAGGAGACCAGTACTGCGCTTATGCATCCAGAAAGGACATCCACCAGTATAAGCACAGCCATGAAGAGGTGCTGGAGAAATACGGACACTGTATGAAGATGTGCGAGCGCATGCCTGACGTGCTGTCCGGAGCTATGGGCAATCAGTTCTACACTGCCGTATTCAAGACATTCGAAGAGGTTGAGGAATTCAATAACTTCGTAACTGAACGCGCGTAAATATAAAAATGAAAAACAATTAAAAGATAAAGGGGAAATATAATGAACGATTATTACAAGAAAGAATACAGCTGGATAATGGACAGAGAGATGGAGCACGCGATCTTCGGAGACAGCGGCAGACTCTGCGTAGCTTTCGGACCTCAGAACGGTCACACATACGACTTCCGCAACTTCGGAATGATCGACACCATCGCACCGTGGATCGAGGCAGGTAAGCTGAGAGTGCTCTGCGTTGACAGCATCGATGAGGAAACATGGTCTGCAGAAGGAAGAAACGAGCGCGAAAGACTCGAACTTCAGGAGAGATGGTTCCGCTATGTTACAGACGAACTCGTACCGCAGTATCTCGGAGACGAGAGAGCGATCACAACGGGATGCAGTATGGGTGCTACCCACGCCATGAACTTCTTTGCACGCCGTCCGGATCTTTTCGGAGGAGTAATTTCCATGAGCGGTCTGTATGACACCAACTACTTCTTCCACGGATACAAAGATGACCTCACATACGCAAATTCACCGATCGAGTTCATTCCTAATATGCCTGAGCATCATCCGTGGATGGATCTGTACAGACAGAGCAGCATTATCTTCTGCTGCGGCCAGGGCGCATGGGAAGATGAGATGAGAGTAGACCTTCAGAAACTGCACGAGGCCTTTGAAGGAAAGGGAATACCTCACTGGGCTGACTACTGGGGCTATGATGTTAATCATGACTGGCCTTGGTGGAGAAAACAGCTCCCGTATTTCATGAGCAACATACTCGGCCAGCCGTGATAGAAATCAGCGCCTCCGGGCGCTTTTTTCATTGATAAAAAAGTGTCGAAAACCTATTGACAATAGGGTTTTGTGCGAGTATATTATGTCTAGTAATTAGCACTCTCACTCGATGAGTGCTAACAAACAAGACTAATTCAGGGAGGCAAGACATGGATCTGAGCGAAAGACAATTACAGATACTGCAGGCGATCATAACAGATTATGTAGAGAACGCCGAGCCGGTCGGGTCGAGATCGATCGCAAAGAAATATGACCTTGGTGTCAGCCCTGCGACCATACGAAACGAGATGTCCGATCTGGAGGAAATGGGTTACCTTACACATCCTCATACGTCGGCAGGCAGAGTTCCTTCAGACAAGGCATACAGACTGTATGTAAATGAGCTGATGAAAAAGAAGAACCTAAGCGCCAAGGACAAGCGCATGATCAACGACAGACTGTCTGCCAGCAGAGATGAGTTCGACCGAACCATCAGACATGCTGCAGAGCTTCTGTCAGAGATCACACATCTGGCTTCGTTCGCTATGACGCCTGCCACCAATGAAGAAACCATAAGTTTCATAAAACTCTTACCGGTAGATGAGCGCACCCTTATTCTCATGATAGTGAGTGAGGGCGGACAGGTAACAAATACGACACTCAGACTGACCGTGCCGTATACTCAGGAGGCGCTCGATCTTCTTAGCAAGAACATGACAGTCAGCTACAAGGGCCGAACCCTGGATGATGTTCTCAAGAGCGAGATCATCCACGATGTAGGCTCGGACATAGAAGCCCTGAGCTCGCTCAGGGGCAGCGTAATGCCGAGCTTCCTCAGAACGCTCGAAGACATGCT
The DNA here is from genome assembly GCA_900320285.1 of uncultured Eubacteriales bacterium. GTDB lineage: Bacteria > Bacillota > Clostridia > Peptostreptococcales > Anaerovoracaceae > Crickella. Next base: position 10,526 of record ONRQ01000008.1, read on the forward strand.
GAATGTCAATCTGTATATGGAGGGTATGACGAACATCTTCAATCTGCCGGAGTATACCAGTATAGACAGGGCGAGGGACTTCATGGAACTCTTTGCTCGTAAAGACTGGTTCACGCAGAAGATGCTCGCAAGAGATAACGGAGTCGTTGTCACCATCGGTGACGAGAATGACACCATGAAAGACTGCACGCTGATCACGGCAACATATCATGTGGACGGCAAGCTAGTCGGAAAGATCGGAGTCATTGGACCGACAAGAATGAAATATGACGAGATAACGTCCATCATGGAATATCTCACTAATAATCTGAGTGAGTGTTTCAAGCTGCCGGGCAGCACCGCTGACGAAAATGCCGGCGACAAAAGGCAGAAGAAATAAAACAATAAACCGCACGAAAGGAATTATTACTGATGTCAGAAGACAAGAAAAAGCAGATCCCGATTGAAGACAGCGTGGATGAAGCTGAAGAAGTAAAGGCTGAGGAAGCTGAAGAGAAGGCTGAAGGCGAAGCTGCTGAAGAAGCGGAAAAGGAAGATAAGGAAAACAAGGCTGAAGAAGAAGCGAAGAAGGCTGAGGAAGCCGAATCTGAGCGTTACATGAGGCTGATGGCAGAGTTCCAGAACTTCAAGAAAAGAGCCGCCAGAGAAAAGTCGGATATTCATGCTTATGCCAATGAAAAGATTGTAGGAGAGCTTCTTCCGGTGCTCGACAACTTTGAAAGAGCACTTGATGCAGAGGGCGGCGACCTTGAAGCTTATGCAAAGGGAATGCAGCTCATATTCGAGCAGCTGAAAACAGCACTTGAGAACGCGGGTCTCGAAGAGATCAAAGCTATGGATGAGACATTCGATCCGAATGTACATAATGCCGTAATGACAGATAACCTTGAGGATAAAGAGGACGGCACAATCACTAAAGTCCTTCAGAAAGGCTATAAGCTCAAGGACAAAGTGATAAGACCATCCATGGTAGCGGTTAATAAAAAATAGTTAATAAACCTAGTTGAATACAGGAGGAAATAAAAATGAGCAAAGTTATAGGAATCGATCTGGGTACCACCAACAGCTGCGTTGCAGTACTTGAAGGCGGAGAGCCTACAGTTATTACAAATTCTGAAGGTATGAGAACAACACCTTCAGTAGTATCTTTCACAAAGAGCGGCGAGAGACTCGTCGGCGAGACCGCAAAGAGAATCGCGATCACAGAGCCTGAGGGCACAGTATCTTCCATCAAGAGACACATGGGTGAAAACTACACAGTAAATCTCCGCGGAAAAGACTATACACCACAGGACATCTCGGCAATGATCCTTCAGAAGCTGAAAGCTGACGCTGAGGCATATCTCGGCGAGAAGGTAACAGAGGCTGTTATCACAGTTCCTGCTTACTTCAGCGATGCTCAGAAGCAGGCTACAAAGGATGCAGGCAAGATCGCAGGTCTTGAGGTAAAGAGAATCATCAACGAGCCTACAGCTGCTTCACTGGCATACGGACTCGATAAGGACACAGGAAGCCATAAGATCCTGGTATACGACCTGGGAGGCGGCACATTCGATGTATCCGTACTCGAGCTCGGAGACGGAGTATTTGAAGTACTCGCTACAAACGGTGATACACACCTCGGCGGTGATGACTTCGATAACGCACTGATGAACTTCCTTGCAGACAGCTTCCAGAAAGAGAACGGCATCGACCTCAGACAGGACAAGATGGCTCTTCAGAGACTCAAAGAAGCAGCTGAAAAGGCAAAGAAGGAGCTCTCGACAGCACAGACCACAAAGGTCAACCTGCCGTTCATCGCTGCAAACGCAAACGGTCCGCTCCATCTGGATATGGACGTAACAAGAGCAAGATTCGAGCAGCTGACAAAGAACCTCGTAGACAGAACCATCGAGCCTATGCACAAGGCAATGAAGGACGCCGGAGTTACCTCTGCTGACCTCGAGAAGGTTATCCTTGTAGGCGGTTCCACAAGAATCCCTGCAGTTCAGGAAGCAGTAAAAAGCGTAACAGGCAAGGAGCCGTTCAAGGGCATCAATCCTGACGAGTGCGTAGCTATCGGAGCTGCTATTCAGGCAGGCGTACTTACAGGTGAAGTCAACGATATTCTGCTCCTCGATGTTACACCGCTGTCACTCTCCATCGAGACACTCGGCGGAGTTGCTACTAAACTTATCGAGAGAAATACAACTATTCCTACAAAGAAGAGCCAGATCTTCTCTACAGCAGCGGATAATCAGACTGCAGTAGACATTCACGTAATGCAGGGTGAGAGAGAAATGGCTGCCGGCAACATTACACTCGGCAGATTCCAGCTTACAGGCATTGCACCGGCTCCTCGCGGAATCCCTCAGATCGAGGTTACATTCGATATCGACGCTAACGGTATTGTAAACGTAAGCGCTAAGGACATGGCCACAGGAAAAGAGCAGAAAATCACTATCACTTCTTCCACAAAGCTGACCGACGAAGAGATCAATGCAAAGATCAAAGAAGCTGAGCAGTTCGCAGAGCAGGACAAGAAGCAGAAAGAGACAGTTGAGACAAAGAACCAGTCCGAGGGCATGATTTTCGAGATCGAGAAGCAGCTCAAGGAACTCGGCGACAAGGTCACAGAGTCTGAGAAGGCTGCAGTTGAAGCGGCAAAGGATGAGCTCCAGAAGGCAGTCGACGCAGGTAATGTTGACGACATGAAGGCAAAGATGGAGGCACTCACAAATGCGTTCTATCCGATCTCAACAAGGATCTATCAGGAAGCTCAGGCTGCACAGCAGGGCGCTGCAGGCGGACAGGGATTCGACCCTAACAACATGGGCGGATTCAATCCTAACATGGGCGGCGCAGGATTCAACCCTGGCAACATGGGCGGAAATTCGGCTCCTGACGACGGAACTGTAGATGCTGACTACGAAGTAGTTGACGACTAGGATCAAAAATAAAAAACTCGTGAGCGGGGGGTCATACTCCCGCAAATGAGTTTTTGAAGATCGCAATAAACTAAGAAAGGTAATTACCTATATGGCAGATAAAAGGGATTATTACGAGGTCCTCGGGGTCAACAAGGGATCATCGGATGCTGAAATAAAAAAGGCTTATCATAAGCTTGCCATGAAGTATCACCCTGACAAAAATCCCGGTGACAAGGAGGCAGAGGAGAAGTTCAAGGAAGTCAATGAGGCGTACGAAGTTCTCTCGGATCCCGATAAAAAGGACAAATATGACAGATTCGGATTTGCGGGCGTAGACCCTAACTTCGGAGCCGGCCAGGGCGGATTCGGCGGATTCGGCGGATTCGGCAACTTCGGAGGAGGCTTCGGCGGAGCCGGTATGAATTTCGACGACATATTCGATATGTTCGGGGGAATGGGCGGAAGCAGAAGATCTTCGAGAAGAGGCGGCCCGCAGAAGGGCAGAGACCTGCAGAAGACGATCACGATCGACTTTACAGATGCCCTGTTCGGCTGCAGCAAGCAGATCGAGATTGCAAAGAATGTCAAGTGCAAGACCTGCGGCGGAACCGGAGCTAAGCCGGGTACGAGCAAGAAAACATGCGATCAGTGCGGCGGAAGCGGCCAGATCTCACAGGTAAGCAATACACCTTTCGGCAGATTCCAGAATATTACAACCTGCCCTAAGTGCGGCGGTACCGGTCAGATGATAGAGGCTCCATGTACCGACTGCGGAGGCAGCGGTGTCAACCACAAGACGGTAAAGATCAAAGTCGATATCCCTGCTGGAGTCGACACTGACAGCATCGTAACCGTCAGAGGCCAGGGCGAGCCGGGAATCAACGGCGGACCGGACGGCGATCTCTACATCGTTGTAAATGTAAGACCGCACAGCACCTATAAGAGAAGAGGAGATGACCTTTATCTTGAAATGCCTATCACATTCGATGTGGCAGCTCTTGGAGGCAAGGTGCAGGTACCGGGATTCGGTGAAAGCTACAGCTACACCATTACGCCTGGCACACAGACCGGATCATCGTTCAGGCTGAAAGGAAAAGGCGTGCCTAATGTAAGAACAGGCCGCAAGGGTGATCTGTACGTAAAGGTTGTGGTTGAAGTTCCGACACATCTGAACCGCAAGGAGAAGAAAGCCATCGAGGAGATGGCCCAGAAGATCGGAAATGAATCATATCCGAAGAGGGAAAGGTTCAGCAAGCTGAAATTCTGACCACAATAACAATTACAGAAGAGGCGCATCGCAAATCTCTGTGATGCGCCATTCTTATATCTAAAAAAGGGTAAAAAAGGAGAAAAAATGATAGTAGTACCTGTATATAACATGATACTCGCGCCTGACGCGAATATATACTTTAACACAAATCAGGTGCGAAGGAACGCGGGCGACAAGGTGCTCGCGGTAGGCGAGAGAGTGGTTCTTATTGTAGCCAGGGATAACGAGAGCTACAGGGACCTGACTTCAGAGAGCTTTTATCCTATAGGTATATCCGGAGAAATAAAGGAAATAAACAATCAGGGCTATGTTGTTATTCATACCGGTTACCGCGTCGATGTAGATAATGTCGAGATCGGGATCGATGAGTCCATAAGGCTCACAATGACCAGAAGAAACGACATAGACGATATGAGCAGAAGCGTTGAGAAGGAAAAGCTTGACGGTATGCTTGAGGAGATGCGCAGGTTCGCGTCAGGGTTTGAATGGGCTGATTCTGCAGAATACTGGCTCAGACAGATCGATTCACTCGAAAGAGCTGCGTGCGTCATGTCGCCGTGGATGGATATTTCAAACGCTGAAAGATATGCGATTCTTGCCGAGGACAGCCGCATGAAGAGGGCTGAGCTAATCGAAGAGGCTCTGTACGGCTTCATGGAAGTAGGCCGTATCACCAACGAAGCGATGACATCCCAGCAGGAAGAACATCAGAAGATGTATCGTGAGCAGGCCATAAAGCGCCAGATGGAGCATCTGCAGAAAGAACTCGATGAGATGCATCCCGAGAACATAACCGACATTCGCAAATTTGAGCAGAAGATCGCGGAATCCGGCATGAACGAGACTGCGCGAAAGGAAGCCGAGAAGGTGCTTAATCGCCTGAAACAGGACGGAGGGCAGGGCGCTGAATCCGGAATGCTATACGACTACCTGGACTTTGTCACCGGTCTTTCATGGAAGAAGGAAGAGGCAAAACACATCGATCTTGAGCAGGCACGCAAGGTCCTTGACGAGGATCATTACGGGCTTGATAAGGTCAAGGACCGCATTATCCAGCAGATAGCCGTGATGAACCTTAAAAACGAACAGTCGGGTTCCATACTTCTGTTTGTAGGAGCTCCCGGCACGGGAAAGACAAGCATAGGAAAGAGCATCGCAAGGGCGCTTGGCCGCGAATACGTAAGGGTGAGCCTTGGCGGAGTTCACGATGAATCGGATATACGCGGACACAGAAGGACTTACATAGGCGCGATGCCGGGCCGCATCATGGACGGCATACAGAAGAGTGGTGTATCCAACCCTGTAGTTGTTCTTGACGAGGTGGACAAGCTTTCGGATTCATATAACGGAAGTCCTGCGAGCGCACTGCTTGAGGTCCTGGACCCTGAGCAGAACAATACTTTTACAGACCACTACATGAATGTTCCGTATGATCTGTCGGATGTAATGTTCATATGCACGGCAAACACAGCGGATACAATACCTGCACCGCTTCTGAACCGTATGGAAATGATCCAGTTCAGTGGATATACCCCAATTGAGAAGCTTTCAATAGCCCGTGAGCATCTGGTTCCGAAGTCGATGGAATCAATGGGCATAGACCCGCAGAAAATGGAAATCACTGATGATGCTATCAGAAAGATCATTTCGGATTACACCATGGAAGCCGGTGTGCGCGGACTAAGAAAGCGTATAGATACTCTTTGCCGCGCTCTGGCTGTGAAAATAGCAAGTGAACCGGATCACAGGCTGACTGTCACACCGGACGTAGTCGATGAGGAAATCGACGCAAGACCGGTGCAGCACAGCAAGATCCTGCCTGAACCGAAGGCAGGTGTTGTTACAGGACTTGCATGGACACCTGTCGGTGGTGAGATCCTTTATATTGAGACAATGTTCACAAAGGGCAAGGGAGAGATCATCATCACCGGGCAGCTTGGTGATGTAATGAGAGAATCTGCAAGGATAGCAGTGAGTCTTGTAAAGACGCTGTTCCCGGATAAAGCGAATATGTTTGCGGAGAATGACCTTCACATACACGTACCGGAAGGTGCCGTACCGAAGGACGGTCCGTCTGCAGGCATCGCGCTCACCACGGCGCTCTCATCGCTGGTTACGGGCTGCATAGTGGACCCTCATATAGCGATGACAGGCGAGGTGGCGCTGAGAGGCGCCGTGACGCCTATCGGCGGGCTGCCTGAAAAGCTCATGGCAGCTGAGCGCGCAGGCATCACAAAGGTGTTCATCCCTGAAGAGAACGAGTACGATCTCAAAGATGTGGCTGATGAGGTCAAGGAAAAAATCGAGATCAGAACGGTTTCGAAGGTAGGAGAGGTCCTGATGGCAGTAGGAATACTTGCCGCGGAAGGAAAACAGGCTTAAAAAAGCGAAATGCATAAACGAAAGACCGGTGCGGAAAGAGCACCGGTCTTTTTGACGATAATATTGTATTGGTAGAACAGGCTATTTACCATATTTTTCAATAAGACGTTTGAATCCAGGCATCGAATTCTTGATGGTTTCATTGGATACGCAGTATGCAAGTCTGAGGTATCCAGGGCATCCGAAGCCTGTACCCGGAACGATCAGTATGTTTTCTTCAAGCTTTGCAGCTTCGCTGAATGCCATGTCATCACCATTAGGTGCTTTCATGAACAGATAGAACGCACCGTCAGGTTTAGCGCATTCATAACCCATTTCGGTCAGACCATTGTAAAGGTCGTTTCTGTTCTCATCATATGCTACGAGGTCAGGCATGCAGTCAACACATTCCTCTACTACTCTCTGCATTAATGTAGGAGGGCAGACAGAGCCGATCTCTCTTGCTGCGCCGGCAACTGCGCTGAGTACTCCGTTATGATCGAAGCACTTTTCAGGAACATATACATAACCAACACGCTCACCAGGAAGCGAGAGGCTCTTTGACCATGAATAGCAGACTATGGTGTTGTCGTATACTTCAGGAATGAATGTAACGACGGCATCGCCGTAAACCAGTTCTCTGTATGGCTCGTCAGCGATAATATATATTGGATGATCGTATTTCAAAGCCTTTCTTTTCAGAACAGCAGCAATCTTTTCAAGCGTTTCTTTTGTGTAGACAACGCCGGAAGGATTGTTCGGAGAATTGATGACAACAGCCACAGTGTCGTGATTGATAGTCTTTTCAAGAGCTTCAAGGTTTATCTGGAAATCAGGAATATCCGGGTCGACTCTTCTGACCTTGCCGCCGCCGGCTTTGAAGAATACGTTGTATTCAGGGAAGTAAGGCGCGATCACAACAAAGTTGTCATCACTCTTTGTAGTAAGTGCGCATGCTACGGAAACAAGTGCAGGAGCACATCCGCATGTCATGAAAAGATCGCCTGCCTGCGCGTTAGTATTGAATCTTTTTCTGAGATTTGCTGCAATGGCTTCTCTTGTGCTCTCAAATCCCGGAGCCATCGAATAGCCGTGCAGAAGTATGGAACTTTCTTCATCAACGAGTTTCTTGATGGTAGCATTGACTTTTTTAGGAGCAGGTATGCTCGGATTGCCCAGCGAATAGTCATAGACCTTTTCTCTTCCGAGTTTCTTTGCCTGCTCCAGTCCGTAGGCGAAGAGTTCGCGGATGATGCTAGGCGCAGTGCCATAGCCATAATATTTTTCATTTACCATAGCCGTTCTCCTTTGTTTATAAAACTATTTCTGAAGGTAATTGCTCACCCTCCCTTTATCACTATTATTGTAGCACAATGCATTGTACCTGAATGTTTTATTTTCGGCGGGAGCTCGTTGTGCTACAATGAGATGTCGGACAGAGATCATTCATGAAAAAGGAGATGTTATGTTATTCGGACACGAAAAAGTAGAAATACTGCACCTGCCGACTCCTCTGGAGCGTCTCAATAATGTGTCGGAGGATCTCGGCATCAATGTATATTGCAAAAGAGATGATCTTACAAATCTTGCCACAGGAGGCAACAAGCTGCGCAAGCTTGAGTACTTCCTGAAGGACGCACAGGATAAGGGCGCTACAATGCTCATTACCGAAGGCGGCGCTCAGACCAACCACGGCAGACTGACTGCCGCTGTGGCGGCGAAATTCGGCCTTAAATGCGCGATAATCACTGCAGACAAGTATCCGGGTGAAATCAGCGCAAACCTTCTCCTGGACGGAATGCTGGGCTGTCCGGTCTACTTTGTAAAAGATATGGAGACCGGCAAACAGGCAGTCATTGACAAGTACACAGCTGAGGGCGAAAAGGTATACTACGTTCCGATGGGCGGTTCCAACGAGATAGGAATGCTCGGCTACGTGGAGTGCGCTATGGAGCTCGACAAACAGGCAAAGGAGCTTGGCATCGGGGACGCGTCGGTTTATGTCACAGTCGGAAGCATGGGTACATATCTCGGAATGCTGATCGGTCTGAAAGAGTGCGGATCGGCCCTGAAGCTGGTAGGCATCAATGTGCTTCCATATGCTGAAGACGCCACAGATGAGGAAGAGAATGACAGAGCTCTCCGTGAAGCGCTCTGCGATTACTATAAAAAAGCATGCGAGGCCTTTGCGGGATACAGCAGCAGCTGGGGAATCACAGCCGATGATTTCAATATTGTGACTCACTACATCCATGGAGCATACAACAATGCCGTGGATGAGGTGCGCGAAGTCATGTACTATCTTGCCCGCAAGGAGGCGATAATAATCGATCCGTGCTATACAGGCAAGACCTTCGAAGCTGTTGTCGACGGAGCAAAAAACGGAAGCATAAAGAAGGGTTCTGACGTTATATTCATGCATACCGGAGGACTCCCGGGCATCTATACGAAGCATCACAGAGTTGAACTTGAGCGTGAGCTCATGCCATACATGCATACTGACGAATTTTAGAGGTGGGCCAGTTGGCTGATAAAGAAACAAAACAGGAAATAGTAAAAAGAGACGTAAAACAAATAAAAAAGAGAAAACGTTCTTATCTGTTGACACTGCAGACTATAACCGCGGCACTGATGGTACTGCTTGTTCTGGTGGGGATCCTCAAGCTGGTGTTTTACATAGGAGGCATCTCACGTATAAAACTCAGCGATGAAGGACTTACTCATTCAGACCGCTTTAAGAACTGTGTAGTGGTGCACGGCATCGATGTTTCAGAGCATCAGGACGAAATAAAGTGGAAGAAGGTAAAGTCGAGCGGAGCCGATTTTGTGTTCATCCGTGCAGGTTACAGAAGCGCTGAGACCGGAGAACTCAATGAAGACGCAGACTTCAGGAAGAATATAAAAAAGGCAAATAAGGCGGGCATCATGTGCGGAGCGTATTTCTACTCGCAGGCGCTTAACGAAGACGAAGCTGTTGAGGAAGCGGAATATCTTCTGAAGCTTGTAAAACGCTATGACATAGAAATGCCGCTTGTGATCGACTATGAATTGTATAACGGAGGAAGGCTTCAGCAGAAAGTGGAAGCCGGAGAGATGCCGGCGTCATCGATGTATCATGATGTAGTGCTCGCATTCTGCCGCAGAGTGGAGAAAGAGGGATACGAATCAGCAGTCTATGCAAATTATGACATGCTGACCAACTATATGGACTCGACACTGCTGGATGAAGAGGCGGTCATCTGGGCTGCCCAGTATGGCGGCGCCTGCGATGTAAAGGGCAGCTACCGCTACTGGCAGTGCGCCGAAGACGCAGCCGTAGGCGGCATCGACGGGAATGTGGATCACGATATCTGGTACATAGAGCCGAACAGGGTATACAGCACACTGGCTAAGGGAAAAAAGAATGCTGTATCGATTGGTGACTGTAAGATAGAGTTTGACTCAGACAGCTATAAGCTGAAGAATCACAAGGCACAGCCGGAAGTAACCGTGACATATGACGGGAAAAAACTACGCCGGGGCAGAAATTATGTACTGTCGTTCGTAAAGAATACCGAATCAGGCACAGGATATGCCGTAATACGCGGCGAGGGAAAGTATAAGGACTGGATCGCAGTACCATTCACGATAAATTAAAAGATCGGAGAAAGACATGAAATTCGTCAGCTGGAATGTCAACGGCTTCAGAGCCGTTCTGAAAAAAGGATTCGAGGATATATTCAATGACCTTGACGCGGACTTTTTCTGCCTTCAGGAAACCAAGATGCAGGAAGGTCAGGCTGATTTCCATCCGGAAAACTACTATGAGTACTACAACTGCGCTGTGAAAAAAGGTTACTCGGGTACCGCGATATTCGTGAAGAAATCAGTGGGCGAGCCGCTTTCGGTCGCTTACGGAATAAAGGGAGAACACGATGATGAGGGAAGAGTGATCACTCTTGAATATCCGGATTTTTACCTCATATGCTGCTATGTGCCTAATGCGCAGGACGGACTCGCGCGCATAGATTACAGATGTGAGTTTGAGGATGCGATGCGGGCATATATGAGTGAACTCGATAAGGTAAAACCTGTCATCTATTGCGGAGACCTTAATGTGGCGCATAATGAGATAGACCTCAAAAACCCGGGTCCAAACAGAGGAAATGCTGGATTTTCTGATGAAGAGCGCGGCAAAATGAGCGAACTCCTCGGCGCAGGCTTTACAGACACTTTCCGCTATCTGTATCCGGATACCGTTACTTACTCATGGTGGTCATATCGCATGAAAGCCAGAGAGAGGAACGCAGGCTGGCGCATAGACTATTTCATCATATCAGACCGTCTGACTGACAAGCTTGAGGATGCAGTTATACACACGGACATATTTGGCAGCGACCACTGTCCGGTGTCCGTAACAATGGGATTTTAGAGTCAGAAGTAATCATTCGAAGAAGAAAGAGGTGCCGGAATGCATAAGTTTGTGACACATGACGGGTACAAAATATCGATAGATCTGGGTCCCGGAAACGAAGAACTGATCAGGCTTCTCAGGGATACCATACCGAGGCTGTCTTATGATGAGATCCTTGACGGAGAACTCGAAAGAAGAGTGGGAAAGGCTAATCTGGGATCAGTTAAAATATCCTCGGGTGATGATATCAAACAGCTGATTTTCAGCCTGGCAATGTTCAACACAATATCCAAACCGCCGGGGTTCTGACCGCGTTGTTTTTAGTGGAATTATTTATTTTCAATTATCGTATTTTTTGCTTGTATTCTATTTGCCTATGTCATATAATACCCGTTGCGAATTAATGCATTAAAAATGAAAGTGGGGTATAAATAATGGCAAACATTAAATCCGCAAAGAAAAGAATCAAGGTTATCGACAAAAAGACAGCCCGCAACATCAGGGTAAAGAATCACATCAAGGAAGCTGAAAAGGCATTCCTCGCAGCGATTGAGTCCGGTGATGCAGAAGAGGCTAAGAAGGCATTCCAGCACGCTGAAAAGAAGCTGATGCAGGCAGTAGCAAAAGGTACGTTCCACAAGAACACTGTAGCTCGTAAGATTTCCAGATTCGAGAAGAAGCTCAACGCGCTCAGCGCAAAGTAATTCTCACCCGTCCCCACACAGCGTATAAGTTAAATGCGCCTTCAGCCGGAGTGTCTCCCGGCTGTTTTTTTACGCCCAAATAATGGGAACCCCTCGAAAAAGAGCCGTGTTTTCTTTATAATTAAATGGATAATGTTCTAAAAGGAATAAGGAAAAATGAGTTATCTGGACAATATTAGAAATTTCAGCATAATAGCCCACATCGACCACGGTAAATCGACCCTTGCTGACCGCCTGATAGAAAAGACAGGGCTGGTCGAAGCCCGCGACATGAAGGAGCAGTATCTCGATAATATGGATATCGAGCGTGAGCGTGGAATCACGATCAAGCTCCAGACTACGCGCCTGCAATACAAGGCTAAGGATGGTCAGGACTATATTCTCAACCTGATCGACACCCCGGGACATGTGGACTTCAATTACGAAGTATCGCGTTCGCTCGCGGCATGCGACGGCGCCGTACTTGTTGTGGATGCAACTCAGGGAGTAGAGGCACAGACTCTTGGAAATGTTTATCTTGCTCTCGATGAGGATCTTGAGATACTTCCTGTACTCAACAAGATGGATCTTGATTCTGCACGTCCTGATGATGCAAGAGCAGAGATAGAAAACATAATAGGTCTCGATGCTTCTGAAGCTCCGGAGATCTCCGCAAAGACGGGTATGGGCATAGATGAGATGCTTGAGAAGCTGATCGAAGTTATACCGCCTCCGCAGGGTGATCCTGACGGAAAGCTTAAAGCGCTTATTTTTGACTCATACTATGACAGCTACAAAGGCGTTATCATTTACACCCGCATCTTTGACGGCAGAGTCAAAAGGGGCGACACTATACGCATGATGAACACCGGCAAAAACTACGAGGTAACGGAGGTAGGATACTGCATTCCGGGAACCGTTCCTGCAGAAGAGCTCAAGGCTGGTGAGGTAGGCTACATATGCGGAAGTATAAAGCAGGTGGCTGACGCGCGTGTCGGTGATACCATTACTCTTGCAAATGCTCCTACTGATGCTCCTCTGAAGGGCTATAAGAAGGCGCAGTCGATGGTTTACTGCGGCATATTCCCTGCGGAAGGCGAGAAGTATGAGAACGTAAAGGATGCTCTTGAAAAGCTTCAGGTGAATGACGCGGCGTTCAATTTTGAGCCTGAGAATTCAGCAGCCCTCGGGTATGGATACAGGTGCGGCTTCCTGGGACTCCTGCACATGGATGTTATTACAGAAAGGCTTGCCAGGGAGTTTGATCTCGATGTCATCACGACACTTCCGTCGGTAGTATATAAAGTAGTGATGAAGGACGGTCAGGTACTCGATATCCAGAATCCTTCGAACCTCCCGGCTCCGGCACTCATTGCTCATATCGAGGAGCCTATTGTAAAAGCCGACATCATGACTCCTAATGAATATGTAGGAAGTATCATGACACTTTGTCAGAACCGTCGCGGAAATATGGTGCATATGGAATATCTGACAAAGACCAGAGTGCAGCTTCACTATGAGATGCCTCTGAATGAGGTAATATATGACTTTTTCGATGCGCTGAAATCACGCACCAGGGGATATGCATCGCTGGACTATGAGTTCCTGAGATACCAGCCGGCGAAGCTCGTAAAGCTGGACATACTTCTCAACCGCGAGCCGATAGATGCTCTTTCGACCATTGTGCCTGAAGAAGAGGCAATGGCGAAGGGAAGAGGCATATGCGAGAAACTCAAAGAAATAATACCTCGCCATCAGTTCGAAGTACCGATTCAGGCTGCTATCGGTCAGAAGATAATCGCACGCGAAACGGTGAGAGCTTACCGCAAGGACGTTCTTGCCAAGTGCTATGGCGGAGATATAACAAGAAAGAAGAAACTTCTCGAGAAACAGAAGGCAGGAAAGAAGAGAATGAGGCAGTTCGGTTCAGTAACGGTACCTCAGGAAGCTTTCACTGAAGTCCTCAAACTCGATGACGGCAGATAATATGGACAAAAAAAGAGGCATTTACATCCACATGCCTTTCTGCGTGCAGAAATGCAGATACTGCGCGTTCCTTTCATTCAATGCGGAAGGTTCGCCCAGAAAGGAATACACCGATGCTCTCGAAAAGGAGATAAAGCTCAGGGCAGCCTTTGAAAAGGAGAACGGAACGGATAAGCCGATAGATACCATATACATCGGAGGAGGGACACCTTCCGTTATGGATATCTCGTCCATGTCAGAGATGGTAAAGACTCTGAGGCGCTCGTTCGAGGTGGATCCCGGTGCTGAGTTTACTCTTGAGGCAAACCCGGCAACACTGGGACGCAAGGACGGCGTGATGCTTGCAAAGCTCCAGGCTTATAAGTTTATGGGAGTTAACCGTCTTTCAATGGGCGTTCAGTCGATGGACAACGACAGGCTGCATTTTCTGGGACGAATACATACAGCAGAGAATGTTGCCCGTGACATGGATATCATTCGAAGAAAGGGCTTTGACAATGTCAATCTTGACCTGATGTTTTCTATACCGGGCGAGAGCGGTGATGATGCACTTGACGACCTGGATAAAATAATCGCATTCAGCCCTGAACACATCTCGTGCTACAGTCTTCAGATAGAAGAAGGAACACCTTTCGGCAAAATGGCTGAGGAGGGTGAGCTCATTGAGGTATCCGATGAAGAGGACAGGGAAACTTTCCACAGGATATGCCGCAGGCTCAGGGAAGCCGGCTATGAGCATTACGAGATCAGTAACTTTGCCAGGAAGGGCGATGATCCTGATGCTCCGAGTCCTTACAGGTCGAAGCACAACAGTCTCTACTGGAACATGGACGAATACATCGGACTGGGTCTGGGCGCGAGCGGATTCATAAACGGTGTCAGATATAAGAACACTTCGGATCTTAATGAATACCTTTCAGCCCTCGGCGAGGGAAGGCTCCCGGTAGCGGAAGAACACAAAAATACTGCTTTCGATAATATCAGCGAGGCCGTATTTACCGGGCTCAGAAGGCGGGAGGGCATCAGCTATAAAGATGCTGTACTCGCATATATGGAAGCAGATGATGCAGAGGAAAGGGATCCTGATTCTGCGGATGACTTCAGGGAATGTTTCTGGGAGATCTTTGCTGAAGCAAAGGAGGAAGCCTTCGGATATGCAGAAAGGGGACTCCTGATTATCGATAATGAAGGCCTTAAGCTTACGGAGCAGGGCATCGATATAAGCAATTCAATAATGTCGCTTTTTGTATAGAAAGGATAGCAGCATGGAAAAATACATAATGGCTCTTGACCAGGGCACAACGAGCTCGAGGACCATAATCTATGACAAGGCAGGCAATATCAAATCCGTTGTTCAGAGAGAATTCACGCAGATATTCCCGCATGAGGGCTGGGTAGAGCATAATGCCATGGAGATCTGGGCATCCCAGATGGGTACTGCTCAGGAAGCACTGCTGAAAGCCGGACTTACATATAAAAACATCGCCGCGATCGGTATCACCAACCAGAGAGAGACGACTGTTGTATGGGACAGAAAGACAGGTATCCCTGTGTATAACGCCATCGTGTGGCAGTGCCGCAGAACAGCTGATTATGCGGCTAAACTGAAACCTCACGAAGAGATGATCAAGCAGAAGACAGGACTGCTTGCTGACCCTTACTTCAGCGGCACCAAACTTGCGTGGATACTCGAAAACGTTCCGGGCGTCAGAGCCAGGGCGGAAAAGGGTGAGCTCCTCTTCGGAACCATAGAATGCTGGCTTATCTGGAAGCTGACAGGCGGCAAGGTCCATGTATCTGACTATTCCAACGCCTGCAGAACGATGCTCTTTGATATCAACACTCTCAAGTGGGATGAAGAGCTCTGCAGCCTTCTGAACATACCGATGTGCATGCTGCCTGAACCTGTAGAATGCTCGGCTTATTTCGGAGATACGATCGACGAGATCTTCGGTGGTCCTATACCTATCACCGGAGCAGCAGGAGACCAGCAGGCTGCTCTCTTCGGAGAAGCATGCTTCAACGAAGGTGATGTAAAGAGCACATACGGAACAGGAAACTTCCTGCTCCTCAATACCGGAGATAAGCCGGTCTATTCAAAGAACGGCCTTCTGACAACTATCGCGTGGGGCCTTGACGGAAAGGTCACATACGCGCTCGAGGGTTCGGTATTCGTATGCGGTGCAGCCATACAGTGGCTAAGAGACCAGCTCAGATTCTTCCGTGATGCATCTGAGTCTGAGGACATCGCGAAACAGGTCCCTGACGCAGGAGGAGTATTCGTAGTTCCGGCATTTGTAGGACTGGGAGCTCCGTACTGGAATCCTGAGGCAAGGGGCGCCATGTTCGGTATTACAAGGGGAACCACCCGTGAACACATCATCAGAGCTACTCTTCAGTCGCTGGTTTACCAGAATGAAGACCTTCTGTCAGCGATGGAAGCTGATACCGGTAAAGAGATAACTTCGCTGAAGGTCGATGGCGGTGCTGCTATGAACAACCTGCTGATGCAGTTCCAGGCGGATATTTCGGATGTAGATATAGTCAGATATGCTTCGATAGAGTCCACTTCCCTCGGAGCAGCATATCTTGCAGGACTTGCAGTCGGATACTACGACAGTCTTGCGGATATCGTAGCAAGCAAAGAAATCGCAAAGACATTCAAGCCTTCTCTGGGAGAAAAGGAAAGAAGAGAAAAACTGGATGGCTGGCACAGGGCAGTTAAGGCGACGATTGCTTTCTGTGAAGCATAGCAACAAACACAAAAATTCCCGGGATTTTCCCGGGAATCTTTTTTATGTTGTAAGTTCGCCTCTTAAATCGGTTTGCATGAGACTGCGGATCTCATCTTTCGCCAGATCTTTACTCAGCAGATAGGTGAGTTTTGTGATCGCGGCTTCGGTGGTCATATTTCCGCCGCTGACCGCACCGGCTTCGACAAGCGCGGAGCCTGCTTCGTAAGCGCCAAGGCTGACGGTTCCTGCCGGACACTGCGTACAGACCACGACAGTTGTGCCGCACCTGCTGGCTTCGGAAATAATGCGTGAAAGGGCAGGATCGTAATCCGGTATATTGCCCTTACCGAAAGTTTCAAGTACCAGTCCGTCAAGTGCCTCACACATGATCGGTTCGAAGATCTCAAACTGTATGCCTGGAAATACCTTGATTACAGCGATCCGGCATTCTTTTAACTTCACGACATTAAGGAAGTCATAGTGTAAAGAATTCTTTACATAATCGTTTATGCATGCATGATTATATTCTATATTAATACCTGCGTCAGCAAGCTGGCTGTAGTTAGGTGAGGTGAAAGCCACCATGCCGTCCGCGGAGTATTTGATTGCCCGGTTGCCGCGCAGGATCGCGTCTCCGAAACACAGGCTCACTTCACGGATGATCCCGTCAGCAGCGATCATAAGAGATGTAATAATATTATCACGTCCGTCGCTTCTCAGCTCGCACAGAGGTATTTGTGCGCCGGTAAAGACTACAGGCTTATCAAGTCCCTCCAGCATGAAGGAGAGGGCCGAAGCGCTGTAAGCCAGAGTATCAGTACCGTGAAGCACTACAAAGCCGTCGTACTTGTCATAATTAAGAGCAATCGCATCGGCTATTGAATTCCATTGCTCATATCTGACGTTGGTAGAATCAAGAATAGGATCGAACTCCATGAGATCCCATTCCGGCATATCGTGGGACTTAAGGTCACGGATCTGATTCAGCTCTTTAATAAGAGCTCCCGACTTCGGAGCAAAGCCGTGCTCGGTACGGACCATTCCGATCGTGCCGCCTGTATGAATGATGAGTATTTTTTTCTTTTCCATAGCCAAATGATACCATATGGAAGATAATAAAACTTGATTACTTTTTTTAAAAATTTAGTAGACAAGGGAATTCCTTTTGTTTATAATACTACTTGCGCATGAAAAATGTGGCGCATTGGTCAAGAGGTCAAGACGTCGCCCTCTCACGGCGGAATCCAGGGTTCGATTCCCTGATGCGCTACCAAGACAGACCTATCCGAACCTATACTTCTACCGAGGTGGTTACGCCACCAGGAGATGGTTCTGAAGGCAGACGGAAAGAACGGCTGAGGCCGTTTTTTTCATGTCTGCTTTTATTTCGCGTCCTGAATAGTGACTGCATAGCATCCATCCGGACAATCTTTTTTCAGGATATCTTCCGGGAGATAATTATTCAGCGTTTCATATGCTTCATCGTCCGTATAATATAAGTATAATGTCGTTTCTTTATTCAGAGGCGCCTGCTCCAAGATACAAGGGTAAGAGTTGTCTTCTTTATTCAGGTATGTGCTGTCGTTTGATTTTGTACTGAACTTCTGGCCTTTGCCGTCACAGATGATATGAAATACTATCTCTGATGAAGGGTCGCCTGTTACGAACAGGATACCTTCTTTCTCACGTATTTCTTCTGTATAAACATCGGTCCATGATCCGGCCTCTGAATGTTTCAGAGTCAGCACCAGGCCACCCTGAGTATGAAACCTGAACATTCCATCCCAGTCAAGATCCACTTCAGCGGCTTCCGGGTCGATCGTTATGAGTTCTGCCAGCTCAGACTTGTTAGGCCTGATCGGTATTATGCATGCTTTTTTATTGTCGAAACCGGACTTGACTGTAAAACCAAGGACGCCCCAGAAGGCGACAGCGTGGATAAGAAGGAATCCGGCAAGCAGAGTTATCGCAGCAATGGCAAACACCTTACGTTTGCCGCCTTTTTTGAGCACATCACCTATCGTATCGTACTCATCGCCTTCTTTTTTATTAGCTCTTATATCCGCCGGGATCGGAGAATTCGCGTGCTTTGAATATATGTTATTCTGGGGAATGGCGATCCCCGCCATAGCACCGATAAGTGTGACAGCGAGGTTGAGATCTCTTGGACTGATCTCCTTGGCCTCAGCAAAGCGCTTGCCATTCTCTTCAGCTTCATATATGCTCTTGAGATACTTAGGCGGGTCGATACTGTCAAAATCTCCGGCTTCGGCGTCAAGCTCTCCGCACATTTCTATGGCGGCTGCGATTTCGTCCTGCTGTGCACGCAGTCTGTCCACATTTTGTTCAAGGACATCATGCAGTTCTGCTTTATCTTCGATAAGATCTTTGATCTCCGGAACACCTATTCCCAATTTACGAAGTACAATGATCTTTTGGAACAGACGAGCCTCTTCATCACCGTAATCACGATAACTATTCTCTGTACGAGGCGGGGTCACAAGGCCCTGATCCTCATAGTATCTTATTGTCGCTCTGGATACTCCAAGTAACTCCTCAAGTTCATTGATTTTCATAATTAGATTTGCCTCCTTTGCTGTATTGGCAACGTTATAGTAAACTGTGATGCCACCTCACGGTCAAGGCTTTTCTACAAACTTTAAAAAAATAATCCAAGGAAAATTATAACGCATCTTGAGCCAATTGTGCTTGAGACGTGCAGAAGCCTGCTTTCTGACGCGGTCATAGATAAAGTAGTTAAGGCTGTTATTGCACAGAACAAAATAGATGAAGAGAGCCCTGAACTGATCAGACTCCGTGATGAGATCAAAAGCACAGAAAGTAAAATAGAAAGGCTTCTGGATCAGATTGAAGAAGGCCTTAATTCTATAAGAGCAGCAGAGCGGCTAAAACAGAGAGAACAGGAACTTTCCGAGCTTAAGCGGCAGATGAAGAAAGAAGAAGCCAAGCAGACAAAGCTGGATCCTGCGATTATTAGAGATTTTCTGGTTATGATACGTGATGGAGATTTTGATAATATCCAGTATCAGAAAATGCTTGTAAATACCCTGATAGATAGAATATATCTGTATGACGATCATTTCCTGATAATGCTCAATTATTCAGGCAGGAAAGGAAAATTGAGCTCAAAAGAAGCGGCAGATATAGTACATTATTTTGACAGCGAAGGTTCTGCTACAGTAGAGAGCGGTCTACCACGAAAGCCCTTTGGAACACCATAGTTTCAAAGGGCTTATTCTTTATATAATTAAGTTTTTACAGAGTAAAAAAGTTTATGGAGTAAGCATTAAAAACTTATAGAAGTTCACTCAGTTTTTTTGCTGAAAAGAAATCATGCGTAAGCTGATAATACTCTTTCCACATTGGCAGTGTATGGCATCCGGGAGCAAGCGGACACGCTCTGGCGTTTTCTTCAAGACATGCGACAGGGGCAAGTGTGCCTTCCATTACCTCTATGATCTCACAGACAGTATATTCCTCCGGTGCGCGGCAAAGCCTGTAACCTCCGCCTTTTCCGCTTGTACCTTCCAGCATACCGCCCTTGACAAGGTCTCTGACAATGATCTCGAGATATTTTTTTGATATCTGCTGTCTCTCTGCGATGTCTTTAAGCGCAACGTTTCCGTTTTCGCCATTCTGAGCGAGATCTATCATTATGCGGAGAGCATAGCGTCCTTTAGTTGAAATCACTGTGTTACCCCTTTCTGCTGTTCAGCATTTTTTTATTATTTTACTATTGGTAGCTGATGTGTTCAAGCTGTCCTGGTTATTCGCAGGAAAACCAGTCAGGAGGGAAGTATCCGTTTCATATCAAAATACGATGTTATTTTTGTTCTGCATAAGCTATAATATATACGGATGTTTTCGGCTATCAAGGCCGATCAAAAGGCATACGTTTTCCTGAGGGAGGAGTTCAAAATGATAAATACAATTCTTGTTGAAGCTTGCGTTAAAGCATTCAAAACCATTCTTGAGAGAGAGAATGTACCATATGTGATCAAAGATGACGAAGAATCCAGCTACTTCTTTCATCTTTGGGAAGATGCCGACGAAGTAAGGAATCTGGCTTACAGACAGGCAGCTCCTGCCATGGAGCGCATAGCATCACATGAGCCGTATATCTTTGAAACAGGAGGCGAGCCGCTCTGCATACGACTGAATTATCTTGACAGAAGGCTTGAGAGAGACTCTTTTGGCGAGATCATGCTTGAGCGCACTGATCTTGACTGGCGCTTCTCCATATCAGTAAAGAATGATGCAAGGATCCTGTCTGCATTGCCTGTTGCGGACCGTGAGCTCGATATGAATAAGGATAAGATCATGAACTCGTTCAATGCGATCGACGATTTCGGTGACCGTGTATTCGGAATACCTTGCTCAAACGATTACTTCGATGATATGAACGAGATACTTCTGAATATCGCTCCTCGCGATAATGAAAACTGGTCGGAGCTGGTTAAGGATGAAAACTTCGTTTACGGAAAGCTGATCACACCGATGCTCAAGGCAATGGGACGGGAGTTCCCGCGTATATTCAAATTCCATCCTGAAGCACCTCAGAAGCTGTTCGATTACTTCTATGGGCAGATGGACTATTATTTCATCAAACCTATTGATGAGCTGGAACTTACACGCATTGGATGCGTTAATGCACGCGGATATCTCGGACGCATGCCTGAAAACAGAAATCTGAAAACTCCTAAAACGCCATTCCCTTCGGAACTGCTTGATGTAAGAATGGCAACAGGCAAATACGGTGAAGTCTCCAGAGATACGCTGCAGCTGGCCTTTGACGGCGGCTGGTCATTATGCATTACGATGTTCCCTGTATATGACACTTATGGAGAGCTCGGATTCGATCTTCAGGTATTCATTCCGGTAACACCATTCGGAAGCTACCGCGATCAGGTGGAATGGGCTCCGGAGGCATAACACGAAAATGTTGAGATCACCCAAAACAAAAATAGGGAAATTCTTAAGAGAAACGCTGATTGTTCTGACATCGGCGTTTTTCGGTTCGTCTGTACAGATTTTTGTCATGATCCCGAATGGCATGACTTCAGGAGGAATGCCGGGTATCGCAAGACTGATTACACACTTTTTCCCGGTGAGTTATTCGCTTGTTTACTACACACTTTCCATGGTCGTACTGATCATCGCGTATTTTGCCATGGGCAAAGCGGAAGTTAAAAGGATAATTGCACTTGGATTCGCTTATCCGATAATGCTGTTTATATTTGAACATATCGACTACGAATTCCTTAAATCGCCTGATCCGTTCCTGGCCGCTATTCTGATCGGCATCTTTTACGGTATAGCGACAGGAGTAGGCTATATAGGTGGATATTCTTCGGGCGGAACTGACACTCTGGCAAGAGTAGTAAAGTTCAAATTTATGAACCACTTGCGCACAGGCGACATACAGATGGCGATGGATATTGCCATAATCACAGTATCTGCGTTCGTTTTCGATACCAACATTGCTGTTTATGCCATAGTTACTGCAGTAGTGGCAGCGCGTGTCATATCGGCAATAACAGTTGGATACGGCGGAAGATTCGTTCAGTTCGATATAATTACGAGTACTAAAGACAAGCGGGAGCAAATCACGGAATACATATTGAAAGACCTTAACAGAGCGGTGACGACCCATGCTTCAAGAGGAGAGTACACAAAAGAGGAGAGAAGAACACTCAGTGTTATATGTACTCCTGCAGAAAGTGTAAAACTGAAGAAGTTCGTCGCAGGGGTAGATCCTGATGCTTTTGCAACAGTTATGTCACTGACAAATGTATGGGGAAAACGTTTCCATGATATAAACGAAGCAGATAATACATAATTATAATTCCGGTTGTAGTATTGGGGATGCACTTTTGCATCCCCAATTTTTATGCATGAATAAAGCAAACTCTGATTATTTATTTATCAATTCAAGGTGAAAGAATAAAGGAAAAGAGGTTAAACAGGTCAATTGCGTTAATTAGTTAACAAAGTTTTTGCTAAAAAATAGGTAGAGTCATCACGTGAAAACCTTGAAATTTCAAGGGTGAGGGCAGAATAACAAAGTGCATTCGGTTAACAAATATCCTGCTTAAACGATAACTAAATATCAATTTTAGATTGACTTAAAGATTCATTCGCGTAATAATAAGTACATAATTGTTTATTGTCACCAACCCTAATCTTATGGCGAAAATTCGAATCAATAAAGATAAGCCGGATTTGAAAATGCCGTAAAAAATAAAAACTCGAAATAAGCTAAGAGGTGACAATAGAAAAGGAGTATTATATGAGTTCTGAAATGTTAACTTTTATTCTGTACTTTGTGGCCCTGATGGGAGTAGTAATTTACTTCTATATCAAGGATAAACAAAGAAACCAGGAGGATTACTTCCTCGGCGGACGTGCGATGGGACCTTGGGTAACGGCTCTTTCCGCACAGGCATCCGATATGTCAGCATGGCTGCTGATGGGACTTCCGGGTTCGATCCTGGCCTTCGGATTCGGTCAGATCTGGATCGGTATCGGACTTGCTCTGGGTACTGCGCTCAACTGGATCCTTTGCGCAAGAAGACTGAGAGTATTCTCGGAAGAGGCAAATGACTCCATCACCATCCCGCAGTTCCTTGCAAACAGATTTGATGCTGATTCAAAAACACTGCAGGTCATCTGCGCACTTATTTTCCTTTTCGCATATACCATTTATGTTGCATCTGCATTTGTAGCAGGTACTACGGTATTCGGAACACTGTTCCCGGGAATCTCCACTACACTTGCAATGGTAATATTCGCACTGCTGATCGTATTCTACACGATCTTCGGCGGATTCACTGCTGTATGCTGGACAGACTTCTTCCAGGGAATGCTGATGATGATCGCACTGATGGCGGTTCCTATCACAGTATGGGTCACACACCAGCAGCTCGACACCTCGCTTCTCAGCCAGGTATATGAGTACACAGACGCCAGCGGAGCAGTCGTTACATGCGACTTCGGAAGCGGAATCTTCAGCGCAAGCTGGCAGGATATCGCAACCGGTATGGCATGGGGCCTCGGCTACTTCGGTATGCCGCACATCATCGTAAGATTCATGTCAATTGAGAAGCCTTCTGAAATCAAGAAAGCTTCGACGATCGCTATCATTTGGGTAGTCATTTCACTCGGAAGTGCATGCCTCATTGCTTACATGGGCAGAATGCTCGTTGCTGATGAACTTCTCCCACAGGGACTGCAGAAGCTGGTATTCATCACAATGGCAAGAAAGTTCTTCCCACCGGCACTCTCCGGACTGCTTCTGGCAGCTATTATCGCTGCTTCGGTATCGACCGCAGACTCTCAGCTGCTCGTAGCATCCAGCTCATTCACAGCTGACCTTTACTCGAACTTCAAGAAAGACGTAACTGAGAAAGAAGCTGTTCTTGTAGGACGCGTTGTAGTAGTAGTTATCGCTGTTATCGCTTACCTGATCGCATCTTCAAAGGGAGCAGGAGCACAGGCTATCATGAACCTGGTAGAAAACGCATGGGGCGCATTCGGTGCTTCATTCGGACCTGTAATCATCCTGTCACTCTTCTGGAGAGAGTTCAACTACAAGGGAGCTATCGCAGGTATCATCGCAGGTTTCGTAGTAGACCTCGGCTGGCTCTTCGGCGGCCTCTCTGCTTCGACAGGAGTTTATGAGCTTCTGCCTGGATTCATTGCCGGCGGACTCGTAGCATTCATCGTTGCAAAGGTAACACCGACACTCGATAAGGAAAGAGCAGTGTTCGACAAGTCAAGAGAAAGAGATGCACTTGCTGATTAATTCAGATTAAAAACAGAATAACGGGGATGCAGGCCTGACGGCCTGCATCTTTTTGTCAGCAGAAAACCCGCTTCTGATGCGGGGATCCATTATAGCCGGCACAGACATCGCATCATATGCGGTGTCTTTTTTATGTTTCAGCATTCTTTTGCTTATATTTCAATCTGTTAAGAAAGGCCATAACAAGCATTTAGATTTGTTTACGAATAAAGACGGCGGGATTATTCTGTGGCACAGTGGGGGATTGTTTGCTTAAAGAAAAGGAGGAAAAACACCATGAAAAAGAGAATTATTACTTTAATACTGGCACTCGTTATGCTGATGCCGCTCATGACACCTGCTGTCTATGCCGAGGATCTTCTTGAGAGCAAAGCTGTCTATTATACTGAAGAATCCGACTATATAGACGGAGACTGCATACTGACGGCTACAAGGATGATGATCCGCAGAGCTTCAATAATGCGTAATAAAACCGACTGGTCAACGATCACGAACGCATCGCTGCGTCCTCAGGCTACGACCGATGGACTGCTGCTGTACAGTTTTTGCTACGACTCGGGAGAAACAGAGTACAGCATTACCAGCAGTCACTTTACAGGAGAGGGCAGTCAGGCAAGGATAGCTGAGTTCGAACGCCTGCTGGAAGAGCATCCGGAAGGAATAGTTGTGTGGGGAATCAATGCTGCCAGCACGGGAACACACGGAGTACTTGTGGTGAAAGTAGAGAATGGGGAAGTCTATGCAATGGATTCATCCCACAATATGGGAATGTTCAAAGATGGAATCCAGAAATGGTCGGATACTACCATGCTGGACCCGAGCCTGGTAACGGATTACTGGTACATAAGCGATATCACTCCGGACGAAAAAGAGCAAAAGGTTGAGGTTCACAACACTCCTTATTTCAATACGTTAAGGTATCGCATAACATGTGTTTAGGTCAGTTTACATGCCTCTGATGTGAAGTTATCCTTTATAATGCGGAGGAATCTGACCATGAAAAAAAGAATAGCAGCATTACTTGTAACACTTGCACTCGTCATCACTGCCATGCCGCTTACTGCGTATGCAGCAGCGACACCGCTGGAGGACAAGGCCGTTTACTATACCCCGGCTTCGGATTATAAAAGCGGAGACTGTATTCTTACGGCAACAAAAATGATGATAAGGCGGGCATTAATAATAAAGAATGGCGGAGACTGGTCAAGAATCACCAACTCATCCATACGCAGACCGGCCACTATTTCCGGGCTGCTCAGAAACAGCTTCAGGGTGGAAGCTGATGGCCTGGTATATATAGTCAACAGCGGCCTGTTTACCGGAAAGGGTGATGCTGCGAGGATACAGGAATTTGATATGCTGCTGAAAACACACCCTGAAGGGATCGTTGTTCACGGTACCAATGCTGCAAGTTCGGGGACACATGGAGTCCTGGTAGTTAAGGTGCAGAATGGGGTCCCTTATGCTGCCGACTCATCGCGCAACACCGGGCTGTATAATAAAGGAATACAGAAGTGGGAAGACACAACGATGCTGAAACCCGGTAAAGTAACAAAATACTGGTATATAAGTGAAATAAGTGCTTCCGGTGCAGCTCAGGCAAACAGCACTTCAAACGCGGAGAAAACGAGCACTCTTGGTATAAGATCGCTCAGAGCTCCGGACAAAATAAAGCAGGGAAAGAAATTCTCCATAAGAGGGAAGGTTAAATCAAACAAAAAAATAAAGAAGGTGACGGTCAGAGTGCTTGACAGTAATGGCAGCAAAGTCTTTTCAGTTACGAAAAAACCTAATTCGAAATCATATAACATAAAGAAAGTGGATAAGAAGATCAAATTCGGCAAACTGAAGAAGGGATCGTACACTTTCCAGGTAATAGCGACGGACAGCGTCCAGAAACTGAAGCTGGTGAACAGACAATTCTCTGTGATATAAAGCGGTGTTTATATTTACTCCACAATATACAGAAAAAGAACGGCGGCCGGTGGCCGTCGTTCTTTTGTTTAATAACAAATCCGGTTTTATTTGGCGATGTAACGGGACTCGATATAGTATCTCTTCTCGTTTGCTTCACCCATCGAGAATGTCTTTCTAGGAAGTGCTCCGTCTGCTGCTACAGCAGGGAAGAGCATGAACTTATCCATCGGCGGAAGCATGAATCCTGCGTTGCCGTCCCTTACTGACAGCTTCTCAACTGCCGCTGTGCCGTGAATATAGTCGATATCGCAGACTTTTTCCTCTTTGACCATAATATCAAGGGCTGCCTGCAGAGCGCCTACCTCAAGCTTGTTTTCAGGCTCCTCGATGATGATCTTGCCTCTCTGAGCGCCTGTGATATATGGGATCTCAAATGCGCCTTCAGGAACAGCTGCATCAGCATCAGCGAGATATGCTTTGCCGTTAAGCTTGTTGAGGTGATCTACAAGCTTGTTTACGAGGTCCATTCCCGACTGACCCTGGTTAGCGAAGATGACTCTGTGGATAGGCTCGAATACGATACCATCATCGTGGATGTTTTCGATTTCGCAGAGAGCGTATCTTGCAGGATGTCCTTCGATCTCCTCAGGAGAGAGTGTCTTCTTGATGTTTTCCCATGCAGTCTTTGCTGTAGCAAGAGAGTGGTTGCCGTCTCCCATAGCCTGGAAGATAACATGGCCGGCACCATATTTCTCTTCAGCTTTGTCGTAAAGTACCGAAAGGGCTTCCTTTGCACCTTCAAGGTTTTTCTCTTCGATGAAGCAGCCTGTGATATGTCCGCCATCCATCATGAGATCTGTATCGTAGATAACTTCTTTCGGAGCATCAACGAGAGGCTCGATAACCGACTTGTCAGGGTCATCGATCAGGATAAGAATGTGAGGCATCTCGATAGGGGCGTCTCCTCTGATTCTCAGACGAGGCGGTATACGTTCTACTACTGTGCCTTCGGTTGCTCTTGTGAGTGATGTCGATCCCTTGTTGAAGTCATATGCTTCGAGGTCTGTGGCGATTACGAGACCCAGGCGGGAACGTCCTTCAGCTGTTCTCTTAATGAGCATGCAGCCGGGAGCCATCTTTCTGAGAGTACCGTCTTCAAGATACTTGTCCATGGTTGCACGGATGTCTTTGATCCTTTCAGCTTCACCCGGTTTGTCGAGATAAAGCTCAGGAAGCATCAGTCTGAGAGTCGAAGGTGCATCACCTACGATCTCCTCGACCTTGTCCCAGTACTCAGGCTCTGAAGTGAACTGGTCGCATGCTACGACAGCCCATTTGAAGTAGTCGGTGCCTTCCTTAGGCAGCATGATTTCAGGGACGTGAAGACCAAATTTGCTCCAATCATATTTTGACATAGGTATTCCTCCAAATTAAATGAAACAATAGGGTAACAGACGCTCGGAATCATAAAAAATGAGCGCTGTTTGTTAATCTAATTATCGAACAAAAATGGGCTTTTTGCAAGTTCATATATGATACAATTAATACAGGAAAAGGGCATTCAGGTGCTTACATATAAACTTTATTTATGCTTTTGCTTAGGAGGTTTTTTCGATGATTTCAAAAGCAATGGAGCCTTTCCTCGCCGGCAGTTCCCAGATAAGGGCAATGTTTGAGGAAGGCAAAAAAATGGCTAAAGTATACGGCGAAGAAAACGTTTATGATTTCAGTATCGGCAATCCGGGACTGAAGCCGCCTCAGGAGGTTTTTGATGCTATAGATGAGATCAACCATAAGCTGGATCCACTTTTCGTGCATGGTTATCCTTCAAATGCAGGATATGAATCGACCAGAAAGGCCATAGCTGACGACCTTAATGAAAGGGCAGGCGGAGATTTTTTCGACGTTGACCATATAATCATGTCATGCGGAGCTGCGTACTCCATAAACATGATCAACAAGTGCATCTTTGATCCGGGAGACAAACTGGTCGTATTTGCTCCATACTTCGTAGAATACGGCAACTGGGCACGCAACTGGGGAGCTGATACCATAGTGGTACCGGCAAATGAAGAACTGGGCTTTGATCCCGACGCGGAAGCACTGAGGGAGCTGCTTGTCCCTGAGGTAAAGGGCGTTATGCTAAACAACCCTAACAATCCTACAGGTAAGATTTATTCCAGAGAAGCCCTGGACAAGGTAGCGGATGTACTCAGGGAAGCAGAAGAGAAGTTCGGACATACAATCTATCTTATCTGCGATGAACCATACAGGGAACTCGTTTATACCGATCAGGAAGTACCGTTCCCGGGCGACTATTACGCAGATTCGCTGATTGCATATTCGTGGTCAAAATCACTGTCTATGCCGGGCGACCGTATCGGCTACGTAGCTGTTCCTAAATGTGCTGAGGGACATGATGAACTGGCAGCTGCTCTGGTCGTGGCAGGCAGGGTTCTGGGAGGCACAAATGCTCCTACGATACAGGAACTCATAGTAGAAAGATGCCTGAAGTGCAGATCAGATCTGGACTACTACAAGATGAACGCTAAGGATCTCTACGAGATCGTTACGGGAGCCGGACTGGAAGCACTTTATCCTCAGGGAGCCTTCTACATGTGGATCAAGTCTCCTGTACAGGATGAGCGTGAATTCGTACAGGCAGCCAAGGAGGAACGGATACTCATAACTCCGGGGAGCGCATTCAATGGACCGGGATGGGTAAGAGCTTCATTTTGCGGAAAGAATTCAACCATCCTGAGATCAAAGGAATCATGGATGAATCTTGGGAAGAGATTTGGACTGATCAAATAATATAAATTACACTTTACGTATCTTGCGAATATATATGATACATTTAAAACACGCTTCTGACAGATAATCTGTACAGAAGCGTGTTTTTATTTGCCATTCGGTTTCTTTATATCGATACAAACTAACGCGCAGGAACAGTACCCGGCTTCACTCCCGGAACGATGCTGATCCGGTCTTCGGCTGAAGCTGCTATTTCACCGAAGTCCTGCAGCTTTTCTTCGCCTCTGAGGACTCTCAGACAGCCTGCAGCCAGAGCTTCCATCTCGAACTCACCAGGCATGATCTCAACAGGGCATATAAATTCGACATGTTCTTTTATATATTCCGAAACGTACTTAGAATAAGAGATACCACCTGTCAGGATAATGCGGTCTACTTTGCCGCATACAGTAGCAGCGAGTTTTGCAATATCCTTTGCAACAGTAAGACACATTGCTTCATATACGATAGCGGCATACTTGTCTCCTTCAGCGATCATCTTTTCTACATCGCGGGCATCTGCTGTACCTAAATGAGCAATCAGACCGCCTTTGCCGTGGAAGAGCTTCATTGCTTCTTTATATGAATACTTTCCGCTGTAGCAGAGGTCCACAAGACGTTTTGCGCTTACACCGCCGCCTCTTTCAGGAGTGAAGTTCCCTTCGTCATCATTCACGCTGTCAATATTGACGCCATCTTTATAAAGTCTGACCGAGCTGCCTCCGCCAAGATGTGCAACAATGAATGTGCACTCATCGAAATTCTTCCCCAGCTTTTCTTCGGCACACTTGATGGCCATCGCTCTTGTGTTTAGGGTATGGCCTACGGTGAAGTGAGGTAATTCAGGCACTCCGCTGACCCTTGCTACAGGCATCTTTTCATCTGTCCCTATAGCGTCATAAATGCATACAGGGATACCAAACTCCTTGTTAAGGTCAAAAGCTATCATGCTTCCGATTAGCGAGGGATGCTTTGCGAGATCCTCAGGCCTGGTCAGAAAGTCGATCATGGCCTGGTCAATTCCTATAGCTCCATGAGGGCAAGGGACGATGTTTCCGCCTCTTGATACAGCTGCTGTCAGCGATTCTATGCTTACGCCGTTTGCTTTCAGTGATTCTTTGATTTTGTCATATCTGAACTCATACTGTTCAGTTACATCTCCAAAAGGAGCAAGCTCTTCTGTTGAGTGACGTATAGTATCGTTAAATACTTCCTTGTCATCGTCATAGACTGCGATCTTGCTCGAAGTGGAACCAAGGTTCATTACAAGTATTCTCTCCATGCCTGTTTTTCCTCCAAAATAGGTTAAAATTCTCAAACTACCAGTAAATTGTATCATAATCTTTATAAAAAAATGTGAGCCGTTTATGAAAACAGCTCACGCTTTGTTTATATGCTTTATGTTATCTCGTAGAGGAAAATGTTTTCAGCAACTCCTGTTCCTCATCAACTTCATCATACTCATTTGTGAGTTTGAATTTGTCAAGCAGATACATGATGAGTCCGAGCAGCATGCCTACTACAGCAGCAAGGCTCATTCCCTTGAGCTGGACCTGTCCGAGGTTGATTGCGATCCCGGAGAGTCCGACTACAAATACTACTGAAGTCATTGCAAGGTTTTTTGCCTTGGAGTAATCGATCTTTGAGTCTACCATGAGTCTGATACCGGAAGCTCCGATCATTCCGTAGAGAAGGAAGCTTACGCCGCCCATAACAGGACCCGGTATGGTCTGAATAAGTGCGGAAGCTTTGCCTATGAACGAGAGAAGTATAGAGAACGCAGCGGCTCCGCCGATGACCCAGACGCTGTATACTTTTGTGATCGCCATGACTCCGATATTCTCGCCGTAAGTTGTAGTAGGGCAGGATCCGCAGAATCCGGAAAGAGCTGTCGAAAATCCGTCAGCAAACATGGATCTGTGGAGACCCGGATCCTTGAGAAGATCTTTTCCGACAACTTCAGAAGTGACTACCTGATGTCCTATGTGCTCGGATACGACTACAAGTGTGGCAGGGATAATGACTGCAATGGCCTGTGCGCTCCACTTAGGAGTCTGGAATGCAGGGAGTTCAAATACGCTTGCGCTTCCGACTGAACTGAAGTCAACAAGTCCGAAAATAAGGGCGAGCACATAGCCTGCTATGATAGCGATCAGAATGGCGATGGCGCTTGCGAATCCCCTGTAGAGTACTCCTCCGAATATGGCCAGAAGCAGTGTTACCAGAAATACGATCAGCACTTTCGGGTCAAGATTTTCGACCATCGATCCGTCACTGTTGAGGATTCCGGCAGTCTGAGCAGCGCTTCCTGCGAGTTCAAGTCCGATAAGCGCGACTATAGGGCCCATCGCGGCAGGAGGCAGGATGGCATCGATCCATCTGGTCCCGACAAACTTGATGATACCCGCAACAAGGCACATCAGCAGACCTGTAACTACGAAACCGCCGAGCGCGTATCTGTAGCCGAGATCAGGCTGCGATATGACTATCAGGGCAGGTGATATGAATGCGAATGATGATCCAAGATAGGCAGGTGCTCCGCCCCTGGTTACAAAAATAAAGATAAGTGTTCCTATGCCGTTCATGAGGAGGGCAATGGAAGGACTTATCCCGAGAATGTAAGGAACGAGTACCGAGGCACTGAACATAGCGAATGTGTGCTGGATGGAGAGCGGAATACCTTTACTCAGAGGCACTTTCTCCTGGATCTGAATGATCTGTCTTTTACTAGCCATAATTTCTCTCTTTCATTATAATGCCTGAATTTTCATTACGAAGATTATACAAACCTGACAAAGTGAAGACAATAGAAAAAAACACAATATCTTGTATTAAAAAAAGATAAAAGGTGGTAATATACACATATATGGGTAAAGAGATAGACGATAAAATTTTACAGGAAGCAAAAGAGAAACTTGCTTGTCATATAGAGCCTCCTAAACCAAAGGCTCCTGATTTTGTTGACACTACAGGCAAAATTCTCCTTACGCAGATGACAACCGCGGGTGGTTGAGGCGCCAAAATAGGGCCGGGAGTCCTATCAAATATTCTGGCGAGTCTTCCGAAAATCAGCGACCCGCGTATTCTTGTCGGCTTTGAGAGCAGCGATGATGCCTGCGTCTACAAGCTGACTGATGATATAGCGATTATCAATACAGTGGATTTCTTCCCGCCTATAGTGGATGATCCTTACATGTTTGGACAGATTGCTGCCGCGAATGCCCTGAGCGATGTATATGCTATGGGAGGGCAGCCTAAGCTGGCAATGAACCTGCTGACTTTCCCAAACGGAAAGCTTCCTCTGGATGCGGTCAAGGGCATACTCGAAGGCGGAAATGACAAGGTCTGCGAAGCAGGCGCCACAATAGTCGGCGGACACAGCATCGATGATAAGGAACCTAAGTACGGTCTTTCCGTAACAGGGTTCGCTCATCCGGACGACATACTAAGCAACAGTGCGAGCGCCGGAGATCTTCTTGTCATTACTAAGAAGATCGGTACAGGTGTGCTGACTACAGCTGCGAAGGTAGATCTTCTCACAGAAGAGGAAAACGCTGAGATAGAGGCTACCATGGCATTCCTCAACAAGTACGCATGGGAGGCAATGCAGGGGGTCAAAGTTGATGGCTGCACAGATATTACCGGATTCGGCCTCATGGGTCATGCTGCAGAGATGGCAAAAGCGGGCGGCGTAACGCTTGAGCTGTATAGCCATAAAGTGCCTATATTCCCGAGAGCTCTCGATATGGCTGCCATGGGAATAATACCGGCAGGTGCATACCGCAACATGGATTATGTGGGCGCTGAGGTAATGGAATTCCTTTCAAAGGATCCGAACCGGGATGCTGATCTGAGAGCACGCATAGACTGTCTGTATGACCCGCAGTCATCGGGTGGTCTCCTGATAGCTGTTAAGGAAAGCGAGATTCCAAGACTCACAGAACAGCTTGGCGAGAGGGGATGCGAGACGGATGTCATAGGATGCTTCAAGCCGGGTAACGGCAGGTATTCTGTAGAGATCCACGATTAGATCCCCAAAAGAGCAAATCTAAAACGGTGTTCCATATTGAGGAACACCGTTTTGTAGTATGACGGGCATGCCGTCAGTCTGTGGTGAAAGTCCACAAGGGGCGTAGTTGCCGACGAACCCCATAGCGACTTGCAAGGTTTGCATC
>ONRQ01000031.1 GCA_900320285.1 uncultured Eubacteriales bacterium
GCTCCGGCTTCATGCGAAAGGGTGCGGCAGATTCGAAATTTTTTTCGTCAATAGAAAAGCCTCGACCTTTCGATCGAGACTTTGTCTACAGTCTGAGAGACTCGTTTGAAACGAGTCTCTTTTGCTTTATTGATTGGTTTACGGATTACTTCCAGCAGTCTACCTTGTCGTCGCTGAGGCCGATGTTTGCAGCCTTGAAGTGAGGTGCCTTGCCTTCCTTCTTCTGCTTTGTGTAATCGTCAAGAGCCTTGACAGCAACTCCGCCGAGGATAGCGATGGTAGGAATGTTGCATACTACCATGAGGCCCTGGAACATGTCAGCTGTATCCCATACAAGTCCTGCACTGGAGATAGATCCGAGGAATACGAGAGCGATAGCAATTATTCTGAAGATCATTACCTCGGTCTTTGACATGTCTCTCTTGAGGATGAATGCGAAGCAGCCTTCGCAGTATGAATAGTTACCGATCAGTGTGGTAAACGCAAACAGTGTCATCGAAACAGCAATGAAGATAGGTCCGAAACCGCCGAGTGCTGTGTGGAGGCATGTCTGTACATAACCTGCAGCATTGGCTCCGCCGTCTTCGAGAACGAAGTCAGCAGGCTTAACGGACATTGTGGACAGGCACATGAATGCTGTTGCGGAGCAGATCAGCAGTGTGTCGATGAATACGGACAGTGTCTGAACGAGACCCTGCTTTACCGGGTGAACTACGTCAGCCTTAGCAGCGGCGTTCGGAGCAGAACCCATACCAGCTTCGTTGGAGTAAAGACCTCTCTTGAGACCCCACATGATTACTGATCCGGTGAATCCTCCGAATATTGCCTGGAAGTCGAATGCTGTGCTGAAGATCAGTCCGAACATTGCTCCGAAGTTCCTTGCGTTGAGTACGAGAACTACGAGGGAAATACCTACGTAGATGACTCCCATTACAGGAACGAGGAATCCGGTTACGTCTGTCAGCTTCTTTGCACCGCCAAGGATGGTAGCTGCAAAGAATACAGCGAGGATAACGCCGATTACCATCGGAGTCGATTTTTCGTTATAGAAGCTGAAAGTAGCAAATGTCGACTGCAGGTTGTATGCAGCGAGCATGTTGTATCCAACGGCATATGTGAAGATGATCAGTACTGAGAAAACAACACCGAGCCATCTCTGACCAAGGGCGTTTTGCATGTAGTACGAAGGTCCGCCGTAATATGTGCCGTCATCAGCCTTTTTCTTATAGATCTGAGCAAGTGTGGACTCGATGAATGCGTTGGCACCACCGAAGATAGCTGTTATCCACATCCAGAAGATTGCTCCCGGACCACCGAGGATGATAGCTGTACATACACCGATGATGTTTCCTGTACCTACACGGGAAGCTGTCGAAACCATCAGAGCTCCGAATGACGAGATGCCCTTTTCATCAGCAGGTTTCTCGCTGACAACTTTGAACATCTCCTTGAACATACGGATCTGTACGCCTTTAGTTCTGATTGTGAAGTAGATACCTACCGCAATCAGGAACAGAGGAACGATATAAGGCTTATACAGAATGTTGTTCATAAAACCTACAAAAGCACTCATATAAATTCTCCTTTTTTTGATTTACCCTTTAACTTTTGATAACAAGTTGAAAAAACGTATAGCCGGCAGCGTATGATACCGGCTTTCATTTAGGTGTATTTTATCAAAATAATCTGATGTTTGTCTATATTGTGAACAAATTGTGATGAAAGATGTATAATTGTATACAATTATACCTGAAATGGCACTATGCAGCAGACAGGTGCCGGCTTTATGCCGTCGAGTTCAAACTTTTCGATCCATGGGTATTTCTCATATCTTATGACTGCATTCTCTTCCAGCAACACTCCGTGAACAGGCACATAAACAGTCCCTATCTGCGACTCTTCGCGAAAATAATCTTCGGCATACTCCGAACCATCCCCATCGGTAAAACTTACCGATACCTCCGCCTTGGAGGGGTCACATCACGTGCGGGCGTCATCTGTCAGCAGCACAATGTCTTTGTATCCGAGCATCGTCATATATGCAATTGCGTTATCGTTAAGTCTTATCATAATTTTACGAAATGCAGTTCATTGCCGTGCTTCTTGATGAGCTTAACAACATCGCGCGTGTTGATGAATACGGTTGCCGTGTTATCACAAGGATGTATCCCCATCAGTTTGTTCTCGAAATCCTTGTCCATATACACAACGACATCTTTGTCATCATTGGCGAGTACGCCGAAAGGTGTGACCGCACCGCGGATGAGTCCCATCTTGTCCATGAGGTCTTCCTCAGAAGCAAATGTAAGAGGACGGGTGTCCTGCGCCTTGCGGAACTCCTTGAGATTCACCTTCTTGTCTTCGAGGCATGTGATGAGGTAGTATTTGCGCTTTTTGTCATCGCGCACGAAGAGGTTTTTTGCGATCTGCTCAGGATGAGGCAGGTTGCATTCCAGCATCTCATCAATCGTGTAGACGGGTTTGTGTTCGACTATCTCAAACTTGATTTTGCTGTCATCAAGCAGCTTTACGATATCTTCTTTTGTAAGTGTCATAGTCCGATCTCCCTTTTTTATTTTTTACCCGTTAGTGTTCCGAGAAGGTTGCGTCCGATCGCCGAGCCTATATTGCCTCCGATTGTGCGGCCTTTTTTGCCGAGTACCGCCTCACCTATCGTTTTGCCGATCTCTCTTCCGATAGTGCTTCCGGTAGATCTGATGACCTGACGGGTTCCGGACTTGCCCAGATAGCTGTCAGCAAGATCGCCTATCCTTGAGCCGCTTTCTTCTTCTGCCTTTGCCGCAGGCTGTACCTTTGGCTGCTTCACAGGCTGCTGAGGCTCCTCGTAGTCTATGGTAATGCCTTCATCGGCCGCGGTCTGTGCCGCAGGCTCAGCGGCAGGTATGCCTGAGGTATTGCCGTATACCTGCCCGTCAGGCGCGGTAATGGACCCGGCGCCTGACGCCGCGGCCGCACCCGGTAAACGTCCCGTGATCACCTCGTATGCCGAAACATTATCCACCATCGTGAGATATTTATTGTTGAGCGGCGAGTAATCCACCGCATTCCTTCTCTCCTCTTCCGTAATAGCCCCCATACGGCTTTCCGGAGGAAGTATGAAAGCGTACTCCGCAACTGAAGGCGCGCCCTTCTCATCGAGCATCGAAACTACGGCCTCGCCCGTACCGAGGCTCTGCATGAGTTCCTTTGTATTGAATTCAGGATTTTCCCGGAAGGCATCAGCTGCGGCATCCAGAGACCTCCTCTCGGCCGGTGTATAGGCATGCAGTCCATGTTCGATCTTATTTCCGAGCTGTGACATTACCGATCCCGGAATATCACCCGGGCTCTGCGTTACGAAGAAAATCGATACTCCCTTCGATCTGATCAGCTTCACTACCTGCTCGATCTTCTCAAGAAGGCTCTTAGATGCATTCTTGAACAGCAGATGTGCTTCATCGAAGAAGAATACCATCTTAGGTTTCTCCGGGTCACCTACTTCCGGCAGTACCTCAAACAGCTCCGAAAGCAGATACAGCATGAATGCCGAATACAGCCTCGGCTTGTTGATCAGCGTCTCCGCGTCAAGGATATTGACGATACCCCTCCCATCAGGTGCAGTCAGGAAAAGATCCCTGATATCTATTGCAGGCTCGCCGAAGAAAATATCTGCTCCCTCGGATTCGAGCGCAACTATAGCTCTGATTATCGCAGAGGCAGACTGCTGAGGAATCAGACCGTAATCCATCTTGAACTCACTGGAATGATCTGCGCAGTACTGCAGTGTAGCCTTCATGTCTTTTGTATCTGTTAGTATCAGTCCGAGATCGTCAGCGATCTTGAAGATGACCTGCATCAGTTCTGTCTGAGTGTCGTTGAGATCGAGCACCTGGCTGAAGAGCAGCGGCCCCATCTCAGAAACAGTCGTGCGCAAAGGCGTACCGTTCTGTGCATAAATGTCAAATATGGACACCGGGAATCCGCGATAACTGAAAGTGTCCCTTATTTCGAAACGGTCCAGCCTCTTCTGCATGCTTTCGCTGTCTGTTCCCGGAACAGCTATACCTGCCATGTCCCCCTTTACATCGGACATGAATACAGGCACTCCGATCTGTGAAAAACTCTCGGCAAGCACCTTGAGCGTGACCGATTTTCCCGTACCTGTAGCACCGCAGATAAATCCATGCCTGTTGGCTTTATCCGGCCTCATGCAGATCTTGTCGCTGAGCGTTTCGCCATCGCCCTTTCTGGCGAAATAAATCAAACCGTTGTCTACCATTTTTGTCTCCTTTGAATGAGGATCTTATCTCTAGCCGTTTAATTCTAATGAAATAGTTTTATCGGAGGAGCACAGCCTCCGGAGATCAATAGTTTCATCCTTATGACACAAAGCTGTTATTATCGATGAAACTATTATAGCATGCCATGCACTTTATTTGCTCCTGAGATTGGTATATCATAATAGAGTATTTTCAGTACTGACGGAGACTTGTAATCGTCAGAATCTATACTACCGGAGAATAACTAATGAATGTAAATGACAGGCTTCACGGATTCACCGTGACCAGTATACGCGAAATAAAAGAGATTGGCGGCAGACTTATCGAGATGAAGCACGACGTTACCGGAGCCAGACTCGTATGGGCTGATAACGGCGACGAAAACAAGCTTTTTTCAGTCGGATTCAGGACTCTTCCGGAGAACAGCACCGGAGTGTTTCACATACTCGAGCACTCAGTTCTTTGTGGCTCGGATAAGTATCCGGTCAAGGAGCCGTTTGTTGAGCTCCTTAAAACTTCGATGAACACTTTTCTCAACGCGATGACGTTCCCTGATAAAACTGTATATCCGGTTTCGAGCAGGATAAGCCAGGATTATCTCAATCTGATGGACGTTTATCTCGACTGTGTCTTTAAGCCTAATGTAATCAAGGATCCTAACATCTTCTACCAGGAAGGATGGCATATAGATACTGCAGGCGATGAGCCTGCCTACAAGGGAGTTGTATTCAATGAAATGAAGGGCGCAATGTCCGAAGTCGATTCGGTTGCCGATGAAGCTATGACCGCGCTCCTCTTTCCTGACAGCTGCTACGGTTTCAACTCAGGCGGAGATCCTGAAGTCATTCCGGATCTCACATATGAGTCTTTTGTTGAGCAGTATAAAAGGTATTATCACCCTTCAAATTCATATTTTTATCTCGACGGTGACATCCCTCTTGAAGAAACTCTTACCAAGATTGAGGAATATCTCGCGGATTTTGACAGGCTCGACGATATACCTAAGCTCGCTTTACAGGCACCGGTCAGGGCTGACAAAACCATCAGTTATGCCGCGGGCAGTGAAGACGACAAGCCTCTCATATGCTTCGGAAAAATCATAAGCAGCTGGGAAGACAGAGATAAGATGCTGGCGCTGAGCATCATTCTGGAGCAGATAGCAGATTCCAACGAATCGCCTCTCAAGCGTGCCGTGCTTTCTTCGGGACTCGCCGAGGATATGGAGATCTACATTTCTGACGGTATTGCACAGCCATATCTCATGATGCTGTTCCGCGGAATAAGCTCCGGGGAAAATGAAAAGCCTGACGCCGCTGCACTGGAAGGCATAGCGAAACGCCTGATCACTATCGTTGAAGAAACGGTAAACAAGATAACTGAGGATGGCTTCTCAAAGAGGGATCTCGAAGCCTCGGTGAATCAGACAGACTTCAGATTCAGGCAGTATCCTGAGCCACAGGCCCTTTACAGAATGATCTCCGCATACTCATCATGGCTCTACGGCGGAGATCCGGCAATGTATCTCACAACGGATTCCTCAATCGCCAGAGTACGTTCAATGATCGATAAGGGTGAGATGGAGAAACTGACCAGAGAGCTACTGGCAGATACATCAATGCTTTCGACACTCATCCTGATTCCTGACAGCGGTTATGCCGAAAAGAAGGCTGCTGAAGAAGCAGCACGTGTAAAGGCGGCAGTCGAATCACTTGACGGACCGGGCAGAGAGAAACTTGAAGAACTCAACAGCAAACTGCTTGAGTGGCAGCAGACCGACGACAGCGAAGAGGCACTTGCAACCATACCTCAGCTCGATATCGCGGATATCGATCCTATGCCTAAGCTCATTCCTACTGAAGAAATCAACGTTTGCGGTGCAAAGGTCCTTTACCATCAGCTGCCATCCAACGGGATAGTTCATATCAACGCTTACTTCCCTGTGACACAGCTGTCACTGTCGGAACTTCCTGCAGCTGCGCTCATAACGGAATTTTTCAAGGATCTTCCGACAGAAAAATTCGAAGTACTCACACTTCAGAACGAGATCCGCATGTATATCGGCGGCATCTCATTCGGGCTTGACATACTTGCAAAGGATAATGATTACGAAGAATGTACACCTTGTATAAGGGTCAGGGCATCCGTACTTGCGGATAAACTGCCTGATGCCGAAGCTCTTATCGCTGAGATCCTT
The DNA here is from genome assembly GCA_900320285.1 of uncultured Eubacteriales bacterium. Lineage (GTDB taxonomy): Bacteria > Bacillota > Clostridia > Peptostreptococcales > Anaerovoracaceae > Crickella. The sequence continues at coordinate 6,475 of ONRQ01000031.1, forward strand.
ACAGGCACAAAGTTCGGCGACAGAACTATGATGCGCGAGCTTATCACTCAGATTGATGAGGATTCCAAGCGTACAGCCATGGCCAACGGCCACCGTCTCGGACTGTTTGAAGCCAGATCGCACTGGTCAGCCAGAGATGCGGCTGCTGAAGCAGTAAATGGATATAGCTTCTTGCAGTATATGCACGGTCTGACCTCTGCCTCGGATGATGAACTCGACGCATTCACATCATTTGCGGAGGAAGTAATCAGCAAAAGCATCTGCAGACAGAACGCCATCATCGGTGTAACAGCTGACAGTCTTCCGGACCTTTCAGGATTCCTCAACATGCTCCCTGACGGAAACTCACTGCCTGAGAAAGTCCATTATGAGTCAGCACTGCCGCGCCGCATGGGTATCGAAATACCAGCTGCAGTCTCATTCGCCGTCACATCGTATGATATGAAGCGTGACGGACATAGAATGAGCGGAAACTACCAGGTGGCAGCAAACATCATTTCTCTATCCCACCTCTGGAACAGCATCAGAGTGCAAGGCGGTGCATATGGGGCTTCGATGTCCGCAGGCAGAACGGGCAGCATCTTCTGTCACACATACAGAGATCCGAGCCCGGGACGCTCACTAGGTATTTTCAAAACTATTTCAGACTTCCTCACCGGTTTCGCAGCGGATGATAGTCTGGATATAGATGGATTCATCATATCTACCATCGCTTCAACAGAGCCTCTTCTCTCACCGGCAGCAAAAGGCAGATCAGCAGATGACTTCTATCTGTCAGGCTTTACAGATGAAGACAGAATAAAGATCCGCAGGGAGATCCTCAATACAAAAGCCGGCGATCTTGCCGGTCTGAGCAATGTTCTTAAAGACATGGCTGAAAAAGGTACTGTTTGTGTCGTAGGTCCTAAGGCGGCTCTTGAAGCCTGTGAGGATCTGGAAGTATTTACATTATAGTCAGTTTAAAGGGGGCTGCTATTGACAGCCCCCTTTTGTAATAAATAATTTTCAGATGTGTTTCCTGCCCGGAAGTTTCTAGCAGCCACAGTCGAGTGGATTTTCCTCATCGAATGAATATTCGTATTTGAAATTTTTGCTATCCTGGCACGGAATATACTGGTTTCCATATTCTCCGTATGGGAACATAAAGAGATTGATAGTCGATACACCATCCTCAGCCGGGTTAAGCACTTCAAGATACTCACTGGTAACTATACTCTGCGGAGGATCCAGTACTATATCACGTCCCATATTGACGCAGATCCAGTTTTCTTCTGCATTGCCCCAGTATTTATCCTTGATTTTTTCCCATGTCGCATCATGGTCAAGCTTAGCAGGACCGTCTAATCCACGCCCCTGCTTGATAGCCAGTGCAGGATCTGCCGGTACCCATCCGTAACCAGGAAGATAGAACTCCGCCCTGCAATTCGGACCGAGTGTAGTGAACCTGAAACCATATTTGGTCCTGGCAGGAATGCCTTCAGCGCGGCACAATGCTACAAACACGGAGTTCATGTCCATGCATGAGCCTGCATTCCTTCCACCGGCTTCGCCTCTATATCCTTTCAGAATGCTTTCGACATCGCCGAAAATAACAGTCTTGTCATTAGTACGCACCAAATTGTTACACATCCAGTCATATATAGCAAAAGCCTTCCGATAGACTGTATGTGCACCTGCAGCGTTTACTATCTCATCGGCAGTCTCTTTGACAATTCCTGAAGTCACAGACCCGCTCCAATAGTTTTCGCCAAGATACTTCGCTGCTTCACGATCCACCGAACCTTTTTCCATTGCTTCGATGTTTTTATCGCGGATCACAGCCTTTCTGTATAAATGATATGACAGAGTTGCCTTGCGGTCCTCCGGATTGGCATCTGCACTCCATTCGATATACATTTGCTTCCCGCCGGCAGAATCCTGTGTAAGTTTTGCTCCCGGAGCATCGCATTTCACAGAGGTGATACTCTGCTGATCATCACTCTGCGGAACAGGCAGCCACACCCTTACAGACTCTCCTGCAGGATATCGCGCCTCGTCTGAAAGGTCTACTTTAAGCGTAAGAGTACCGGCCTTAGTAGCAACTACAGTTATATCTACGGAAGCTTTTACACTTTTGTCATTCTTGTATGTCGCTGTGATGGTTGCCGTCCCCGGACTGATGCCTGTCACGAGGCCTGTATAATATACATCCGCAACAGACGTATCACTTGATGAGAATATCACGTCATCCATCGAAACAGACGATCCGCTCTCCACAGTCGTAACTGAACAAGTTTCACCGATACCAATGATTCCGCTGCTGCTGACGATCCTAATTGTTTTTTTCGGTGCGGCTTTTGGTTTTGCTTTTACAGTTATCTTGATCTTTTTGACCTTTTTACCCGCCTTGGCTTTAACATAAACCGTTCCCGGTTTAAGGCCTTTGACAGTGACTGATTTTTTCTTTTTCTTAGTCAGCTTTGCTATTTTCTTTTTTGAAACTGACCATTTCACATTCCTGTTAGCTTTAAGCTTTACTGTCTTTCCAACATAAATTGTTCTTTTTGCCGCAGTAACTTTCAGTTTAGTGGCTGCGCTGGCAATCTCAGTACCTGACAGCATCGACACAAACACAAAAACCACAACTATTGCAAAGGATATCAGGCGCGTGGATTTTGACTTACTATGCATCATACTCTACTCCTTAATCATTCCGGCTATATCCATACCGGTATTAAAAGGCGATGATCACAAAAGCTTGTCTGCGATCATCGCCTTCATTCGTCCAGAATAATACGGTCCTTCTAGGAGAACTGTATTTATTTATTGAACATCCGTACCCTCGATTGGGTAATTTGCATCAACCCAAGCGGAGATGCCGCCGGCATAACGATATACGTTCTTAAGTCCCAGACTGGTCAGGTACATAGCTCCCTGATGCGAGCGCTGACATTTTGTGAATCCGCAGTAAACTACGATCATTACATTTTTGTCTTTGAACTCTGTAGCCTTATAGGACTTTTTGCCGTAGTGCTTATCTTTCTTTTTTGAGCACTTCTTGTAGTACTTTTTAGCAGGCTTCTTTGTTACCCATTTCTTTTTCTTGGAGTTCCAATAATATTTGACCTTCTTGGTACCTATTTTAGCCTTAAGCGTATTGTAAAGAGCAGTCTTTTCTCCAGGAAGGATCACAAACTGAGGGCCGTTATTAGCACCTACGATTGAGCAGATAGCTCCTGGAATGTGACGCTTTGACCACCAACCTTCAGGCATAGTATCAATGATGATCATTTTCTGGTTGGCATCCATCTTTGCCTTAAGTGTTTTGGTATCAATGAGTTTATACTTGCCCTGTACGGTCTGATCATGTAAGTCTTTAGCGACTCCTTCTGCATCTACTTCGTTCTTAATGACCTGTGTGCACTGCACCTTAGCCTCTTTAATGTCCTGTCTGGTAGCTTCTGTAGGTGGAGCAGCAGCAAATACTGAAAGTGAACCAAAGCTCAGAGCGAATATAAGCACCAGAGCCAATATTGTAGCTTTTCTCTTCATACAACCCTCCTTTTAAAAAAAGAACTAACGTTATTACCGTTAGTTCGATTTTAGCAATTATGTAATTGTCCTTCAATTGTATAAGGCTAACCACAGTATCGTTACTTTCAATAGATACCGGCCGCTGTATTGATTTCAGCTATCGATATATGCTTATCCTTACAGCAGCCTCACTCTGTTATTCAATGTTTAGGCTTGTAGCCTCTCGTCGATTCCGGAGAATCACTTTTGCGCTTCGATGCCTGCTTATTGTCATAAGTAAACTCCAGAGCAGGATCGACTTTCTTTTTACCTTCGCCCGATACAGCCGCGGCAAACAGGAACAGCAGTGTAGCGCTGAGAAGTATGCCTCCGATTATATCGGTGAACCAGTGTACTCCGCACCACAGTCTTCCACCGACAGTAACCACTGTTGCAATGAAGCAAAGAACTCTTATGAATGCGCCGAAAAGGTTGCCGAAATACTTGTCGGAAACTATCATCACAGCTATCATGACCGTCATGATCAGCATGGTGTGTGATGAAGGGAACGATGCTTCAGGTGCTGTCTCTCCCGGCATGATTATTGGTCTGTAGTTGACTATATATTTTTCGAAGAATACATAGCATCCTATTACGGCTATAAACAGTCCGCCGAGTGCCCAGATCTCCCTGTCGACTTTCAGCAGACTCCTGCGCTTTATCATCTGAACGATTCCGGCAACAGCGAACATTCCGCAGATCGCTATGGCTATGTATCCTATGAAATCCGTTATATCATACCAGATCATGTTGACACCGGTAAGGTTATGTACAAACTGATTGATGTGTGAAAAGCCGACCTCAGTACCGGCAGGACCAATCGCTGCAACGTCATATATTCCGAGCAGTACAATCAGTACTGCAAACAAAGCTCCCGAAATGACAGCTCCAATGATTCTTTTCATCTGAACCTTATTCCTTTCTGTGGTTTATTTGCTTACGCTTATTGGTGTTGATGGTCTTGCTATACCTGCCTTGTTAAGCGCAGCCGGTATTTCCTTCATCAGGGCACCAAACTCATTCCAGTAATCAGAGGTCTTAACCCAGACTCTGACAGTGTAAGTCAGTCCGCCCGGTACTCCGGCTGTTATCAGAACCTGCGGAGCAGGCTGACCAAGAAGCCACTTTGTTTTATCGATAACATCAAACAGTATTTTCTCAACCTTATCTGCATCTTCCGATCCGGCGATGTCGAAGTTAAGATCGACTCTCCTGATTTGCTCTGCGGTTGCATTGCAGACAGTCGAGTTCATCAGGGTGCCGTTCGGAATGGAGATCCTGCGGTTGTCGATAGAAGTAAGCACGGTATAAACGAGTGATATGTTTTTTACGGTTCCTTCTTCACCTCCGGCAACGATATAGTCACCTACATTGAACGGGCGGAATATGAGGAGCATGATACCGCCGGCAATATTGCCGAGTGCCCCCTGCATTGCCATACCTATGGCAACGCCTATAGAAGCGATCGCTGCAATAACCGATGACATCGGTACACCCAGCAGTGCGATTATCGACACAACGAGTACAACATAAAGAGCAGCTTTTACAAAAGTCTGAATGTAGCCTGCAGCTGTCGGATCGATGGACTTCAGGGACTTCAACCTTCCCATGCCCTTTATGATCCTCTTGATAATAAAGCTTCCAATCAGATAGACAACTAACGCCACAACCAGCTTTAACCCGATGTCGATCGCGCCGTCACTGATTCTGTCAATAATCTTTTCTACATTATTGATACTTGCCTCCATAATCATTCCTTTCTCCTGATATACTTTTCTCTTAACCAGTTAATAATATCACTCTGCGCATGATGTGTCCATTGAGACAGGCCGGACCGGGCCCGCAGGGTGCCCACGAATTGCCATACACCCGTCTTCAATGATACAATACAGTCACAGAACAGAAATACCGCCATCGAATGGAGTAAATAAATGAAAAGAGTAATCACATACGGCACATACGACCTGCTGCATTATGGTCACATCAACCTGCTCAAAAGAGCCAAGGCTCTCGGTGACTACCTTATTGTCGCTATCTCAACAGATGAGTTCAACTGGAATTCAAAGCAGAAGAAATGCTACTTTTCTTATGAGCAGAGAAAAGCTCTTGTTGAAGTATCACATCGACACCTTCGTGATCGGAGATGACTGGAAAGGAAAATTCGACTTCCTCAGAGAAGAAGGTGTTGAAGTCGTCTACCTGCCTCGTACACCTGAGATAAGCAGCAGTCAGATAAAGAAAGACCTTTACGATGCCAACGCCGTGGACGGCGCGTCAAAGACATCGCACGATGAGATAGACACAAACCCTGAAAAATAAGCAAATTAAGTCCGCCGGCCATAAGCCGGCGGATCTTTTTTTCTCTGTTTCAGAACGAGATGATCTCCTCGTTGAGGTCATCCACTGTGATGTTTACGTTGTGATAGCGCTCTCTCTTCTCAGTTACTTTTCCGAAGTTTATAGCCTCCTGAGGGCAATACTGCACGCAAGCGCAGCACGATATGCACTTGTCACTGAACACTACAGCCTTGCCAACGTATCTGATATTGCCCATAGGGCAGACCCTGGCGCAGGTACCGCACTGTACGCAATTGTCATTGGCTTTGAGTGTCAGGCCTTTCTTGCGTGCGATCTGCGGCCAGAGCGCATGCTCTGCACTGTTTACATATGCCTTAGGCACTCCTCTTTTCGATTCAACACAATTCCTGATGTCATTCGCGAATTTATCCGCAAAATGCTCCGATCTTGCCTGAGCCTCTACCGCTCCCATCTTCGGGATCATGAGGTCGTGCGGGAAGAGCCAGATGCAGGTGCACTGATGTGTTACCGCAGCCCAGTAGTCAAGAGGAATGATCTCGTTCAGCTTTCTGAGGCCTTCGCCCTTGTAGGATGCGCTCTGATTGATCGCAAACGTATATGCATCAGGGCTGACTTTGATGTCATGGAGATATCTCTCAACATGTCCCGGGAGTCCGCCGCCGTAGCAAGGGAAAATGAATCCTACTCTTTTTGCCTCTCTTACATCTGTGACAGCCGGATATTTACGCATCATGATGATGTCTGTGTCGCCGAGGTTCCTGGCGATGTTCTTTGCCATATCGAGGCAGTTGCCCGTGCCCGAATAGCAAAAAATGACGTTTTCTTTCATCTTTGGTCTCCTTTTTCGCGGCACACGGCCGCCGCGCCAATACCAATTATCTACATTGCAATTATACATCATATTTATGCAGTAAAAAAGGTTTTTGGAAACCAGTATCCGCTCATCAGTTTTCAAATATAATGCCGGCTGCATCAACTGCGCCGGCATTTATTATCTGTAATCGGTGATCTCTATTCCCTGAGCTGCCGCGATACCGCGCAGCTTTTTCATTTCTTCCTTATCCGGAGTGTAAAAGTCTTCCTGCCCGAAAGGCATACCGATCGCCTCGTATTTGATCATGCCCAGCGAGTGATACGGAAGGAGTTCCATCTTTGCATCAGGCAGCACGTCATGTACATATGCCGCTGATGCAGCTATATTTTCTTCACTGTTGTTTACCCCGCCTATCACCGGTATCCTGATGACTGTTTCAGGATCCTGCTTAAGGGATCCCAGGCGGGCGATGTTTTCAAGTATTCGCTCATTGCTTACACCCGTATATTGCCTGTGCAGCTCCGGATCCATGTGCTTAAGATCCATGAATATCAGATCCATACGCTCAAGAGCCGGTCTTACACTTTCAAAGTCAAAGTAACCGCAGCTTTCGAGGTCGATGCTGAGCCCTGAATCGTACAGTTCTTTTGATACATAATCCAGAAATTCCGGCTGTGAGGTCGCCTCTCCTCCCGAGAATGTCACTCCGCCTCCGCTGTATGAGTAGAACAGCCGGTGCTTCATTACCTCCCTGATCACGTCATCGGCATCCATAAGCGTTACCATGCCTGCTCTCGCCTCCTCCGGGCAGGCTCTCACGCACGCTCCGCAGGATATGCATCTGTCGTGCCCTGTCACTTCACCATTCGTCAGGGCATCCATGTCTATTCCTATCCCCTGCGGGCACACGGCAGCACATGCGCCGCATCCGATGCACTTTCTTTTGTGCCACCCTATGAGTTCCTTCTGTTCGAAGCCCTCGGGATTCGAGCACCATCTGCAGCGGAGCGGACAGCCTGCCATGAATATATTCGTCCGTATACCCTCTCCGTCATTGACCGAGAACGGCTGGATCTGCATTATATAGCCCTTGATACTCATACTTACAATTATGCCCGGCCTTAAAGGCCGGGCTTGTTTCTGTGATCAGAATGCCTCGTGCGCATTCCTTGCCATTATCGAATCCTGCATCTCTTTTGAGAGATTGGTGAACTGTGCGCTGTATCCTGCCACTCTTACCAGCAGACTGCGGTATTTGTCAGGATTTGCCTGCGCGTCAGCAAGCACTTCGTTTGAGACCGTATTGAACTGAACGTGGAAGCCTCCCAGTGCAAAGTAACTTTGCAGCATGGCTCCCAGGTTTGCTCTTCCCCTTTTGGTCGCGACGAGGTCGTGATTGAGACGGAGGTTGAGCAATGTGCCACCGCTGTGTATGTCGTGCTTCATCTTAGCGGCACTCCTCAGTGCTGCCAGACATGTCGACTTGTCACTGCCGGTGTATGGCGAAACACCCTCATTTATAGGATCCTTCGCATGCCTTCCTTCAGGAGTTGCTCCGAGCACCTTTCCTGTAGGCAGATAATTCGATATGCCCATAAAGGCCGTCACAAAGTGGTTTCCGTAAAGGTCATCATTTTTTGTGACCTCGTCATAGAAGAAGTCCGCAAGATCGCGCGCTATCGAATCAACATAATCGTCATCATTGCCGTACTTAGGGCAGGCCAGCGCGAGCTCTCTGAGCTGCTCATATCCTTCCCAGTTATTGTCAAGAGCATCGATAAGCTCCGCCATCGTTGTAACGCCCTCTTCGAAGACGAGTTTTCTGATTACGGCAAGAGAATTTGCTGTTACTGACAGTCCCACACCTGTGAATACAGGGCCGATGTTGTACTTGGCTCCTCCGTCCACAAGATCTCGTCCGTTCTTCATGCAATACTCATTGCAGGACGACATGAACGGTCTGTGCCCGATCTCTTTATGTATCTCCTGCGCGGTCACGAGGCTTATAACGCCATGGCGCACAAGATATCTGAACTGCTTTTTCCACGCCTCGAGTATCTCATCCATCGAAGCGAATGTCTTTGGATCCTTCTCCTCAAGAGATACCTGTTCTCCTGACAGACGGCTCTTTCCCTGATTCAGCGCAAATTCAAGGGCGGCTGCAAAACTTATACTGGCAGCTGATGTCCACTCGAAAGTCTTACGCGAATGAGGCACTACGCAGCCGCAGTTGTTCCAGTCCCTCGCGTCCTCAGGCCTGTATCCCAGATTCGAGAGCATCTGATAACCCGTTCTGTCGCCGTGGATAGCCGGGAATCCGCATCCGGTGGATACGAGTTCAGTGACAGCTTCCATGAATTCCGGCGGGCAGTCAGGATGTATCCTGCAGCTCAGCGTCGGCTGATGTGTCATACATTCTCTTGTAGCCTGTATGGCCATGTATGAGATAGTGTTGGTGGCATCGGTCCCGTCGACCTTTGTACCGCCTATTGTGAGGTTCTCAAAGTTTGTATATCCCGCGAAAAAGCTCGTCGTGTTTTTGGATATCGTCCATGCCCATTCGCTGTATTTAAGCCAGAGGCATTCGACAAGTTCAAGCGCGGTATCGTAATCAATGATACCGGCCTCTTCATCTGCCTTATAATACGGATACATGTACTGGTCAAATCTGCCCGGGTTCCATGCCAGAGGGTTCTCGGCAATGATTCCGCCCAGCTGTACAAACCACACGAACTGCACAGCTTCCCTGAAAGTCTTCGGAGGCTGCTCAGGTATGCGCGAACATACATCAGAGATCTCTTCAAGTTCCTTCTTTCTGACCGGGTCAGACTCGGCCTCAGCCATTTCTGCAGCCTTTTTGCTGTAGCGTCTGCCAAGAGTGATCATGCCATCCGCTATAAGTACCATGGACCTATAGAAATCGATCTTTGCCTTCTGCTCCGGGATTGCCTCATCAAGTTCTGCCAGATATGCTTCTGCTTCCGCGCGTATGCCGCCATAGCCTTTCGGCAGCAGCACATCAACATAGTCAGCAGATATCTCGCCAATACCGTTACGCCATTTGGAATCGGTATCCAGGAATCCGGTGTCCACACCGATCTTTTTCGTAGCCTCTGATGTCCTGGCAAGGAAAGCTTCCTCAACAGACTTTCCTTCCCAGTAAGGGAAGATGTTTTTCCTTATGAACTCGGTCTGTTCCGGAGTTACATCGTAAGGGTCCTGCCCTCTCTCAGGGAAGGTGTCGATCTCGTCGTTGATCCACAGCCATCCGAATTCAGGCGTAAGTATAGCGCTCTTTCTGAACTCACCGCTGGTACCAACAACAAGCTCGCCCTCCCAGATGTTTACGGAAAGCTCACAGCATGTATCGTAAAATGCCTGTGCCGTACGTATCAGGTGAGGCTGCCCTTCAGTTCGCTGAAAAGACTTCGTCCAGCTCCACGCGCGTTCATATGATATATGAGGCTTTGTATTAACGTAATTATCTCTTATCTTTTCTACTCTTTTTGTGATTGCCATCTTCCGGTCCCTGTCTGTTCAGATAATGCTTACAGAGTAACTACCCAGTCTCCCATCACGTCAGGAGCGGTTCCTGTCTGCATGCCGTAAAGCGTGTCATAAAGCTTCTGGCTGAGCTCGCCGACTTTTTCTCCGTTGATCGGATAGTTCTCTCCTCTGTATCTGAGAAGGCCGATCGGTGATACTACGCAGGCTGTACCTGTAGCCCATGCTTCTGTAAGGGAGCCGTCAGCCGCTGCTGCGAGCAGATCATCGATTTCAAGGCGCTTTTCCACAACCTCTTCGCCCCACTTTTTCATGAGTCTTATTGCGCTGTCACGGGTAACACCCGGAAGAATGGAGCCTGTCAGTGAAGATGTGTAAACCTTACCGTTGATCTTGAAGAATGCGTTGGATGTTCCGACTTCCTCAACGTATTTATGTTCTTTTGCATCGAGCCAGAGGACTTCCTCGCATCCCTGCTTCTTTGCTTCAGTCGCAGCGATCATTCCGCAGGAGTAGTTGCCTCCGCACTTAGCGAAACCCGTACCTCCGACTGCTGCGCGGATGTACTCTTCCTCTACCCAGATACGGCTTCCGTGGAGTTCCTTGTCGTTTCCTTCATAGTAAGCTGCTACAGGGCTCAGGATGATGATGAACCAGTATTTTGAAGCCGGATGTACTGCCATGGAAGGCTCCGGTGAGATTATGAACGGTCTGATGTAAAGCGATGTGCCCTGAGCATCAGGTACCCAGTCTCTGTCTGCATCCACAATGGCCTTGACAGCCTCAATGTAGAGATCCTCATCGATCCTTGGTATGCAAAGACGGTCGTTACTGTTCTGCAGACGCTTTGCGTTCATGTCAGGGCGGAACAGGTTTATGCCGCCTTCCGGATTCTTGTATGCCTTCATGCCTTCAAATGTCATCTGGGCATAGTGCAGTGTGCATGCAGCAGGATCGATTGACAGCGGTCCGTAAGGAACAATACGTCCGTCATGCCAGCCCTGTCCCTCATCATAGTCCATGAGGAACATGTGGTCAGTGTAATATTTTCCGAAGCCGAGAGCAGTCTGATCAGGCTTCTCTTTCGGTGCTGTTGTTCTGGTTACTTTGAAATCGTATCCCATCTCTATATCCTCCTATATGATCAATATTTTTATATCAGATTAAAGCCCTTGTCCTTGAGCGTCTGACGGACTTCAGCAAGCTGCTCGAAGTCCCTTGTCTCTATCTCGAGTGTAAGCACGCAGCTCGTAACAGCCGTGTCCGGATCGGAATGTCCGTAATGGACTCCCGTGACGTTTGCCCCGCATCCCGCTATTATAGTAGCGACATCGACAAGCTGTCCCGGCTTGTCCTCAAGCGCGATCTGCAGCGTTGCATTGCGGCCGCTTGTAACCAGACCTCTGGTAATTACTCTCGAGAGAATGTTTACATCTATGTTGCCTCCCGACACAAGGCAAACCACCTTTTTGCCTTCTACCGGGATCTTTCCGAACATCATCGCAGCCACGGATACGGCTCCAGCGCCTTCAGCGATGAGTTTCTGTTTTTCGATCAGTGACAGTATCGCTGCCGCGATTTCGTCTTCTGTAACGGTGACAACTTCATCAACATACTTTTTAATGAGTGAGAACGTCAGATCACCCGGATGCTTTACCGCTATGCCGTCAGCAAAGGTGCTTACGGTACTGAGCGTGACCTGCTCGTCGTATTTCAGGCTGTCTGCCATGCTTGCGGCTTCTTTGGCCTGGACACCGTATATCTTTACATTCGGTTTCAGCTTTTTTACGGCATAAGCGACACCTGAAATGAGTCCGCCGCCGCCGACAGGCACTACGATAGCATCGACATCAGGAAGCTGGTCAAGGATCTCAAGTCCGATGGTTCCCTGGCCTGCGATGACATCCGGGTCATCAAACGGATGTATGAATGTTGCGCCCGTCTCATCGCGAAGCTTGCATGCATAAGTATATGCATCGTCATAAGTGCCCTTTACCAGACGTACTTCAGCGCCAAGAGCCTTTGTTGCTTCAACCTTGCTTATAGGAGCTCCGTCAGGCATGCAGATGATGCTCTTTGCTCCTCTGTGTGTGGATGCCAGCGCTACGCCCTGTGCGTGATTGCCGGCGCTGCAGGCGATGATGCCTGCTGCCTTCTCCTCTTCGTTGAGCTTGCTTATTTTGAAATACGCACCTCTAAGCTTGAAACTTCCCGTGACCTGAAGATTCTCTGTCTTCAGATATACCTCGTTACCATTGCTGAAATGAGGTGAATATATAAGGTCTGTCTTTCTGGCTACATCCTTGAGTGCGAATGAAGCCTGATATACTTTGTCAAGTGATAACCCGTTTTTTGATCCCATATTACATTTCTCCATTAACCTGTTAGTTTATTCTTCTGTGCCGCCCAGCCATGTAATAAGCTGACTGGCAGTTCTGCCCGACATTCCGCCGTGGCGAAGTTCCCATTTACGGGCGGCATCTTCGAGATCCTGTCCGCTGAGTTCTATCCCCTTTCTCTCGGCCAGTGACCTCACTATCTCCAGATACTCTTTCGGTCCCGGTTTCGGGTAGTAGATCGTTACGCCGAACCTGCCTGCCAGCGAAAGCTTCTCCTCCATGGTATCCGATCTGTGTACATCCTCGTTGTACTCCATGTCGCTCCGGTCACCCCATGTTTCGCGTATAAGATGACGGCGGTTCGAGGTGGCGTAAATAAGTACCTTGTCGGAACGCGTCTCGAGAGCTCCCTCGAGCATGGCCTTGAGCTCCTTGTAATCACTTTCGTCTTCTTCAAACGAAAGATCATCAAGGAACAGGATGAACCTGTAATTGCGTTTTTTGATCTCTGAAAGTATCTGCGGAATTCTGCCGCGGTCAGTCTTTGAAACTTCAATAAGTCTGAGCCCGCGGTCCGAATATTCATGCATCAGCGCATGTACGCTCGTTGATTTACCTGTTCCGCTGTCACCGTAAAGCAGCACATTATTGGCATAGTGTCCGCTCACGAAAGCCTCAGTATTGTCTCTGAGCGTTTTCTTCTGTGATTCATATCCGATCAGATCATCAAACCGCACATCCGCGCTGTCTGAAACAGGAATCAGTTTCAGTTCTGCCGCGCCGCCTGATGAAGGATCCACTCTGAAAGCCTTATAGAGACCAAACATGCCGGATCCGTATTTTTCATAGTGCTCCGTAAGTGTGCGGGCAAATTCCTTTACATCCTCAGCCTCAGCAAGACTGCTGCTGAGCTCCTGTATGCGGCGGCCGGCCTCTGTTATGCATTCGCCTTCATATGGCCCCTTGTAGTCAAGCATCAGAGGAAGCAATCCCTCGTCCTCATCAAAATCCGACTCTTCTGTTCTGAAGAGTTCCATAAAGATACTCAGATCGCGCTCCGCAAGTTTCATCAGTGTAGAATCAGTCAGTATGTTACGGCGCTCGCACGCCAGCGTGAACGCGTTGTCATGCGTCATGAGGATATATGTGAGCCACTGCTGCCAAACATTGCCTGAAAGGCCGAACTCCGTCGCAAAAGCGGCAAGAGTGCCTGCCAGCGCCGGAGCGGATTCCGTCACTCTGTCATCCCAGTCAGTATAAAAGAGGAAATTGTTCTTCTTGGCTTTCATTTACTACCTTCCGAGTTTTTCCAGTATGGCCGCTTTCATTTCGCTGCCTTTGATCCAGTCTTCCTGTCCCGGAGCCTTTATGTCGGCAGTCCTGAGCCCGTCGGAAAGCACGTCGGCAACCGCTTTTTCGATTGCGTCCGCCTCTTTACCCAGATCAAAGGAATATCTGAGCATCATTGCTGCAGATAGGATCGCAGCAATAGGATTCGCGAGGTCTTTTCCTGCTATATCAGGAGCTGAACCATGGATAGGCTCATACAGGCCTCTTGATGAATCACCAAGCGACGAAGACGCCAGCAGGCCGATCGAGCCGGTCACCTGGGATGCCTCATCAGACAGAATGTCTCCGAACATGTTTGATGTCACAAGTACATCGAAGAACGACGGATCGCGTATTATCTGCATCGCAGCGTTGTCTACGTACATGTCGTCAAGCCTTACGTCAGGGTACTCAGTTTCTCCGAGTCTGTGTACGGTTTCACGCCATAGCCTCGATGTCTCAAGCACATTTGCCTTGTCAACACTGGTCACATGGCCTCTGCGCTTTCTGGCTGTCTCAAAAGCACGTCTTGCGACACGCTCTATTTCCATAACACTGTATGCTTCAGTGTCGTAGGCAGCATCACCGGCCTCATTTCTGCCGCGTTCTCCGAAGTATATACCTCCCGTAAGCTCACGCACTATCATGAGGTCAAAACCTTTTGCCGCGATATCCGGTCTCAGCACGCAGGCTTCCGCCAGTGCCGGCTGTATCGAAGCCGGTCTGAGATTCGTATACAGGCCCAGCTCCTTGCGGAGTCCCAGCAGGGCTTTCTCCGGACGCATATGATTAGGGACATCGTCCCACTTCGGTCCTCCTACCGCGCCAAGAAGCACGCTATCAGAGGCCAGGCATCCGTCTATGGTCTCCTGCGGCAGAGGTACTCCAAATTTATCAAGAGCGCATCCGCCTGCCAGATATTCATTGAATTCAAAACTGCAGCCGAACTTTTCCGAAACTGCTTTCAGGACTTCAACCGCAGCACCCGTGATCTCCGGGCCAATGCCGTCGCCCGGTACTAAAGCAATTTTATAAGTCATATCCGATTACCTTATTTATCTTTTAAGTAAGCCAGCAGGCCGCCTTTTTCAATAATGTTCTCGATGAATTCCGGGAACGGCTTTGCCTGGAAGCTCTCGCCTGTAGTCTCATCTGTGATGACTCCGGTCTTTGTATCAACATTCACGATGTCACCCGCGTTGATTGCCGCACTTGCTTCCGGACATTCCAGTATAGGGAATCCTATATTAATGGAATTGCGGTAGAAAATGCGCGCGAAGCTTGCTGCTATGACGCACGATACACCGCTCGCCTGTATGGCGATCGGTGCGTGTTCTCTTGATGATCCGCATCCGAAGTTCCAGCCGCCTACCATGATGTCGCCTTCCTGTACACCGCCTGCAAAGCCCTCATCTATGTCTACCATGCAGTGGCTCGCAAGAGCAGCCGGGTCAGGATCGTTAAGATATCTTGCAGGGATTATGACATCAGTATCGATGTGATCTCCGTATTTCCATACTTTTCCTCTCATGATGTCCCCTCCTTATGCTTCGTTCAGAGCGCGCGGATCTGCTATGCATCCGGCAAGCGCTGATGCTGCTGCTACCGCAGGGCTCGCGAGAATTACTTCACTCTGGGTGTGTCCCATGCGCCCTACGAAGTTGCGGTTTGTCGTAGCTACTGCTCTTTCGCCTGCTGCCATTACACCCATGTGTCCGCCAAGGCAAGGTCCGCACGTAGGCGCCGATACAGCACATCCTGCTTCAACAAAGATCTTCAGCAGACCTTCTTCCATGCATTTCAGATATATTTTCTGGGTTGCCGGTATGATTATGCAGCGTACTCCGTCAGCAATCTTTTTCCCTTTGAGTATCGAAGCGGCAACGCGCATGTCTGACATGCGGCCGTTTGTGCATGACCCAATCACGACCTGATCAATGTGAAGTCCCGCTGCCTCTTTTACAGTCTTTGTGTTTGAAGGCAGATGCGGCATTGATACAGTCGGTTCGAGTGCTGAAAGATCTATCTTTACGACTCTTTCATATTCGGCGTCAGGGTCTGCCTCAAATACTGCAGGCTCTCTTTTGAATCTGTCTTTGATATATTCGAGAGTCTTCTCATCCACAGGGAATATTCCGTTTTTGCCTCCGGCTTCGATTGCCATGTTTGAGATGGTAAATCTGTCATCCATCGACAGTTCGGCCACTCCTTCACCCGTGAACTCTATCGATCTGTAGAGAGCTCCGTCAACGCCAATCTCGCCTATCAGGTGAAGGATCACATCCTTACCAGATACACACGGTCCCGGCTTTCCTGTAAGTTCCACCTTGATTGCTGCCGGTACTTTGAACCAGTTGAGTCCCGATGCCATGCCCGCAGCCATGTCTGTTGAACCTACTCCTGTTGAAAACGCTCCGAGTGCTCCGTATGTGCAGGTATGCGAATCCGCTCCTATCACGCAGTCTCCGGGGCCGACTATCCCCTGCTCAGGCAGAAGAGCGTGCTCAATTCCGACAGTACCGACATCATAGAAATGCTTTATGCTGTGCTTTTTTGCAAAATCGCGGGATATTACACAAAGCTCCGCCGATTTAATATCCTTGCATGGTGTGTAGTGATCGAGCGCAATGACGATTTTTTCGTTGTCAAAGACCTCTGTAAAACCGGCCTTCTCAAAAACGCCTATGGCTACAGGCGTGGTGACGTCATTGCCGAGTACTATGTCGAGTTTTGCCTCGATCAGATCACCTGCGTGGACTTCAGGAAGTCCTGCGTGAGCCGCAAGGATCTTCTGTGTCATTGTCATGCCCATGATCTCCGGTCCCTCCTTTTTATACTTCCGTTGCCTTGATAGGTGCTGATTCGTTGCTGTGCTTGCGTTCGTATGCGGCCATACGATTCAGGGCTTTCAGGTAAGCATTTATGCTCGCTTCCATGATATCTGTTGAAAGTCCTCTGCCGGTGAAAGTCCTGTCATATGCGTTCACCTTGACTGTGACATCTCCAAGAGTATCTTTACCTTCGGATATCGAGTGGATGTTGAATATGTCAAAACTGTGAGGAGAAGGCTGTATAATCGCATCGATAGCATTGTATGCCGCGTCGATAGGTCCGTCTCCGAGAGCTACGTCCTCTTTCTTTACACCATCCTTCTCAAGGCTTACTGTGCAAGTCGCAGTTGTAAAGTTGCTTGTAGACATCTGGAACCAGTCGAGCTTGTAGCCCTCAGCTTCGTCTTCGTAAACGATGTTTGTATTATGAGTCACGATAGCTTCGAGATCGGCATCCGTGATGTTCTTTTTCTTGTCGCAGACAACCTTAAACTCGTCAAAGCATCTGTCGAGTTCTTCCTTGCTGAGTACAAATCCGAGTTCTTCGAGTCTCTGCCCTACCGCATGGCGGCCGGAATGCTTTCCGAGCACCAGATTGTTCACATGGATACCGACTGACTCCGGAGTCATTATCTCGTAAGTCTTCTTGTTGGCAAGCACGCCGTGCTGGTGTATTCCCGACTCGTGAGCGAAAGCATTTTTGCCTACGATCGGCTTGTTGAGAGGAGCCGTCTGTCCTATTATGTTATATACCGTCTGGCTCGCACGGTGGATCTGCGTGGTGTCTATGCCGGTCGTAAGTCCGGTGACATCCTGTCTTGTACGTATAGCCATTACGATCTCCTCAAGAGATGTGTTGCCGGCTCTTTCACCCAGACCGTTGATGGTGCACTCCACCTGTCTTGCGCCTCCGAGCACTCCCGCCAGAGCGTTTGCAGTGGCCATGCCCAGGTCGTTATGGCAGTGAACTGAGAATATTACATTCTCCGCCCCCTTAACGTTGTATTTTACATCCTCTATCAGCTCGCGCATCTCGCCCGGTGTAGTGTAGCCTACTGTATCAGGAAGGTTGATGGTAGTAGCGCCGTTAGCTATTGCTACTTCAACTACTTTCTTGAGGAATTCAGGCTCACTTCTTGTAGCATCCTCAGCTGAGAACTCTATGTTTGAGCAGTATTTCTTTGCATACGCTACCATTTCGCCTGCCCTCTCGAGCACCTTTTCAGGAGTCATGCGAAGCTTATACTCCATATGGAGAGGAGATGTAGCGATGAACACATGAATGCGCGGATCAGCAGCACCCTTTACAGCTTCCCATGCCGTGTCGATATCCTTCGGGGTAGAACGTGCCAGTGAAGCAATGGTGCAGCCTCTGATGGTTTCAGATATGGTCTTGACAGACTCGAAATCTCCCGGCGATGCGATCGCAAAGCCCGCTTCGATTATGTCTACATGCATCTTCTCGAGGCATCTGGCAACTTCTATCTTTTCTCTCAGATTCATGCTGCAGCCCGGCGACTGCTCGCCGTCACGCAGCGTAGTATCGAAAATCTTTACCTGTTCCATTATTACTCCAGTCTCTTATTATTCCAGGATAGCACCTTTGTCTGCGGAGCTGACGAGCTTCGCATAGCGCGCGAGATATCCGGTTTTCACCTTAGGCTCCGGGCATACCCAGGCCTTGCGGCGCTCTTCGAGTTCCTCATCCGAGACCTTCAGCTCAATTGTCTTGTTAGTAATGTCTATGGAGATGATATCTCCCTCATTTACCAGACCGATGTTGCCTCCGGATGCCGCTTCAGGGCTGACGTGTCCTATAGATGCTCCGCGGGTCGCGCCCGAGAATCTTCCATCTGTTATAAGAGCTACAGATGCATCGAGTCCCATGCCGGCAATCGCTGATGTAGGATTGAGCATTTCTCTCATTCCAGGGCCGCCTTTCGGACCTTCGTAGCGGATCACGACTACATCGCCCGCTTTGATGCCGCCGTCATAGATCACGCGGATGGCATCCTCCTCAGAATCAAACACTCTTGCAGGTCCCTCATGCTGCATCATCTCAGGCAGAACAGCTGACTGTTTTACAACGCAGCCGTCAGGTGCGATGTTGCCCTTGAGAACAGCGATACCACCGGTCTTCATGAACGGGTCATCGAAAGGTCTGATGATATCCGTATTCAGATTGTCCGCGTTTGCGATATTCTCACCAACGGTTTTTCCGCTGACCGTCATGACCGACGTATCGAGCAGGTTGCCTTTTGTGAGCTCCTTCATTACCGCATATACTCCGCCTGCAGCTTCGAGATCTTCCATGAACGTGTCTCCCGCAGGTGCCAGGTGGCAGAGGTTAGGAGTTTTACCGCTGATCTCGTTCGCCATATCGAAGCTGATATCAACTCCGGCTTCGTGAGCGATGGCAGGAAGATGCAGCATTGTATTTGTGGAGCATCCGAGCGCCATGTCAACAGTCTCAGCATTGTGGAACGCTGCCTCGGTCATAATGTCACGAGGTCTGATATCCTGCTCTACAAGCTTCATGATCTGCATGCCTGTTTCCTTAGCAAGGCGTATCCTTGCCGAATACGGAGCGGGTATTGTGCCGTTGCCGCGGAGTGCCATTCCTATGGCCTCTGTAAGGCAGTTCATGGAATTTGCCGTGTACATGCCGGAGCAGGAGCCGCATGAAGGGCAGGCATGCTCTACATATGACTGCACGCCGTCTTCATCGAGCTTTCCGGCATGGTATGCGCCGACTGCCTCGAACATGTGTGAGAGGCAGGTGCGTCTGCCGTCAGGCAGACGGCCGGCCAGCATTGGCCCGCCGGCGCAGAATATTGTAGGTACATTGATGCGTGCCGCAGCCATCAGCAGGCCCGGAACATTCTTGTCGCAGTTCGGTACCATAACAAGTCCGTCAAACTGATGGGCGATAGCCATAGCCTCAGTTGAATCGGCGATCAGGTCTCTCGTAACAAGAGAGTATTTCATGCCGATATGTCCCATTGCGATGCCGTCACAGACTGCTATTGCAGGGAAAAGGATCGGCGTACCGCCTGCAGCGCGCACTCCTGCCTTTACCGCCTCGGCTATCTTATCGAGGTGCATATGGCCAGGCACTATTTCGTTATATGAGCTGACTACGCCAATCAGAGGGCGCTTGATTTCCTCTTCCGTCAATCCAAGCGCATACATGAGGCTCTTGTTAGGCGCGCGGTCAACTCCAATCTTTACATTGTCAGATTTCATAATTCATCCTTATTATTATCATTATGGCCGCGCGCCGGAGAGTATCCTGAGCGGAATGAGCGATGCGGAGCGCAGCCACTTATTGTACATACTTAGTTGGATGCTGAGTCGAGGTCAGTGTCATTCTTCCACAGCATCTCATCTCTGAGCTTCTTACCGACGACTTCCATCTCATGCTTTGCAAGCTGTGCTCTCTTGGAGTTGAAGAATGTACGGCCGTTCTTGTTCTCTGCGATCCACTTTCCGGCAAATGTTCCGTCCTGTATGTCTGCAAGAACCTTGCGCATGTTGGCCTTGACTTCGTCATGTGGAAGTACGCGAGGACCCGATACGTATTCGCCGAACTCAGCTGTATCGGAAATCGAGTAATTCATTGCTGCGATGCCGCCCTTGTTGATGAGGTCGATGATCAGCTTCATCTCGTGGATGCACTCGAAGTAAGCGTTCTCAGGCTTGTAACCTGCCTCAACGAGCACCTCGAATCCGCACTGCATCAGGTCTACGACTCCGCCGCAGAGTACTGTCTGCTCACCGAAGAGGTCTGTCTCGGTCTCCTCGTCCATTGTTGTCTCAAGGATTCCTGCGCGTGCTCCGCCGATTCCTGCGATATATGCGAGAGCGATATCATATGCCTTTCCTGTAGCATTCTGCTCTACTGCAATGAGGCAAGGAACGCCTTTGCCGTTTACATATGTTCCGCGTACAGTATGTCCAGGTCCCTTAGGAGCTGCCATGAATACGTCTACGCCTTCAGGTGCAACGATCTGCTTATAGCGGATGTTGAATCCGTGTGCAAAAGCAATGGCATTGCCCGGTTCAAGATTAGGTGCGATCTCGCTCTTGTAAACAGCTGCCTGTACTTCATCATTGATGAGGATCATTACGATGTCAGCTTTCTTTGCAGCCTCAGCCACGGTATAAACTTCGAATCCGTCCTTCTCTGCAACAGGCCATGACTTGCCGCCCTTGCGGAGTCCGATGATTACATTGCAGCCTGAGTCCCTGAGGTTGAGCGCGTGAGCATGGCCCTGTGAGCCGTATCCGATGATAGCGATCACCTTGCCATTAAGAGCGTCAAGATTACAATCCTTCTCATAATACATTTTTACCATAGTTGAATTCCCCTCTTTCTTTAGATTCATCGTTGATCGTTGCTGTGCCGCGCTCGATAGCTACTACGCCCGTGCGCGCTATTTCCAATATCTTGAATTCCTTCAGTATATTTACTATCGCTTCAAGTTTTTCAGAGTCGCCTGTGACTACCAGTGTGAGTGTCTCCAGGGACACATCGATTATCTGTGCCCTGAAAATGTTGGCGATCTGCATTACATCGTTTCTTCTCTCTGCGCCTTCAGTGCTGACCTTTATCAGCATGAGCTCCCTGTAAATCGAGTTCACCGTATTGAGTCTCTTGACTGAGTGTACCGGATACAGCTTGCGAAGCTGATTGCACAGAAGTTCGGTATGAGGCTCATCTGCGATAACATCGATCGTCAGACGTGTCACGCCCTGGTTTTCTGTAGGACCTGCAGCAAAAGCCTCTATATTATATCCCTTGCGTGAGAACAGTCTCGCAATCTGTGACAATACTCCAGGTTCATTGTCTACAAGGAGCGCCAGAGTCTGTCTTACAGCATTATTCATTTTTTCCATACTCTGCACCCCCTATAGTTTCATGAAGTCGGTGATGTGGCTGCCGCCTCCCACCATAGGTCTTACCATCTCGTCTATATCGAGCATGCAGTCGATAACATAACCTTCTCCGCACGCCATTGCTTCCTCTATCGCATCAGCAAGGTCCTTCTGATTATTGACCCTGCGTCCGTGGAGTCCGTATGCTTCAGCCAGCTTTACAAAGTCCGGGCCTCTGTCCATGTCGGTCTCAGA
This sequence comes from uncultured Eubacteriales bacterium, assembly GCA_900320285.1. Classification (GTDB taxonomy): domain Bacteria; phylum Bacillota; class Clostridia; order Peptostreptococcales; family Anaerovoracaceae; genus Crickella. The sequence goes on from ONRQ01000031.1 coordinate 28,296, forward strand.
GAAATTCTTCTTATATATAAGGTTCTGCCACTGTCTTACCATTCCCAGCGTCTGGTTGTCGAACACGAAGGTTATTACAGGCAGTCCGTAATGCTGCACCGTTGTCAGCTCGTTGCAGTTCATGCGGAAGCTTCCGTCGCCTGCAATGTGGATCACCATTTTGTCAGGATTTCCTACCTTTGCTCCGATGGCAGCTCCGAGTCCGAAGCCCATAGTTCCGAAGCCTCCGGAAGTTATCAGCTGACCCGGATAGTCGAAGTGAAAATGCTGTATCGCCCACATCTGATGCTGGCCTACATCCGTGGCAACAATGGTATCCATTGGCATCATCCTGGCAATCGTATCGCATACCTGTTTAGGGTTCAGCGTGTCGCCGCCCTCATCGTACTTGGTCTCCGTAGGGAACGAGAATACGTACTCCTTCCACTTGCTGTGATCCTGCTGGGTAAGTCTCTCATTGAGCATTCTGAGCACTTCCGTTGCATCACCGACTATGTGATGGTCAGTCTGCACGTTCTTGTTTATCTCAGACCTGTCAATATCAATATGGACTATCTTTGCCTGGCTTGCGAATGAATCCGGATCGAGAGCAACTCTGTCGGAGAATCTGCAGCCGACTGCTATCAGCAGATCGCAGTCGTTGACCCCGATATTCGATGCCTGGGAACCGTGCATTCCGATCATACCCGTTGCGAGAGGGTTACGGCCTTCCATGCCTCCTCCGCCCATGACCGTGATTGCTGTAGGCGCATCCATAAGATTCACGAATTCATTGAATTCCTTGTGAGCTCTTCCTCTTACGACGCCTCCGCCGCAGATCAGCATAGGCTTTTCAGATTCGCCTATCATGCTGATGAGCTTGTCTATATCCTCTTCATCGATGGACGGTTTGTGCAGGTCAGCCATGTTGCGGTCGTAAAGAGCATCGAGCATTCCCGATTTCTTGTGCTCTTTCCTTGGGACAAATTCATACTCAGCATACTCAGCTGTGACATTCTTGAGTATGTCGATGAAAACCGGTCCCGGTCTTCCGCTTCTGGCGATCGCAAATGCCCTTCTGACAGTGTCAGCAAGCTTGTTTACATCGCTGACCTGGAATGTGCACTTTGTAATAGGAAGCATGACGCCCGTGCTGTCGACCTCCTGGAATGAGTCCTTTCCTATCAGGCTCTCAGCAACATTGCACGAAATAAATACCACCGGGGATGAATCCATGTACGCGGTAGCGACTCCGGTAGTAAGGTTTGTCGCACCCGGCCCCGAGGTAGAAAACGCCACCCCTACTTTTCCCGTGCTGCGGGCATATCCGTCAGCTGCGTGCGACGCGCCCTGCTCATGTGCTGTCAGGTAATGATGTACCCTGTCGCGGTATTTTACCAGAGCGTCGTATACGTAGAGTATGGTGCCTCCAGGGTAGCCGAATACGGTATCGACTTCCTGCTCAAGCAGGCATTCCATTAATATTTCTGCGCCGGTCAATTTCAATTTCTTAGTATGTCCTTTCTATATTATTTTATCGGAGGGTATCAGGCCCACCGAACAATTTACTATTACTTTTCCATTGCTATGGTGCCGGTCCTCTGTATCTCGATGATACCGTAGCCCTTCATCGCCTTGATGAAGTCTTCTACATTTTCAGGCTCGTCGTGATACTCGATCAGCAGGTATTTAGGAGCTACTTTCATTACCTTGGCTCCCATCACCTGGCAAAATTCTATGAGCGGCGTACGGTTCGACAGGTTGTACGCCACTTTGATAAGCATCATCTCGAGGCATACGCTCTTTGCGTCGCTCAGGCGTCTTACCTTTATGACATCGACATTCTTGTTGAGCTGCTTCTCGATCTGGTCGATAGTCCTCTGATCGCCGGTGGAGGTGATAGTCATGCTCGATATCTCGTGGTTATCGGTCTCACCTACGGCAAGAGTATCGATGTTGAAGCCGCGCCTTGCAAACAATCCTGAAACAGCAGACAGGACTCCGTCTCTGTTCTCTACAAGTACTGAAAAGATCCCTTTCATCGAATCCGCCTCCCGTCACTTAACATTGTTTTCGCTGTCAACATCGCACACCAGAATGCGGGCACCTTCGCCCTCAAGGAACCAGTCAAGCTTTTCATCAAGCTCGTCATTCGATTCGCACTCATTGTATGTAAGCCCGTAGGCTTCGGCTATCTTTCCGTAATCCGGCCAATCGCTGAGTTTTACGCCTTCGTAATGTGAATCGTAGTTTTTATGCTGATACTCCCTTACCAGTCCGAGGTATCTGTTCCTTACCAGAAGTATTCTCAAATCAACATTGTTATTACGCATGGTGGAGAGTTCGTTCATCGCCATCTGGAAAGCTCCGTCACCAATTACTGCGACTGTCTGCTTCTCAGGTGAAACGAGCTTAGCCCCTATTGCCGCAGGAATGGAATAGCCCATGGTCCCCATTCCTCCGGTCGTCATGAAGCGGCCTTCCTTCATTATATAATTGTCGGCACTCCAGAGCTGGTTCTGTCCGACGTCAGCCACATACACAGCATCGTCATCGAGCTTTTCGGAGAGCTTCTGCACCATCAGATTCGGGTCCACCAGTCTGTCGCTGAATACGCGTGTATCGACAGTGCTTGTCTTGATTTCCTCGAGCTCTTCTATCCAGCTGTCTTCCTTCCGGCTTATGTCGCCGTCCAGCATCATGGCAAATATCTCACTGAGATCTCCGACGAGCGGAATGGTAGGCCCTACATTTTTGCCGATCTCAGCCGTATCTATATCTATATGTATGATCGCACGCCTCGTGAGCTTCTCAGGTTTCGGAATGGCTCTGTCAGCGATGCGCGCACCAACGACCAGCAGCAGATCTGCCCTGCCCACAGCCTTGTTGGCATACGGCTTGCCGTTGTTTCCCAGCATGCCGAAATTCAGCGGATGCTTCTTTGGCAGAACACCCATGCCCATCATGGTATGTACCAGAGGGATATTGAATTTTTCACAGAATTCACGAATGACTTGCTCGCCGTTTCCGAGAATGACTCCTCCGCCCGCGCAGATGAGAGGCTTTTCCGCCTGATCGAGCAGATTTATTACTCTTTTAAGCTGTATCGGGTTGATCTTTATCTCAGGCTTGTACCCGCGAATGATCACACCTTCAGGATAATGGAATTGCTTTCTCAGCTCGGCCTGCTGAACATCCATCGGAATGTCTATCAGGACCGGCCCCTTACGGCCTGTGGATGCGATATAGAAGGCCTCCTTAAAGACTCTCGGTATATCATCCGGGTCCTTGACCAGGTAACTGTGTTTGACGAATGATCTGGTAGCGCCACGCATGTCCGCTTCCTGGAACACATCCCTGCCGAGAAGTTTGCTCGACACCTGACCCGATATGGCAATGAGCGGAATGCTGTCAGCATAGGCCGTCGCAAGTGCAGTTATGAGGTTCGTAGCTCCCGGTCCGGATGTAACTACGCACACTGCCGGTTTGCGTGACATTCTGGCATAACCGCTCGCAGCGTGTCCGGCATTCTGCTCCTGACGTACCAGAACATGCTCGATACCCGAGTTATACAGCCCTTCATAAAAAGGCGCTATCGCCACGCCGGGATAGCCGAATACCAGGTTTATTCCCTCTGCCTCAAGGCATTTCACCATCGCTTCTGCACCGGTCACGATAATGTCCCTCCTTACATTTTGTTTCATCTTGTATGCGTAACAATTACTTTATCACGATTGATGAAATGTAACAATTCCTTTCTGTATTTTTTGAGATAATATACAATTTACAAGTGGTTTTTTGTTGACACAAACAATAAAGTGGTTTACTTTTTTATATGTCAAATAAAAAAGTACTCAACTAATAAGAAAGGAAATCCATATGACTAACATTGAGATGATCCGTGCCTATGGGCATGAGCAGGTTGCATATTTCAACAACGAAAAAGCCGGCCTAAAGGCTATCATTGCTCTTCACAATACAAACCTCGGTCCGGCTGTAGGCGGATGCAGGCTCTGGCCTTATGAGAGTGAAGAAGCTGCACTCTTCGACGTGCTCAGACTCTCCCGCGGCATGAGCCACAAGAACGCTGCTGCAGGAATGCCTCTCGGAGGAGCCAAGGGCGTTATCATTGCACACCCATCCCAGAAGACTGAGGCAATGTTCGAAGCATTCGGCGAAGCAGTAAACACTTTTATGGGCAAGTACTACACCGCTGAGGATGTAAATACTGACACTAAAGATGCTGACTACATGCTGCGCACTACAGATTATGTAGTAGGCCGTGCAGACGTATCCGGAGACCCTTCTCCATTCACATCCATCGGCGTATTTGACGGTATCCGCGCTGTTGCACAATTCATGAACGGTTCCGACAGCCTTGACGGAATGAAGATCGCTGTACAGGGACTCGGCAAGGTAGGCATGGGCCTGGCAGAGCTTCTGCACGAAGCAGGCGCAAAGCTGATCGTATGCAACAACTCGAACCGCGAAGCAATGAAGTATGCTGTTGAGCAGCTCGGAGCAACCGAGGTTCCGAAAGACGAGATCTACGGTGTTGAATGCGACATCTTCGCACCTTGCGCTCTCGGTGCTGTCGTAAACAGCAAGACCATTCCGCAGTTCAAGTGCAGAGCAATTGCCGGAGCTGCCAACAACGTTATTTATGATGACGCTGCAGGCGAAGCACTCAAGGCACGCGGCATCCTGTACGCTCCTGACTTCATCATCAACGGAGGCGGAGTCATCAACGCAGGCCAGGAAGCATTCACTACATACGACAAAGAGAACGTGCTCAAGCAGGTACACAACATCTACAACACAGTATACAGAATGCTCGAAGAGTCCAAAGAGACAGGAAAGCCTGAAGGCGTGATCGCTACAGAATTCGCTGAGAACCGCATCAGAAACGGTCTTGACGCGTAAGCGCAAATCAACCGGTACAAATCAAAAGGCATATCCGCGATCAAGCGGATATGCTTTTTTGATACTTTAAATGCTTCTGCGGTCGCCCCGGCCTGTTTTCCGGATGATCACAGGACAGGCAGGCGCGGCAGTTTACAAGCGGAAGTATTCCGATTATACTTTGTCTGTAATCTGCTTTAAATAACAGTAATTTGGAGACCGCATCAATGGCTAAGAACAAAACCAGAAGCAACAAGACTTCCTCCCAGGCAAAACCTAAGACCGAGGCTCAAAAAACCTCTAAGGTTTCTGACAAGAAAAAGGAAGTGCTTTATCAGATCAGGACCAAACGCGATTCAGGTGTTTTAAAGGCATATATCACTTTTACATACCGCGTGTTCCATCCTAAAGTTACGGCGAGGATGGTGCTCTACGGGCTCCTGATAATTGCACCGGGCTTCGTCGTTAAAACCCAGGCGCTGAAGATCATTCTCTGGGTATTAGGAGGACTGGTAGTTCTTCTCGGACTCTTCCGTCAGTATATTTCGCTTGCCCTTACAAAAAGATCGGATGAGGATTACCGCAATGGTACTGAATTCGTATACGAATTCACGCAGAATGACGCCTCATTTTTCCGTGATGGAGAGCTGTCCGTATACAGCAACAGATACAAGGACATAGATGCTGTATTCTACGACGAGGATTATTATTATCTCAGTCTCACAAGCAGGGAATTCTTTGTTATCCCTATGGACAGATTTACTATTGGAGATCCGTCTACCTTCGGTGATTTCATGTATAAGAGATGTAAAAAAGTATGTCGCTGGATCCCTGCAAAGTTCGGAAACAAACTCAAAAAATACCGGTCAGGCCGTGCCATCGCAAGAGACCAGAAGTACCGTTAAAAAAAGAGCTGAACTTATGAGTTCAGCTCTCAGACTGTAGACAAAGTCTCGATCGAAAGGTCGAGGCTTTTCTATTGACGAAAAAAATTTCGAATCTGCCGCACCCTTTCGCATGAAGCCGGAGC
>ONRQ01000016.1 GCA_900320285.1 uncultured Eubacteriales bacterium
ATGGTCGATACGGTACTGGGATTTGAGGGTGACGCTACAGGCGGATACCGCATTATCAGATCGGCGAAGAACAGATTCGGAAGATCCAATGAGATATGCTTTTTCGAGATGGGCGAACAGGGACTTATCCCGGTAGACAGTTCGAAGGCCCTGCGCGTTGCAGGAAGGCCGCTTAACAGCCCCGGATCGGTACTTACTTCCACTCTCGAAGGCAACGATGCGCTGACTATCGAAGTTCAGGCGCTCTGCACCGAGAGCGTTTATCCCAATCCGCAGAGAATGACATCCGGTCCCGAGAGAGGCAGAGTCCTCATGCTCCTTGCAGTATGCGAGAAGCTGTTAAAGCTCGGCCTTACTTCAAAGGACTGCTTCGTAAATGTTATCGGAGGCCTTAAGGTATCTGACCCTGCAACAGACCTCGCCGTCTGCATGGCGACCGTATCTTCCGCAAGAGGCGTCAGCGTCAAGCCCAATACACTGATATTAGGAGAAGTCGGATTGTCTGGCGAGATCAGGCCTGTCTCAAGGATCCTCAAGAGGTGCCTGGCATCCGCAAGACTCGGCATCACGACAGTAGTCCTTCCCGGAAGCTCGAAGGACGCTCTGGAGAAGGAACTGCTTGCACAGAACGCAACTCATATGGACTGGCTCGTTGATGACGAGATGATGAAGCTGACAAAGAACGGCCTCGACACCATGTACATGCATCCGCTTCCTGCGGACATCCAGGGCATCTCATGTGAGCACGGTGAAGTTACCGCAAAGGTATTTGACCACGCCCGTGACTCCCTCTACAAAGAGGCATCCAACAAGCCATACATCATCGCAGCCATGATCTTCCTTGCAAAGGTTAAAGATCCTGTTGCTGCACTTAAGAAACTTGAAGAGGAAGCAAATCCGAGAAAATCATTCTAAGAAGAAGGTGCACCTCAATGGAAAAGAAAAAAATCGTAGTCGCGCTCGGCGGCAACGCCCTGGGCAGCAATCTGGTAGAACAGATGAGATCCGTAACGGATGCAGTAAAGCCTATAGCTGATCTCATTGAGGAAGGGTATGAAGTAATAGTTACTCATGGAAACGGACCGCAGGTCGGAGTCATACAGGATGCCATGACACTGCTCTCGAGAGAGAATCCTGAAAAGCACCCGCATTTTCCTCTGTCCGTATGCACGGCCATGAGCCAGGGATATATCGGATACGATATCCAGAATAAGCTGAGAGAGGAACTTCTTGACAGGGGTATAAAAAAGGATGTTACAAGCGTCCTTACACAGGTAGAGGTAGATCCTGATGACCCTGCATTCCAGAATCCTACGAAGCCTATCGGACCGTTCCTTACAAAAGAGGAAGCTGAGGCCAAGAAGGCGCTGAGAAACCACGTCTTCATCGAAGATGCCGGAAGAGGCTACAGGAGAGTGGTAGCCAGTCCGGAACCAAAGGCTATCATTGAGATCGATACGATCAGAACACTTGCTGACGCGGGACATATCGTGATAGCTGTTGGCGGCGGCGGGATCCCTGTTACGAAGGCAGAGAACAATCACCTTAAGGGTTCACCTGCCGTTATAGACAAGGACCGCGCGTCGGAGCTCCTCGCAGAAGAGCTGGACGCTGACTTCCTGATCATTCTCACTGCGGTTGAGAACGCAATGATAAACTTCAAGAAGCCGGATGAAAAGAAGCTCGGTGATATCACCGTAGAAGAGGCTAAGAAGTACATCGCTGAAGGACAGTTTGCTCCTGGTTCAATGCTTCCGAAGGTTGAGGCGGCTGTGAAGTTCGCCGAGTCCAAGCCGGGAAGAGTAGCGCTTATCACTCTGCTTGAGAAAGCAAAGGACGGCATCAACGGAAAGACCGGAACACGCATCCACGCATAATAAAAAGCGCGCCTCACTGAGGCGCGCACCATTGCTCAGTTTTACCCGGCAGACGATCTGATCTCGTCGAGGTAACTGTAGAGGGTGTAGGTCGAGATGCCGAAATACTGGCAGACCTTAGGACCTGACTTGGTTATGAGGAAGGCTCCGCGTTCATCAAGGAACCTTATGGCGCGTATCTTCTCATCCTTGCTCATCATAGCTGTAGGCTTGCCAACCAGTTTTACACTGTGGTCAAGCAGCTCGTCGAGCAGGTCGGAGACATTTCCGGATATCGATTCAGGCTCCTGATCCTGCTGATCCTGACCGGTAAATGCGCGGATGGCATCATCCACGGCAACAAACATGCTTATGTCGTAATTGATGCCCATGAGTCCTATCACTTTCCCGTCATCGTCACGGATGAAGAGGGTGGTGGACTTCAGGACTCTTCCGTCAGAAGTCTTCGTAAGGTATGAGATGCGGTCTTCGATCAAATCAGGATTTTCCCTGAGAGACTCCAGCACTATGTGCGACGGACCGTCACCTATGGAACGGCCGGTAACATGACCGTTCTCGATCGCTATGATGGTATGCTCATGATTATCGCCTCTGAGGTCGTGGATCACGACTTCGCAGTTGCGGCCGAACTGGCCGGCGAGGCCTTTGGCTACATGAGCAGCAAATTCAAATCGTTTATCAGGCTTCATATGATGCTCCCACTTTCGTATGATGCTTTGAAAAAATATAAATCAATTTTAGCAACAAAAACTTTTTTACACAATAAAAAACATTCATTACAAAAACGGAGGTAGATAAAAATGATTCCGGATTATGAAGCTATAAAGAAAGCCGCACAGAACTACGGACCGGAGATCAGCAGATTCCTGAGAGACATGATCTCGCATCCAAGCGAAAGCGCTGAGGAAAAGGAAGTAGTAGCATGCATCAAGGCTGAGATGGAAAAGCTGGGCTACGACAAGGTAGAAGTCGACGGCCTCGGCAACGTTATCGGCTGGATGGGAGACGGAGACAAGATCATAGCTATCGACTCCCACATTGATACAGTAGGTATCGGAAACATCAACAACTGGACAGATGACCCTTACAAGGGCTATGAGACAGATGACATCATCTACGGACGCGGCGGATCCGACCAGGAAGGCGGAATGGCTTCGGCTGTATATGGAACAAAGATCATGAAGGACCTCGGACTCATTCCTGAGGGCTATAAAATCATGGTAGTAGGTTCCGTAATGGAAGAGGACTGCGACGGAATGTGCTGGCAGTACATTGTCAACAAGTACTTCAATGGTCCTGAAGACGCAGCTTCAAAGATCGACTTCGTAATCTCGACAGAGCCTACAGACGGCGGTATCTACAGAGGACACAGAGGCCGTATGGAGATCAGAGTAGACGTTAAGGGCATCTCCTGCCACGGCAGTGCTCCTGAGAGAGGCGACAACGCTGTCTACAAAATGGCTGACATCATCAGCGACGTAAGAGCTCTCAACAACAACGACTGCACAGAGAGCACTTCGATCCGCGGACTGGCAAAGATGCTCGATCCTAAGTTCAATCCGGATCACTATGAGGATGCTAGATTCCTCGGACGCGGCACATGCACTGTATCCCAGATCTTCTACACATCACCGAGCCGCTGCGCTGTTGCAGACTCCTGCGCTATCTCGATCGACAGACGTATGACTGCAGGTGAAACCTGGGACAGCTGCCTCGAAGAGATCAGACAGCTCCCGAGCGTACAGAAATACGGCGATGACGTAAAGGTTTCGATGTACATGTATGACCGTCCGTCATGGACAGGCGAAGTATACGAGACAGAGTGCTACTTCCCGACATGGATCAACAAGGAGAGCTCGGCTCACGTAAAGGCTCTTGTAGAGGCACACAAGGCTCTCTTCGGAGACAAGAGAATCGGTTCGCCAAGTGCAATGCACCTCAGAGACGGACGTCCGCTCTGCGACAAGTGGACATTCTCCACAAACGGCGTATCCATTCAGGGCCGTTACGGAATCCCTTGCGTAGGATTCGGACCTGGAGCTGAGAGCCAGGCACACGCACCTAACGAGATCACATGGAAACAGGACCTCGTTACATGCGCAGCCCTCTATGCTGCTGCTATTCCACTGTATCCTGACCAGGAGAAGACAGGCGACGTAAGCCAGTTCCGTCAGGGCAAAACAAACAACGATATCAAATAATACGCAGATGCTTTTTAGCGGCACATCTCGTCGCAAATTCCCTCCCGTCGCTGCCACGTTCCGTTCGGGACATTTGCTGCGTGTGCCGCTGCTAAGTTCGGAATTATATAGCCCCATACCTTTACAATGGTGTGGGGCTTTTATTGTTAAACTGACTTATTTATGATATTCTCACTATGTATGGGCAACTTTACAAAACATACTGATATAGAGAGGGAAAACCGATGAAAAAAATGGAAGAAATGATACTGAAAGAGGGCAAGGTACTGCCGGGCGGAGTGCTCAAGGTAGGCAGCTTCCTCAATCAGCAGGTAGATACAAAATTCATGAAAGAGATCGGAGATGAGATAGCGCGTCTGTATGAGGGCGAAGGAATCACCAAGATACTTACCATCGAATCATCAGGTATCCCAATTGCCATCTCGGCAGGCTTCGCAATGAAGGTCAAGGTAGTCTACGCCAAGAAGAACAAGTCTTCGAATGTTTCCGGCGATGTTTATTCGACTCCTGTCAAGTCCTTTACACATGGAGTTACCAACAATGTCGTAGTTACAAAGGAATACCTTTCGCCTGATGACCGCATTCTTGTAGTCGATGACTTCCTTGCTCACGGAAGCGCACTTACCGGGCTTATAGATATAGTCAGTCAGGCAGGTGCTACTCTTGTAGGCTGTGTTGCAGCGATAGAGAAGGGCTTCCAGATGGGTGGAGACAGGCTGAGAGCTCAGGGCTACAGAATCGAGTCTCTTGCCATCATCGACGAGATGACAGATGACGGGATCACATTCCGCGAACAATAAAAAACAGACAGCGAATGAATATCAGTATCGGCGGATTAAACATAAACTATAAGATAAGCGGTCCGGACGGGAGCAAGGATGCTCCTGTTCTTGTGGTGCTCCAGGGATGGGGTACCGGGATGGAGATATACGATTCAGTCGCGGCTGCAGTTAATGACAGATATCGTGTTGTGCAGTTCGACCTTCCGGGATTCGGCGCAAGCGATGAGCCTGAAGAACCATGGAACGTAGATGCATACGCGGACTTTTTCTGCAGCTTTATGGAGGAGCTCGGTATAAAGAAAGCAACGCTCCTCGGTCATTCTTATGGCGGCAGAATCATAATCAAGCTTGCTGCCAGGGACAGCCTTCCGTTTGAGATAGAGAAGATCGTTCTCGTGGACAGCGCCGGTGTGATGCCTGAACGCAGTGCATCACAGAAATTCAAGGTGAAGCTTTACAAGATTAAGAGGACCTTCCTCATGAGCAAGCCGGTGCATGCGATGTTCCCTGAGGTCATCGACTACTGGATGAGCAAGCAGGGCTCTGAAGACTACAGAAACGCGAGCCCGATAATGAAAAGATGCCTTGTGCTGGCAGTCAACGAAGACCTGCAGCATCTGATGCCGCAGGTGAAGCAGGATACTCTGCTTGTGTGGGGCGACCTCGATATGGATACGCCTATAAGCGATGCTCACAAGATGGAAGCAAAGATGCCGAATGCGGCTCTGGTTGTGCTGGAAGGGACAGATCACTATTCGTTCCTCTACAAGCCTGTTGAATTCAGGAACATATTGAGAGCATTCCTGGGGATCGGAGGTGCGGCATGATCATACGCGATCTGATCTCACTGCTTCTGGGCATACCGGCCTTCTGGCTGGTGCTCAGATACAACATGCACATGTTCCAGCTCAACACGTATATGAACAACGAGCAGAGGGAATGGCTGCGCAGGAACAGTCACCTTCAGTGGATACTGAATTTCGCAGTCGTGCTTGGCATCATCCGGCTTGCCGGAAGGGCATTCATATCAGTACCGTGGCTCGGTCTTGCCGGAGACATCCTGATCTGGTTCACGTTTATCGTGATCATTCTTGTTTACCGGCTCATGGTGGAGATGAATTCAAAGAAACCTCTGAAGTTTACTCCGAGAGTCAAAAGGATGGTTGCTTCAGACATAGTACTCTGCGTGCTGCTGCTAGTGATACCTGTGGCTGTCATCGCTGCTATGGGGCTGCTTGACACAGAAGCTATGAAAACATTCCCTCTTGGAGCGTTCCTTCTGCTTCTTACCGGACTTCAGAAGGTCATGATCATGGTTGCCAACAAGGTGAACCGTCCTATAGAAAAGGGCGTGAACAACCATTACATAAACGACGCCAAACGAATCCTTAAGGAGAATCCTGATCTCACGATAATCGGAGTCACCGGAAGCTACGGAAAGACGAGCGTAAAGTTCTACCTCGAGACACTCCTGAGACAGAGATACAGAGTGCTCGTTACGCCGGAGAGCTACAACACCCCGATGGGTATCGTCATAACCATCAGGAAGTTCCTTAAGCCAACACACGAGATATTCGTCTGCGAGATGGGAGCCAGATATGTGGGAGAGATCAAGGAGGACTGCGATCTTGTGCACCCGCATCACGGACTTATTACTTCGATAGGTCCTCAGCATCTGGATACATTCGAAAGCATGGAAAATATCCAGAAGACGAAGTTTGAGCTTGCTGACGCTGTTCCTGACGGAGGAATACTTTTCCTTAACGGCGATAACGAGTATATCGCGGAAGAGCTGGAGCGCAGAAAGGGCAGCAGACCGCTCTACGATAACCCTGTCATGTATCACTCACAGAAGATCGGCAGCGGGTATTACGCATCAGATATAGTCATTACAAACCATGGAACTGACTTCACGGTGAATGCTCCGGACGGAGAATCGGAGAGATTCTCCATGAAACTCGTCGGCATGCATAATGTCATAAATGTAATGGGCGCTATCGCAGTTGCCCACGAGTTCGATATTCCGCTTTCGGAGCTACGCATACCTGTCAGAAGGATACAGAGCGTACCTCACCGCATGGAGATGAAGAACCACGGCGATGTTACGATCATCGATGATGCATTCAATTCGAACCCTATCGGATCAAAGGCGGCTGTTGAAACACTCGCGATCATGGACGGAATGAGAATACTCATAACACCGGGAATGGTAGAGCTCGGCGAAGATGAAGCGGAATACAACAGAAAGTTTGGTACATACGCGGCAGACTGCTGCGACAGGATATTCCTGGTCGGCAGAAAGCATACCGAGCCTATAAAAGAGGGAATACTCAGCAAAGGCTTCCCTGAGAAGCATCTCGAAGTATTCGACAAGGTAGAAGACGCAATCAGCCGCGCATATGCAGTGAAGACTGATAAACATAAATATATTCTGCTCGAGAACGATCTTCCGGATAACTACTAAATGAAAAGCGGTGCCTCGTATATACCGCCAGGCCCGCTCTCGCTAACATTCGAACGCAGCGGTACTAAGCTCTGACTGCGCTGACGCTTGTCAATCGCTAAGTGCCGGCGTTCTCGAGTTACCCGGCTGGCATATACGAGCCCCCGCTTTTATAAGAGGAGATTATTATGAAAACTAAAGTCGCTATGATGTTCGGCGGAAAGACCGTCGAGCACGAAGTGTCTGTAATATCCGGCATCCAGGCCATTAAAAGCATGGATACCGATAAATACGAAGTCATACCGGTTTACATGACCAAGGAAAATGACATGTATACCGGCCCGGACGTCGGCAAGATCGAATCGTACCGTGACATCCCGGCGCTGCTCAAGCATTCGCAGAGGGTCATCATGGTGAATGAAGGGGGCAGGGTGCAGCTCGTGCCTTATCCTGCGAAGATGTTCGGCGGACAGAAGCCTGTAGCCATCGACATCGCCTTCCCGGTAGTCCATGGCACCAACGTTGAGGACGGAGCCCTTCAGGGCTATCTGAAGACAGTCGGCATCCCGTTCGTAGGGCCGGATGTCACATCATCTGCTATCAGCATGGACAAGTTCATCACCAAGGCGGTGCTCAAGGAAGCAGGCGTGCCGGTTCTTGATGCCAAGGTCTATACCATGGCTGACTACGAGTATCCGGAAAAGATCGCGGAAGATATCGAGAAGGCTTTCGGATATCCGGTCATCATAAAGCCGGTGAATCTCGGCTCCAGCGTAGGTATCGGTGTTGCGAAGAGCAGGGACGAACTCATCGATGCTATCGATGACGCGTTCAGATACGCGGCCCGTGTTATGGCGGAGCACGCGATCTCGAAACTCAGGGAAATCAACTGTTCGGTGCTGGGCGACGAAAACGAAGCTCTGGCATCTGAGTGCGAGGAACCGCTGACATCCGGTGAGATCCTCAGCTACGAGGATAAATACGTCAACAGCGGCGGAAAGAAGGGCGGAGCAAAGGGCGGAAGCGGCTCAAAGGGAGCCGGCATGGCCAATCTTTCGAGAAAGATCCCGGCTGAGCTCAGCCCGGAGAAGCGCGAAGAGATCCGCGAGCTTGCCGTCAAATCGTTCAAAGCACTTGGCTGCTGCGGAGTCTCGCGTATAGACTTCATGATAGATGAAGAGGAAGACAAACTCTATTTCAATGAGATCAATCCGATCCCTGGTTCACTCTCATTCTATCTGTGGGAGCCGGTAGGTGTTCCGTATAAGGAGCTGCTCGACCGCATGATACAGCTTGCTCTTAAGAGGGCACGGGTAGAAGAGTCGCTCACATTCACATTCGATACAAATATTCTCGCTAACGCGAAACTGTAAGGAGTAAACATATAATGGCACTTGATGGATTCAATGAAATTTACAACGATTTTTACGGACCTTCTGACGATTCTCTGACTTCCAAAGAGAGAAGAGAGAGAAATGTCAGGGACAAGATCAATCAGCTTTCAAATGAGGGCAAAGCCCAGCTCAGCATAGAGACTGAGGTCGAGACAATGGAAGAAGCCGAAAGAAAGCCGGTGGCCGTGGCGACGAAGACTCCGGGGGAGGATCCTGAAAAACCGAAAGAACCTGAAAAGTCGGGTATGGAGGAGCTGAACGAGCTCGTCGGACTGAAGACGGTCAAGCACGATGTTGAGGAGCTCATAGGACTGGCCAAGGTAAGAAAGATGCGTGAAGAGAAGGGCATGAAGGCGGTCCCAATGTCTCTGCACCTTGTTTTCTCGGGCAATCCGGGCACAGGAAAAACAACAGTCGCAAGAATACTGGGCAAGCTTTACAACGAGATCGGCATCCTTTCAACAGGCCAGATGATAGAGACTGACCGCTCCGGACTAGTAGCCGGTTACGTCGGACAGACAGCTATCAAGACTCAGAAGAAGATCCAGGAGGCCATGGGAGGCATCCTGTTCATAGACGAAGCCTACATGCTCAATCAGAAGGACGAAAACTTCGGTCAGGAAGCGATCGATACCATTCTTAAAGCTATGGAGGACCACCGCGACGAGTTCATAGTGATAGTTGCCGGTTACACGCAGCTGATGAAAGAGTTCGTTGAGAGCAACCCGGGACTCAAGTCCAGGTTCAACAAATTCTTTGAGTTCCCTGATTACACGAACGAAGAGCTTCAGGAGATATTTGAACTGCAGTGCAAGAAGTATCAGTACAAGCTCACAGAAGAAGCGGATAAAGCCGTGCGTGAGGAGATCATAAGGCTCGAGGAGGCAAAGGGTGAAAACTTTGCAAACGCCAGAGAGGTGCGTAATCTTTTCGAGAAGATCATCGCAAATCAGGCGGCAAGAGTCTCAACTCTCGAAGATGTGGATGAGGAGACTCTCTCCACCATCACTATCGACGACCTTACTGATAAATTCGAGGAAGAATACGAAAAAGAACTCCAGGCAAGAGCCGCAAGAGAAGCCGAGGTCGAGGAGGCACTGAGAGATGTTGCTGAAATGAACGGCGAAAACCAGCCGACGGCGAAAGAGAGAGCAGGAGAGATAGTAGACCTTTTGAAAGAGCTTGCTGACGAGAACGGCGAAGGAGCCAAAGGCGGCAAAAAGAAAAAAGCCAAAGTTACGGATAAAAAGCCTATCATAAGAAGATAACTCACAGACGAAGAGTTTGGAGCGACGAACCCCTGACGATTATTCCAAAATGATAAATATGTTTGCGCAGATGGTGCCTGAAACGCCATCTGCGTTTTTTTATGGCAAATGATGCCGGTGGAATAAACTTATTGCGAATTGCAGCTGGCCGGCAACTTCAGTGTTATCTGCCGCATTTTCATTCAGGGCAGTTTCTGATTACAGACGATTTCCCCAAAATGGAAAGTGTATTCACGGAAATGAATAATAACACCGCGATTACAGGCACAAAGCATAACTGTAAAAGGAGTTCAAAAAAAGTTTCTACATAAAGTCCGCAAATTATAATCCTATGTAGAAAAGTTTAAACGATTGCCTGCCTGGATTCTGCCATCATTCACCAAATGAGACATCACGGACAGGAAGAGGAGGCTGCAGGGATAGGATCCTTGTTTTACGTGCACATTTTGGCGCTTTTCATAGTGGCTTGCAGTGATTATCATCAGTGAATAAAAATACATAATGAAAACAGGAGGGGATTTCTACATGAGACCCCCAAAATTTGCGTTTCATGTAGAAGAATCTGCAAATTTCCTTTTTGATAATTGGCAGACATGTGATAATCATCGTATTAAAAATAAAATAACGATTCAATTAAAAAATTATTAGCACTCATATACAGTGAGTGCTAAATTTTTCTTTACAAGCCTTGAAATCTGTGCTATTGTTGTTCTGTAAAAACAGGGAGGATGCTATTTTGCATAAAAATGGCAGGCGCTGATCTGAACTCAGAACAGCCTGGATGCAGATTCGCGCAAACAGGCCGCATCCGAAGCCGCATGCTCAGGCATTGTGTACAAGGCTTTTGCGGTTTCCGGATCGGGCAGCTGATCATGTTAATAAATCTTCTTACAGGAGGTAAGCATATATGAACATAGAAAAATACACTCAGAATGCACAGCAGGTGGTGCTTGACTGCCAGAACATCGCGGTCGCCATGGGCAACCAGATGATAGACGGTGAGCACATTCACCTTGCACTGCTCAAACAGCAGGACGGGCTGATCCCTAAGCTGCTTCAGTCGATGGGCGTGAATATCATTGCCGTAACAAAGGATGTCCAGGCAGAGGTAGACAAGATTCCTAAAGTATCGGGCGGCGGCGACGGCATGTACGGTACACGCAGATTCAACAAGATCTTCATGGACGCCGAAGCTGTAGCGGATCAGTTCAAGGACGAATTCGTAAGCGTGGAGCACATCTACCTTGCGCTTCTCGCAGAAAAGGGAACACCGAGCGAGAGGATATTCCTCAGATACGGAATCACCAGGGATAAATTCCTTGAAGCGCTCACAAAGGTGAGAGGCAATCAGAGGATCACAAGCCAGAACCCTGAAGACAACTATGAAGCACTCGCCAAGTACGGCAGAGATCTCGTTGAGATGGCAAGGGCAGGCAAGCTGGATCCGGTTATCGGCAGGGATGCCGAGATAAGACACGTGGTGCAGATCCTTTCAAGACGTACAAAGAACAACCCTGTGCTCATCGGTGAGCCGGGTGTAGGTAAGACGGCAGTAGTCGAAGGCCTCGCGCAGAGAATACTCGCGGGCGATGTTCCTGAGGGACTCAAGGACAAGACCGTTTATGCTCTTGACATGGGTGCTCTTATCGCGGGCGCAAAATACAGAGGTGAGTTCGAAGAGAGACTGAAGGCAGTCCTCAATGAGATCGAAAAATCCGAGGGAAGGATAATCCTGTTCATCGACGAGATCCACAACATCGTCGGAGCGGGAGCAGCTGAAGGAGCCATGGACGCAGGCAATCTTCTGAAGCCGAAGCTGGCGAGAGGAGAGCTGCACTGCATAGGCGCCACAACTCTTGATGAGTACAGAAAGTACATCGAAAAGGATGCGGCTCTCGAGAGGAGGTTCCAGAAGGTGCTCGTCGATCAGCCAAGTGTTGAGGATACCATTTCCATTCTCCGCGGACTCAAGGAAAAGTTTGAGATCCATCACGGAGTAAGGATCACAGACAGCGCGCTGATCGCATGCGCTACACTGTCAGACAGATATATCAGCGACAGATACCTGCCTGACAAGGCTATCGACCTCATGGACGAGGCAGCTGCGCGTATCCGTACAGAGATAGACAGCATGCCTTCGGAACTCGACCAGATATCCCGAAAGATCACTCAGCTCGAGATCGAAAAGCAGGCTCTGTCCAAAGAGGAAGACAAAGGCTCGATGGCAAGGCTTGAGATACTCGAAAAGGAGCTGGCCGAGCTCAAAGAACAGAGCGCAGGCATGAGAGCGCAGTGGGAGAACGAGAAGGCCGAGATACTTGAAGCAAAGAACCTCAAGCAGCAGATCGAAGATATAAAGCTCGAGATCGAAGATGCCGAGAGACAGGCTGACTACGAGAAGGGCGCCCAGCTGAAATACGGCGTGCTGCCTGATCTCGAAAGACAGCTCGAGGAGAAGAAAGCCGCTGCCGATAAAAGAGAAGAGGCCAGACTCCTTCAGGAGGAGGTGACCGAAGAAGAGATCGCGGAAGTCATCTCGGGCTGGACAGGCATTCCTGTGAGCAAGCTCGTTGAGACAGAACGCGATAAACTCCTCAGATTGCCGGATATCCTGCATAAGAGGGTCATCGGTCAGGATGAGGGCGTAAAAGCCGTCTCAGAGGCGATTTTGCGCGCCAGAGCGGGTCTCAAGGACGAGAACAGACCTATCGGATCGTTCATATTCCTCGGACCTACGGGTGTCGGCAAGACCGAGCTTGCAAAAGCTCTTTCGGAATCGCTCTTTGACAGCGAGCGCAACATGATAAGAATAGACATGTCAGAGTACATGGAGAAGCACTCTGTATCGAGACTGGTAGGAGCGCCTCCGGGGTATGTCGGATATGATGAGGGCGGCCAGCTGACAGAGGCAGTCCGCCGCAAGCCGTACAGTGTCATCCTCTTCGACGAGATCGAGAAGGCTCATCCGGATGTGTTCAACATCCTGCTGCAGCTGCTCGATGACGGACGCCTGACAGATAATCAGGGACGTACGGTCGACTTCAAGAACACCATAGTTATAATGACTTCCAACATAGGAAGCGCTGACCTCATCGACAACATGAAGGATGACGGCACCATCGATCCTGAGGTGGAGAAGCTTGTAATGGCTCAGCTCAAGGCCGGCTTCAGACCGGAGTTCCTCAACCGTATCGATGACATCATCCTGTTCAGCCCGCTCACAAAGGATCAGATCAAGGGCATCATAGAGCTCTCGTTCAGGGATATAGCAGACAGGCTCAAAGACAGGGATATCGAACTCAGCGTCACTGACGCGGCACTCGAGTTCATAGCCGATGAAGCTTACGATCCTCACTACGGAGCAAGGCCGATAAAGCGCTACCTGCAGCAGCATGTAGAGACTGAAATCGCTTCCGGTATAATAAGAGGCACTATTCTTGACGGACAGTCACTTATTTGCGACTCAGATGGAGAGAAACTGGTGTATACTTCTAAGTGAAGAGGTTAACGGGCAAAACGTACAACAAAGAGATAAGGCATGGCCGCAGACAGAAAACATATCGCATTGGGTGATCTGATGATGCTTGCGGCCACCATGATATTCGGCGCGATGACGATATTCTCGAAGCAGATACTCGCCGAGCTTGAAGTATTCAACATGGTGGCTCTCAGGTTTTTGATTGCCTTCGCGGCGTGCCTTATCGTATTTCATAAGAGATACCGTAAACTTGATAAAGAAACGTTCCTGCACTCCGGGGTGCTGGGAACGTTTTTGTTTGTTTCGTATTTGTGCATGGTACTGGGCTGCAAATATACTACAGCTTCGAATGCCGGCTTCATGATGAGCCTTGTGGCATTTTTCACACCGCTCATCATTCTGGTGCAGGAGCATATTGTGCCGGGCAAGGTGCAGATAGTCAGTATCATTATTACACTTATAGGAGTGGGGCTCATGTGCCTGTCGCCGGGCTTTTCCCTTAACAAAGGCGACCTTATATGCATATTAAGCGCGTTCTTCTATTCGTTCCAGATGCTCTACACGGAGCGCTACGCGCATAAGCATGACCCTATAGTTCTGGGCACGCTTCAGCTGGCGTTCGTATCCTTGTACGGATTCATTTTCGCTATTATTTTTGAGGACAGCTTCAGACTGCCGGTGAGCGCTGCCGGATGGTGGCAGCTGCTGTATCTGGCGCTCGGCTGCGGCGCACTTGGATTCATTTTCCAGACCTCTGCTGAAAAGCTGAGCCCGACCGCGCACACGACACTGATCTACGCGTCTGAGCCGGTATTTGTGGCGCTGTTCTCGTTCCTGATGCTCGGCGAGCAGATAAGCGCCCGCCAGATGCTGGGCATACTGCTGGTATTCATCGGAGTATGGATAACGGTAAGACCAAAAAATACAGATGAGGGGTTGATCAAAGATGCAGACTGAACTAGGAAAGAAATTCTGGATATCCATGCTTGTATTCGGCCTGATGGGCCAGGTGGCATGGGTCGTTGAGAACATGTACTTCAATGTGTTCATCTACAAGATGTTCCACGCCACGGCTGCGGACATATCGGCAATGGTCATGGCGAGCGCAGTAACAGCGGCACTGACCACGATCATAATGGGAGCCGTATCCGACAAGGTCGGAAAGCGCAAGGCATTTATGAGCGTTGGATATATGATCTGGGGACTCAGCATCATAACCTTCGCGTATATCCACAGCATAATGCTTACCATCGTGATGGACTGCGTAATGACGTACTTCGGCTCAACTGCGAACGATGCCGCTTACAACGCGTGGCTGACAGACAGGGGAGATTCCACCAACAGAGGGAAGATAGAGGGAGTCAATTCCATGATGCCTCTTGTTGCCGTGCTGGTGGTATTCGGAGGATTCATGAGCTTCAATCTCGATGAGCATTCGGCATGGGTCACCATATATTACGTAATAGGAATAGCTACTGCGCTGATAGGCGTGCTCGGATGGTTTCTCATAGAAGATGACCCGGGGCTGAAGAAATCCGATGAGAGCATGGGCGAAACACTCGCCTACAGCTTCAGGCCGTCGGTTGCAAGGGACAACAAAAGGCTGTACCTGACGCTTCTCAACTTTGCAATATTCGGCATATCGATACAGATATTCATGCCGTATCTGATCATCTATTACGAGCAGACTCTCGGCCTTGAGAATTACGTGATGATATTCGCTCCGGCCATAATTCTGGCAGCTGCAGCTACAGTCTTTTACGGAAGACTTTACGACACAAAAGGCTTCACGAAGAGCATACTCCCCGTGACGGCGATGCTCATTATAGGGTATACTATATTATATTTCACACAGGCTCATGCGGCCGTCCAGGCATTCATAGGATCGCTGATCACGATGACCGGTTATCTGGCCGGAATGTCTATCTTCGGAGCCATGATAAGGGACAATATCCCTGAAGGAAGGGCAGGACAGTTCCAGGGCGTACGCATTATAGGACAGGTCTTTATTCCGGGGCTTATAGGACCGGCGATAGGAGCATGGGTGCTGAGAAATGCGGATGTGATAGTCAACAACGACGGTACGGAATCATTCCTGCCGGATAAAGGCATATGGTCTGCTTCAGCAGTCATAATAGTAATACTGCTCGCTGTGCTAATGCTTACAATGAGGAAGAAAAGCAATGGATCAGACTGAAGCCAGATTATGGTTAATAGAAAAACTGAAAAATGAGAACCCGGTCTACCGCAAAGTACCTGTGCCTGATGATGAAGAAAGGCAGAAGGAGCTTCTCAGGGCGCTGATGAACGTCAGGGACGCAAAACCGGCAGGAGCAGAGTTCCGCGAGGTGCAGGATGCATATCTCAGACGCGAGACTCTTCTGAAGGGCATAGTCAGCGTGGATTCGCTTGAGCCATGCGCGCTCGACAGCAGACTTTACCTGTGGCAGGGAGATATAACAAGGCTGGCGGCGGATGCCATAGTCAATGCTGCAAACTACACTCTGCTCGGCTGTTTCATACCGCTTCACAACTGCATCGATAACTGCATTCATTCGGCCGCAGGCATCCAGCTCAGGTGGGACTGCCACGAAATAATTTGCAGACAGGGGCATGATGAACCGACAGGCCGCGCGCAGATAACTCCGGGCTATTGTCTCCCTGCAAAGTACGTGCTGCATACAGTCGGCCCGATAGTCGATACTGAACTGACAGATGAGCACAGAGAGCTGCTCGCGTCAAGCTATCGCTCGTGCCTCGACCTGGCCGCAGAAAACGGACTCGGCAATGTTGCCTTCTGCTGCATATCCACAGGGGTGTTCTGCTTCCCTGCAGAAGAGGCAGCGCAGATCGCTGTGAAAACAGTAAGAGACTGGCTCGACAGCCATGACAGCAGTATAGATAAAGTCATTTTCAACGTATTCGGAAACAGGGACAAGGAAATCTATGAAAAGATATTGGGCTGAGATCTTTAGGAAAGGAGCCTGAAAAATGAGTACATTGTCAGTAAACAACATTAGAGCGATAGTATCGTGCGACGGTAAAGATACTGTCTATGAGAACGCAAATCTGTTCTGCGAAGACGGCCTGATCAAATACATAGGGCCTGAAAAACACGATGCTGACACCGTTATAGACGGCACGGGAATGCTCTGCTACCCGGGACTCGTAAACGCGCATCACCATCTGTATCAGGTGTTCTCACGCAACCTTGAGAAGGTGCAGAACATGGAGCTCTTCGACTGGCTCAAGACGCTCTACGAGATCTGGAAAAACCTCAACGAGGACACGGTCTATCTGTCATCCCTGACAGGCATGGGCGAGCTGATGAAGAACGGCTGCACTACGGTATTCGACCATCACTATGTGTTCCCGGCCGGAGCAGGAGATCTTATCGGAGCGCAGGCTGCCGCAGCGGATAAACTCGGTGTCAGGATGCACTTCTCGCGCGGTTCAATGGACCTGTCGGTAAAGGACGGAGGTCTTCCGCCTGACAGCGTCGTCCAGACTGTCGATGAGATCATGAAGGACAGTATCGACCTTATAGATAAATATCATGACAGGTCTTTCAGATCGAAACGCCGCATAGCTCTCGCGCCATGCTCGCCATTCTCGGTCTCTGAAGATCTGCTTCGTGAATCCGCGATACTCGCGAGAGAAAAGGGCGTGCGCCTGCATACACATCTCTGCGAGACCAAGGACGAAGAAAACTACATGCTTGAGCGTGAGGGCATAAGACCTCTTGCTTACATGGAGAGAGTGGGCTGGATAGGCGATGACGTCTGGTATGCCCACGGCATACATTTCAACGATGAAGAACTCAAGCTCCTTGCAGAGACAGGCACAGGCGTCTGCCACTGCCCGATATCCAACATGAAGCTTTCATCAGGAATTGCACGCATACCTGAGATGCTCGAGATGGGCATCCCTGTGGGACTCGGCGTAGACGGATCCGCTTCCAACGACGGCTCCGATATGCTTGAGGAGCTCCGCGTGGGATTCCTCCTGCACAGGCTCAACTCCAGCAGACTCGCTCCGACCGGCTACGATATGCTCAAGGTAGCTACGATGGGTTCGGCAAGGCTGCTCGGAAGAGACAAGGAGATAGGCTCCATCGAAGTCGGCAAGTGCGCGGACTTCTTCATGATCGATTCACAGCGTCTCGAACTTGTAGGCGCATGCTACGATCCTAAGTCGGTGCTCGGAACCGTAGGTGTCAGAGGCTCGGTTGATTACACTGTCATAGACGGAGAGGTGACCGTAGCGAACGGAGCCATCACCGGTATTGACGAAGAAAAGGTAGTTGCTGATTCCAATAAAGAGCTCGGAAGATATCTTGCAGATATATAGGAATTACTGAATGCTTAAGACCGAATTCGACGGAAAAAAACTGAGATTGACAGTGGACGGGTTTGAACTCCTGTCCACTCCTTTCGTTTCCGCGATAAAGCATGAGAAGACCTATAGCTTGAAGCGCGGGACTGTAAAGGAAACGATAGTAGAACTGGAACATGCGCGTCTCAACGATATTGAGCGGCTGGATGACAGCACTTTTGTGATGTCAGGAGACGGCCATTCGCTGAAGATGGAAGTCAGGGAATGCGATCTCGGCTGCGAACTTTTCTTTGAAGGCGAAGATGGCTGGGCATATGAGTTTAAAATACCCGCGCTGGAGAATGAGGCTGTCTTCGGAGGAGGAGAGCAGTACCGCCAGACGAACCTTCGCGGCGAGAGGATAATGAATTTTGTCTCTGAGCATATCACCGCCCGTACTCTTATGGAAAAGGTACTATTGCCGGACAGCCGTTACCGTGAAAAAACAGCTGACAGTATCGGAAGCTATTCTCCTATGCCTGTATTTGTAACAGACAGAGGCCGACTTTTCTATTTCGACACTTCGTCGGACGGCATATCCAAATTCGGCATACATAATTACAGGTTTGAATTTGACAGCTGCCCGCGTTCAATGATGCTGCTCCATGCAGAAGACTATGATACTCTGATGCGGGCTCTGGCAAAGAAGAACCCTCCGGGGATGTATCTGCCTGACTGGTGCCTGGACGGCATGATAATAGCTGTTCAGGGAGGAACAGATAAAGTGATCTCAAAGGCCTTTACCATGCTTGATGCCGGCGCTAAGATAAGCGCGGTATGGAGCCAGGACTGGTGCGGAGAGAACCGCACCATAATGGGCAAACAGGTCTGGTGGAACTACGAATACGATGATAAGCTCTACCACCATCTGCCTGAGGCAATAAAAAGGCTCGAAAGCAGGGGCGTGCGCTTCCTCGCCTACATCAACCCTTATCTTGTGAAAGGGAGCAGACTGTACAATAAATGCGCTGACAAGGGCTGGCTGATAAAAAGCAGGGACGGCAGCATCTGCCATATGAAGTCGACCACTTTTGATGCCGGTATGCTCGATCTGACTGATCCTGAAGCCGTGCGCTTCATAAAAGAAGTCCTTATTAAGAAGAACATGCTGGATATTGGCATAAAGGGCTGGATGGCTGATTTCGGCGAATATCTGCCTACGGACTGCGTCCTGCATGAAGGTGATCCGGCAGAACTGCACAATCAGTGGCCGGTGCTCTGGGCTAAGATCAACCGCGAGGCAGTTGAAGAATACGGCGATAAGGACGTGATGTTTTTCACACGATCAGGTTATCTGGGGGAGCAGTGCTATGCCCCTATAATGTGGAACGGCGACCAGCATACGGACCTCACCCGGGATTACGGCATGCCATGCGTTATGCCAGCGACATTCTCACTGGGATTCTCAGGTGTACCGCTGGTACACAGCGATATCGGCGGATTCTTCTCAATCGCAGGACTTAAGAGGAACGATGAGCTGTTTATCCGCTGGATGGAGATGAATACCTTCTCGCCTCTGATGAGAAGCCACGAGTCCATCAGACCGTGGGCAAACAGTCAGTTCGATGCCCGGACCGTGCTTCCTCATACGGTTCGACTTACAAACATACATGCTGCACTGAGGCCATATATAGAGCATTGTCTGGAACAGGCTAAAGAGGGAATACCCGTTATGAGACCGGATTTCTGGAATGAGGTGGATTATTCTGCCAGCCGTGATGAGTATTCATACTTCTTCGGTGACGATATGTACGTGTGTCCGGTCATCGAAAAGAACGTCTCCGAGAGGACTGTCCATTTGCCTGAAGGGGACTGGACCGGATTTTGGGACAATAAGGCTTACCGCGGAGGATCAAAGACCAGAATAGAGGCTCCGCTCGGAAAACTTCCGGTATTTTACAGGACTGACAGCAGATTCAAAGAGCTGTTCAGAAAGGTATCGGAGGAAAACAGGGATTAAAAGAAGAGCTGCCGGAATGGCAGCTCTTTATATCTGATAAATATTATTGGTAAATGTACGCCTTGAATCCAAACATATTCGCAAGAGCTTTCAGCGTCTCCGCATGATGGCCCTTCATGACGACGAAGTGGGGTTCAAAACCGTCAAGCACACTCTTTTCAACGGCTTCGAGCACCGGAGCTTTTGTTTTTATTACTATTGAAGTGCCTGTGAACTGCTTCGGCCTGTCGAGAGCTTCACCCTCCAGTATGAAGAAGCGGTAAGAGCCATCTGGCTCACGGCCTATGCGGAATATGGTGGCTTCAGGGAAAGCTTCACATCCGAAGTCCATGGCCGGACCGATCTTCCTGTTTGGATGAACGCCTACCACAGCGCCTGTATCTTTGCGTGCCAGCGTGCATGCGGCTGTGCCGCAGTGCCAGAACGTAAGTGTATTTTCCTCTTCGTTGAGGCTTACAGGATCTCCGAAGAATACAGGCGAGGATGACAGCTTCATTCCTGTCCACATGGACAGGGCTCCGTACATATCTGCCTCACATGCGGCGGCTGTGCCGTCGTCATTAAGCATCGACAGAACGGCGCAGACAGGGGTGCCGTACTCAGTGAAGTAATCAGGCCAGCAGCGTGACGCGAGGGCGCCTATCCCGTTATCACGTATGTATTCGCTGTATGCCTTATATAACCTGGCATGATCCAGGATGTTCTTTTCGGGAGTTTTATCAAGGCCTGCAGTCAGCTCATAGGAACGCTCCAGATATGGCCTGCACTCTTCATCTGAGAAGGACTTAGCGCGTTCTATCATATCGGGAACGGATATAGATACTACTTCTGCGCCGAATACTTCCTTCATCTCGTCTTCATGAGCGCGGCCGAAATCGAATCCCTGAGGAGGCTCGCCTACAGTAGCAAGCCTGAGTCCCTGCATCTCTTTCTTCAGCTTTGCAGCTTTTACACAGGCTTCTACCTTGCTGATGACTGATTCTTCTTCCGGCGAGCCGAAAACATACTCATAGTCAGTTCTTCCGGATAAACGCATGGCGTTGGCCGCGCTGTAGGCGCCGGTAAGCGAATTGAGGCGCAGCCTTGTACCGTCGATGACCGGTTCACGGAGAGTCCACAGAAGGACAGGGCAGTCGAAACGGCTGACTACTTCAGACATATATGCCGCGTTGGCGAAAGTGAGATCCTGGAATACAATGAAATCAGGATCAAGTCCGGCTATGTATTCCCTCAACGCATCGACAGAGAGCAGCATGTCTTTCGGAACGGCAAACGACGGTTCTGTGGAGTGAAGAAGCTTTATTGATCTTTCAAAAAGATTCCTTGCGCTTTCGAGATGGAAAGTCGGCACTCCGACCGGTATATAAACAGCTGTGAAATCTTTCATTTATTCCCTCCGGTAACAGTTACAGCAAAAGGAATCGTATAATCAAAAAAGCCGGTTGTCAACTGCAACCGGCTTCATTGGTTTTTATATCCTTATACTTACTTCACCCGATCTCAGGATCTCAACGCTTCCGTCTTCGTAGCGGACCTTAAGTCCGAACTCTTCGTCTATTCCCAGAACGTGTGCGGGTATCATTTCTTTATCTTTGTGGACCATTACATCTTTTCCGGTCACCATGGAGCGTCTGATATACTCTTCAGAATAAGGGGCTTCCGAAAGATGCTGGTAATATGCCATCATGCGATTAAGTATCTCAGCTGCAAGGCGGTTTTTGAGACCTGTTGAAGGTTCATCGAAAACGCTTCCGGCAATATCTGCAATGGCAGAAGGGAAACCTCCGGAAGGCTCATAAGCATTAATGCCTATGCCTACCACAACATATTCGAGTTTTCCTGTATGGATGCCATATGATGCTTCAGATAAAATGCCGCAGACCTTTTTGCCATTGATAAATATGTCGTTGACCCATTTGATCTCCGCCTTTTTACCTGAGATAGTTTCTATGGCTTCGCTAACTGCAGTTGCGGTCATGGTTGTGAAATGCAGTACCTGATTTTCCGTAAGACCTTCAGGCCTGAACAGAATACTCATATAAATGCCGCTTTCAGCAGGGGAGAAGAAAGCCTTCCCTCTGCGGCCTCTGCCGGCGCTCTGCGAACCTGAGACAGCTACATAACCTTCAGGCTCACCGTTTTCGGCTTTTTCGATGCACTTCGTGTTGGTCGAATCAACTCTGACGAATACTTCCGGCCTGAGAGCCTTACAGTTCTCATCAAGATGACTGCGGATTCCGCGCACAGTCAATACATCTGACTCTTTATCGAGGCAGTAGCCTCTGTTGGTGACAGCACTGATTTCATAACCTTCACTCTGCAGCTTTTTAACAGCTTTCCATACGGCTGTCCTTGAAATATTCAATTCTTCTGCTATCCGCTCTCCGGATATGAAAAAACCCTTGTTTTTCTCAAACAAAGCAAGGACTGTGTCCTTTGTACTCATTGCTCCTCTCTCCTTGGATACAGAAACACTTTCCCATTTCTTTATATGAGTTTTATGGTTAGAATTCGTTAATTAAAGTGTAATACCGCAACAAATCTTTATCAAGATAGTTGACAATGTGAACACCATTAAATACAAATCGTGGACTTCTATGAAATATGTGCTATATTCAAAGGGGAGGACAGTAAAATGAACAGACCTGAACTATTATCGCCTGTGGGAGGCAAGGCGCATCTGATTGCCGCAGTGAATAACGGCGCCGATGCTGTTTATATGGGAGGCATGGCATTCAATGCCAGGATTTTCGCCGATAATTTCAGTGATGAGGAGCTTCCTGACGCAATAAACTATGCTCACTCCCACGGAGTAAAAGTATATATGACGATCAACACTCTCATAGCGGACAACGAGCTGGCTAGAGCGTTTGACTACTGTAATTACATCTACGGTCTCGGAGTGGATGGAGTCATTGTGCAGGACATGGGCCTTGCGAGACTTCTGCATAAGTACCTGCCCGATCTCCCGCTTCATCTGTCGACACAGGGCACTCTGTACAATAAAGGAGGTGCTCTTGCCGCAGCGGAGATGGGATTCAGCAGGGTCGTTCCCGCAAGAGAGCTTTCCCTTAAGGAGATAAAAGAACTTGCGGATTACTGCAGTACCCTCGAACCTAAGGTGGATGTGGAAGTCTTCGTACACGGAGCTCTCTGTATGTGCTATTCGGGACAGTGCCAGATGAGCAGGGTGCTCGGCGGCGGAAGCGGACGTACAGGAAACCGCGGCACATGCGCCCAGCCTTGCAGACAGGCATACAGGGGAGATGACGGTGAAACGTATTATGCTCTGAGCCCTAAGGACCTTTGCCTCATAGAACACATACCGGAGCTCGTCATGTCGGGAGCCGCGTCTTTTAAGATAGAAGGCCGTATGAAGACTCCTGAATATGTGGCTGTAGTAACGAGAATATACCGCAAATACCTCGATCTGTTCGAAAAGCTGGCTGCGGAGCACGGACCGGAGAAAGCCGCGGAGCTTTACAGTGTGGAAGAGAGCGATATGCTCGATCTCAGACAGATCTTCAACCGCGGCGATTTTACTGAGGGGTATCTGTTCGGCAATCCGGGAGAGGACCTTCTTTCAGGATCGAGTCCTAAGAATCAGGGCCTCCGTATAGGCCGCGTTATCGCAGTCATAGACAGTGAAAACAAGGTAAGTGAGAAAGATGAGAAGGCAGCTGCCAGAGGAGCCCTGAGACGGGGCAGGGAGCTCGTATGCATAGAGCTCGCGCATTCAGCCGGAGAACAGGGCATAGGCCTTAACAGCGGAGACGGTATCGAGTTCATAAGAGAGGACGCTGATTACCTTGTCAGCTCGCCGGCAGGCGGAGTCGTCACATATGTGAAGGACATAGGCATGGGATGCATACTCGCCGGAGACTTCGAAAGAGGAGCTTTCACGGGCGACACTGTATGCAAGGTGACAGACAGGAAACTCCTTGAAGCAGCACTCGATGTACCTGAGAAAAAGCTGCCTGTGACCATGTCGTTCACCGCCCGCGCAGGTCAGTTCCCGGTTCTGGTGATGACAGATGTCAGGAACGGAAACAGCGTAGAGATAGTATCTGATCACAGGGTTGAGTATGCTGAAAAGGTCCCGACAGACAGGGAGAGAATAGAAGCCTCTCTCGACAGGCTCGGAGATACCGTTTATACTCCGGGACTTACGGGGATAGACGTACAGACAGATGACGGCATAATGATGCCTCTTTCGGTGGTGAACAGAATGAGGCGCGAAGCAGCGGACGAACTCATGAAGAGGCGCAAAGAGCATGTGATCAAAGGCAGAAGGCCAGCTCTCACAAAAGATGAGATCTCCGGCATAAGGGAGACAGAGGGACTCGGCTCCGGAGCCATAAGCGCAGACGACTGGCAGCGTATGGTCAACAGGAGCGGGATTAGGCCTGTGGCTCTCGAAAGATTTATGGAAACAGACGGCAAAGAACTCAGGCCGGGTTCGGTGCCTTACATAATGAATGTATCGAAGGGCAGCCTTGATAGGTTCATTGAGATGCACTTTGACGAGATAGCTGAGGCATGCAGGGAAACCGGGATACTTTGCGGCAACGCGGGCTGGATCGCCAGGTTCAGGGACGCCGGAGTCAAGGTCTACGGAGATTACGGACTCAATGTGTTCAATGGGCAGGCAAAGCTCGCTTACGAGGAGCTCGGAGCGGAGATCTACATGCCTTCACATGAGACGGGAGTATCCGATGAAAGAGGCATTCCTCTCATGATCACGGAGCATCCGGTGGACGAGAAGCGGCTGACTGACAGAAAGGGCGGTGCTCACAGGATAGTAAAGGCTCCGTCGGGCGATAAGACTCTGATTTATTAAGAGCGCAATTTGTAGATAAAAAAAGGCAATTTGTTGTATAATATATTCGGAATAAGTTGTTTTACTGTCGGAGAAAGCTGTTTTTCCGGCGGTTTACACGGAAAAAAGGAGGAACTGTATAAATGCTTGATATCAAGAAGAAGCAGGAGGGCTCAAGACTTGAGTTTGCTCTCGAAGGCAGACTCGACACAATCACAGCTCCGCAGCTTGAAGAAGAAGTAAAGGCATCCATAGATGATATCACAGAACTTGTCTTTGATTTCAGCGGACTGGCTTATGTTTCGAGCGCCGGCCTTCGTGTGCTTCTGTCAGCTCAGAAGACGATGAACGAGAAGGGCAGCATGGTAGTGAAGAACGTTTCGGATGAGATCCAGGAGATCTTTGATGTAACCGGTTTTTCAGATATTCTGACTATAGAGTAGAGGACCTGCACACAAGATGAATACTTCTTGGGACAATGAAAAATTAACGATCGAACTGGAAGGGCGTATAGATTCCGGCAATGCCGCCGCCATCGAAGGTGAGATCGCCGATGCGATGAAAGATAAGGATCCTTCTGCCATAGTTCTTGATGCAGAGGGTCTGGATTATATTTCAAGCGCGGGACTGAGAGTCATACTCCGCCTCAGAAAAAAGCATCCGGATCTCAGTATCATAAATGTGAAGTCCGATGTTTTTGAGGTCTTTGAGATGACCGGATTCACCGAGATGATGAAAGTCGAAAAGGCATACCGCAAGGTGTCCGTTGAAGGATGTGAAGAGATCGGACGCGGAGCCAACGGCAGCATATTCCGCATCGACAAGGATAATGTCGTTAAGATCTACAACAATCCTGATGCTCTCGGAGAGATCCAGCACGAGCGCGAAGTCGCAAGACTGGCACTGATCCTCGGTATACCGACGGCCATCTCTTATGATGTGGTCAAGGTCGGCGACAGCTACGGATCAGTATTTGAGCTGCTTAACGCGAAGTCATTCTCCAGAATACTCGCAAATGAACCGGATAAACTCGACTGGTGCGTCGACGAGTACGTAGAGATGCTTAAGCGCATACACAGTACTGAGGTGCCTGAAGGCAAGCTCCCTGACATGAAGGAGACAGTCCTTTCATGGGCAGAATTCATGCAGGATTACCTGCCTGAGAAATCGGGCAAAAAGCTTCTTTCCCTTGTTGAGTCTGTACCGCATGATGATCATATGATCCACGGCGACTATCACACAAAGAACCTTGAGCTGCAGGACGATGAGGTGCTGCTTATCGACATGGACACACTGGCTGTCGGACATCCTGTTTTCGAGCTCGGTTCAATGTTCAACGCGTACAGAGGCTTTTTTGAACTTGACCACGATGCGATCGAGTCATTCCAGGGGTTCAGCTATGAAACAGCAGAGAAGTTCTGGTACAAGACGCTCGCGAAATACCTCGGCACGGATGATGAAAATGTTATCCGGAGCGTAGAGGATAAAGCCCGCATAATCGGCTACACAAGACTGATCAGAAGATCCATAAGGCGCGGCGGACTTGAGGATGAAGCCCGTAAGGCAGAAATAGATCACTGGACAAAGGAACTTATCGAGCTTCTTGATAAGACCGATACGCTCGAGTTTGAAAACGATCTGAAGCCGGAAAAGAAAAACAGGGATCTCGACATAGAGGCTATAGAGGATAACCTGGACACTGTTATGGCCTTCGTTGACGAGAATCTTGAGGCTGTAGGCTGCTCCATGAAATCCCAGATGCAGATCGATATAGCAGTCGAGGAGATCTTTGTTAATATATGCAAATACGCTTATCACCCTGATAAGGGCAGAGCAGTTGTACGCGTTGAAGTACTGGACGATCCGGTGCAGGTAAAGATCACAT
Source organism: uncultured Eubacteriales bacterium (assembly GCA_900320285.1). Lineage (GTDB taxonomy): Bacteria > Bacillota > Clostridia > Peptostreptococcales > Anaerovoracaceae > Crickella. The sequence continues at coordinate 26,482 of ONRQ01000016.1, forward strand.
TCATCGATCACGGCAAGCCATATGATCCGCTTCTGAAGGATGACCCTGATGTGACTCTCTCAGCAGATGAGAGACAAATTGGCGGACTTGGTATCTTCATGGTGAAGCAGACTATGGACGCTGTCGAATACCAGTACAAGGACGGAAGCAATATTCTTACACTCGTAAAGAATCTTTGATAAGTAACGTTTGACGATTTTGATTCAAGCGGTAAGATAAAACAACTTTTACAGGAGGAGATAAGATGGCAGATAAGAAAACAGTCGACAAAGTAAAAGAACTGCTCGGCGGACATGTATATGGACCGCTCAAGGAAGCTGCTGAAAAGTGGCTTGCAGAGGCAGACGAAAAGTACGGTGACAAGTTCGATGAGTTCAAGGAGAAGAGCAGCGAAACACTGGACAAGCTTGGCGAGATCGCTGAAAAATATTCTGATAAAACTATCGAAGTCAGTGAAAAGCTTACCAAGGCCGGCGATAAGGTTGCTGAAGGTGCAGAAAAGTTTGCTGAAAAAGCAGCTCCTGTAGTAGACGGACTCAAAGAAAAAGCAGCACCTAAGATCGAAGAACTCAAAGAGAAGGCAGCACCTAAGATCGACGAGCTCAAGGGCAAGGCAGCTCCTGTAGTTGACAAGGTCACAGAGAACGAATTCATCAAGCAGCTCAAAGCCGGTATCTCATCACTTGACGAAGTTATCGATACATTCAGCAAGCCTGAGATGAAAGAAGCTATGGGCGAAGAGGCAGCTGCACAGATCAAAGCTCACGCTGAAGCTATGAAGGCAGAAGGCAAGAAGTTCTGCGACTGCCCTGCATGCACAAAGGCAAGAGAGATCCTTAAGGACCTCGGAGTAGACCTCGAAACGCCGGAAGTAGAAGAAGCAGCAGAAGAGCCGGCTGCTGAAGAATAGTATATTCATATGAATCGAAATGACAGTCGCCGCTCAATGTGGCGGCTGTTTGTTTCTGACGGAGGAAATACAATGGGTAAACATAAAATCGTTGTGCTGGACGGATATACAGAGAATCCCGGAGACCTCAGCTGGGAGCCGCTGGAGGCATTCGGAGAGCTGACGGTGTACGACAGAACGTCCTACAGCGAGTCGGATCTTATAGCGGAGAGGATAGGTGATGCGGATATAGCCGTTGTAAATAAAACACCTGTAAGCGCTGCCACAATGGATAAGTGCCCTAATCTCAAAGCTGTATTCGTGCTCGCCACAGGCTATAACATCGTCGATGTGAAATATGCGAGGAGCAAAGGCATTGATGTGGTCAACGTGCCGACTTACGGTACTCAGAACGTCAGCCAGTTCGCTGTCAGCCTTCTTATGGAGATATGTTCGCATATAGGACACCACGATCAGGCGGTTAAAGAGGGCAGATGGCAGAGCAACGTTGATTGGTGCTTCTGGGATTACCCTCTGATAGAGCTCGCGGATAAGACTGCGGGCATCATAGGGCTCGGAAGGATAGGACAGGCTACGGCAAAGATACTGGGCGCTCTGAATATGGAAGTTATCGCTTATGATGCTTTCAGATCCGATGCCGGAGCTGCTGTCGCAGACTACGTTGAACTGGATGAGCTCCTTGGGCGTTCAGATGTCATATTCCTTCACTGCCCGCTCTTCCCGGAAACAGAAGGGATCATCAATAAAGAGAACATCAGCAAGATGAAAGACGGCGTGATTCTTATCAACAACAGCCGCGGCCCGCTGGTCAACGAGTATGACCTTGCCGAAGCTCTCGAAAGCGGCAAGGTGTATGCGGCAGCAGTGGACGTTGTATCAACAGAACCTATAAAGGCCGATAATCCGCTTCTGAACGCTAAAAACTGCATAATAACCCCGCACATCTCCTGGGCAACAAAAGACGCCAGGCAGAGGATCATGGATATTACGGCAGACAACATACGTGAATGGGCAAAGGGCAGCCCGGTCAATGTGGTAAATTAAATTTTTTACTGGACACAGCTCATCGCTTACTGTACAATCCTGCGTGGACGTCCGCAGAAACCCGGCGTCCGAAGCAGTTCGGGTCCGATATCCTGCTTCTAAAATAATAAAACCAAAGGAGAAAACAATTTTGATGAAAAACAGAGATCCAAAAGTTCTGAGAATCACTCAGGGCGCTGTTATTGCCGCTCTTTACGTGGTTCTCACAATGGTTTTTGCACCGATATCCTTCGGCCCGGTGCAGGTGAGAATAGCTGAAGCCCTGTGTATAATGCCGATGTTCACGCCGGCAGCGATCCCGGGACTTTTCATAGGCTGTCTGATCGCCAACCTCATCGGAGGAGGCATCATGCTCGATGTTATTTTCGGAAGCCTCGCTACACTGATCGGAGCTGCCCTCGGATATATGCTCCGCAAAAACCGCTGGCTCGTTCCGCTTCCGGCAGTTATAGCCAACGCGCTAATCGTGCCATTTGTACTGAAGTACGGATATGGTGTAGTGGACGTAGCCATCCCGGTGCTGATGTTCCAGATACTGCTGGGCGAGATCGCCGGATGCTATGTGTTAGGCGAACTGCTATGCACAGCACTTCAGAAAAATGCAGGACGCATTTTCAGGGAATCCCCGGACAATATGTAATCATATTAAATAAGTGGGCATATCAAAAATGACCGGAGCTCAGGCTCCGGCCATTTTGTTTTTTACTTATAGTGTTTGTTATTCGGCTTTGTGTCCAAGCTCTTTTACGATGCGGTCGTACTCATCTTCGTCGAGTATGTAGTGCTTCTTATAGAGCAGGTAAGCTCCGAGCATCATCAGGAGCGGTATCAGTACCATTACGAGCAGTATCCCGTGGCTCTGACCGCTGCTTACAGAATTTATAACTGTATCGATCTGGGCAAGCTTCTCGGCTTCAGTGATCGAGCCCATGTTCGCTGCCTGCTCGAGAGAACTGATCTGGTTGGTATATTTTGTGACTCCGAAGATCAGGTATGAAACTGTTGTGAGGAGCACGCACAGAGCGCTTCCGAACTTGGTGAAGAATGGCCTGATAGAGGCGATGATGGCCTCATCCCTGGTGCCGTTCTTGTACTCGTTGTATTCAACAGTATTGATGATCGAAAGCATCATGATCACGTAGTAGCAGTTCATGCCGAGCTGAGCAAGCATGTATCCGACCGTGGTGATCCAGAATGACGGCATGTTTGCAGGCATGAACAGTCCCGCAGCGAGCATCATGGCAAAACCGACAGTCATAATCAGTCCGAATCCCTTCATCAGGCTCTTTCTGCTCCACCTGGAGGACAGCCATGGATATGCGATCAGCAGTATTCCCGAAGCGGACAGGCCTATGGTTGAGAACAGAGAGTAGAGACCGCCTTTATAGCCATATGTAAAGTAGATGTATGTAGATCCGATGCCTCCGACGATCAGATCCGCACCTATCTGGTGCAGAAGGAATATTAAGCACATCCATGACAGCTGATCGTTTCCGGTTATTGTTGAGATAATCTTTTTGAAGCTGACCGGCGGCGGAGTGGTATTCATGTACGACCTGTCTTCTCTGACGCCGAAAATGGTGAAGCAGAGGAAGAGGGGAGCGAGAATACAGAAGATAAGAGCAACTACTCCGTAAGCCGTCTGAGCGTTGCCTCCGATTGCTCCCGATCCTGTTGTAAGCATCGGTATGAAGAGTCCGGCGAGCCCTCCGCCTATACCGGCGGCAAGGTTGGTCATGGCTGTCAGCTTATCACGTGTGCTGCCTTCCTTGCTGAGCGAAGGGATCATGCCCCAGTAGGATATGTCGTGCATCGTATACGCGATACTGTAGGCGAAGTAGATGATGCCGAAGAACCATATAAACGCCCATCCCTCGAGCCTTACATTGAACGCGAGATACACAACGACCGATGTGCTGAGTATTCCGATCACAAGCCAAGGTTTGTACTTACCCCAGCGCGTCCTTGTACGCTCTATGATATTGCCCATGAGAGGGTCATTCAGTGCGTCGAATACTCTCGCGCCGATCATGATACCTGTGATCGCCATCAGCTGGGCAGGAGTCAGATTGTGCGTGAAGAGCACATAGACCAGGATGAAGTTGGTGAACAGATTGTAGATCATGTCTCTCCCGAACGTGCCGAGAGGGAAGAACCACAGATTGCGCTTTGCCTGCTTTTCGCTTATGCCGGTCTGTGCTGCAGCATAGTCTTTGTTTTTGCTCATTTTTTGTACCTTTTTTTCGATTGCGTCAGCTTTATTTATATTTGGCTATCCAGTCAAGGAAGTGCCTGTCTGTCCAGTCCTTGTTATGCCAGAGCTCTCTGAGCTGCCTGTAGTGCCCGCGCTGTTCTTCATCGTAATCTCCCATGTTGTCGGAAGTAAGGAAGAAGCTGCCGTACTGTGCCAGAACTCTTGCGTGGAGATCCTTCTGCTCTTCGCTGAGCTTTATGTTGTCTTTCCTCAGGAAGAACACATCCGGGTCATTCAGGAAGGCTCTGCCGTCGAGACCTCTCCTGTAGAATGTGTTGAGTATTGCATTCTTTGTTGACGGATACTCTCTGTTTACATTCCTCATGAGCGGCACGTTGTTCCAGTCAAGACTTGCGTCACAGCCTATCCTGCAGTATTCGACCTTTCCGAAAGCGGGCCCGAGAGGCACTCCGCATCCGAGAATCATTCCGTCACCGCACCATTCCCTTAGATAATCCATGGCCCTGCACATGCGTCCTCCGCGGCTTTCACCGTCATATGGACCGCCTTCAGTCTGCCATGGAGCTGCGCTATAGAGAAAGTCCAGCTTCACAAGATCAAAACCCCATTTATTGAATATCTTATCGAAAGTACGCTTCAGGTAGTCCTGCACGCCCGGATTATCTATGTCGAGAGCATAAAATCCTCCCCAGTTGCAGCCTGCGTACCATGGTTTGCCGTTATGTTTAAGGAGCCAGTCAGGATGATTTCTGGCAAGCATTGATTTTACCTGGGCTGAATAGGGAGCAAGCCACAGACCGGCTCTGAAGCCCTTGCCGTGGATGTCATCGACTGATGCCTTCATGCCGCGCGGGAAACGCTCCGGATTGCAGTCCCAGTCGCCGACCTGCACCTGCCAGCCGTCATCTATCTGGAAAAGGTCTCCATGTTCAAGTATGCCTGCGGCGCCTTCAAGGTCACGAGTGATGGTTTCATCATTTATCTTGTCGTAATGGTTATACCAGCTTCCGTAGCCGGCGATAGGCTCAGCAGGGCGGCGCTTTATTCCTGAAGCCCTGAACCAGTCATCAAACACCTCATCGTGGCCGCCTTCAAATGCCGCTATATGCAGATCCTGATCGAACCTGCTGCTGCCGGCGTCTTTCCTTATTTTCAGCACACCACCGATCATATCGTAATCGAAGATTGTATAACCGTTGGTCTCATCGGTAGAGCCAATAAGGAGATATGCGTCTTCATACCGTTTGTAAAAATAGGTGAAACCATGAAAGCATCCCGGCTTTCCCGTGTAATGCATGAAAAAGTGATCACCGTATTTTGTTATGCCCCATGGAGCGCCGATGCGCCGGAAAATTTTCTTTATGCCGGTGTGGGTATCGGTAGGTTTTACCTCAAAGGAAGAGGTCCATGTCTGATAGCCGTTGAAAAAAGCTCTTTCCGTTGACTTACATGGCAGAGCAATTATTATCTCGGATCCTTTGTCTTCCCTGATGAATGGTGTCAGATCGATCCTGCTCATGAGCACCTCCTTGCTGTATCCATATAATTATACATTATAGAGAAGGCTATTATTATACATTTTGCATACCTATGCTCTATATTTAGCGCACAGTTCCGGTTGAACGTTGAGAGCAAATGTTGTTTAATTAACAAATTGGAAAGGTACTGCAAAAGTAATGTCGAGAGTAGAACGTAACAGAATAAGGGAAGAGGAAAAGAAGCACCGCACACGTCTTGTCAGAGTAAGGGACTTTGTGGTGATTTTTGCGTGCCTTATTGGAATGTTCGCATATATAAGCAGCCTTAGTAAGATCACCCCGGAGCCGGAGTACGTCTTTGCCGGAGGTACTTCGAAAGACGTGCCTGTTTATCTGATCGGACTGCCTCTTGAAGAAGACGCGGCAGAAGCAGAAAAAACAGAGGAAGCTGATGAAGAGGCACCGGCGGAAAATGCCGGAGAGCCTTCAGAAGAAAATGCCGGCGAAGCTTTAGAAGAAGCGGGGGAGGAGCAGCAGGAAGAACCTTCCGTAAAAGCAGCTGTTGTAGGCACTGTAGTCCGTGGCTCTTCAGTAAAAAAGCTGATCGGAACAAGGACAGTGGATGGTGTTCTATACTGCAAAGTAGAAAATACCGGACTGGAGGGAGCGGTCGATCTTTACATGAAGGCTGAGAATCTGGTTCCGACTACAGATATGGTTGTGCAGGAGACCGAGGTATATGTAAGAACACCGGTAACCATTTATGCCGAACAGGAAGGTCCGGCAATCGGCTCGTTCGCCGCAAAGGGTGCCAGCCTCAGGGTCGCCGGCTACGACAAGCTCCTTGAAGACGGCTCGGTACACAAGTATAAGGTGGAGTACCAGAAGGACGATGAGACTGCAGAAGGCTTTGTCTACAGCAAATATATCACCGATACCAAAGAGAAAGCCGACGCGGTCTACAACGAAAACGGTGTTTACGATAAGGTCAAAAAGGACAAATACGGATTCAACCTATACGGCGGCAAAGCAAAGAACCTCGACTATTATCCTTATGAACGGCCTGCAATAGAAGGGAACGAGTTCTGTGCCGACGCAAGAGCAATGTATCTCAACTGCGCTGCAGCAGCAAACCCTGACAATTATATAGACCTCATAGAGAAGACAGACTGTAACGCGGTCGTAGTTGATATAAAGGATGGCGTACTGGCGTGGCCTGCCGCTACAGCAAAGGAGTGGTCACCTAAGTCATACAAGACAGCATATACCTCGCGAAAGAAGTACAAGAAGGGCATCGACAAACTTAAGGATACCGGTGTCTATATGATAGGCCGCATAGTCGTGTTCAACGATCCTATATACGCGAAAGATCATCCTGAAGACTGCATAAAGTACGGCGGTCAGTCAACCTGGCCGAGCGCGTTCTCGCGTGACGTATGGGAATACAATGTAAGGCTGGCTCAGGAGGCTGTTGAGGAGTTCGGATTCAATGAGATCCAGTTCGACTATGTGAGGTTCCCTGAGAACGCTTATGAAATGTCGAAGAGCGGTGCGGCGAAGTTCCGCAATGTATATGGTGAAGAGAAGGGGCAGGCGATACAGAATTTCTGCTTCTACGCAGCCGATCAGATCCACGAGGCCGGAGCATATTTCTCAGTCGACGTATTCGGAGAGTGTGCATACGGCTACATGACTGCATACGGACAGTACTGGCCGGGCATCTCGAATATAGTGGACGCGATAAGCGCCATGCCTTATACCGACCACATGGGAGGAGGGGAGACATGGAAAAATCCGTACGGTACAATGAAAGCCTGGGCAAAAAAGGCGCAGAAACGTCAGGAATATCTTGAGCATCCTGCAGCAGCCCGCACATGGATAACAGGCTACAATACTCCGTACTGGGCGCCGACAGAAAACTACGGCGAAAAAGAACTCAGGGCACAGATCAAAGGCCTCACAGACGCAGGCCTTACAGGCGGCTTCATCCCATGGAACGTCAATAATGATCTGGGCAAATACAAGCAGTACAAGAATATATGGAATAAAGACTGAAGCCGCACCCGGAGATTGTCCCGGAGCGGAGCAGCGGCTTACCGACTTGATAAAGACTTTTCTGCTGTCATTACATACCAGCCCTGTGCTTTCCGAACTTACGAAAAACGCCCGCTGTCAATTCCGCGAGGGAAATCTCCGGAAAGATGCGGCTTCAATAAGACACAAAAAAGACTGCCGTCAGGCAGTCTTTTTACGTCTTATGTGATCAGCAATTAGATCTTCATTGCTACATCCCATGCGCTCCAGATTACTTCTCTCAGAGCTCCCCACTTGACGCATGTTCCGACTCTGTGGAGGTTCTTGCTCTTTACCGAAGCGAACTGGTCGTTTGGAACGAATCCGATTCCGTTGACTACGCAGTCGCACTCTTCCTTCCACTCTTCGCCGGTCTCGAAGTTCTTGATCATGCAGTATCCGTCTCCGACCTCGGTTACGGAGCTTCTCAGATGTACAGGAACTCCCTTGAACGGCAGAGCCTCTCTCAGGAACGAGGAGTTGGCAAGGCATGTGCCAGGAGCTACGATCAGGTCGTCAAGGAACTCAACGACTACAGGCTTCTTGCCGGCGAGTACCGCGTCATATGCAGCTTCGCAGGATGAAAGTCCGCCGCCGAGGAAGACGATCTTCTTGTACTCGTCTTTCTTAGGTCCGATAAGGAGATCCGTGAATGTGATCGTCTTATTGAATCCCTTGATATTGAGTGCCTTAGGGAATGTACCGACCGATACGATAACATCATCGTATGCCTTGAGCAGGGCATTGATGTCCTTGACTTCGCTGTTGAGTCTGATATCGATATCCCATTTCTTGAGCTCTCTCTCATACCACTGCATGAGCTGCTTGTCGGCATCCTTGAAGGACATTGCTGCAGCTGTATTGTACAGACCGAAGATCTTGTCGCTCTTCTCGAATACGACAGGCTGGTGGCCTCTCTTCTTGAGTACGAGAGCTGCCTCGAGTCCGCCGAATCCGGCACCAACGATAGCAACCTTCTTAGGCTTGTTTGTAGGAACGATTTTGTACTTGTTGTGCTGCATTGTTGAAGGTGTCAGAGCGCAGCGTGCAAGCTGGAGTGAGTCGAACAGAGGCTGTGTGTTTGCAGTGTGTTTCGACTTAGCGAAGTTGAAGCAGGCGTTATGGCATCTGATGCATGGCTTGATTTCTTCTTCGCGGCCTTCTCTGAGCTTGGTTACCCAGTCAGGGTCTACTAGGTTCTGACGTGCGATACCGAGAGCATCGATCTTGCCTTCCTTGATCTTCTCTGCAGCGAACTTGATGTCCATCTTACCTGCGCAAACGACAGGCTTGTCAGTGAAGTTCTTGATGTGGGCAACGTCTTCATAGTTGCAGTTATCCGGCATGTAGACAGGTGGGTGAGCCCAGTACCATGCGTCGTATGTGCCGTTGTCGCAGTTGAACATGTCATAGCCCATATCTCCGAGGTACTTGATAGCCTTTTCGGATTCAGCCATGTCACGTCCGAACTCTTCGAATTCTTCGCCCGGCTGTGCGCCCTGGAGCCAGCCCTTTGTCTTGGATACTACGGAGTATCTCAGAGCAACAGGGAAGTCCTGT
>ONRQ01000070.1 GCA_900320285.1 uncultured Eubacteriales bacterium
CGCGTCTTCGTCGAGCTCCTTGCCGGATTTCTTCTCGAACGACTCGTTGACTCCCATCGCTATATCCGCAGACTGCTCTTCCATGCGCACCATTACCTCGCATGTGTTACCGTCGAAGCAGGCTTCCTCTGAGTCGTAACCGATCTCGCAGATAGTCTTGCGGGCTATGGCCTCGTAATCTACATCAAAATTGCCGGACGCTTCTCCGAAGATCATGAAGAAGCCCGTCTTAGTGGCACACTCGCAGGCTACGTGAGCCTTTGGATCCTGTGCGAGTATGGCGTCGAGCACCGCATCGGACACCTGGTCGCATACTTTGTCAGGATGGCCTTCAGTAACTGATTCGGAAGTGAATAATCTTTTCATTTTTTCTCCTTGCATAAAAAAATTCTCTCACGCAGAGAGAACACACAGTCCTCATCTGCCGGTGGATAAACCGCCGTGGGATTTGGCACCTTCACTGCCTGTGAGGTTGCCGCGAGATCGCAGGGCCCATTCCCTCCCTCGCTCTTAATAAGGATGTCTTAATTATAGTCTCAGCACGCCCAAAGTCAATAGAATGTGTTAGAATTCACTTATGGCTGAACTACGTATAATACATGGAAGAAAATCGATAAAATACGATCATTTCGCGGACTACGAATTCAAGTCCTGCAGAGCGATCACATCCCGTCTGATGGGCGTCACCGCCCTAAAGGTCAATTGGCGTGGCAAGGATAATCCTCGTGCCACTTTTTTTCAGATAATCCACCTCGACTATTCCGAATACGGCGTGGATGAGTACCGCGAGTTCGAGTCGGTAGTTTAACACTTCAATAATAGAAAAAATGGCTCAAGGCGTTGAAATGCCTTGTTTTTTATTGTCAAATTTTTTGAAATATATGTTGTATGTGCTGTATGTTTATGGTACAGTATATAGAGCAAACACTTGCAAATCCAACGTGTTGGCGCGCTTTGGCACCCCGCCCATCCTTGTGCCCGCCCGGGATTGCGCGCCTACAACGCTACCTTTCGATCAGCGACAGGAGCGGGAGCGGAGTCAACGGACAGTACGCTGGCCGCATTCCACTGTTGAAAGCGGCCGGGCAGCCGTTGACACAGCGACACGGAATATCCTCTCCTGCGCCAGCAGCGGGATAACACGCTGCTGGCCTGCCTTCCCGGCGAGGGAAAAGCTACTATCCGTCTCTGGCGCAGCCTGAGACACCGATCTAATCGGGACTCTCCGAAGGAGTGTCCCGGGACAGCGAGGAATCATGAAACTTTATTACGACAAAAGAGCTAAGGATCCAATCTACTACGCACAGCAAGGAATTCGTATCGGCAAGAAAACCACTACCAAGAATGTGAAAAGATTCGGCAAGCATTCAGAGCTTCTTGAGATCACGGACGATCCTTTGGCATATGTAAAGGCCGAGATCGAGAGGATGAATGAGGAATACCGTGTTGGAAGAGTCAGCTACGAGATCAGAGCAGACTTCAACGAAAAAGTCTCCAGCTCATCTGCCGCAGCCTCTTCTGTCACATGGGTCAACATAGGGTATCTGATGCTGCAGTACATAATGAGCGGCCTTGAGCTGAAGGAATTCTTTAAGGAGATAACCGAAGGCAGGAAGAATACCTTCGACTGCTATACGATCATGAGGTTCCTTACCTATGCCAGGATACTCGATCCTGAGTCGAAGCATGCTACCTGGGGGAAGCTCGGCACCTACTACGAGAAACCGGGCTTCGAATACCAGCACATCATGAGATGCATGGACATTCTTTCTGAGAATTACAGTAAATATATCCAGTGGCTGTACAGGAAGAGCAACAACGTGGTAGAGCGCAATACCTCCGTGATGTATTATGACTGCACCAACTTCTACTGTGAATGTGAGAGTGCAGATGAAGACTACATTGATGAGGTTACAGGAGAGTATATCGAAGGCTTGAGGCGATTCGGGTACAGCAAGGAGCATCGCCCTAACCCGATCGTTGAGATGGGTCTGTTCATGGATATGCGAGGCATACCGATCAGCATGAGCATCAATCCGGGCAACAAGAATGAGCAGGTCACTGCCATACCTATGGAGCAGGAGATCCTTAGGATGACTGACGGGGCGAAGTTCATTTACTGTGCTGACTCAGGCCTTGGCTCTTACAACATCCGCAAATTCAACAGCATGGGTGGCAGAGCATTCATAGTCACACAATCGATCAAGAAGCTGAGCCAGAAGCTAAAGGACATCGTCTTCGATGACAACGGCTACAGGCTGCTTTCGGATGACGAGACCCCTATGTCTATAGAGGCAATGAAGTCATTCGACCGTTTTGACAAAAATAACCTGTCACTCTACAACGACCGCATATACAAACTCATCCCTGCTGAACTGGCCGTGGATATGGGACTGTACGAATACAAGGAACTCAAGAACGGCAAGATCAGAAAGCAGAAAGCTAAAGGCAAAGTGGATCAGTACATCATCGTCACCTTCTCAAGGAAGATGATGGAATACCAGCGCGCTGTACGAAAGCGTCAGGTCGAACGCGCAAAAGAGCTTCTCAAAGTCGGTGATCCTGAGGAGATAAAGAAAGGGCCTAACGACGTCAGGCGGTTCCTGAAGCGCATATCCAAGGGAAGTGACGGCAGCGATGCAAAGGTGAAATATGCTCTCGACAAGGATAAGATCGCCGAAGAAGAGCGTTATGACGGCTTTTATGCTGTCGCTACCAACCTTGATGATCCTGCTAAAGACATACTCGCTGTAATGGAGAAGCGATACAAGATCGAGGAGTGCTTCAGGATCATGAAGACCAACTTCAACGGCAGGCCTATACATCACAGTCAGGACAGGAGAATACGTGCTCACTTCATGATCTGTTACACGGCATTGCTCGTATACAGGCTGCTTGAATGCAGGCTCGATGATCAGGGCGCTCACGTCACGGTAGATGATCTGATCGCTACGCTAAAAAACATGAACGTAACTAACGTACACGATGTTGAGTATATGGCACTATACACTGGTAGCTCTGCACTGGATGCATTGGTGAAGCTCACAGGCTTGCCTCTCGACCGTGCTCACTACCGCCCGAAGGACCTCCAAAAATACATAAGAAAACATCTTAAGTAGATTCACATACAACATTTTTCAGACATGCGAAAAGCCGGAGTCCTTTTATTTATGGGAGTCTCCGGCTACATCCTTTCTTGCAACTGTTAAAAACGGGATATTCATATCTTAACATAGAATGAGCTATCTCTGAACCTATTCTAAAGCTTTATCAATCAAAGCATAATCATTTTTA
>ONRQ01000010.1 GCA_900320285.1 uncultured Eubacteriales bacterium
AGCGTATGCCCGGATGTAGTAATGGATGTTACATTCACAGGTTCGTGGTATGACGAGACTGCTGAGAAGGAGGGCGCTACAAACCTGATCAACGGCGGATGCGACCTCATCAGCCAGCACGCTGACTCCATGGGAGCTCCTACAGCATGCGAGAACGCAGGTATTCCTGACGTTTCCTACAACGGAAGCACAGTTGACGCTTGCCCTAACACATTCATCGTAGCTTCCAAGATCAACTGGTCGCCTTACTATGAATATGTAATCAATGCTGTTCAGAACGGCGAGACTATGGAGCCAGACTGGACAGGAACTATCGCTACAGGTTCTGTTGAGCTCACAGAGGTCAACGAGCAGGCAGCGGCTCCTGGAACAGTTGAGAAGCTCGAGGAGGTCAAGGCCGGTCTCGAGGACGGTTCTATCCATGTATATGACACAAGTACATTCACGGTTGAGGGAGCGGCTCTCGATTCCTACAAGGCTGACGTTGACACCGATCCTGCATATGAGGGCGACACAGAGGTAATCTCCGATGGTTACTTCCATGAGTCCGAGTACAGATCGGCTCCTTACTTCGATCTGCAGATCGACGGCATCAACCTGCTCGATACTGCGTTCTAAGATCAGTTAACAGAGCAATCGCTTGATCACAAAGACTTGACCGGTCTCGCGGGAGCGAGGCCGGTCAAAGTTTAAGAAAAACGGGATGTGATCCCGGAAGGGGGATGATTTTTTGCAAGACAACAGAACACCCGCAGTTTCGATGAGAAACATTACAAAAACATTCGGCACCATAGTAGCCAACAACAAGGTCAACCTCGACATCTACAAGGGTGAGATCCTCTCTCTCCTCGGAGAGAACGGCTCGGGCAAGACCACGTTGATGAACATGCTGTCCGGTATTTATTATCCTGATGAAGGCGAGATCCTGATTGACGGCAAGCCCGTACAGATCTCATCGCCTAAGGATGCATATGATTACGGTATCGGAATGATCCACCAGCACTTCAAACTGGTGAATATCTTCAGCGCTGCGCAGAACATTATCCTCGGCATGGAGTCCGACCAGGGTGTTAAAAATACCCGCTTCGGAAAACTTGACATAGAGAGGGCATCAAAGCGCATACGCGAGATCTGCGACCTTTACGGATTCGATGTTGATCCGGATCAGAAGGTTTACGACATGTCAGTGTCACAGAAACAGACGGTAGAGATCGTTAAGGTGCTCTACAGGGGAGCAGACATTCTGATACTTGATGAGCCTACCGCTGTACTGACTCCGCAGGAGACGGAAAAACTCTTCAACGTGCTGCGCAACATGAAGGCAGACGGAAAAACTGTCATCATTATCACTCACAAGCTGCACGAGGTAGAGGCTATCTCTGACAGAGTAGCAATACTTCGCAAGGGTGAGTATATCGGAGATCTGATAACAAGCGAGACCAACGCTCAGGAAATGACCAACATGATGGTAGGGCGTGAGGTCGAGCTCAATATAGACAGGCCTGAACCAAAGAACGTAAAACCACGTGTCATTATAAAAGACATGACAGTCAGGTCGGAAGACGGCATCCTCAAACTCGATCATGTTTCCTTTACGGCTAATACCGGAGAAGTGCTCGGCATCGCCGGCATCTCGGGCTGCGGTCAGAAGGAACTTCTTGAAGCAATAGCCGGACTTCAGCCTATCGAAAAGGGCGAGATCATATATGTTGAGGATGACGGAACGGAAACAAATCTCGTAGGAATGGATCCTCTCGAGATCGATAAGAAGGGAGTATCGCTCGCTTTCGTACCTGAAGACAGACTCGGCATGGGCCTTGTGGCAAACATGAACCTCGCAGACAACATGATGCTGAGGTCGTTCAGGAGAAAGGGCAGTATTGCCGGTTTCACGGACCGCAAGACACCTTGGGAGCTTGCGGAAAAGGTTGTGGAAGAGCTCGAAGTCGTTACTCCGGGCATTGAAACACCGGTCAGAAGGCTTTCAGGAGGAAACGTACAGAAGGTGCTGGTAGGCCGTGAAATAGCCATGAACCCTACGGTGCTGATGTCGGCATACGCAGTCAGAGGACTGGACATCAATGCCTCATATACTATTTACGATCTTATCAATCAGCAGAAAGAACGCGGAGTAGCCGTAATATTCGTCGGAGAAGACCTCGACGTTCTGCTCGAACTCAGTGACCGCATACTTGTACTGTGCGGAGGTAAGGTGAGCGGTATCGTCGACGGCAGAACAGCCGACAAGAATTCAGTAGGACTGCTCATGACAAAGGTCGGAGGTGATGCAGTTGGATAAGCAGAAAAAAGAACCATTGATCCACATCACTAAGAGAAAGATGATCTCTAAGAAACATGAGTGGGCAATCAGACTGGGAAGTATCGTTATAGCGCTCATCGTATGCGCTATCATTACTACCATCACTACACATCTTAATCCGATCGCAGTATACGCTTCGATGTGGGAAGGCTCGTTCGGTACAGAGCGTAAAATATGGGCTCTTCTTAAAGAACTGTCCATCCTGCTCATGATATCCGTAGCTCTCGCACCGTCCTTCAAGATGAAGTTCTGGAACCTCGGCGGAGGAGGCCAGACAATGGCCGGCGTCCTTGCTACGGCAGCCTGCATGATAACTCTTGCAGACAAAATGCCAAGCGGCGCAATAATGTTCGTATCGTTCATATCGGCTCTCTGCGCAGGCGCACTCTGGGCATTCATCCCGGCGTTCTGCAAGGCTAAATGGAACACGAACGAGACTCTGTTCACTCTGATGATGAACTATGTTGCCACACAGCTGGTGGCATACTACATTATCATCTGGGAGTCTCCTAAGGGATCCGGAAAGATCGGTATTATCAATCCTAACACTGAAGCAGGCTGGCTGCCTGTTATCGCAGGAAAGCAGTATCTGCTCGTTGTTATCGCAGCTATTATCGTCACGGTGTTCATGTATATCTACCTGAGATATACCAAGCACGGATACGAGCTCAGCGTAGTAGGTGAGAGCCAGAATACAGCGAAATACGTTGGTATAAACGTAGGCAAGGTTATCGTCCGTACGCTCATACTTACAGGTCTGATCTGCGGATTCGTAGGCTGGCTGCTTGTAGCCGGTACCGACCACACCATGACAACCACCATTGAAGCCGGAAGAGGATTCCTCGGCGTCATGGTAGCATGGCTCGCGCACTTCAACCCTATCGGAATGGTGCTCTCCGGACTGCTCCTCGTGTTTATGGGCAGAGGCGCAGGTGAGATCTCCACAACGTTCGGACTTAATAAGTCGTTCGGAGACATTCTCACCGGAATAATTCTCTTCTTCGTAATAGGAAGCGAATTCTTCATCAACTATCAGGTGCACTTCCGTAAATCACACAGAAAGGAGGCTGCAGATGTTTAGTCTTGTAACATTCATCCCGAGAGCGATCGTACAGAGTATTCCGCTCCTTCTCGGCTGCGTAGGCGAAACACTGAACGAAAAATCAGGCAGCCTTAACCTCGGTATCCCGGGCGTAATGTATGTAGGAGCTATCTGCGGAGTAATCGGATCATTCATGTATGAGAACTCCGGGGCAACATTCAACTCGTTCGTTGGCCTGCTGATACCAATATTATGCTGTATGCTGGGATCACTTCTGATGGGACTCATATTCTGTTTCCTGACAGTTACACTGAGGGCCAACCAGAACGTAACAGGTCTCGCAATGACTACTTTCGGTGTTGGCTTTGGTAACTTCTTCGGCGGATCAATCATCAAGCTGACCGGAGCTGAAGTTCCATCGATCGCACTCTCCGCTACAAGCAAGGCCTTCAAGGCGACGCTGCCGTTTGCTGATAAGGCCGGTGTGGTAGGAACACTGCTCTTCTCTTACAGCTTTATGACATATGTGGCTATCGCAATAGCGATTATCACAAGCTATGTTCTGAAGAGGACACGTACCGGACTCGAGCTCAGAGCCGTAGGAGAAAACCCTGCAACAGCTGATGCTGCAGGTATCAATATCAACAGATATAAATACTTCTCGATCTGCATCGGATGTATGATCGCCGGAATCGGCGGACTCTACTATGTACTCGACTACGCAAGCGGAGTCTGGTCGAACGACGCATTCGGTGACAGAGGATGGCTCGCCATCGCACTGGTAATCTTCTCGATCTGGCGTCCGAACTGGGCTATCTGGGAATCGATGCTCTTCGGTGGACTCTATATACTTTATCTGTATCTTCCTACGGGCACCAACTTTGCCATCAAGGAAATCTACAAGATGTTACCGTATATAGTAACCATCGTCGTTCTGATTGCTATAAGCATCAGAAACAAGCATGAGAATCAGCCGCCTGAAGCTCTCGGACTGCCGTACTTCAGAGAAGACCGATAGCAATTTATTATTTCAGATAACACAACATGAAAGGCGCTTAATTGCGCCTTTTACTGCATAGACAGAAAGGAGGGGAGTCTTGAAATACGAAACATATAAGAAACTGGCGCCTGCTGCGCTGGGAAAAGTTAAAGCCGACCTCATTTTCAAGAACTGCAGAATAGTAGATGTTTTTACCGGCGAAGTCGTTGAAGGAAATATCGGCGTAAAGGACGGTATAATCATCGGAGTCTCAAGATCTCTTCAGGGCAAGAAGGAGATAGATCTCAACGGTGCATATATCGCCCCGGGATTCATTGATGCCCATCTGCATCTTGAGTCAACTATGGTTGCCCCGGCGGAACTCGTGGCAACAGCAGCATCTTTCGGTACCACGACATTCATTGTAGACCCTCACGAGGCCTGCAATGTATCCGGAGCTGACGGCATACAGTACATTCTCGACCAGACTGAAAAGTCGAATGCGAATGTATTCGTAATGCTTCCTTCATGCGTACCGGCAACAAATATCGATGATAATGGCTGCATGTTTGCGGCAAACGACATGTATCCGTTTGTAGGAAACGAGCGTATCCTCGGTCTGGGCGAAGTCATGGATGATGATGCAGTTATCGACGGAGATCCGAGGATGTTCGCGAAGTTCGCACTTTTCGATCACCAGACCATTGACGGACACGCGCCGTTCCTTCCTAACAGGAAGCTTTCGGCATACAAACTCGCAGGTGTGGATACAGACCACGAGGCTTCATCATTCGAGTACGCTCTCGAGGAAGCCAGAAGAGGCATACACGTTCATGTACGTGAAGGTTCGGCTGCACATAATGTGGATGACATTATAAGCGGCATAGTAAGAACAGGTATCGACACCGAACACTTCAGCTTCTGTACTGACGATAAGCACATCGAGGATATCCTGAGGGAAGGTCATATCGTATATAACGTCAGAAGAGCTGTACAGCTTGGCCTCGATCCGTTCAAAGCTATCAAGATGGCTACGATCAACACCGCTAAGTGCTATGGCCTTAAACATATGGGCGCCATCGCACCGGGTTATCAGGCAGACTTCGTAATTTTTGACAACATGAAGGATTTCAATGTGCTTGATGTATACTTCAAAGGCAAGCGCATCGACAGGGATGCTCCTGTAAAGGTCAAAAAGTGCCCGCCGCATCTGAAGCACACGGTGAATATCAGCAAGGTGAGTGCTTCTGACTTTGCTCTTCCGATCAGATCAAAGACTACTCATGTTATCGGAATGGAGCCTAAGCAGATCGTGACCAGCGATATTGTCGCTCACTTCCCTAAGACTGAGAACTTTGTTCCTCATGACGGCTGGCTCAAGATCGCTGCTGTCGAAAGACATCAGAACAGCGGTAAGATCGGCGTTGCAGTCACGAAGGGTTACGGTATCAAGGGCGGAGCGGTCGCATCATCCGTTTCACATGACTCGCACAATATCATCGTAATAGGCGACAACGACGAAGATATCGCAATTGCAGTAAACGAGATAGCACGTGTCCAGGGCGGATATACCGTTGTTGAGAACGGCAAGGTCTTTGAGACTCTGCCTCTGCCTATCATGGGACTCATGACTGATGTACACTTCGCGGAAGTAAACGAAAAACTCAGGGTGATGAAGGAGAAAGCATATGCAATGGGCGTGTCTGAAGACTTCGACCCGTTCATAACTCTCTCATTTATGGCTCTCACTGTAATACCTGAGCTCCGTGTCACTCCGAGAGGTCTGTACAGAGTATCTGATAAAGGATCCGGATTCATTAAATAATGCCCGCATCTTACCCGGATATCTCCCTCGCGGAATGGATTGCGGGTGTTTGTCGAAAGCTTGGAAAGCTTAAGGGCTGCGAGGTAATGAAATGCGACATGATTCACTACGATGTGAGGCCGCAACTCCGCTCATGAGCATATCCGGCGTGCGGGCTTATACTAAAGATGCAATTTCAATCATGAGACAATTATCTAAAGCTGAAAATGAATGATATTTTATTTAAACAGTTAATGAATGAAGCTGTCAGAATAGCAGATAAACACTGGCAGTTTCTGCATACTATACCTGAAAGCGCATTTGAAGAACATGAGACGACCGCATATATTAAAGGGATATGCGGTCGTTATCCCGTAGAGAAAATTGATATCGGGATGGATACCGGAGCGGTATATTACCTCGATGCGGGCTGCGATGAGACAATAGCTCTCAGAGCGGATATTGATGCTCTGCTGACTGAACAGGGACCGCAGCACCTCTGCGGCCACGATGCACATTCGTCAACCCTGCTTGGCGCGATGCACTATCTCTGTGCTGTTAAAGAAGAACTTCCTTACAATGTGCTCTTTATATTCCAGCCGGCAGAAGAGGGGACGCGCGGCGCAAAGGCCATGCTCGATCACGGACTTCTTGAAAAAGTCCCGCAAAAGCCTGTACGCATATTCGGCATACACAACAGACCTGAAGTCGACTGCGGTGATGTAGTTGTCCATAAGGGCCCGCTGATGTCAGAGAAAAACATCTACAGGATCACTTATACAGGTGTTCCCGGCCATGGTTCACTGCCTCACAAGTGCGTCGATCCTATAATCGCCGCCGCGTCATTCGTTACCGGGCTGCAGACGATAGTGAGCAGAAATGTGGATCCGTTTCAGCCGGTCATCTGTACCGTTAACAGCATATCAGCCGGAGCCCCGGAGATCCCGGTACCTAAGGACGCAGTGATCACAGGCTACTTCAGATCGTTCGATCATGATACTCATTCTCGGATGGAAAAGAGGCTCAGACGGCTTGCAGAGAATACTGCGGAAGCTTTTGAGTGCGGATGCGATATCAGCATCGTTCATGCTGTTCCTGCGGTAGACAATTCAGAGAAAATGTATCTTGTGGCAATGCGTGCGGCTGAAGCTGCCGTCGGCAAAGAACATATAGTGGAAAGCCAGGCCTGTATGGCTTCGGAAGATTTCGCGGTATTCGGCGAAGAGATACCTTCGTTCTTCTACTGGGTAGGGAGCGGAACGCCGGGTAAGGAATGCGCGTCATGGCATGATCCGGCATTCAGTGTGGATCCTCATTATATGGAGACTGCAATTCCGGTGTTATGTGCGTCTGCAATGACACGATAAACTAAAATGGTTTTAGTTTTAAACTTCAAAAAACAGCCCTAAATTGGGCTGTTTTTATTGATTTTGCGTTTATTTCGCGCCTATAATTATACAACGGTTTTAACTCTTGTTAACCGTAAAGCACTATCATATTAACGAGGACTGAGATGAGACTGATGAAAACAGAAGATGCCGTAGGGCAGGTGATCTGCCACGACATCACGCAGATCATAAAAGACGTCAAAAAAGACGCCGTGTTCCGTAAGGGACATATCATAAAGGAAGAGGATATACCTGTCCTGCTTTCTGTCGGGAAGGATCACATATACGTATGGGAAAACGATGAGACCATGATGCACGAGAACGATGCAGCTGAGGTGCTGTGCGCCATCTGCAAGGGCAATAACATGTGCCGTGGAAGCGTCAAGGAAGGCAAGATCGAACTCTCGGCTGAGTGCGATGGCGTGCTCAGGATCGACAGGGAAAAGCTGACGGCTGTAAATTCGTTCGGACAGATGATGATAGCTACACGCCATGGTGACTTCCCGGTGAAAAAGGGTGACAAGCTTGCAGGTACGCGCATAATCCCGCTCGTCATAGAGAAGGAAAAGATGGAGCAGGTGAAAGCGGCTGCGGGTGATAAACCTATTATGAGCGTAGAACCGTACATTTTCCGCAAAGCAGGAATAGTCAGCACCGGCAATGAGGTTTTCTACGGACGCATAAAAGATGAGTTCACTCCTGTTGTAAAGGACAAGCTTGAGGAGTACGGCGCCGAAGTCGCAGGAATCAGGATGTCTGATGACAACAATGAAAATATCGAGAAGTGCATCAGGGCGTTCATCGACGAAGGCTGTGACATGGTTGTCTGCACCGGAGGTATGAGTGTAGACCCTGATGACAGGACTCCTCTGGCAATACGTAATATATGCGGCAGTGCTGTTACCTACGGAGCTCCGGTACTGCCGGGCGCGATGTTTATGCTTGCATACTACGGAGAAAACAACATTCCTGTCATGGGACTTCCGGGATGCGTGATGTATGCCCGCAGGACGATCTTTGATATCGTACTGCCAAGGATCATGACAGGAGAGATACTGGAAAAGAAAGACTTCGACAGACTCGGAGAGGGTGGGCTTTGCCTGAACTGCAAAGTATGCACCTTCCCGAACTGCGGATTCGG
This sequence comes from uncultured Eubacteriales bacterium, assembly GCA_900320285.1. GTDB lineage: Bacteria > Bacillota > Clostridia > Peptostreptococcales > Anaerovoracaceae > Crickella. The sequence continues at coordinate 8,675 of ONRQ01000010.1, forward strand.
CAAATAAATAAGGTGTTACAATCCAAAAGCGCGCTGGACTTTAACATATATAAATTAGTTCTGTTTATTGCTGCGTAAAGCGGCAATACTGGAAGGAAGGTTATTATGAAGAAGAAATTTCTGGCACTTGCTGTTATTTTCGCGATGATTTTTGCTCTCGCGGCATGCAGCGGCGGAAGCGGTGACAGTGAAGAAGCCGCACCGGCAGAAAAGACTACAGTCAACGTATTTGCAGCTGCATCACTCAGCGCGGTAATGGGGGAGTTTGAATCATCTTATGAGGAAGCTAATCCTGATGTGGACATAGTTGTTAATGCTGACAGCTCCGGAGCACTTCTCACACAAATCCAGGAAGGAGCTCCGTGTGATGTGTTCTTCAGCGCTGCTCAAAAGCAGATGGATGAGCTCGAAGGTGCAGGCATGGTGGTCGAAGGCACAAGAACCAATGTTGTCAACAACCAGCTTGTAGTAGTAACGCAGCCTGACAGCGAAACAGCTGTCACAGGACTTGCTGACATCGCAAACGCTAAAAGCATAGCTCTTGCGGATGGCAGCGTTCCTGTTGGCAAGTACACAAGACAGGCAATGATCAATTTGGGACTTCTAAAGGAGGTCGAAGACCCGGCAACCATTACGACTCAGGAAGTATCTGAGCAGCTTGGCGGAGTCGAGATCAGTGAGCAGGGCAACGTAAGCAAAGTGCTTGCCGCGGTTGAGGAAGCTTCATGCGAAGTGGGAACTACATATCTGTCAGACACTATAGGACACGAAGACAGCATAAAAATACTTGAGACCGTAGGTTATGATGTGACAGGAAACATAATTTATCCTGTTGCGCAGATAGTAAATCAGGATGCAGATGATGCTGAAACTGCTGCAGCAGCAGATTTCATCTCTTTCATCACAAATGACGATGCCAAGGCTCTTTATGAGCTGTTCGGATTCGATACAGATGTGGAATAATAAAAGGGTAAGTGAACGGATTTATTGAATTAGCAAAAACACTGGACTGGAGTCCTTTATGGATATCCCTTAAGACCGGGGTCGTAGCGACCATTATATCGTTCTTCCTCGGCCTTTGGGCTGCCCGCAAGGTCATAAAGAAAGACTACAGGGCAAAGTCGATCCTTGACGGGATACTGACTTTGCCTATGGTGCTTCCTCCGACCGTAGCGGGTTTCTTTTTGCTTCTTATATTCAGCCGCAGAAGGGCTTTCGGGATCTTTCTGAATGACACTTTTGACATACAGGTGGTCCACACATGGCTGGGCTGCATAATCGCTGCGACAGTCATAGCTTTCCCTCTGATGTACAGGAACGCAAGAGCGGCATTTGAGCAGATCGATGCAAATCTGGTTTATGCGGGACGGACGTTGGGTATGTCAGAATTATCGATATTCTGGCGGATAGTAGTACCGACTGCAGGTCCCGGAATCGCGAGCGGCACGATACTTACGTTTGCCCGTGCGATGGGTGAGTACGGAGCCACATCGATGCTTGCGGGCAACATACCGGGAAAGACGGGAACCGTTTCACAGCGCATAGCGATGGTCATACAGGATGGAGATTATGTTACCGCGGGATTCTGGGTGATCATAGTGCTTATTATTGCTTTCTTTGCGATCTTTCTGATCAACATGATCACGGGGAAGCATATGAAGAACGTCAGAAAGTGGTAGGTGTACGGAATGAAGAGACTGTACGCAGACATCCACAGAAGAATAGGTGAATTCGACCTGAACGTGCTGATCGATAGCGATGCTGAAAGAGTCGGCATACTCGGAGAGTCCGGAAGCGGCAAAAGCATGACTCTCAGGAGCATAGCAGGTATAGAAGCTGTTGATTCCGGTCATATTGAAGTAGACGGCAGGGTCCTGTATGATTCTTCAGAAAAGACAGACCTGAAACCTCAGAAGCGCAATGTAGGATACATGTTTCAGAACTACGCGCTGTTCCCGACCATGAGTGTCATGAAGAATGTCATGGCAGGGCTTGGCAGGCCGACAGAAGAAAACCGGGGCAAGGCTTCAGACATGCTGAAGCGTTTCCGCATGGATGGCTTTGAAGACAGACTCCCGGGAGAATTGTCCGGAGGCCAGCAGCAGAGGGTTGCTCTCGCGCGCATCATGGTTACAGAACCTGCGCTTATACTTCTGGATGAGCCGTTCTCTGCACTTGACAGCTATCTGAGGGACCGTATGCAGGTGGAAATGCTGGAGATGCTCGAAGACTACACAGGTCAGGTCGTGATGGTATCTCACAGCAGAGATGAGCTTTACCGGTTCAGCAACGAGCTTTTCGTATTAAGCAAGGGAAGCATTATAAGACACGGTGAGACAAAATCTGTTTTCAGGGAACCGGAGAATGCCATTGCCGCAAGGCTGACCGGATGCAAAAACTTCTCTGCTGCAAAAGTTGTGGATGATCATACGATAGAAGCAGCTGACTGGGGAGTAACGCTGAAGCTTGACAGAGATATCCCTGCGGATATAACTTCAATAGGCTACCGGGCGCACAACTTCAGTCCTGTATATGGGGAGAAGCAGGAAAACTGCATCAGATTTGATCTGATGAGAGTAGATGATCTGCCGTTTGAAAAGAACTACTACATACGGACTCTGAATGATGATGCTCCGCTATGCTGGTTCGTTCAGGGCGAAGAACAGCGGATCCTTGAAGAAAGAGGACTTCCGGATTACCTGAAAATGAATGAAGACGATATATTGCTTTTGAAGTGAATGATATGAGCTTTTATGATGTAATAAGTGAACTGAATATAAATCTCGAAAACCGTCTGTTTACGGTCTGCGATGGAACTCATGCCGGGGAGAAGATGATCGTATCCGGCGGCAAACTTGTCTGGATGAGTGATGAGGAAGGATTCTTTTCGGTGCATGCATCCGAGGCTATTTCTGCAGAAGACGGCAAATTGACTGTGATAGGCGGCAGCAGGGTGTTCGCGGAGCTCCTCGGAAACGAAAAGAAGGTCGTTATCTGCGGTGCAGGCCATGTTTCCATGCCTGTCATTGAGATCGCAAAAATGCTTGGCTTTCGCGTGACTGCCATTGATGACAGGGAGCAGTTCGTGCAGAATGCGCTTGAACATGGCGCAGATGAAGGAATATGCAGCGGCTTTGAAGAGGCGCTCGCAGGAATCACCGGTGATCCGGATACATTCTTCATCATCGTCACCAGAGGCCATATGTCGGATTCTGAATGCCTGCTGAGCATTGTAAATAAACCTCACGCATATGTAGGCATGATAGGCAGCCGCCGCAAGGTGGGACTGGTGAAGCAGATGCTTGCGGACAATGGTATTCCTAAGGATGTTATAGATTCAGTGCATACCCCTATAGGCCTCGATATTGGCGCCGAGACACCTGAAGAGATTGCGGTCGCTATCCTTGCCGAGATCATAGAGGTGAAAAACAAAACAAGAAAGAGCACAGGAATTCCGGCGGACATAATGAAAGTTCTTATGTCTGATGAACGCGGACCGGCTGTCCTTGCCACGATAGTTTCCAAGCAGGGATCGTCACCGAGAGCTGCCGGCACACGCATGCTGGTCGAAGAGGATGGTGTCATTACCGGCACTATTGGCGGAGGCTGTGCTGAGGCAACTGTCATAATCTATGCTTCTGAAGTGCTCATGAATCTAGAAAACAAAGAAAAACACGAGGCTGTAAACCCCGTGATAATGCATGTGGATATGACCGGAAAGGATGTTGCTGAATCCGGAATGATCTGCGGAGGAGCGATAGAAGTTCTCCTTGAAGTTGTCTGACTCTCAGCAAGTCACAGTCTGTCGATGTCCTTCACTTCATCTTCGCTTTCGGCTTCGACAAGAAGGATGTCATCTTTATGGGAGGCGATGATCTGACGCCCGCCGGTATCACCTGACAGACTCATCAGTTCTTCCCTGTAGCGGGATGCAAAGATCTTGGGATTGCACATCTTTCCCTTCCATGAGAGGGAAACGATGCCGGCAGTTCCTTTTTTATATGCTTCGATCAGCCTTTCGAGTGTCGTGGTTTTTAGTCCCGGCTGGTCGCACACACAGAACATGTAGGCATCAGCGTCACCGGCTGCTGCCAGACCAAGCTGCATGCTGCGCGATATGCCGAGGTCAGGCCTGTCATTCATAACAATCTCAAGATCATCGGCCAGCGCAGCTACCTCATCATACTGTGTGACAAGGATCTTCCTATATACGTCAAGAGGGCGCACCGCATTGAATATGGATGCTGCCATCGGATGCCCGTTGTCCATTATGTGCAGCAGTTTGTTGCTTCCGAATCTTGTGCTGTTGCCTGCAGCTTCCAGGATTATTGCGATTTTTGGCTCTTCTGACAGCAATGATCCCCACGCACTCTGTATGCCCATTACGGCGAAAATCTGCTGCAGTCTGTAGGCGGCTGCAAGCCTGTCTATATCATCATCAATCTGATTCATGAACACGCGGAAATCTCCGCGCACTCCTTTCTGTCCGCCCTCCCTGGACGAGATCATGGCATGTATAAGATTAATATCGACCGTTTCGCGCTTTAGCACTTCCGGAAGACCGTCGGCATTATATATGGCATCGGATGTTTTCCGGCCGAGTGCAGAGAGCCCCGCAACGCATACCGTGAAATCCGTATAATCAGGTATGACCGGTTCATGGTCAGCAGGCCACTTGAGAGGCATGCGGCGGGATCCATCGGCTTCTATCAGCACCACATCTGCCGTATCGCGAAGTCCGTCCAGAACTTCAGCAGGGGGAGCCTTGACCTTATCAGGCCTTTCGGGATCATCCGATACCACTATCCTTATACCGTCTTCTTCCATGCGGTCAGGACGGTACATGTGTGTCGTTGTCGTAATTACGACATTCTTTCCGGAGGCAGCCAGCTCCCGTGCCCATGAGAAAATGAGCGAGGTCTTGCCGCCTGCTCCTACGACGCTGATCACAGCATGCTCAGGCAGGCTGATCTGCAGCGCTTCCGTGATAGTATTCTGTTTGCCTCTGAAATTCCATAATTCCATATTTGTATTTTACAGTTATGGAAATGAGCGGTCAACGGGACTATAATAAAACCATATTAGGGTATGAGACCATAAAATGGAAAATGGGGAGGAGGTTATATGAAAAAAGAGAAAAAGGTAAAAGACACGAGCGTAAGTGTAAGCAATGTATATAGGCTGGAAGGCAGAGTGCCTGTAAGCAGAGCTATTCCGTTCGGACTCCAGCATGTACTGGCCATGTTTGTGGCAAACGTGGCACCGCTTATCATCATCGCTTCAGTTGCTGTATATGACGGACAGCCGTTCAGCGCGGTAGAGACGGCCAGACTGATACAGAACTGTATGCTGATAGCCGGTATCGGCACCATGGTGCAGCTCTATCCGGTCTGGAGGATAGGATCGGGACTTCCGATCGTCATGGGCCTGTCGTTTACATTCCTTGCAGCAGCCATGTCGGCCGCTTCGAAGGACTATGGCGTTATGGTAGGAGCCATCATTGTCGGCGGTATCTTTGAAGGTATTCTGGGTCTTACAGCGAAATACTGGAGAAAGATCATATCGCCGCTGCTCTCATCATGCGTAGTAGTTGCGATTGGACTCAGTATTCTTAATGTAGGTGTATCATCGTACGCGTCATCCGGTAAGTATCCGGTAGGCGCATGGCAGAACCTCCTGGTCGCCACTCTCACCCTCATAGCTGCTCTTGTATTCCATATCAGGATGAAAGGCGTCGCGAAGCAGATGTACGTTCTTTTCGGCCTGATATTCGGGTATATCATCTCGATATTCTTCGGAATGGTAGATTTCGGCGCAATGGGGGATACCATCAAGGAGATGGGAGTGTTCTCAATACCTGAACTCTTCGCGTTCAAGCCTAAATTCCAGGCAGGAGCCATAATCTCATTCTGTCTGGTATTCATGGTATCTGCGGTAGAGACCATCGGAGATACGACTGCGGCATGTACGGGAGGTCTTGGCAGGGATATCACTGAGAAGGAAGTCTCCGGATCCCTCTGCTGCGACGGATTCATGTCGGCTATCTCGGGCGGAGTATTCGGCGTTTCGCCTATCACATCGTTCAGCCAGAACGTAGGACTCATTGCCATGACTCATGTAGTCAACCGCTTCTGCATTATGTTCGGAGCACTGGCCATGATCCTCGGCGGACTGTTCCCGCCTATCGGAGCGTTCTTTACAACACTGCCTGACTGCGTACTCGGCGGATGCACGGTAATCATGTTCGGTTCCATCATGATGGCAGGCGTAAAGATGATGATAGATGCCGGACTCGACAACCGCAATACTCTGATAGCTGCAACTTCGTTATGCCTTGGAGTAGGAGTTACTCAGGTAGAAGGATTCTTTGATTATCTGCCGGCAATTTTCGGTGAGATTTTCGCGGGAAACATGGTTGCCGGAGTATTCGTAGTAGGACTCATAATGGAACTCCTCCTGCCGAAGGATCCTGCAAAGTACGAAGCATATGTGGAGCATGGACTTGACGGCATCGATTTTGATCCGGCACTCCTGCACAATCAGAATGAAGAAAAGTAAAAAAGACACCGACAGCAGATAAAAATGTATTGGACCGGCAGCATAATGCTGCCGGTTTTTATGCGTCTGAAGGGTGTTTAAAGGGGGGCTTTTTTGTGATAAAAAACACAACCCAAAATTATTTTAGGTTTTTGCCTTTATGTTCTTGTCTTGGTACAATCAAGCTCTTATAATTAAATTGATAAATTGTAATATGGTGTTTATTTCTACGGGGTAGACTGATGAAAAACTACTATGACCGGACATGGAAAATAGGCGAGCTTGCCAGGATGTTCGACATAAATGTACAGCTCCTCAGACACTATGACAAAGAGGGACTGCTGGTGCCGGAGATCAGAAATCCGCATAATAATTGGCGCTCCTATAAATATGACCAGATATATCCGCTGGGTATGATCCGTTTCCTCAGGCTGCTTGATTGCTCGCTTGAAGATATAGGCTGTTTTATGCCTGGACGCAACCCGGATAGTACCGAAAAATACCTGAGACGACGCATGAAGATGATCCGCGCGAATTACGAGAAGCTGCTCAAAATGGAGTCGGTGATGAACGACAGATTCGCGATGATCAACCGTGAGATGAAATATGCTGCGTTCGATCAGGTTTTTGTTTGCTCTGAAGAAGATATCTACTATATCGAGATCGGCGGCATAGAAGAAATCTTCGTAAATGAGCAGTTCTATCTGTATCCGACGATCGTATTCTACACGGAAGATAAAACTGCATTCGCTGTAATGATTCCGGGCGAGGAGACAGCAAACTTCGACAGATACAGCGACAGGATCCGCGTCCTTTCGCCTGACGAATACCTTGTGGGCTATCACAAAGGCCCGCATGAAAAGCTGGCAGAGACATTCAGCAGGATGCGCGCCGCAGCGGAGGGAATACTCGATGAAGGCTGCAGCCTCAGCGATACGGAGATCTGCATCGACATAATCGATCAGTTCATTGAAGCAGATAAAAACAACTTTGTTACGAAAGTTATGATTAAGATAAACAGAGAGTAAGCACTATTCTCAGAAAGGAGGGCAGAGCATGTCCAACAAATACATAGGACAGGCGGTGACCAGGCATGACGCTCATGATAAGGCGATGGGACGCATCAAATATACTGACGACATGTGCCCAAGCGGCGCACTCGTCATCAGGGTGCTCCATTCCACAGTAGCCAACGGCATCGTCAAATCCATAGACACGAGCGAGGCCGAGAAGATACCCGGCGTAGTCCGCATCTTCACATGCTTCGACCTGAAAGAAAAGCACTATTTCCCTACAGCAGGCCACCCGTGGTCAACAGATCCGCACCATCAGGATATTGCGGACCGTCTCATCATGACGGAGCATCCGCTGTTCTACGGTGACGATATCGGAGCTGTCGTTGCAGAGGACGAGGTTGCCGCTTCACAGGCCCTGAGCATACTCGAAAAGAGTGTCGTTTATGAGGAACTTCCATTCGTTCTCGACGCGCAGGAAGCCATGGAGGAGGGAGCACCTCTGCTTCACGAGAAATTCCCTAACAACGTTCTCGCTCACACCGAGATTCACATGGGAAGCGTAGAGGAAGCTATCAAGGAACCGGGACTTACAAAGTGCGAGGGCTGGTATGAGACACAGCCTGTTCAGCACTGCCACATAGAGAACTTCATCTGCTATGCCTACGGTGAGGGCGACAGGACCGTAGTGGTAAGCTCAACTCAGATCCCTCACATAGCAAGGCGTGTCATAGGACAGGCTACCGGAATGGACTGGGGCAAGTTCAGAGTCATCAAGCCTTATGTAGGAGGAGGATTCGGAAACAAGCAGGACGTGCTCTATGAGCCACTGTGCGCGTGGATAAGCATACAGCTCGGCGGACGTCTGGTGAAGCTCGACGTTCCGCGCGAGGAGACTTTCATCTGCAACCGTATCAGGCACGCGATCAGATACCATATCACATCGTGGATGAGACCTGACGGAAGCTTTGCGGCACGCACATTCAAGGCATGGTGCAACAACGGAGCGTACAGCTCACACGGCCATGCGATCGCGGCAAAGGGTCTCAACGCCTTCCCGCAGCTCTACCCATGCGACAACATAGACGGAGAGACCTGGACGGTCTACACAAACCGCTCTGTTGCCGGAGCGATGAGAGGCTACGGAATGCCTCAGGCCAGTTACGCGTTCGAATGCCACGCAGAGGACTGCGCCAGGGCGATGGGAATGGATCCGCTTGAGTTCCGCCGTAAGAACCTGATGCCGGTGGGTTACTATCACGCGTTCTCACAGAACGAGCTTTATTCTGATACATTCAATCAGTGCTTCGACAAGGGCGCTGAGATCATCGGCTACTACGATAAGGTCAAAAAATACGCGAAACAGACCGGAGATATAAGACGCGGCATCGCGGTATCCACATTCTGGTACAACACAGCCGTATATCCAATCGCGCTTGAGACTTCATCCTGCCGCATAGTCATGAACCAGGACGGCTCGGTACAGTTCCAGCTTGGCGAGACCGAGATAGGTCAGGGTGCAGACACAGCGGCCGCTCAGATGATCGCAGATACCCTGGGCATACCATTCAGCATGGTGCATCCGGTATCGTGCCAGGACACCGACATCACACCGTTCGGCACAGGTGTATACGCTTCAAGAGGCACATACACGCTCGGCTTCTCAGTAAGGCAGACGGCACTGCTCCTCAAGGAGAAGGTGCTGGAGGCCGCGCATCAGTTCACGCGTATGCCGGTCTATAACCTCGACCTGGTCGACGGAAAGATCATCAGGACGACAGACGGACGCGAACTCATGACGATAGGCGAACTTGCGCTTTCAAAGCTCTACACCACTGACGGTTCGCAGCACCTTACAGCCGAGTCGACATATCAGATCAAGTCGAATGCGTACTCGTTCGGCTGCTGCTTCGCGGAGGTAGAAGTAGACATACCGATGTGCCGCGTAAGGCTGCTCAACATAGTGAACGTGCATGACTGCGGACAGGTCATCAACCCTCTGCTCGCAGCAGGTCAGGTGCACGGAGGCCAGAGCATGGGTATAGGCTATGCTCTTTCAGAGAAACTCATGTGGGATGCCAAGACGGGCAGACCGCTGAACAACAACCTGCTCGACTATAAGATGTCTTCATTCATGGATCACCCTAGACTGGTCGCTGATTTCGTAGAGAACTACGAACCTACCAGTGCATACGGAACCAAGGGACTCGGCGAGCCTCCTGCGTGCCCGGTCGCTCCGGCTATCAGGAACGCGATAGGACAGGCAACCGGCCTGTATATCAACGAGCTTCCGCTGTCGCCGCATACGCTCTTCCGCGAGTTCTCAGATGCGGGACTTATAAACGATCCATGGAGAAAAGAAGAGGGAAAGGAGGGCAAGTAGCATGTATGACATAAAAGCACTGTATGAAGCTGAAAGTGTACAGGATGCCGTCAGACTGCTGCAGGAACATCCTGAAGCGCAGATACTGGCGGGCGGCTCCGATGTGCTCGTGCAGATACGTGAAGGCCGCAGAGCAGGATGTGAATTCGTCAGCATCTACATGCTCGATGAGCTCAGAGGCGTATCGATTGATGAAGAGGAGAACATCCGCATCGGCTCGCTCACAAGCTTCTCACACATAACGAACGACCCGATCATTCAGAAATATATAAACGTACTCGGTGAGGCTGTAGACATGGTAGGAGGTCCGCAGATCAGGGCGATCGGAACCATCGGAGGCAACACCTGCAACGGAGTTACTTCGGCGGATTCCGCATCAACGCTGACAGCCTGGGAGGCGATCATTGAACTGACAGGTCCTGACGGCGTAAGGCGCGTGCCTATCAAGGATTTCTACATCAAGGCAAAAGTCGTTGATATAAAGCCGGGCGAGATCCAGACGGCGATACTGATCCCGAAGGAATCCTATGACAGATGCTACGGACACTACATCAAGTATTCAATGAGAAATGCGCTTGATATCGCTACCACGGGCTGCTCTGTAAACGTAAGACTGAGCGAGGATAAAAAGACCTTTGAGAGGGTCCGCATCGGCTACGGTGTAGCATCGCCTATACCGGTACGTGCTCCGAGTGCAGAGGCGTTCATTAACGGAAAAGAGATAACAGACGAAAACATAAAGACATTCGCACTGACCGTGCTCGAGGACATCAATCCGCGTGACAGCTGGCGTGCCGGCAAGGCTCTGCGTCAGCACATTTCGGTAGTCATGGCAGAGCGTGCTCTGCGTGAGTGCATAACACTGGCAGGAGGTGAGGTAAATGGCTAAACAGTATAAAGTGGTCCACTGCACAGTCAACGGCAAGGAGATAGAGCAGATCGTTGATGTGCGTTCGTCGCTCACAGACATGCTGCGCAATGATCTTCACCTTACATCGGTCAAGAAGGGCTGCGAAGTAGGTGAGTGCGGCGCCTGCACCGTTATCATCAACGGTGAGGGCTTCAACTCATGCATATATCTCGCGGTATGGGCAGAAGGCAAGGAGATCTGGACACTCGAGGGCCTTACAGGTCCTGGCGGAGAACTTTCGGATATCCAGCAGGCCTTCGTCGATGAAGGAGCCATACAGTGCGGATTCTGCACACCTGGCTTTATCATGACCAGCTGGGAGATAGTCAACTCAGGAAGGGAATATACAGATGACGAGCTCAGGAAGGCTCTCTCGGGACATCTGTGCAGATGCACCGGATACGAGAACATCTTCCGTGCCGTCAAGAAGACCATGCTGAGGCATCTCGGCAAATACGAAGAGGCTGAGCTGGTCAATTCGCAGGGCATCACGGAATATCCTGAACCGATGCCTTTCAAATAGGGTACAGGAACATAAAGGAGATTTATCATGGCAACTCAACTGTTAATGGCAAAAAGCCCTGAAGAGGCTATCGGTGCAAAGAATGCGTCGGCAGTCTTCATTGCGGGCGGGACCGAAGTCAACCGGCTGGGTTCTGATGCCGCGGCAGCTGCAGAAACGCTGATTTCGCTTAAAAAATGCACCGGTCTTAATGACATCAAAGTCGAGGGCGACAAGGTATGCATCGGAGCGATGTGCACCTTCCAGCAGATCGTAGAGTCAGAAAAAGCGCCAGCATATCTTAAGGAAGCGGCTCTCTTCATGGCTTCACGCACGAAACGGAACATGGCGACTATAGGCGGTAACATCGCGGCACTCAGAGATGACTCGTATATGCTGCCTGTGCTCTTCGCTGTAAATGCTGAGCTTGAAGTGCTCAAGACTGACGGAACGGAAAAAATGTCTGCCTATTCATATATGGAAGCTGCGGAAGCAGGCGGAGACATGCTCATAACAGCAGTCAGCATTCCGAAAGACATCAAAGTCGTTTCAAAACGTTACGCAAATACTGCGCAGAGCCATGCGGTTCTCACAATGGGTGCTGCAATGACTGATGAAGGCATCTCGCTGTATGGCGCAGTTAAAAACGCCGGTCTGCTGCATTTCTGCGATCTGGAAAAAGCATTCCGCGAAAACCCGGAAATAAGCGAGGACGAGATCATTGAAATGGTCAGAGTCTGCACCGGACTTGAGACCGCAGATGACATGTTCGGAAGCGATGCGTATAAACGCTATCTGATAGGTGTGACAGCTTTCGGCTTATACAGTAAGCTCGCAGGGAAGGAGGTATAGACATGATCAGTTGTACCATAAACGGCAAAAAACGGTCATTCGATATCGACCCTACAAAGAGACTGCGTGAAATGCTGCTGATGAACGGCAACTTTGCAGTACGCGACAGCGATGATGCAGAGGGCTTCTGCGGAAGCGATACAGTACTGCTCAACGGCACGCCTGTATTCTCGAACCTCATCCTTGCAGGAGAGGTCGAGGGATGCAGTATCGTCACTCCTGACAGTCTCGGAGACTCAATGCACCTTTCAGTAGTGCAGCAGGCTCTCATCGATGCGGGAGTCGTACAGAGCGCGTATAACGCCCCGGCAGCGGCACTCCTGATGACATGGCTGTTTGAGAACAATCCGATGCCTTCAAGAGAAGAAGTAAAAGACACGCTTTCCGGAATTTTCATCAGAGATGCCGGTTACGAGCATTATTACCTGGCTGCCGATCTGATAAAAGAAAAGATCGCCACAGGGAAATATCAATCTAAGATAGCGCCTGAGTTCAGGCCTCATCTCAAGGCGGTAGGGAAGGTAAAACCTAAGATCGATGCTCCTCAGCTCGTATCGGGCGAGAGAGCCTTTGTTGAGGACTATGTGGACGATGACACCACCTACATGGTAGTTCTCCGCTCGCCTTACGCACAGGCCTATGTCAACAAAATAGATACATCCAAGGCAGAAGCTCTGCCGGGAGTCATAAAGATCATCACGGCATATAACTGTTCGGATGCTACATACATGTCAGCCGGACAGGGAAACCCTGAGCCTTCGCCTCACGACAGAAAACTGCTGAATAAGAAGGTCAGACACGTTGGCGACCGTGTGGCCGCTATCGTCGCTGAGACGCTCGAAGAAGCGATAAAGGCACGTGACCTCATCGAAGTCGAATACGAGCCTCTCGAAGCCGTATTTACGGTTGAGGAGGCAATGGCAGAGGGAGCTCCTCTGGTGCATAACGGCAGAGTACAATACAACTCCGGAGCTCCGGCTGATCTTGACGAATACAACGCGAAGCTGTCGGGCGATGAGAGAGAGGGCAAGGTAGTTTACCAGTTCCCGCTCCACGGAGACATCCTACACAACGTGGCTGCTGCCAACCACGGCGGCATAGGTGATGTCGACAAAGCCTTTGCGGAGGCTGATGCAGTCGTCGAGGCTACGTACCAGACAAGTCAGATCCAGCACACACCTCTTGAGACTCACATCTGCTTCTCAAAAATAGAGAACGGAAGACTCATCATCTATGCGAGCACGCAGGTCCCATACCATGTGCGCCGCATCGTCAGCTGGGTCACAGGTCTTTCGGAGAATAAGATACACGTAATAAAGACCAGAGTCGGAGGCGGATACGGCTCCAAGCAGGACATCCTGGTAGAGGATCTGACCGGCTACGCTTCTTTCGTGACCGGCAGACCGGTACTTTATCACAATACGCGCGAAGAGGAGTTCATCGCCAACTCCACAAGGCATCCGATGCGCGTCCATGTAAAGATGGGCGGCAAAAAGGATGGTTCCATCACCGGTATCTACATGAAAGTAGACGCCAATACCGGTCCTTACGGAAACCACGCGCTGACAGTGCCTATGAACAGCTGCTCAAAGACCCTGCCGCTGTTCAAGTGCGACAACATGAAATACGATCTCACGATCTACTATACCAACACACCTCCGGCAGGAGCATATCAGGGATATGGAACGCCTAAGGGTACATACGGCCTCATGATGGCGATGTGCGAACTTGCAGACAAGCTGGGCGTCGACTACAAGGAAATGGTGCTCAAAAACCATGTCGAAGAAGGCTACATGCTCGAGATCCTCAAGGGACTTGGCGAAGGCCGTGAAGGAAATGTAGTACCTGTCGGATCATGCGGACTCAGAGAGGCAGTTGAAAAGGGCTGCGACATGATCGAGTGGGGCAAGCATGTAGAAAGCGATGATCCTGACTGGAAGATCGGTAAAGGCTTTGCGATGATAATGCAGGGCTCGGGACTCCCGGGACTTGACCATGCGAATGCAATAGCCAAGCTCGAGATGGACGGATCGATAATCGTGCTCTCAGGAGCTGCAGATATCGGAACCGGCCTTGACACTATTATTGCAAAGGTAGCGAGCGATATTCTCTGCGTACCAATGGAGAGGATAACCGTACTTTCAGGAGATACTGACTCCGGAGCCTTTGATACAGGCTCGTACGCATCATCAGGAACATTCTTCAGCGGCAATGCAGCAGTTGTTGCATCCACTAACCTGAAGGAAAAGATACTCGATGAGGCTGCATATCAGCTCGGAGAAGACAAGGATGACATCGAAGTCGACTGGCCGGGAGTTGCAAGATCGAAGAAGACCGGTAAAGAGTTATCGTATTACGAGATCATCCACACCGCTACTTCGGGAACAGGCCGCGGACATCTGATCGCTCCTGGAAGCTTCACTACAGCGGCATCATCCGTACCTTACGGAGCGCATTTCGCACAGGTTGCCGTAAACGTGAAGACCGGTGAAATCAAGGTTCAGAAGTTCTACGCCATTCAGGATGCAGGTACACCTATCAACCCTGAAGCTGCGCTCTGCCAGATGTACGGCGCGGCACTCAAGTCAATAGGACACAGCCTGTATGAGGACATGATACTCGATAAAGACGGACGCTGCGTGAACGCCACAATGACTGATTACGGAGTTCCTATGATCTCCGAGCAGCCGGATGACTTCAAGGCGGTGCTCATAGACGTGGATGATCCGGACGGTCCGTTCGGAGCTAAATCCATATCGGAGATCGCTTGCAACGGCGCGGCTCCTGCCATAGGCAATGCTATCCATGACGCCTGCGGAGTCTGGGTGCGCAGCTGGCCTATGACACCTGAAAAGATACTTAGAGAACTTGGAAAGATAAAGTAACAACAGGAAGGGAGGATCAAACATGCTTTTAATCGGAAACGGACAATTAATTACAAGAGATCCTGAGTTTCCTTATCTTAAGGACGGAGCCGTCGTCATAGATGGAGAGGTCATCAAGGCGGTGGGATCGTTCGCAGATATGAAGGCAGCTTATCCTGATGCGGAATTTGTAGACGCAAAGGGCGGCATCATTATGCCGGGTCTCATAAATGCTCATACGCATATTTATTCAGGACTTGCAAGAGGACTTGCGATCGCAGGAAACAACCCGACAAACTTCTTCGAAGTGCTCGACGGTACCTGGTGGAATATAGACAGACATCTGACGATCGACGGCACCAAGGCGTGCGCATATGCTACGATCCTCGATTGTATCAGAGACGGTGTAACGACGATCTTTGACCACCATGCAAGCTTCTGCGAGATTCCGGGATCGCTCTTCGCTATCAAGGATGTTGCAAAGGAACTCGGCATGAGATCCTGCCTCTGCTACGAGGTGTCTGAGAGAGACGGAGCTGAGAAGACGGCACAGAGCATCCAGGAGAATGCTGACTTCGCTAAATGGGCTATCAAGGAAGATGATGACATGATCAAGGCCATGTTCGGCGGACATGCTCTCTTCACTATTTCGGACAAGACATTCGAGAAGATGGTAGAGGCCAACGACGGTATGACAGGCTTCCACATCCACGTATCTGAGGGCATGAACGACGTTTATGACAGCCTCAGAAACTACGGATGCAAGCCTATAAACAGACTGCTCTACAACGGACTGCTCGGAGATAAGACTCTGCTCGGACACTGCATCCATGTGAGCCCGGCCGAGATGGACATCATCAAGGAGACCGGCACAATGGTAGTCAACAACCCTGAGTCCAACATGGGTAACGCAGTAGGATGCGCACCTGTGCTCCAGATGATGGCAAAGGGCATCACAGTCGGCATGGGTACCGACGCATACACCCACGACATGCTCGAGAGCCTCAAGGTCTTCCTGATCATCCAGAGACACAACGCAGCAATGCCTAACGTCGCATGGGGTGAGGACGTCACGATGCTCTTCGAGAACAACAGAAAGATCGCTGCCAAGTACTTCAAGAAGCCTCTGGGCATCCTGAAGGAAGGCGCTGCTGCAGACGTCATCGTAATGGATTACAAGCCGTTCACACCGTTCTCAGACGAGAACATCGACGGCCACATGATCTTCGGAATGATGGGCAAGAACTGCAGAACAACGATAATCAACGGAAAAGTCCTGTATAAGGACAGAGAATTCGTAGATATAGATGAAGAGGCAATCAACGCCTGGACTCTCGAGCAGAGCAAGAAGCTCTGGGGAGAGCTCAATCACAGACAGTATTAGAAATTGTTGAGGAGGGACGATTATGAGTGACATTATGAGACCGATGCCCTATAAGCAACTCCTGGGCTGGGTGCTCGACGAGTACGAAAAAAGCGGAAGCATCTTCGGTGTTTCCAAACTGGTAAAACACACAAACGGCCAGGCTCTTCCGATCTTCGATGAGAAGATCGAGTCTCCGTTCGGACCTGCTGCCGGCCCTAATACACAGCTGGCACAGAACATAATCGCATCCTACGTTGCGGGTTCCAGATTCTTCGAGCTCAAGACTGTTCAGGTAATGGACGGTGCGGAGCTCGCAGCATGTGTTGCAAAGCCATGTATCACTGCTCACGATGAGTGCTACAACTGCGAATGGTCGACAGAGCTGTATGTACCTCAGGCTTACGAAGAGTACGTAAAGGCATGGTTCGTCTGCAAGATCCTCGCTAAGGAGCTTGGACTGGGCGATCCTGACGGTTTCGTATTCAATATGTCTGTAGGATACGACCTTGAAGGCATCAAGACTCCGAAGGTAAACAAATACATTGAGGAGATGAAGGATGCATCGGATACGGATGTGTTCAAGGATGCCATGGCGGTATCTCTGCAGGCTGTTAAGGACGGCAGATTCAAAAACGTAGATGAAGACTTCATTAAGGCTATCCCTGCAAGGATCTCGAATTCCATTACGGAGTCGACTCTGCACGGATGCCCGCCTGATGAGATCGAGAGGATCGCTTCCTATCTCATCACAGAGAAGGGCCTTAACACATTCATCAAGTGCAACCCGACTCTGCTTGGATATGAGTTCGCCAGAAAGCGCCTCGATTCGCTTGGATTCGACTACATCGCGTTCGACGATCACCACTTCCTTGAAGACCTCCAGTGGGAGGACGCAGTCCCTATGTTTGAGAGACTGCAGGCACTCTGCGATGAAAAGGGACTGGAGTTCGGCGTCAAGCTGACCAACACATTCCCTGTAGATGTAAAGGCCGGCGAACTTCCTTCGGAAGAGATGTACATGGCCGGACGCAGCCTGTTCCCGCTGAGCATCTATCTTGCTGAGAAGATCTCAAAGCAGTTCAACGGCAAGCTCAGGATCAGCTACTCGGGCGGTGCTGACTACTTCAATATCAAGGAAATCTTTGAAGCAGGCATCTGGCCTATCACAATGGCAACAACCATCCTGAAACCGGGTGGATATCAGAGAATGTCGCAGATCGGCGAGAAGCTGATGGACTGCGGCAATGAGAGATTCAGCGTAGTGGATATCGAAAAGGTAGGAGCTCTTGTTGAGATGTCTCAGGGACCAAGAAACCGGAAGCCTATCAAACCGCTTCCGAACAGCAAGAGCGATGAGGAGCTTCCGATGCTCGACTGCTTCCATGCTCCATGCAGCGGCGGATGCCCGATCGAGCAGGATATCCCTGCATATCTTGAGGCCATGGAAGAGGGCAGGGTTGAAGATGCTCTGAAGATCATCCTCGAAAAGAATGCTCTGCCATTCACAACAGGAACGATCTGTCCGCACACATGCGCTGACAGATGTATGAGAAACCACTACGAATCTGCGCTGAAGATCCGTGAGGTGAAGCTGATGGCTGCAGAGGGCGGCTTCGATAAGGTTCTGCCTGGGCTCAAGGCGGCAGCTGCTGCAGATAAGAAAGTTGCTGTTATCGGCGGAGGTCCTGCAGGACTTGCAGCGGCATCATTCCTAAGCAGAGCAGGCGCTGATGTAACTGTATTTGAAAAGAATGACAAGATGGGCGGAGTACCTCGCTACGTAATTCCTGGCTTCAGGATCGGCGACGACGCTCTCGACAAGGATGTGGCGCTTTGCTCGGCATACGGCGCAAAGATGGTTACAGGCAGAGAAATCGCTTCCGTACAGGAACTTAAGGATGAAGGCTTCACGGATATCATCGTAGCTATCGGAGCATGGGCACACGGCCGCAAGGCTCTGAAGTACGGCGAAGAGTATGATGCTCTGGAGTTCCTTGAGAAAGTTAAAGCTGCACCTGGATCGGTCGATCTCGGTACTGACGTAGTCGTTATCGGCGGCGGCAATACTGCAATGGACGTTGCAAGAGCTGCAAAGATCCAGCCAGGAGTAGAGCATGTACGCCTTGTATACAGAAGAGACAGAAGAAACATGCCTGCTGACGAGGAAGAGCTGGTAATGGCGATCGAGGACGGAGTAGAGTTCATGGAACTCCTCGCACCGGAAGGCGTAGAGAACGGCGTTCTTAAATGCGAGAAGAACGTGCTCGGAGAGCCTGACGCAAGCGGCAGACGTTCACCTGTGGGTACAGGAGAATTCTGTGAGGTACCAGCGACAGCAGTCATCTGCGCTGTAGGTGAGAGAATAAAGACAGGCCTGTACGAAGCAGCAGGTGCTGAAATCGACGGCAAGGGCAAACCGGTTGTTGATGATAACCTCATGACAACAGTACCTGGACTCTACGCAGCAGGCGACTGCAGAAGAGGACCGGCTACAGTAGTAAAGGCTATTGCTGATGCACAGACAATTGCTACGGCTATCATCGGAGCTGACTTCAGCAAGTACGCTGATCTGGATGCAAAGGGTGACATGGAGAAGCTGCTCGCACGTAAGGGCGACCTTGTTGATCCTCCTGCAGACAAGCCGGATAACAGATGTCTCGGATGCTCAACAGTATGTGAGGTCTGCGCAGATGTATGCCCGAACAGAGCAAACGTCGTCATCGATGTTCCGTTCTTCGAAAAACCGCAGATACTGCACGTGGACGGAATGTGCAACGAGTGCGGCAACTGCGCTATCTTCTGCCCATACAGCGGACGTCCGTACAAGGACAAATTCACCCTGTTCTGGAGCGAGGAAGACTTCGCGGACAGCGAGAACAACGGCTTCCTGCCGCTCGGAGGAGAGAAGGTACGCGTAAGACTGTTCGGAAATGCTGCTGATTACGACCTGGCAGATCCGAAGTGCGCTTTGCCTGAAGGCATAGCTGCATTCATTAAGGCAGTAAAAGAAAACTACGCATATTTAATGGCATAAAGGATAAAGGTTTTAATTAATGTTGGTTGTAATTAAAGGCGCCGGCGACCTCGCCAGCGGAATAGCGCTGAGACTGCATCGTTCAAAGATCGATGTAGTCATGACGGAGCTGCCGGTGCCTCTGGCGGTGCGCAGGACGGTGGCTTTTTCGGAAGCCATCCGTCTTGGCAGTACTGCAGTTGAAGATGTGAAGGCTGAAAGAGCCGAAAATGCAGATGAGGCGAGAGACTGTCTGAAAAGGGGAGTGATCCCTGTTTTGGCGGATCCGGAAGCAGAAATAATAAAAATCATGAAACCGGAAGTCGTCGTGGATGCGATCCTCGCCAAAATAAATACGGGAACGACAAAAAAAGACGCAAAAATGGTCATTGGAGTCGGCCCGGGGTTTACCGCGGGCAAGGACTGCCACGCAGTAATAGAAACAAAACGCGGTCATACACTCGGAAGAGTAATAAGAAAAGGATCTGCCATTCCAAATACCGGAGTACCGGGCAATGTGGGAGGGCAAACCATAAGAAGGCTGCTTAAAGCGCCTGCTGATGGGATATTCCATCCTGAAAAGGAGATCGGAGACCTTGTAAAAGAAGGGGATCGCGTCGGAAATGTTGACGGTGTACCTGTATATGCACTTACTGATGGAAAAATCAGGGGGCTGATTCAGGACGGTGTACCTGTCACAAAAGGACTTAAGTCAGGAGATGTCGATCCGAGAGGAGCGGCGGTCGATCACATGACAGTATCTGACAAGGCTGCGTCCATAGGCGGCGGAGTCCTTGAAGCAATACTGTCTTATGCAGGAGACCGGCTCTGAGGATCTGGAGATATAGAAATGGCTAAAAGGATCAGGAAAACATCATATGTTCGCTGCAGGGGCGGAAGTCCGCTGCTTGAAGGGATAGACAGGGCATCGCTCCCAAGAGACTGCAGCGCGATACTCAGGTTATATCCTGATGGTATCAGCAAGTGCAGATATGGATGCCTCGGGGGCGGCTCATGCGAAGCTGCCTGCCATCTTGCGGCCATCAAGGTCGAATCCGGAGGCCCTCCTGCAGTTGACAAAGACAAATGTGTCGGCTGCGGACTCTGTGTGCGGGCCTGCCCGCAGAACCTCATAGAGATCATATTACCAGACAGAAACATACAGCCGAAATGCAGCAACCGTGACCTCGGAAAGGCTGCACGCGAGGCATGCGAAAACTCGTGTATCGCCTGCGGCATATGCGAGAGGGAATGCCCTGCCGGCGCGATAACTGTTGCGGAAGGAAAACCTGTGATCGACCCTGCAGCCTGCATTTGCTGCGGCATGTGCGCAGTCAAGTGTCCTCGCGGAGTCATCAGGGATTCCAACGGTATTATGACCGCTGACTGATCTGACAGAGGAGGTGAGTACAATTTCTTACACATTCACAGTAAACGGAATAGAAAGAACTACCGACGAAAAGAAGCCTCTGCTCAGGTATCTCAGGGATGATCTCAAGCTGTACTCGGTAAAGGACGGCTGCTCGGAAGGAGCATGCGGTACATGCACCATAGTTGTGGATGGCTACGCCGTAAAAGCCTGCGTCCTCACCACAGACAGGGCCGCGGGCAAAAATATCATTACGGTAGAAGGTCTCAGCCTGCGTGAAAAGGAAGCTTTTGTCTATGCTTTCGGAACAGCAGGATCGGTTCAGTGCGGCTTCTGCATACCGGGTATGGTAATGGCAGGGAAGGCTCTTATTGACCGCAACCCGGATCCTACAGAGGATGAAATAAAGAAAGCCATCAGGGGAAACATTTGTCGCTGCACCGGTTATAAGAAAATCATTAACGGCATAAAGAGAGCTGCGTCAATTCTGCGCGGCGAAGAAGAGGTCAGACAGATAAGCCAATTTACGGGCAAGATGATGCCTGAGCAGAATGAATTCATCTCGGTTGTAGGCTCAAACTACGATCCTGAACGTGCTTCGGGAATAGAAAATTACGAAAACAGGGGCAACAGCTCACAGTACGGCATGGGACAGAACGTGTTCCGTATCGATGTCAGGAAAAAGGTGCTTGGTTACGGAAAATATCCGGACGATATCGGACCTGAATACTTCGTACCTGTGGACAGACCTGATCTGATAATGGAACAGACCGGCTGGGGAGAAAAAGAGTATGCAGATGCTGTTGCAAAGGGCCTTATCAAGCCGGGTAAGACTATCTACATGAAAGACGAGCCTCTTGTTAATATCTGTGTCGCAGTCGATCCTGACATGCCTCCTATGGCATATGCATCGGCCGTCCGCTCGCAGTATCCAAGAGCAATAATAAAGAAAATAATTAAGGAAAAAGCCGAGTCACTGCCGGGCGTCCTTGGCGTTCTGACAGCAGCTGACGTGCCGAACAACAAAGTGGGCCATATACAGCAGGACTGGGATGTCATGATAGCAGAAGGCGATACGACAAGGATGGTGGGGGACACCATATGCGTCGTAGTTGCTGAATCACCTTACATACTTGAGCAGGCCAAAAAAGCGGTAAAAGTAGAGTACGAACCTCTCGAGCCTGTGAGAAGCATATCCGAGGCCAGAGCTGAAGGAGCACCGAAGGTCCATTCAGGCGGGAATCTCTGTCAGACGAGACACGTAACGCGCGGTGACGCAGCGAAAGCACTTGCGGAGTCGGCATATACTGCGACGGCATCGTTCACAACTCCGTTCACGGAGCACGCCTTCCTTGAGCCGGAATGTGCCGTGTCGTTCCCGTACAGGGACGGAGTCAAGATTCTCTCGACAGACCAGGGAGCTTATGACACCAGACACGAGGTGGCTATCATGCTCGGCTGGGAGGATTGTCAGGAACGCATCGTAGTAGAGAACCAGCTCATCGGTGGCGGCTTTGGCGGCAAGGAAGACGTTACGACACAGCATCTGACTGCTCTGGCAGCGCTGAAGTACAACAGGCCGGTGAAGATGAAGTTCAGCCGTGCGGAATCCCTCAGGGTACACCCTAAGAGGCACTACATGGAAGGGACTTTCACTGTTGGCTGCGATGAGAACGGCATACTGACAGGCCTCGACTGTGAGATCAATTTCGATACAGGCGCTTACGCAAGCCTGTGCGGACCTGTTCTTGAGAGAGCATGCACGCACAGCGTTGGCCCATACAATTATCACAACACGGATATCAGAGGATTCGGATATTATACCAATAATCCTCCTGCGGGAGCATTCAGAGGATTTGGTGTATGTCAGAGCCAGTTCGCTCTTGAATCACTCCTGAACGTACTGGCAAAGAAGGTCGGGATCAGTCCATGGGAGATAAGATACCGCAACGCGATTGAGCCGGGCCTTGAGCTTCCGAACGGGCAGATCGCGGATGTATCAACTGCGCTGAAAGAAACTCTCGTAGCTGTGAAGCCATACTTTGACGATGCGCCGGAAGACAGGGTAGGCATAGCCTGCGCAATGAAGAACGCAGGTGTCGGAGTAGGACTTCCGGATAAAGGCAGGGCAGAACTCAGAGTAAAGGACGGTCTGGTATGGGTATTCACTGCTGCTTCAGATATAGGCCAGGGATGCCAGACTGTATTCCTTCAGGATGTTGCTCAGGCAACAGATCTGCCTATTACACAGATCTGGATCGGTAACAGCAATACAGAGAACGCGCCAAATTCAGGAACCACATCAGGATCCAGGCAGACGCTGGTAACGGGCGAGGCAGTAAGAGGCGCCGCGCTTATGCTCAGGAAAGCCATGGATGAAGAGGGCGTCACTGAAGACACTCTGGATAAACTGGAAGGCAGAAAGTTCTTCTATGAGTATTTTGAGCCTACAGATAAGCTGGGATCAGACAAGCCTCATCCGAAGAGTCATATTGCATATGGCTTTGCTACAAACGTGGCGGTGCTTGATGCAGAAGGAAGGGTCACAGATATATATGCGGCATTTGATGCCGGGAAGGTAGTGAACCCGCTGTCAATGTCCGGCCAGATAGAGGGCGGAGTACTGATGAGCATGGGATATGCGCTTACTGAGAGCTGGCCTCTGAAGGACTGCGTGCCAACGGCTAAGTATGGAACTCTCGGCCTGCTGCGTTCGACTGACATTCCGGAACTCCATGCGATACACGTAGAAAAGGATGAGCTTCTGGAAGCATCATACGGCGCAAAGGGCGTAGGCGAGATCACATCGATACCTGCGGCACCTGCGATCGCCGGCGCGTATTACGCGAGAGACGGAGTCCTGAGAACAAAGCTCCCGCTCGAGAACACATTCTATAGTAAAAAGAAGAAGTGACCGACATGAAAAAGCTGATAAAAAACGGAATGATCGCTACTGATACGGAAGTATTTGAGGGTGACATCCTGATTGACGGAGAAAAGATTATCGAAATCGGAAGCGGCCTGAGCGATGATGATGCTGAAGTCATCGACGCAAGCGGCAAATACGTGCTTCCGGGTGCTGTGGACGTTCATACGCATATGGACCTGGACGTTGGATTTGCAAGGGCTATAGACGATTTCTACGACGGCACGGTAGCAGCGGCGTGCGGCGGCACTACTACAATAGTGGACCACATGGCGTTCGGCCCAAAAGACTGCAGCCTCTGGCATCAGGTGAATGAATATCACAGGCTCGCGGACGGCAACGCAGTCGTTGACTACGGATTCCACGGAGTATTCCAGCATCTGCATGAGGCGACTCTCGGCGAGATGTGCGAGATCAGTGAAGAAGAGGGCATCACCAGCTTCAAGGTCTATATGACTTACGATTACAGGCTGCAGGATGACGAGATCTTCAGGGTACTTAGAGCCGCGAAAAAGGCCGGCATAGTCATAACCGTCCACTGCGAGAACCACGGAGTGCTCACGCAGCTCAGAAAGGAATTCGTTGAAGCAGGCCATGGCGAGGCAAAGTATCACCCGCTCAGCAGACCTGCGAGATGCGAAGCAGAAGCTGTCAACAGGATGATTCATCTGGCGGCGATGGCAGGAGACGCACCGCTTTATATAGTGCATCTTTCAAGTGCTGAAGGCCTGCACGAGGTGCAGAAGGCCAGATCTGAGAGCAGACCGAATCTGGGAGTTGAGACCTGCATACAGTATCTGATCCTTACAGATAAGGAATACGAGGATCCGAAGGAGGGCCTCAAGGCGATCATGTCGCCGCCTCTCCGCAAGGATCAGGACAGGGAAGAACTGTGGCAGGCGCTCGCTGACGGCACGATAGATACAGTTGCTACAGATCACTGCCCGTTCCATTTCAAGGCAGGTAAGGCCGAGAAGCAGTACGGCAAGGACGATTTCACGAAGTGCCCTAACGGAGCGCCGGGCGTTCAGGAGAGACTGATACTGCTCTTCTCGGAAGGATTCATGAAGGGACGCATAAGCCTGCCTCAGGTGGTAAAATACAGCTCTTCAAATCCTTGCCGCATGTTCGGAATGTACCCGCAGAAGGGAAGCTTCGAGCCGGGTACTGATGCCGATATAGTCATCATCGATCCGGAAAAGAAGACCGTGATCAGCAAAGACTACATACGCGGAGCTTCGGACTACTCATGCTACGAAGGAATGGAGCTGGAGGGATGCATCGATAAGGTATTCCTCAGAGGAGAGGAAATCGTAAGTGACGGAGAATTCCTCGGAAAACGAGGTGACGGAAGGTATCTCAAACGGGGAAAGAGCATACTGGCAGTTTAAGAAACAGCTGCATCAGAAAAAGCTAAAATAGTTTTAGCTTTTTCATCGAAATCTGTTGAATTACCTGGCGACAGGTATATAATAAAATTAATTAAGGAAAGCAAAAACATTTTAAGGAAGATAAAACTGAGGAACACAAGGAGAGAGATTATGTCAAAGGCAACAGAACTTGCAGAAAAGCTCGCGAAGCTTAACATCGCAGACATGTATGAGAACGATTTCTTTCTGACATGGGAGAAGACAGACGATGAGATCGAGGCGGTATTCGCTGTGGCAGACGCACTGAGAGACCTGAGAGAGCGCAATAAATCCACAAAGATCTTCGACTCGGGGCTCGGTATCTCGATCTTCCGTGACAACTCAACAAGAACACGTTTTTCATTTGCCAGCGCCTGCAACCTGCTCGGACTTGAGGTAGCGGACCTCGACGAGAAGAAGTCACAGATCGCTCATGGTGAAACCGTACGCGAGACAGCTACAATGATCTCGTTCATGGCAGACGTTATTGGTATCCGTGATGATATGTATATCGGCAAAGGCAACGCTTATATGCACGAGTTTATGGACTCTGTCACACAGGCACATGAGGACGGAGAACTCGAGCAGAAACCGACACTTGTAAATCTGCAGTGCGATATCGACCATCCGACACAAGCAATGGCTGACGCACTTCACATCATTCACGAGTTCGGCGGAGTAGAGAACCTGAAGGGCAAGAAGATCGCCATGAGCTGGGCTTACTCCCCATCATACGGCAAGCCTCTTTCAGTTCCTCAGGGAATCATCGGACTCCTGACTCGCTTCGGAATGGACGTCGTTCTTGCTCATCCGGAAGGATATGAGGTTATGGGCGATGTAGTAGAGGTAGCAAAGAAGAACGCTGCTGAAGCCGGCGGAAAGTTCTCCATAACAAATGACATGAAGGAAGCTTTCAAGGACGCGGATGTCGTATATCCGAAGAGCTGGGCTCCTTTCGCAGCTATGGAGGTACGTACCGATCTTTATGGCAAGGGCGATTTCGATGGCATTGACAAGCTCGAGAAGGAACTGCTTGAGATCCCGTCCAGGATCGATCATCAGAATGATCTTATCTCAAAGTGTGAGGACGATATCGGATACTGCACAGAGTGGAGAAAAGCCAATCCTCCTGTTACCGAGAACAAGCTCAAGAAGGAAGCGGCTCAGAAGCGAAAAGATCTGAGGGAGACCATAGGAAATGCAGTCAGGAATAACATCCTTCAGACCACCGAGAATCCGCTCATGGTCTACCGCGGATTTGCTATCGTCCTTCC
The DNA here is from genome assembly GCA_900320285.1 of uncultured Eubacteriales bacterium. Classification (GTDB taxonomy): domain Bacteria; phylum Bacillota; class Clostridia; order Peptostreptococcales; family Anaerovoracaceae; genus Crickella. The sequence goes on from ONRQ01000010.1 coordinate 35,093, forward strand.
TACGAACATGACTTCCGAAAGACCTCATGTCTGGCTTGTCAGGAGCGGCAGATATCCTGTCGAGCTGGGTGATACCGATACCGGAAATCTTATAAGGATCGACAATGCTCTGGACACTTTGGATGAACATCTGGAAAAGCTTAAAAACGGCCTTCAGATGTTTAAGAAAAGGCAGTCCGATATCAAGTCGGAACTCGAAAAAGATGAGGGCTATGCTGACAAGATCGAATACTACAGAAACAAAGTCGATGAGCTCGATGAGAAGCTGGGAGCAAAGGAAAAATGAGTGAAGTTAGATTATCCAATGTGCCGTCAATGTCTGTCGGCAAGCTGATCGAGGTGCTGGGCAGTTCATACTGCACGGTGATAAACAACATGCTGCCATTGAAGACAATGCCTTCCGTCATGCTTTGGGGTCCTCCCGGAGTCGGTAAATCGCAGGCGGTAAGGCAGATCGCATCTGTGATCGAAGATTCTACGGGCAAAAAGGTCAATGTTACTGACGTCAGACTTTTGCTTTTCAACCCCATTGATCTTCGCGGCATTCCTACTTCGAACGCAGATAAAACTTTGGCTGTATGGCTTAAGCCGCAGATCTTCCAGATGGATGATTCTCCTGATGTGGTGAACATCCTTTTCTTAGATGAGATATCAGCTGCACCTCAATCGGTACAGGCGGCTGCTTATCAGATAACGCTGGACAGGACCGTTGGCGAGCACCGGCTGCCTGACAACTGCATCGTCATTGCGGCAGGCAACAGAGTGACTGATAAGTCTGTTGCTTTCAAGATGCCCAAGGCTTTGGCCAACCGTCTCATGCATATCGAAGTTGAAGGCAGTTTTGATGCATGGAAGAAGTGGGCAATAAAGAACGGGATCAATGACAAGGTAATCGGTTTTCTCTCGTTCAGGAGCAATTATCTCATGGGCTTTGAGGGAAGCACTGACGATCTTGCGTTTGCGACACCGCGTTCCTGGGAGATGGTCAGCAACATATTAAACGGTATCGATAACAGCATCGAAAAGATGTATCCGCTTATCGCGGGTCTGATAGGTTCAGGAGTTGCGATCGAATTCCGGACATGGGAGAAGGTATATAAGGATCTTCCTTCTATAGAGGATATTTTCGCCGGCAAGATGCCAAAGGTTCCCAGGAGCATGGACGCGTTATATGCACTGACGTCTTCCATGACCGTCTATGCAAGAAACCATAAGAATGACATGACGGCCATCGGTAATTCCATCAGGTATTCCGAGACCATGCCGCCAGATTTCAGTGTCGTTCTGCTTAAGGATTACATGTATATAGAGCCCGGCTTCAGGGAGAAGCTGATGATGGTCCCCGAGTTCGTCAAATGGATGCAGAGCAAAGGAAAACTTCTGAATGGATCTGTCAAGTGAGAAGAGACGTGAATACGTAAAGCGCATACTGCTGTCGAGGATGAGGATCCTTTGTAATAACGGATTCTACGGCCTGCTTCTCATGCATATGAATTTCGCGATCGACACGGGATGCGAGACAGCCTGCACCGACGGCAGGAAGATATATTTCGGTCCTTCGTTCCTGAATAATCTGGACGATGACGAGCTTGATTTCATAATGATGCATGAGGTAATGCACTGTGCGCTGCAGCATTGCATCCGCGGCAAGGATTACGATCAGGAGGCTTTTAATATCGCGTGCGATATCGTTGTGAATTCCAACATTCTTGAATCTAACAAGGGTGACTTAAAGTCCATAACCCTGAAGAAATACGGCGAGTCAATGCACGTGGCTCCGGACGGCAAAGAAGGCAGGTTCTATACTGCTGAAGAAGTATATGCGATGCTTCCCGTCAAAGGAAAGAAAAAGGGTGCATCGGGGATGATGGGTTCCGGTGGTAATGGCAGTGGTAACTGGGATGACCACAGCAAGTGGGGTACTGCTGATGAAGACGGGTCTCTCAAAGACGAATGGTCAAAGAATCTTTTAGATGCATGCGAAGCGATCGAGATCAGAGATCCGTCAAATCAGCGCGGCCTTATTCCTCTTTGTGCTGACCGTATCATTAAGGAGCTCCGCAAGCCGCAAACCGACTGGCGAACGATATTAAACGACTTTGTTCAGGAGGAGATAACCGACTATTCGTTCACTCCGCCTGACAGAAGATTCGATGAAAGTCCTTTCTTTCTGCCTGATTACAACGAGAAAGACGAAACGGTGAAAGACATCCTCTTTATGATCGACACTTCCGGGAGTATGTCTGACGAAGCAATAACGGCAGTATATTCGGAGATCAAAGGAGCCATAGATCAGTTCAACGGACATCTTCAGGGATGGCTCGGTTTCTTTGATGCAGAAGTCGTGGAACCTAAGCCTTTTTCCAGCGAAGAAGAGTTCAGGATAATAAGACCTAAAGGCGGAGGCGGAACCAGGTTCGATATTATTTTCAAATATGTGGAAAAGCATATGGATACATTACCGGCAAGCATAATTATCATGACGGACGGATATGCTGATTTCCCGAAAGAGGAAGAAGCGATGGAGATACCTGTCCTGTGGCTTCTGGTGACAGACGATGTCGAGCCGCCGTGGGGAAAAGTTGCACGGATCAAAGTATAAATCGATGGCACAAAAATGACCCATGGACCCGCTTATAATCAGGACAAAGTAGTAATCGTTATTATAAGCAGGTGCGTTTATGAAGAATCTGACCAGATTTGAAAGAATGATCAGCAGGTGCCCGGAGGTCGATTGTGATGACCTTGAGAGGTATCCGTTGGCATCAAGAGGGGAGTTTTTCGAGATGGAGAGGGAACTCTTTTTCTCGCATGTATGTTTCTTTGACAGGATCAGGGATGACGGATCACGCTATATTGAGATATACATTTGGGATCCCGGCATGTTCGACGGTGAAGATTACGGAAGGTTCATCATCGAAGAGGGGATGTGTCTTCCCGAAGATCGTGAGAAAGAGCTGATCCGTTATGCGAGGGGAGGACGCGGCATACTCCTGGCATCAGATAATGAGATGAGGCATTTGAGCGATGTGTTAAGAGAGTACTTTCCTTATCTGAATTACTGCGGATATGAGGAACCGGGAAAAGTAATAGAGCACATCTACTATGCAAGCCACCGCTCGGGGCCGAAAGAGATCCTTTATAAAGCGGGGCTTGACAATATTGCTTTCGATCTTGAGATCATGGAGACTTATAACTTCATCGGCAGGACGCCTTCTGAGATAGTCGGACACAATGCTCCGCTGAGGCTTTTGCGAATACTTAATCAGGACGGTTTTCAGAGATACTACACTTCGGAGGAGATGCTCAGAAAGTCCATAGACATCTATTCTCATTTCGCCGGGGCTATAGGTGACGGATATCCGAATATCCACCAGTGGCATTATCTCGAGGGGTTATTTGATCAGGGATTGTTTGGGGCGAAGGATTTTGACAGAGATCTCTACAAAGACTTAAAAAGAGCAGTGATAGCACGGGTCTCGAGTCAAAGACTGGAAGGGTATTTCAGCATCATAGACACGCTCAGAAAACTGGGTCTGAAAGAAGAATTGAAACGGTTCCTATCGAGGCCGGATCACTACAAGATGCATGTAGGGGGAAGAGTCAGAGATCCTCTTATCGCGGAAATGTTTGATCTCAGGGCAAAAAACGAAGCGGCATTCTATGAATACACGGATGGCATTTACTTTATCAGGTATCCGAAGACTCCGATGGAGATAGCGTTGGAAGCGTGCGCTCTTTGTAATTGCCTTGCCGGTTATATCAGAAGACACGCTGAAGGTGATACGACGATCCTGTTTATCAGAAAGTGTTCTTCTCCCGATATGTCTTTTGCGGCTATGGAAGTAGATGGCTGTGAGGTGGTTCAGGCCAGGGCGCGCTTTAATACCAATCCGGGTGACGAAGTGATGAAGTTCGTGGAGGAGTTTGCGAAGGCGAAGGGACTTGTGATGGGTTTCTTGGAGGCGGCGTGAAAGATAACAGCATATGCTATGCAAGTTGATCCTGCACAAACAGAGATGGGACACATTAGGTACATCGTGGCATATACACTGATATTGACGGGTGATATATTAACGGCAGGAAGAGATAGATTTATAAGTGTTTTCGGAGGACAGACCTATGATCGAACATAATGAGTGTCTGCAGCTTGTTTTCGACATCATCAAGAAGTATGTCGAGGAGAATGAGAT
>ONRQ01000039.1 GCA_900320285.1 uncultured Eubacteriales bacterium
CTTTATTTCCTCATTTTTCATCGGATCCCAATTTTCTTACGCATGAGAAAAGCCCAGGCTTCAGTGTTTTGAAACTTGGGCTTTGTCTACGGTCTGAGGAGCAACGGCGTTGCTCCTTTTTGCTGCAGTAATTACGGGAACTATTTCAGCTCGGTTACCTTTAACGGCGTTCTCCAGACGTAATCGGTCGTACCTTCTGTGTTGATGAGAAGCTCCAGATATCCGCCCGGTCCTACTACCGCGCTTTCGTATTCGCCTATAGTGATCTTGATGGATCCGAGATAAGCCATGTCAGCAGCCCTGTAGATGTCGAGCTGGTTCTTGGTCTTCTTGCTGGATCCGCTGACGCCGTGGAAGATGAATCCTTCGCCGGCTCCGCAGTCCTGGATGTAATGGAAGAATCCAGGCGAGCATCTTGGGAAGAGCTTCTGGTGTTTGAAAGTACCGTCCGCGGTGTATACCCTGATACCGGTGTGCGAGGTCGCGTAGATCATGCCGGTCGCGTTGTCATAGCCGACACCTGATGATGAATACGGAGTCTTGGATTTGCCGAATTTGTTTGTCGCCGGGTTCCATGTGTAGATCCTCTTCTGGTTCCCCTTGAAAATGTAGCAGATCCTCGTAATCGGGTCCCACGTGATACCGTTAGGATGTCCAATGGAGAACGCGAACTTGGACTCACCTGTACGCGTGCCGTCAGGGGAATATGTCACGATGCTCTGGCCGGCAGCCATACCGTAGACTATATAGTATTCGCTTCCGGTATAGGTAAAGCCCTGAGGTACCTTGGCGTTTTTATATCCCTGTATCGCGAAGCGCTTCACACAGTTGTCCGGTGTGAATGTATATACGACTCTTGCCTTGCCCCCTCTTGACGGATTGGTAAGCAGCGCTCTTGCGAGTTCGGACTTGCCTGCCAGTTCCTTTGCGGATTTCTGGATGAACAGGGAAGTTCCGAGCTTTATATAGTCAGCGCTTACGTATGCGGCCGTGTTGTTTACCCATACCCTGTACCATTTACTCTTGCTGCCGGAAAGCTTAGCCGGCATCAGAAGCGTGACCTGTGTGCCGATTGCGATGGTACCTTTTTTCTTGAATGATACGTCAGGTCCTTTCCTGTAATTGAGATCTTCGGTAACAACAGCTGCGGCATTGATCCCTTTTACATCCTTTAAGAGGTCGGCTCTTATATACCCTTTCTTTTTGCCCACCTTAACACTATACCAGCGGGTAGATTTCTTGGTGCTCTTCTTCTTGAAGATCTCCTTCTGGATGGTCACTTTCTTGTTTTTCTTAAGAGTCTTTACCGCCTTTGAGCTTGTGCTTGCGGAAGCTCTCAGGATGACTCCGCTTTCCTTGACCTTTCCGGTCGCGGTATTCGATGCCGCGGAAGCCGTGAAGGCAGGGACGTTCAGTACCGGCATGGCGGTAAACAGCATTGCCGCTGCCAGCATGATCGTGACCGCTTTTCTTTTCATTCGATTGTTCCTTATTTCCATAATGATTCCCACCTTTTTTATCAGATGCGAACTGACCGGCGCCTTGCGTTTTGCGAAAGACCGGTATGTGTCCATTCAAATTATAGAAAGACGGGTGCAAAGGGCTCAACAAACCTATACAAACAAAAACCTTTATATTTCGTAAGGCTTTAAGGTTTCGCAATTAGAACACAAAATTAGTGAAACTTCGTATTATAATATCGCTATGAATATGTGGGAACTAATTTATACATTTACAACATGGGTTGCGAGAATACACGAACGGGTTCTGCGCATCAACGATGCAGGCGGCTGGTACTTTGATGACAAACAGCTGCACTTTATCGTTTTCGGCATCTTCGGAATGGCGCTCATTTTTGTGCTGTATCCGCTGTTCAAGATGCTCGCCAAGCACGATCACACCATGGTGATCACCTGGCTTTATGTATTTACGGTAATAATGGTACTGGCATTTGCCATAGAGATAGGACAGTGGTATACGGGCACCGGTGTTATGGAGAGCCAGGATATCGCGTACGGCATTACCGGATTCCTTGTGATGTTCCTTATTTTTGCTATACTGAGGGGCCTTTATCACGGGGTAAGAGCCATGGTCAGAACGGATAACCGCAAGACAAAAGTCTATTCAAGAGACGATCTTAACATCGACGACTATTAAAGAAAGGCGGGAGCGATGAAGAAGGTAGGACTTATTATGGGCAGCGACAGCGATCTGCCGGTAGTGCAGAAGGCCGCAGCCGTTCTTAAAGAGCTCGGAATACCTTACGAGACACATGTATATTCGGCGCACCGCACGCCTGCAGAGGCGAGCGCATGGTCGCTGGCGGCAAGGGACGAAGGCTTCGGCGTCGTCATAGCCTTCGCCGGCATGGCAGCCCACCTGGCGGGAGCGATAGCCGCTAACACGACGCTCCCGGTTATTGGAGTGCCATGCAAAAGCGCTGCGCTTGACGGCATGGACGCTCTTTTATCGACCGTGATGATGCCTAGCGGCATCCCAGTCGCAACGGTCGCGATCGACGGGGGCAAAAACGCAGCGCTCCTTGCCGCCGAGATACTTGCGCTGTCAGATGAAGACCTCGCGCAGGCGCTCATAGCGCGCCGCAAGTCAGAGGCAGAAGCAGTGCTGAAAAAAGACAAAACTATTGAAAGTCGCATATAAAAGGAGGACTAAGATGAAACTGGTTTACACAGGCAAAACCAAAAACGTATTCGAACTTGAGAACGGCAACTATCTTCTGAAGTTCAAGGATGATGTCACAGGCAAGGACGGAAAGTTTGATCCGGGCGAAAACCAGATCGGACTTACCATCGAGGGTGTCGGAGACATCAACCTTCAGATGACGGATTACTACTTCAAAAAGATCAACGAGGCAGGCATCAGAACACATTACGTGAAGGCCAACTTTGAAGATACTACTATGGAAGTAAAGCCGGCCAAGGTATTCGGACACGGTCTCGAGGTCATCTGCAGACTCAAGGCCGTAGGCAGTTTCATCAAGAGATACGGAGAATACGTCGAAGCAGGTACGGACCTTCCTTACTATGTAGAGACTACTTTCAAGAACGACGCTCTGGGCGATCCGCTGGTAACAAAGGACGGCCTCGTAGTTCTCGGAGTCATGACAGAGGAACAGTATGATGACCTCAGGGACATGACACAGAAGATCACAAAGATCGTAGCTGACGACATGAAAGAAAAGGGCCTCGACCTTTACGACATCAAGTTTGAGTTCGGCTATGACGCAGAAGGCAAAGTTATGCTGATCGACGAGATCGCATCGGGCAACATGCGTGTTTACAAGAACGGCGAGTACATTGAACCGCTCAAGCTGAATGAGCTCTTCTTCGCATAGGTCGACCGAAAGGACAGGTTAAATGGGCGGATTTTTCGGAATCACATCGAACGAAAACTGCATACTTGACGTCTATTTCGGCGTAGATTACCATTCCCACCTCGGCACCCGCCGGGGCGGTCTGGCTTCATACGATAAAGAGAGCGGATTCCAGCGCGAGATCCATAACATAGAGAACGCTCCGTTCCGCACCAAGTTCGAGGGCATACTGAGCAAGATGAAAGGCCAGGCGGCTATCGGCTGCATCAGCGATATGGACCCGCAGCCGCTGCTCTTCCGTTCAGTCAGCGGTACGTTTGCTATATGCACGGTCGGCATCATCAATAACGTCGACGAGATCGCAGACATAGTGCTCAGGGGATCCCACGGACATCTCGAGGCCATGACAGGCGGAAGGATCAATCAGACAGAACTGGCCGCGGCGCTTATTTCCGAGAAGGATGATCTTATCGAAGGCATCAGATATGCGCAGGAAACTATCAAGGGCTCCGCAACCATACTCGTGTTAAAGGAGGGCGGCAGCATAATCGCAGCACGCGATATCAAGGGAAGGCTTCCTATGAGCGTGGCAGTGAGTGAAAACGCTTCAGCGGTAAGCTTCGAGTCATTCGCGCTGCTTAAGGCAGGCTTCGAAGAAGTAAAGGATCTCGGCCCTGGCGAGATAGTTGAACTCACTCCGGGCAGCTGCAGGCAGCTTGTGGCTCCGGGCGAAGAGATGAAGATCTGCGCTTTTCTCTGGAGCTATTACGGCTATCCTACAACGACCTACGAAGGCATGAACGTTGAAGTGATGCGTTACAACAACGGTCACATAATGGCCCGCAATGACAAGGCACATGGTTTCGATATTTCAGAAGTCGACTATGTCGGAGGAGTTCCTGACAGCGGTACACCTCATGCGATCGGTTACTCCAACGAGACGCACAAGCCGTTTGCCAGGGCGTTCATAAAATATACGCCTACGTGGTCCCGCAGCTTCATGCCTACTACACAGGAAGAAAGAAACAAGGTCGCAAAGATGAAGCAGATCCCGGTGACAGAGCTCATAAAGGGCAAGAATCTTCTCTTTGTGGATGACTCCATAGTGAGGGGCACACAGCTCCGCGAGACAGTAGAATTCCTTTACGACAACGGCGCTAAGGCTGTCCATATGAGATCGGCCTGCCCGCCTATCATGTACGCGTGCAAGTATCTCAACTTCTCGCGTAACAGGAGCGACATGGAACTTCTCTCGAGAAGGATCATCTCCGAGATCGAAGGTGAAGAAGGACTGAAGCATCTGGACGAGTATTCAGATGCGAATACCGAACGCGGGCGCAGGATGCGCGAAGTCATCGCAGAGAAGATGGGCTTTGAAAGCCTGGAGTTCCAGACACTTGACGGCGTCGTTGAAGCGATAGGACTCCCATCGTGCAAACTTTGCAAATATTGCTGGACCGGAAGGGAAGACTAGAGAAACAGGCATCACAGCAGAAGACAGAACAGAAGGTGCTCAATGATCACGAATTCATCATCAAACAGTTATAAGGCAGCAGGAGTAGACCTTGAGGCGGGCTACAAAGCGGTAGAGCTAATGAAGAAGCATATCGCGAGGACTGCAGTACCCGGCGTAATGGGTCAGGTAGGAGGCTTCGGAGGACTCTTTGAACTCGACCTCGAAGGCATCAGTAAGCCTGTGCTGGTCAGCGGTACGGACGGTGTAGGAACGAAGCTGAAACTGGCGTTTATGCTCGATAAGCACGATACGATCGGCATCGACTGCGTGGCTATGTGCGTCAACGATGTTGTCTGTGTCGGGGCAAAGCCTCTGTATTTTCTCGATTATATCGCCTGCGGCAAAAATGTTCCGGAGCGCATCGAACAGATAGTATCCGGAGTCTGCGAAGGCTGTGTACAGGCGGGAGCAGCTCTCATAGGCGGAGAGACAGCAGAGATGCCTGGATTCTATCCTATAAACGAGTATGACCTCGCGGGATACTGTACAGGTATAGTGGATAAAGACAAGATCATAGATAACAGCCGCATGACTGAGGGAGACATCATCATCGCGCTTCCGTCGAGCGGCGTTCATTCGAACGGCTTCTCGCTGGTGCGCAGGGTGTTTGCTCTCGATAAGCCTGATATCATGGCGATGAAAGCAGGCAATACTGAACTTGAAGGGAAAGCCCTGGGAGACGTTCTTCTCGAGCCTACAAAGATTTATGTAAAGCCTGTCCTGGCTCTTATAGATAAGCTGGGAGCGGAGAAGATCAAAGGCATCTCGCACATCACAGGCGGCGGATTCTATGAGAACATTCCGCGCTCCATACCGGGCGGTCTGACGGCCAGAATAGCACGCAAGGCGATCAGAGTACTGCCGATATTCAATCTCATACAGAAGGTCGGAGTCATCAGCGATCACGACATGTTCAACACATTTAACATGGGCGTCGGCATGACAGTAATAGTGTCGCGCGAAGACGCACCTGCAGCACTCAACATACTGCGCCAGAACGGCGAGGACGCTTATGTGATCGGAGATATCATCCGCGGACTGGAGAAGATAACGATAGAATAGAATAGATATTAGCACTGTTTCTGAGGTATAATAATTTAATGGAAAAACGGCTGCGCCGTAAAGCAGAAACCATTTAAATCATTTGCTGTGAAGGTATCAGTATGACAGATAAAGCTAGGATCGCCGTTATGGTAAGCGGCACAGGGACAAATCTGCAGGCCCTTATAGATGCCCAGAATTCGGGGCTCATAGAAAAGGGAGAGATCGTACTCGTCATCTCAAACAGAGAAGATGCGTACGCGCTTGAGCGTGCCCGCAAGGCGGGTATCGAGGCCTTTACAATAACCCGCAAGGCAAGCGGCGGACAGGAAGGTTTCGAGGAGGCATGCTGCGAGATCATCGATTCCAGAAACATCGATCTCATAGTTCTCGCGGGCTTCCTTATGATACTCAGCAAGGACTTCGTAACACGCTATGATCATAAGATCATAAACATACATCCGTCGTTGATACCTGCATTCTGCGGGGACGGATTCTACGGACTCAGACCACACATTGCGGCGCTCGAAAGAGGCGTCAAGGTGACAGGCGCGACAGTCCATTATGTGAACGAGATCGCTGACGGCGGCGAGATCATCGCCCAGAAGGCGGTCAACGTGGAAGACGGCGATACGCCTGAGGTACTCCAGAGGCGTGTAATGGAACAGGCAGAGTGGCTCATTCTGCCGGTAGCGGTGGCAAAGATCTGCCGCAAGATAGTAAAGGAGAGACATGGACATTTATAAAGTCAGGAAATTCGGTGATGCGGTCGAGGAAAACAGATATCCCGGCCGCGGCATCGTGGCCGGACAGTCCTGCGATGGCACCAAAGCGGTCATCGCATATTTTATTATGGGACGGTCCGTCAATTCGAGAAACCGCGTATTTGTTGAGAGAGACGGAGCTGTGTTCACAGAACCGTTCGATGTTTCGAAGCTCGAGGATCCGAGCCTCATAATCTATGCGGCGGTCAGGACCTTCGAAAACCACCTGATCGTTACCAACGGCGACCAGACAGACACCATTTATGATGGACTGGCTGAAGGAAAGTCGTTCTATGAGGCGCTGGAGTCGAGATGCTTCGAACCGGATGCTCCTAACTTCACGCCGCGCATCAGTGCCGAGGCCGTGTTCGGTGGAGACGGGACTTTCAGATACAGGATGAGCATCCTCAAGAGTGCTGATGCTGAGGGCAGCGCATGCAACCGCTTCGGCTATGATTACGCGCCGGTCTGCGGAGTCGGACACTTTATCCATACATATGAGCATGACGGGAATCCTCTCCCTACATTCCAGGGAGAACCTGAACGCATAGAGATACCTGACGACATAGACGCGTTCACAGAAGAGATCTGGAACGCACTCGATGAAGACAACAAGATCTCGCTGTATGTCCGCTATACAGATATCGCAAGCGGCGAAAGCGAAAGCCGCCTGATAAATAAGAATTGCTAGAAGCGCCAGCGACCGGATATGTTTCCGGCATCAGCCTGCGCCTTTATACATAGGAGACTGGTATGACAGAATTTGAACTCAAATACGGCTGCAACCCTAATCAGAAACCTGCGAGGATCTTCATGGAAGGCGGCGCTGAGCTGCCACTCGAGGTCCTTAACGGCAGACCCGGATATATAAACTTTCTTGACGCGCTGAACTCGTGGCAGCTCGTCCGCGAGCTCAGGGAAGCTCTCGGACTGCCGGCTGCCGCTTCATTCAAGCATGTCAGCCCGGCAGGCGCCGCCGTAGGTCTTCCGCTTACAGAGAAGATGAAGAAGGCATGCTTCGTGGACGACATCGAAGGGCTCGACGATTCTCCGCTCGCCTGCGCTTACGCGAGAGCAAGGGGAACGGACCGCATGTGCTCCTTCGGCGACTGGATCGCGCTTTCAGATGTCTGCGATGAGACGACAGCCCGCATCATCAAGCGCGAGGTATCCGACGGGGTCATCGCACCGGGATACACTGACGAAGCGCTGGAACTTCTGAAGCAGAAGAAAAAAGGCGGCTACAACATCGTTCAGATCGACCCTGATTATCTGCCTCCTGAAAAGGAGAGAAAGCAGGTCTTCGGAGTCACATTTGAGCAGGGACACAACTTCTTTAAGATCGACCGTGAGCTTCTCTCGAACGTCGTGACCGAGAAGAAGGAGCTCCCTGAAGAGGCCGTGCGCGATCTGATCGTGGCACTGATCACTCTCAAATATACACAGTCGAATTCCGTCTGCTACGCGCACGACGGACAGGCGATAGGCGTTGGCGCAGGCCAGCAGTCGAGAGTACACTGCACCAGACTCGCGGGCGGAAAGGCAGACACCTGGTTTCTCCGCATGCACGACAAAGTGCTGAACCTGCCTTTCAAAGATGAGATCAGGCGTCCTGACAGAGACAATGTCATAGACGCTTACATAAACAAAAACGAAGAGGACTGCTGCGCCGACGGCGTATGGCAGAAGTATTTCACGGAGCAGCCGGAACGCTTCACGGATGAGGAACAGAGAGCATATCTCGATTCTATCAGCGGAGTATCCTGCGGATCGGACGCCTTTTTCCCGTTCTTCGACAACGTGCAGAGAGCGGCCGCATCGGGCGTAAGCTATATTGCGCAGCCGGGCGGCTCTATCCGTGATGACGCAGTAATAGACTGCTGCAACAAACTGGGAATAGCCATGGCCTTTACAGGCATGCGTCTCTTCCACCACTAAAAGCACATCAAAGAAGTTCGAGCATATCGGAAGGAGAACGATATGAATATTCTGGTTGTTGGCGGAGGCGGCCGTGAGCACGCCATTATAAAGAAACTGAGAGAGAACGCCGCTGTAGATAAGATCTACGCTTTGCCGGGTAACGGCGGTATCGCGATGGACGCGGAATGCTTCCCGGTCAAGGCGACGGACATCGAGGGCATAAAGGCTTTCGCGAAGGAGCACAGGCCTGACTACGCAGTAGTTGCGCCTGACGATCCGCTCGTAATGGGCTGCGTTGATGAGCTCACAAATATCGGCATACCGTGCTTCGGGCCTAAAGCTGCTGCTGCGGTGATCGAGGGCAGCAAGGTGTTCTCGAAAAACCTCATGAAGAAGTACGGCATACCGACCGCGCGCTATCATACATTCGATAACATCGGGGATGCGCTTTACTACCTTGAAAGCGCCCCTATACCGACGGTGATCAAAGCCGATGGTCTGGCGCTCGGCAAGGGTGTCGTGATCGCGGAGACCCGCGAGGATGCGGTTGCCGCAGTCAGATCTATGATGGAAGATCACAAATTCGGTGAGAGCGGTGACCGCATAGTCATAGAGGAATTCCTTGAGGGACCTGAGGTGTCGGTGCTCGCGTTCACGGATGGCAAGACCATAGTCCCGATGATAAGCTCGATGGATCACAAGCGCGCAGGCGACGGTGACACCGGCCTCAACACGGGCGGCATGGGCACCGTCGCACCGAATCCGTACTACACGGATGAGGCGGCGGCACGCTGCATGGAAGAGATATTCGTGCCGACGATGCGCGCGATGAACGCGGAGGGACGCACCTTCAAGGGCTGCTTATACTTCGGACTGATGCTCACTGCAAAAGGACCGAAGGTCATCGAGTATAACTGCAGATTCGGCGACCCTGAAGCGCAGGTGGTGCTCCCGCTACTCGACACAGACCTCCTGACCATAATGCAGGCGGTCACAGAGGAGAGGCTGGCAGAAGTAGATGTAAGGTGGAAGGACGGCAGCGCGTGCTGCGTCATAGCCGCTTCGGACGGATATCCGGTCAGCTATGAGAAGGGCTATGAAATAGATATACCAGAGGATGTGCTTCCGCACGTATACGTGGCAGGCGCTGTCCAGGAAGAGGGCAGGCTGCTCACATCAGGCGGAAGGGTGCTTGGGGTCACGGCTGTTGAGCCGACTCTGGCCGAGGCCATAGAAGCATCATACGACATGCTCGACAGAATAGATTTTGCAAACAAGTATTACAGGGCGGACATTGGACAACGGGCTTTGAAAGCTGTCAGATAAAGGAGCGAATGATGGTCTACAGGATCTACGTAGAGAAAAAAGAGGGCCTTACAAACGAGGCGGCGGCACTCAGAAATGAAGTAAAGACACTTCTGGGTATCGAACGCATCGAGGATGTAAGAGTCATTAACAGATATGATGTCGAGAACATCGATGAGGCACTGTTTGCGGACTGCAGGTGGAAGGTGTTCGCTGAACCGCAGCTCGACAACACAGCTGATTCACTTGAGGAACTGACCGGCCTTTTCATCGACGGCAACGGTTACGCGTACGATGATGAGGAGAGAGAGAACAGAAAGGCTTACGTGTTTGCCGTGGAGGCTCTTCCGGGTCAGTACGATCAGCGCGCGGATTCAGCCGAGCAGTGCATACAGATACTTAGCCGCGGAGAGAGACCGACGGTAAGATTTGCCAGAGTATATGTGCTCTATGGCGAACTCATGCCGGCAGATATCGACGCAGTAAAGAATTATGTGATCAACCCGGTAGAGACGAGAGGCGCTTCTCTCGACATGCCGGAGACTCTCGAGATGCATTACGAGATCCCTACAGAGGTGAAGGTGCTCGAGGGATTCAACAACATGACAGAAGCCGAGATGAGAGGCTGCATCAGATCGATGGGTCTTGCGATGGACGAGGCGGATCTGGCTATGTGCATGGAGTACTTCCGCGACACAGAGCACAGGGATCCGACTATCACTGAACTCAGGATGATCGACACGTACTGGTCTGATCACTGCAGACATACCACCTTCAACACAGTGATCGACAGCGTTACTTTTGAGGATCCTCTGCTCGAGAAGGCCTACAAGGATTATCTCAATGTCAGAAGAGAGCTCGGAAGGGTCAAGGCTGTCACGCTGATGGATATCGCGACGATAGCGGTAAAGCATCTGAAGAGAGAGGGCAAGCTCGACAAGCTTGATGAGTCAGAAGAGATCAACGCGTGCACCGTAATGATCAATGTAGAAGTCAACGGCGAAAAAGAGCCTTGGCTGCTGCTCTTCAAGAATGAGACACACAATCATCCGACTGAGATAGAGCCGTTCGGCGGAGCGGCAACCTGCCTCGGCGGATGCATCAGAGACCCGCTGTCGGGCAGAGCGTACGCTTACTCCGCAATGAGAGTCACAGGCGCGGCAAATCCGCTTCAGCCTGTATCAGAGACACTGCCGGGCAAGCTTCCGCAGAGATCGATCACGACTACAGCGGCAAAGGGTTATTCAAGCTACGGAAACCAGATAGGACTGTGCACGGGCATAGTCGATGAGATATATCATCCGGGATACGCGGCCAAGCGCATGGAGGTCGGAGCAGTCATGGCTGCCGCTCCTGCAGTCAACGTCAGAAGAGAGCGTCCTGAGCCTGGCGATATAGTCATGCTGCTCGGAGGTTCGACCGGACGTGACGGTATCGGCGGAGCCACCGGTTCATCAAAGGCTCACGACGTGCACTCTGTAGAGACATGCGGCGCCGAAGTACAGAAGGGTAATGCTCCTGAAGAGCGCAAGATCCAGAGACTTTTCCGTGACGGCGTTGCGACCCGCATGATCAAGAGGTGCAACGACTTCGGTGCGGGCGGAGTCAGTGTCGCCATAGGCGAGCTGGCTGACGGTCTTGAGATCGACCTCGACGCGGTTCCGAAGAAGTACGAAGGCCTCGACGGTACAGAACTCGCTATAAGTGAGTCGCAGGAGAGAATGGCCTGCGTGATTTCTGCAGATAATGAGAAGCTGTTCAAGCTGATCGCGAACGGCGAGAACCTCCAGTGCGTAAAGGTGGCGACCGTAACAGAAGAGCCGCGCCTCGTGATGTACTGGAACGGCAACAAGATAGTAGACATCTCCAGAGAGTTCCTCAACTCGAACGGAGCAGACAAACATATAGACATCGCGCCAGAGGCGCCGGGCAACTGGCAGGCAACAAGCATGTACGGCAAGGCGAGAAGCTTCTCCGCAGGCATGCGCAAGGTGGCTTCCGATCTCAATACCTGCTCAAAGCAGGGACTGTCCCAGCGCTTCGACTCCACTATAGGAGCAGGCACAGTACTTATGCCTTTCGGAGGGATCAACCAGATCACACCTATACAGGCGATGGTGCACAAGATCCCGCTCGAGAAGGGTCAGACAGACGACTGCTCGCTGATGGCATGGGGATACAACCCATACATTTCCGAGGCATCGCCTTACCACGGCGCTTACCTCGCTGTTGTAGAATCAGTTTCGAAGCTGATTGCAACCGGAGCGTCATTCAAGGAAGTTTACCTCTCGTTCCAGGAGTACTTCGGTTCGCCTAAGCAGGACGGAGCAAGATGGGGCAAGCCTTTCGCAGCCCTGCTCGGCGCGTTTGAGGCTCAGATGGGTCTCGGTATCGGCTCGATAGGAGGCAAGGATTCCATGAGCGGTACTTTCGAGGACCTCGATGTTCCGCCTACGCTCATCTCCTTTGCGGTCACAATGGGCAAGACAGGAAACATCGTTTCACCGGAATTCAAGGAAGCCGGTCACAGGGTTGTGCTGTTCAAACCTTACACTGACGAGGACGGAAGCGGAGCAGGCAGGGGACTTCCAAGGGCTGACTCGCTGATCAGACTGTGGGACAAGGCATCTGAGATGATCGCATCCGGTGAGGCGGTAGCCGCATATACGCCGGGCATCGGAGGCATCGCGGAAGCGGTGATGAAGATGAGCTTCGGCAACGGTATCGGCTTCAGCTTTGAGTCGATGGATCCTGAGGATATCTTCGGATATTGCTACGGCGGTCTGGTGCTCGAGGTAAAAGACGACGCAGAGCTTATTGGCCGCTCGTTCGACATTGAGCTCCTTGGCCACACAACAAGTGAGCAGGTTATAAGCTTCGGCACAGAAAGCATCAGCCTGGCTGAACTGCTTGGTCTGTATCAGGGCAGGCTGGAGACGGTATTCCCGACACTGGTCGCAGGAATGACCGGTCCGGTCAGCAATCTGGAATACAAGGCGCGCAGCTGGCATACGCCGGTATTCAAGCGTGCGGAGCCTAAGGTGCTCATACCGGTATTCCCGGGTACAAACTGCGAATACGACAGCGCCCGCGCGGTCCGCGAGGCGGGTGGTGTACCTGAGATAATGGTGATAAAGAACCGCAGCTCCGATGAGATAAGCAGATCGGTCGAGGCATTTGCGGCTGCTTTGAAGGAAGCTCAGATCGTATTCATTCCGGGCGGATTCTCAGGCGGCGACGAGCCGGATGGTTCTGCGAAATTCATAACCGCGTTCTTCAGGAACGCTGCCGTGACAGAGGGAGTTACAGAGCTCCTCGATAAGAACGACGGACTGATGTGCGGCATCTGCAACGGCTTCCAGGCACTCATCAAGCTCGGACTCGTGCCATACGGAAAGATCATCGACACTGATGAAAACAGTCCGACCCTGACATTCAACACTATAGGAAGCCATCAGTCGAAGATAGTACGTGTGAGAGTTGCTTCGAACAAATCTCCATGGCTGAGGTTCTGCAATGTGGGTGATATCTATTCGGTACCTGTATCACACGGCGAAGGCAGATTCATAGCGCCTGATGATGTAATAAAGAATCTTACAGCAATGGGACAGATCGCAACGCAGTATGTAGATCTTGACGGTAATGCAAGCTCGGATATACTGTTCAATCCGAACGGATCCATAATGGCTATCGAAGGCATCACATCGCCTGACGGCAGAGTCTTCGGAAAGATGGGTCATGCGGAGAGAGTAGGCAACGGCCTTTACAAGAACGTGCCTGGAAATTACTTCATGCACATGTTCGAAAGCGGTATAAGATACTTCAAATAGAGATCAAAGAACAGAAATCAAAAGGACCCGGACAGACGGGGGCTGAAAATGAAAGAAATATTTACGAAGACACATTTCACAAACCGGATAATCTGGATATTGCTGGCGTGGTTCGCTCTTTATGAAATAGTGGACAGCATCCTGGTACTTTATACAGGCAGTCTGCTCAGACGGTCTGTTCCAAACCAGTCTGACGGCCTGGCATTTGTCCTCGAGTACTACACACCGCTGATCGCATCGTGCCTGTTCTTTGTCATTCTGTGTCTGATCGTAAAGAAGAACAGGTTCCTGCTGGACGCAATAAAGCCTGCGCGTGAAAGAAAGAACATGAAAATGCTGGGGATAGGGCTTCTGCTCGGGTTCCTCACCAATTTCTTCTGCATACTCTGCGCGCTCATTCACGGAGATATAAAGCTGTACCTGGATTTTTCAGCATCACAGATCCCGCTGATGATCTTTGCGCTGGTGTCAGTGTTTTTCCAGAGCACATCAGAAGAACTCTGGTGCAGGTGCTTCCTGTATGAAAGGATAAATGTTCACTATCCGCTGTGGGTGGCAATCGTTATCAACGGGTCTTTATTCGGCCTGATGCATCTTGCCAATCCGGGAATATCCGCGCTGGCGCTCGCAGATCTCATCGTCTGCGGCCTGTCATATTCACTGCTGCGCTGGTATTCAGGCAGCATCTGGACTTGCTTCGGAATACATACGATGTGGAACTTCACTCAGAACTTCCTCTTCGGACTTCCTAACAGCGGTCTTGTTTCGGAAGCATCCGTGTTCCACCTGGATGCGGCTACCGGCATCAGCAACTGGATATACAGCTATGAGTTCGGCGTGGAAGGCGGTGTACCAGCGGTATTCATAGACCTGCTCCTGGTAGCCGTGATACTGTGGTGCGCAAGGAGAGACGGACGCCTGGGCGAACTGCTGGAGAGCAGGGAGTCAAAGGGTGATATGCTGGTAATGAAAAAGAACGAAACACCGGTTGTGGAATTTCCGGAACAATAAATTGAAAAAGAGGTAAAGGAATGAGCAGATCATTCAAGGATATAAGCATAGAAGAGTATCTGAAGCGGCTCGGGTCGGGGGACCCGACCCCCGGCGGCGGAGCCGCCGCTGCGCTGACCTCAGCGCAGGGAGCCGCCCTGATAATGATGGTGGCTAACCACACAATAGGAAAGCCTAAGTATGCAGAGTTCGAAGAACTCAACAAGGACATTCTCGGTGAAGCGGAAGTCCTGCTCGGCAGTCTGATGGACGGCATAGACAATGACGCAGAGGCATTCGGCAAAGTTTCCAGAGCTTATGCACTACCTCGCCTGTTTTCAGACATTCAGATAGACAGGGTCTCGGCCGAGATAAAGAGACTAAAAGCTGAAGGTCACGTAATTGACGATATAGGTGAAGAGGGCATGACTGCTGAGATCATGGACCAGATAGAGACAGCTCTGAAGGCAGACAGACAGGATGCCATAGCTTCGGTTTCGGTTCTGGCAGCAGAGGCTCCGCTTATGGTGATGGAGGACTCGCTGGCTGCGCTTCGCCTCGCAGCTACACTTAAAGGTCGGTCCAACAAGATGCTCGAAAGTGATATCTACGTTGCGGCGCGCTGTCTCGATGCCGGCATAAGATGTGCCAGCTACAATGTAGAGGCCAATCTGCCGGCCATCGCGAAGGCCGACCCGGCCCTCGCATCGGAGATGCGCCAGCACGCCGCAGACATTATTTCTGCTGCAGCCGATCTGATCTCAGAACTTCGCGGAAAGAAATAGCAACATGGAAAGCGCACGCTGCAAGGCATTTATCAAAACGTGTGAGAATACCCCTGTCCTCTATAGGCAGTGGGATGAATCACACACCTTTTTCCAATAATTAGTATAATACCGAGGCTCACATCGC